>NZ_CP069161.1:2400000-3000000 GCF_018802605.1 Paludibacterium paludis | reverse complement strand
GATCTGGTGAAACTGCTCGATGCCCTGGGAGGCCATGTGGTGAGTGCGGAACATCGGTCCCTGGTACCACAGCCGCGCCGTATCATGCATCCTGTCCTGGCGCGCGATCGCGCGCAGGCAGGCCATGGTGCCTTCCGAGCGAAGGGAGGGCGAGACCGGCATGTCGGAGGGCGCGCTCGCGTCGATCAGCGGCAGACGGATTTCCTGGTAGGCGTAACCGGTCAGGCAGGCCTGGGCCTCCTGTTCCAGGCGGAACCAGTGCGACAGGCGGTTAGGATAATGCTTGCGCGGCCGGCCCGAATGGCGGGGCCTGACCGATTGATGAATGTTTCCCTCCAGCTCGCGGCAAAACTGCAGGGTGCCGAGCACGCAGTTCTGCTGCAGGCACTCTTCGATGCGGCTGGTGAACGAGCCGCTCAAGGGCGAGGCGAGAAACTGCCGGTAACGGACGCGGCGCTCGTCGTCCGTGCGGCCAAGGCCGGCCAGTGTGTCATGTGGCCGCACGAAGTCCAGGGCCTCGAAACCCGCGTTCGCGCGGGCGCTGCTCCAGGGGTAATCGTGGGCGGAGACCGCGGAGGGCCGCGTTTCGACGTATTTCTGACAAATCAGGAAGTAAGTCGACGGTTCGACGATGCAACTGTGGTAACGGCCTTCCAGCAACGCCCCGGTTCTTTGGTACTTGCGGTTGAAATACGGTACGTAGCAGCGCCCCACATGCTGCATGAAGCGCGACAGCGAGGTTTTGTCCGGCGAGGTCAGCAGCAGGTGGATGCGCGCTTCTTGCAAGGCGAAGGCGTGCAGGGCCTGGTGATAGTCCTGGCTGGCCTTTTTCAGGCAGGACAGAAAAAACCGGTAGTCCTCCTCGTCGGCGAACAGGGTTTCGCCATTGTTGCCGCGCAGGTAAATCAGTTGCGGCAGGCCGGGAATGAACAGGCGTTCTTTGCGGGGCATGGGCAGTCACCTCGGACTGGGGGCGGATCCGTTGCCGGACCCGCCCCGGTTTCAACGGGCCTGGGTCCAGGCGCTCAGCGTGGAGATCAGCGCGTCGCGACCGACCGTCACGCGCCGGTCCTCATCGGGCGACCAGACGCCGACCGAACCGTCTTCGTTCAGTGTGACGACCCAGCGGCAGCCCAGGCGGGCCGCGCGCTGATGCTGGCGGGCGAGTTTCGCGCCGGTAAAGTCGTTGAGCACTTTCAACTGAGCGAACGCCTGGCGGATCTGCCGGCCGAGCAGCACGGCGTCGACGTTGGCCGCAGGCGAGGACGTGGTCACCACCACATCCGGCTCGTCGGTCACCGGCGCCTGCGTGCCCACGGTTTCGATCAGCAGCAGCAGCCTTTCGATGCCGAAGGCGAAGCCCGAGGCGGGGAGGGGTTTGCCGCTGAACAGCTCGACCAGCCCGTCATAGCGTCCGCCGCCGCATACCGTGCCTTGCGAGCCCAGCGCTTCGGTGGTCCATTCGAACACGGTGCGCGTGTAATAGTCCAGACCGCGCACCAGGCGCGGATTGATCACGAAGGGCACGCTCGCTTCGCCGAGCAGCCCTTGCAGCTCGGCGAAGTGGCGGGCGGATTCGTCGCCGAGGTAATCGAGCAGTTTCGGCGCCGACTCGATCAGCGCCTGCATGTCGGGATTTTTGCTGTCCAGCACCCGTAGCGGGTTGCTCTCCAGGCGGCGCAGGCTGTCCTCGTCCAGTTGATCCTTGCGGGCGGTCAGATAGGCGACGAGATCCGCGCGGTGCTCGCGGCGCTCGTCGGGCGTGCCCAGCGAATTGAGTTCCAGCCTGACATGGCCGCCAAGACCCAGCGCCTGAAAAATATCGTGGATCATCAGGATCAGTTCGGCGTCGATGTCGGCGCCGGCCATGCCGAAGGTTTCCACGCCGAACTGGTGGAACTGGCGGAAGCGTCCTTTCTGGGGGCGCTCGTAGCGGAACATCGGGCCCTGGTACCACAGGCGCTGGGTGCGGTTGTGGCACAGGCCGTGCTCGATGACGGCGCGCACGCAGCCGCTGGTGCCTTCCGGACGCAGGGTGATGTGATCGCCGCTCTTGTCCTGGAAATCGTACATTTCCTTGGCCACGATGTCGGTGGCGTCGCCGACCGCCCGCTGGAAAAGCGCGACCGGTTCAAGGATGGGCAAGCGGATTTCCTGATAGCCGTAACGGTGCGTGACGCGGCGGACGATGGCTTCGAGCCACTGCCAGCGGCAGGCTTCCTCCGGCAGGATGTCATTCATTCCGCGGATGGACTGGATCGTACTCATGACAGACTCCTTGACGGCGCGAACAGAAGGCAGAGGGCTGTCCGAAGAGGGGGATTGAACCGTGATTCGTCTTCGGATTCTCTGATCTTGACCAACTGCGCCGCAAAAAAATGGGACAGCATGAAAGGCTTCATGGCTGTCCCGAATCACAACATCTTCCAAGTCAAATCAGTACTCAGGCGTTGCGCCTTCGGTCAGGCCGCTTTCGATCGGCGGTTCCTGTCGGCGGCCACATCCTCGATCAGCGCATCGATCTTGTCGGTGTCAAGATGGTGCGCCGTGGTGATCAGGTGCGCATAGCCGCGCGAGGTGGCCAGGCAGTGCTTCTTCCAGACCTCTTCGGACGGGCAGGGGAAGACCACCGTGATGGAGTTGTCGTTGCGCCATGCGTCGATGCCGTTCTTGTTGAAGCGGGCCACCGCGTACTCGGCCATCTTCAGGCAGTGGGCGATGCGCGCCTTCTGCTCTTCGAAGGTGTAGTACTTGATGGCCTGCCACAGGAACAGCGGGGTGTGGCCGTTGCGCGAACCGGTGATGGTCTTGTCGTGGGCGGCGATGTAGTCGATTTCCACGGAAATCTTGTCGACGTTGCTGCGCTTGGCGACCACCACGCCGCACGGAATCGGCGTGCCGATCATCTTGTGACCCGATACGCCGATCGAGTCGACGCCGTCGGCGAAGTTGAACGGCTGCGGATGGTCGACATAGGGCAGGATCATCCCGGAGAGCGCGGCGTCGGCATGAATATAGTAATCGCTGCGCTTGAACCCGGCGGCGGTCATGCGGTTCTGAATGGTGTCGATATTGTCGACCGCGCCAAGAACGGTGGTGCCGATATTCGCGAAAATGATCGGATGCTCTTCGCCGCTGGCCTTGATCTTGGCCATCAGGTCGTCGTAGTCGATTTCGCCGTTGGGCAGCGATTCCACAACCTGGGACTTGATGCGCAGGAGCTTGACGATCTTGGCGACCGAGTAGTGCGTGTCCTTGGAGTAGAACAGGGTGCTGTCCGGGTACAGTTCACGGGCCAGATAGCAGCCGAACATATTGCCCTCGGTGCCGCCGTTGGTCACATAGCCCCAGCTGTCCTCGAACGGAATCCGGAAAAGGTCCGCGAAAAACTCCATGACTTCTTTTTCGAAATCGAAGGAATTGAGCAGGTAGTTGCAATATTCGGCCCAGTCTCCACAGTTATTAATGGAGAAACGCATGAAACGTTCCAGGTTGCCATAATCGAAGTCGGCCGATTCCGGATATCCCAGATTGAAATACTGGTTTTTTACGCAATACGCCCAGAAAGCATCCAGTTTGTTTTGATTTTCGATGGAGAGTGGCATTTTAATATCTCGTCAGGTTGAATGTTATTGAGTGACCGGTTAAATAATCAAATCGATTCGTCTGCGGTGGCGAACAGAATCTCGCCGCCTTTTTTGGCTTTTTTATGAGCCACATAGGAGTACATCGGAATAGTGAGCACCATCATCAAGGTGCCCCAGTACAGGGAGTCGGCGCCCGAACCGAGCAGGGCGAACATGCTGTAGGCCATGCCGATCACGACCAGCACGGTGTAGAACATGAAGGTCGGGCCGCGGTTGATCTTCTTGGAGATCATGATCACCGGCAGGGCGATCAGCGCGTACATATAAGGCATCAGCGACGCGAACACCGACATCAGGATGATGATCTTGAACTGATCGGCCAGATTCGGAGAGGCGGTCATCGCCAATACCAGCGTCATCAGCACGCCCGTGAACACCAGGCTCTTCATCGGCACGTCGTTCTTGTTGACGTGAGCGAAGAATTCCGGGAACAGACCGGCCTTGGCACCGGCGCGCGGCGCTTCGGATTGCAGGATCAGCCAGCCGGAAATCGAACCGAAGCAGGCGATGATGCTGAGCGCCGAGGCGATGTTGCCGGCCATCGGGCCGAACATGTAGCGGGCGGCGTCGGCGAACGGCGCGGAGGAGCCGACCAGCACCTTGTGCGGCACAATGCCCATGATCACGGTGGAGCTCGATACATAGCAGGCCGAGGCGATCAAGAGGCCGAACACGGTGGCGCGGGGCACGGTGCGTTCCGGATCCTTGACCTGTCCGGAGGACACCACGGCGGACTCGACGCCCAGGAAACCCCACAGCGCCAGCGAAGCGGCCGACATGATGGCGTTGCCGTCGCTCTTGCCGGTGGCGTTATAGACTTCGAGGAACAGCTGCGGCTTGAACCAGAACCAGCCGACCAGGCCGACACCCAGCACCACGACCAGCATGCAGCTCGCGGTGAAGGACTGGGCGGAACCCGCGACCTTGGCGCCGAAACTGCCCAGCACGACGAAAGCCCACAGGATGGCGATGGCGGCGAGGCAGCCGTACATCGGGTTGTGCAGGGCGGGGAAGAAGTAGCTCAGGTAACCGACGCCGGCGACCAGCAGGGCCACGTTGCCGATCCAGGCGCTGATCCAGTAGCACATCGTCGACTGGAAGCCGACGAACGGTCCGAATGCATCATTGGCGTAGGCGACAATACCGCCGGCCCGTGGCGTCAAAAGACTGCTCTTGGCGAAAACCAGAGCCAGGGCGATTACCCCGATAATCGTCACGATCCAACCGTAGGTGGAAATGGATCCCACGCCGGCCAAATTCGTCGGAAGCATAAAGACTCCCGACCCCATCATATTCGACGCTGTTACCAGTGTCAGTGCCATTACGCCCATTTTATGGGTTTGGCTTGCATTTCCAGAGGCCATAGTGCTGCTCCTGTGGTTAATATCCGTTTTTTTGAATAACCATTTAGCGTTGGATAAATCCGTCTGCTTGCAAGCACTTTAGAAATTGGCCGGGTGGCGAAGGTTGACAAATATCAAGTGGTATCGGGCGATGAGGAGAAATTGGCAACAGGAAAACAAGGTTTTTCAGCGGGATGGGGATTATCGACTCCGTCCCCTTTTTTTACGGGAACGGGCAATTTGAAATGGAATACCGTTGGTATTTGAAAATACCAACGGTGTTAAATGGCCGGCGGAGAATCAATACGGCGCGGCGCGATGGCGCCGTGCCGTGCGGGAGGATCAGAATCCGAAACGGACGCCGGCGAGCGTGACCGCGCCAAGTACCGCGAAGATGGCCGCGGCGATGCCGTGCACCAGGCGCACCGGAACGCGGTTGGCGATGCGCTCACCCAGAAGAACGGCCGGGATATTGGCGATCATCATGCCGAGGGTGGTGCCGGCCACCACGGCGACGATGGAATGGTATTGCGCGGCGAGCGCGACGGTGGCGATTTGCGTCTTGTCGCCCATTTCCGCGACAAAGAAAGCGATCAGGGTGGTGCCGAACACGCCAAGTCGCGCGAAACGGGCCTCGCTTTCCTCGAAGGTGTCGGGTATCAGGGTCCAGGCGGCCATGGCGAGAAAGGAGATGCCCAGTACCCAGCGCAGGGTCTGGGGACCGAGCAGCGAGGTGATCCAGGCGCCCAGTGCGCCGGCACAGGCGTGGTTGACCAGGGTCGCGGCGAGGATGCCCAGAATGATGGGAAGGGGTTTGCGGAATTTCGCGGCGAGGATGAACGCCAGAAGCTGGGTTTTATCGCCGATTTCGGCGAGGGCCACGATGCCCGTCGAGATGAGGAATGCTTCCACGTGAACTCCCTGGCCGGATTCATGACGAATGACCGCACCGCGTCCCCGGCCAGTTCCGGAGGCGGTACGGTCAAAGGTCTTGCCAGGCGCGGGCTGCCGGCGCCATGGCCGTTGATCGGCCAAGTGTGTTGACGCGGGCCTCTTCAGCGAAGCGAAGAGCGGCTACTCCCCAATGACGGCGTGATCATACCGTAAAGGCGCCGGTGCGTCGATGGCGCGATCGCGTTCACTCCTGCGCCGGGGCCGGTTGCGGGGCGCCGGCAGGGGCATTGGCCGAGGCGATGCCGATGTATTTGATCAGATTGACCAGCCAGCGGTTGAAGTTCGGGTGTATCCGCTCGCCCTGTTCGGTTTTTTCGTAGTTGAGATTGACGCTGGAGACATAGGCGAACTGGTAGCCGCCGGCATCGTACAGCGCGTCGATCACGGCTTCGTGTTTGCCGTTCTTGCTGTATTTGAGCGTCAGTTTGCCGGGTTCGTCCGCCACCACGGTCCAACCGAGCATGGCGCTGCCTTTGACGATGGCGTTGCGGGTCTGGGCGATATCGCCTTTGGGGGCCGTCAATGCCACGCGCGCGGGAATGTCCAGCGGCGACTGGCGGGCCAGCACGGTCTGGCTTGCCGAGAGGGCGAGCAGGGTGAGGACAAGAGCAAACAGCTTTTTCATAACAGGACTCTCATTGATAGCAAGAAAATGTGCCCGGTTGGTCTGCGCCGTCTTCGCGGCTCCGGGTCACCCGTACTTCGGGGGTGGCGAGGGGCAATGGTACACCATGGGGGGCGGGCGGCAAGCCGATCGCTGCCCTATGTGAATATTTGATAATCGATACCCATGAAAAAAGGGAGGCCGGAGCCTCCCTCGCGCTACGCGCCGTTCCTGTCAGCGCAAGGAGTACAGATCGCTGCGCTCCGGGATGCGGTTGCCGATCTCGCGCGCCGACTCGCCGCGCAGCACGGCCTTGATATCGTTGACCACGTCGGAGCGGAACAGGTAGCCCCAGTGGTGCACGATGGCCTGACGGGATTCGGTGCTCAGGTCGTTGATATCGTGGATGCGCTGCGCCACTTCGGCGAAACGGTCAAGATGCAGCTGGGTCAGCGGCGCGGGCGGCAAGGTCTTGGTGGTGTCGACCACCAGCGTGCGCGGCGGCACGGCGTTGATGTCCTTCGGTCCGTGGCGTCCCAGGCGCTTGCTGCTGTGCTTGGTGGTTTCCGAGACCCACAGGGTTTCATCGTGGTGGTTGCTGTAAACGTGCACGCGCTCGGCCAGTTCGTTCAGGTGCGACAGCGGCTTGCCCTGATCCAGGTCGGTCCAGTCCGAATCGGCGTTGAAGAGCAGGATTTCGTTGAACAGGCTCAGCCGCATGCCGTCGTAACCTCCGGCGATATGGCAGAAGGACTCGAGCACCTGGGTGCCCAGCGAGTGAACCGCCAGGTGCAGGCGACGTCCGCAGTACGGCAGTGGCTTGGGTCCGCCGAAATTGACCTTGTAGAATGCGCCGGCCTTCAGGAACAAGCGGGCCAGCACGCCGCCGCTGTTGAGCGCGGTGATCTGGTCGTGCGAGTAGTCGCTGCGCCGGCCGGTGGACGGCCACGAGAAATAGATGATCTGGGAGACCGGGCTGTCGACCGGGTCGGTGTATACCTGGCTGAGCTTCACCAGGTGACGCAGCGAATCGATCCAGCTGTGGTTGAAGCCGTGCAGGAAGCACAGCGTGTCGCCCTTGCCCTCGGCCGACTGGCGCATCGCCTGGTAGACGCTCGAGAACAGCTGGGCCGTGCCGGGCAGGTCGTCGCTGCTGCCGCCGTAGGAAGGCAGATAATTGGCGTCGGCCTTGTCGGTGACAAAGGTCACGGCGGCGCGCAGGTCATCATCGGTCGGGTCCAGCAAGGCCGGCACCACGAATTTGGCAATGCGGAAGGTCGGAAGCGTTTCGACGCTGTCTTCGTTTACGACCTCTTTGTCATCTCGGAGTACTACTTCACGGTTGGTCACAATCCAGTGCGTCGTCATGCTTCCTCCTTGCTCGCAAAAGTCTCTCTGCTATCGGCTAATGTTGTGGTATTCGGGTAAAAATACCGTTGTAACGTTTTCTCCACCCGCTATTGTCAACGCTTTTCATGCTTTTGTCCTGACTGCTGAAAGGTCTTTTTCGAGGCTGGATCAGACGTGGTTGGCCGATGCATCGATTTTATTTAAATTTAGTCTTTTGTATTCATGGGCTTGCTATTGTCATTGGCCAGGTTGGGGCGTTTTTCCCTACCCGAAGGATCGGCGGGGACTTGACGCAGAGTGTTGCAAATGCACTCACTGATGCCGGAGTGCATTGGGAATCATCATGGAAAAGACAACGGGATACCGGGTAGGAATGAGGCGGTCACCAGAACCCCTAACAGGGCGAGTTCCATCACCTCCACGCCGGCGCCCAGGCAATCGCCGGTGATACCCCCCAGTCGGGCCGTCAGCCAACGGCGGTACAGCCATGCGACAAGCGGCGCGGCGACCAGCGCGGGAGCGAGGAGAAGGCTGGCCGCCAGCAGCGCGGCCAGTTCGATGCGCCTCGCCGCGAACGGGATTTTCCAGGCGAAGCGCTCGGCCATGCCGGGCGCGAGCGGCGGCAGAGTCTGCCAGTACAGGATGCCAAGACGGCTCCAGGCCGGGATCAGCACGAGGCCCGCCCACAGGTTCTGGCGCGCGGCGAGCATCAGCAGGACACCCTTGCCGCTCAACTGCAGGATCAGGGTCACGACGCCGAACACGCCAAGGTGGGGGTCCTTCATCACGGCGAGCAGGCGGGTTTTGTCCCGATGGGCGGCGCCGAGCGCGTCGGCGACGTCGGCCATGCCGTCAAGGTGCAGGGCGCCGGTCAGGATGACCCAGACCGCGAGCATGACCCAGGCGGACAGCGCGGGGTCGAGCCGCGCGGACAGATAGCCGGCGCCGGCGACCAGCGCGCCGAGCAAAAGGCCGACCGGGGCGAACCAGCGAGCCGCTTCGGCAAGCCACTCGTCCTTGAATTCCTTCAATTGCGGAGTCGGCAAGCGGGTCAGGAACTGGATGGCGAGAATCAGGCGCGTCATGAGGTTTCCTTAGTCGAGGCACAAACCGGCGCGCCGGGCGGTTTCCCAGTCGAGGGCGGTGTCGAGCGCGTCGGCCAGACGATCGATCGCGGCCTCCAGCGCGTCCGCGCCGGATACCGGGCTACGGGCCGCGCAGCCGGCCCAGTCGAGCACCAGATCGAGCGCATCGGGCGTGTCGAAGAGCCCATGCAGGTAACAACCGAACACCTGTCCGTCATCGCTGACCGCTCCGTCGGACCGCCCGTCGTCGAGCCGCACGGGATGTCCGCCCCGGGCCAGGCTGACGCCGTGGTGGATCTCGTAGCCGGCAAGCCGGGCTTCCCGGCCGCCGAGCGTCAGGCGTCCGGTGACATTGATGAGGGTCTTGGCCGGCGCGAGGCGCGTGCTCACGGGCAGGTAACCCAGCCCGTCGCTGGCGCCCGGAGCGCCTTCCTGTCCGTCCGGATCCTCGATGCGCTCGCCCAGCATCTGGTAGCCGCCGCAGATGCCGATGACCTTGCCGCCGTAGCGCAAGTGGCGCGCGATCGCGTCCGCCCAGCCCCGCTCGCGCAGCCAGTCAAGGTCGGCGCGCGTGTTCTTGCTGCCCGGCAGAATGATCAGGTCGGCGGCGGGAGGCGCTTCGCCCGGTCCCACGAAACGAAAATCCACGCGATCGAGCCGCCGCAAGGGATCGAAATCGGTGTGATTGGAAATGCGCGGCAAGGCCGGCACCACGATGCGGAATCCTTCTCCGTGCCCGCGGGTCTGCGGCAAGGCGTCCTCGGCGGCGAGGTCGAGTCCGTGCAGGTAGGGCAGCACGGCGAGCACCGGTTTGCCGGTTTTGTCTTCCAGCCAGTCGATGCCGCTTCGCAATAGGGCGATGTCGCCGCGGAAGCGGTTGATGATGAAGCCCTTCACGCGCGCCTGCTCGCTGGCGCTCAGGCAGGCGAGGGTGCCGGTCAGGTGCGCGAAGACGCCGCCCCGGTCGATGTCCGCCACCAGCCAGACCGGACAGTCGGCCTCTTCGGCGAAGCCCATGTTGGCGATATCGTTGTCGCGCAGGTTCACTTCGGCCGGACTGCCGGCGCCTTCCACCACGACATGCCGGTAGCTGCCGGCGAGGCGCCGCCAGGAGTCGAACACCGCGGTTTTGGCCCGGCGCTTGTAGGCGTGGTAATCCAGGGCGTTCAGGTGTCCGATCGGCTGGCCCTGGATGATGACCTGGGCGGTGCAGTCGGAGGCCGGCTTGAGCAGAACCGGGTTGTGGTCGGTATGCGGCGCGATGCGGCAGGCCGCCGCCTGGACCGCCTGGGCCCGGCCGATTTCGCCGCCGTCGGCGGTCACCGCGCTGTTGAGCGCCATGTTTTGCGGTTTGAAGGGCGCCACGCTCAGGCCGCGGCGCGCGAGGAGGCGGCACAGCGCGGCTGCGATCGTGCTTTTGCCGGCGTCCGAGGTGCAGCCCTGGATCATCAGTGTGGGCATTTACCGTTCCACTCGATAAGGAAAATCATGTTCGACCGCCAGGGACAGGAAGGCGTCCGCGTCGATGAGTCCGGCCTCGTGAAGCGCCGCGCGGATGATGCCCGCATGCGTCACCACGACAATGCGCGGCGCCGCGATGCGGGATAGGCGTCGTGCCGCGGCGCGCCAGCGCGCGAGCAGCGCGAGAGGGGATTCCCCGCCGCCGGGCGCGTAGCGCCAGGGATCCGCGGCCCAGGCGTCGAGCTCGTCGCGCGCGATGGCGTCCCAGGGCAGGCCTTCCCAGCGGCCGAAATCCAGTTCCGCGAGTTCGGGCAGGACGCGCGGCGCCGGCGCGAGGCGCGCGGCCAGCGCCCGGCAGCGGCGCGCCGGGCTTGTCAGCACGGGCAGGCCGCGCAACGCGGCGAGGCGTGCCGCCGATTCGGCGAGCGCGGCGGGATCGGCGATCAGGTCAAGGCGTCCGTAACAGCGGCCGGCCGCGTTCAGGGCGCGAGGATGACGCACCAGGATCACCTCCATGGCGCCGCCTCGGGCACGAACCAGCGCTCCGCGCCGTCCGTCCATTCCCGGACCGGATGACGGTACAGAGCGGACAGGGCCTTCGCGGTCAGCACGCTGTCGCGCGGACCGGCCTGCCACTCGCCGTCTCCCGCCATCAATAACACGTGGCTGGCGAAGGCCGACGCATGGTTGGGGTCGTGGCCGACCACCACCAGACCGCGGCCGGCGGCGCGTTCCCTGGCGAACAGCGCGAGCATCTGCTGCTGATGGCGCAGATCCAGCTGGGACAATGGTTCGTCGAGCAGCATCAGCGGGGTGTCCTGCATGAACAGCGTGGCCAGCGAAACGCGGCGGCGCTCGCCGCCGGACAACGCGGCGATATCGCGTCCCTCCAGCCCGCCCAGGTCCATCGCTTCGATCAGCCGGCGCGCCAGGGCGAGATCCTCGGCGCTTTCCCACTCCCAGCGCCGCCGTCTGGGATGCACGCCGGTGAGCAGCTTTTCCAGGACGGACACGGGAAACGGCGAGTCGTCGTGCTGGGTCATCCAGCCGAGCCGGCGCGCGCGCCGTCGGGCCGGCACCGTCTCGATCGGCGCGCCATCGAGCAGGACTTCGCCGTGGCTCGCGGCATGCCAGCCCGCGAGGGCGGCGAGCAAGGTGCTTTTGCCCGCTCCGTTTTCGCCAAGCACCAGCCATGCCTCGCCCGGCCGCACGGTCAGGTTCAGCCGGCGGCACAGCAGGCGTTCGCCTTGCGCAAGGGTCAGATCGCGGGCGGTCAGCAGACTCATGACGGTTTCCTCTTGCTGCGCAGCAGCCAAATGAAGGCCGGCGCGCCGGCAATCGCCGTGATCACGCCGACCGGCAATTGCTGCGGAGCCATCACCAGCCGGCTGAGAATGTCGGCGCACAGCAGCAAGGTGCCGCCGGCAAGCGCCGAGGCCGGCAGCAGCAGGCGCTGGTCCTGTCCGAGGGTCAGGCGCAAGGCATGCGGAACGATCAGCCCGACAAAGCCGATCATGCCGGCCGTGGTGACGGCCAGCGCGGTGGCCATGGCGGCGGCGAAATACATCAGCCACTGCAGGGGCCGGATGCGGGCGCCCAGCGCGTGGGCCGGCTGTGTGCCGAGGGCCAGCAGATTCAGGTCCCGCGCGAACGGCCACAGCAAGGCGACAAGCCCGCCCAGCGCCGGCAGCGACCACTCCCAGCGCGCGCTGGCCAGATCGCCGAGCAGCCAGAACACCATGCCGCGCAACAGACCGTCCGGCGCGAGACTCAGCAGCAAGGAGGACATCGCGCCGCAGAACGAGGCGAGCGCGACACCGGTGAGCAACAGCCGCGCGCGGTCCATGACGGCGCCGGTTCCCGCCAGCATGAACACCGCGAGGATGCTGGCCATGGCGCCGGCGCCGGCGCTCAGGTTGATCAGCGCGGTTCCGGCGCCGGCGAAGATCGCCAGCAGGGCGCCCACGCAGGCGCCGCCGGAGGTGCCGAGCACGTAAGGGTCGGCGAGCGGGTTGCGCAGCAGGATCTGCTGCAGGTTGCCCGCCAGCGCGAGCAGCCCGCCCACCGCCAGCGCCGCGAGGGTGCGCGGCAGACGCAGCTCGATCACCACGTCGCGGGCGAGGTCCGCCTCGGGGCCGCTGTCCCACCATTGCCAGGGGCGCAGGGAGGAGCTGCCCAGCGACAGGCTGGCCGTGATGGCCAGGAGCGCCGCCAGGCACAAGAGCGCGAGCAGGGCGGCAAGCCGCGTGGCGGACAGGGGAGCGCGTTGTGTCATCGCGCCGCCCGCGCCTTGTCAACGGCCGCGCAGAGCGCTTCCGCCCCGTCGATCATGCGCGGGCCCAGCCGGCTGAGCAGATCGGGCGGCAAATGCGCGAGTTGGCCGCGCGCCACCGCGGTGATGCCCGGGAAGCGTTTCCAGTGGCCGAGCCAAACGCTTTGCGCGCCGGGCCCATGGCTGGTGACGATCAGTTCCGGATTGGCCTTGAGCACGGCCTCATCGTCGATGGTCGGCACGAGCGACGGCAGGGCGCCGAACACATTGACCGCCGCGCACTGGCGCATCGCGTCGGAAATGATCTGTTCGCGGTTGACGGTCATCAGCGGGCGGTCCCAGACCTGGTAGAACACTCGCACCGGCCGCTGGCCTGCATGGGTCCGGGCCAGTGTCGCCAGACGCTCGCGAAATTGTCCGGCCGCCCGCGACGCGCCGCGGGTGTCTCCGGTCAGCGTGCCGAGCCGGTCCAGCACCGTCGGGATATCGGCCAGGGTTCTTGAGGCGTCGTAAAACACCGGGATGCCCAGCGCTTCGATGCGTTCGAGCTGATGCGGCGGGTTGCCGCTTTGCCAGGCCACGATCAGATCCGGGCGCAGCGCGCGGATGCGCTCCAGATCGAAACCGTTGTAACCGCCGACGCGCGGAATGCGCCGGGCCTCGGCCGGGTAGTCGCTGTAGTCCACCGCGCCGACGAGATAGCGCCCGGCGCCGATCGCGAACACGTCTTCGGTCAGATGCGGCGCGAGGCTGATGATGCGCCGGGCCGGCGCCTTGAGACTGACGGTCTTGCCCCGGTCGTCACGCACCGACACGTCGGCGAAGGACCGGGGGGCGGCGAGCAGCATCAGGGCGAGGCAAAGCGGGCGAAACATCATGGACGGGCTCCGAAAAGGGCGGCGGTGGCGACCGGATTGCCGGCGAACCACGCATGCAGGTAGCTGGCGGTCAGGCCGCCCTGGCGCCACACGGCCTCGCCGGTTCCTTCGCGTCCCGCCGGCGTGGCGTGCGCGAAAGGAGGCAGGGAGGTCGTGAGGCGCGAATAATGGAAAGTATGGCAACGCAGCGGGCCATGCCCCAGGTCGACACTTTGCGGACCGATGGCGGCGAGGGTGCGCCCCATCTTGGCATGCGCGGGGAAGAGCCCCCAAAGGGCGTGGCGACACCCCTCGAGGTCGGCGAGCGTTTCACACAGGGCGAGCATGCCGCCGCACTCGGCGTACACCGGCTTGCCGGCATCAAGTCCGCGGCGCAGGTCGCGCGCCATGTCCGGATGGGCGGCGAGCCGCGCGGCATGGGCCTCCGGGTAGCCGCCGGGCAGCCAGAGCGCGTCGGCTTCGGGCAACGGCTGGTGCGCGAGCGGGGAAAAGGTTTCGATACGCGCGCCCAGCGCCTCCAGGCAGGCGAGGTTGGCGGGGTAGACGAACGAGAAGGCCTCGTCCATGGCTACGGCGATGCGCCGGCCCTCGAGCAGGCGCGGCACCGGGGGAAGCGCCTGCGGCCGGAAGCGCCGTTCCGGCGCCCAGTCCCCCACCTGTTGGGCGTGGAGGGCATCGGCGACGGCCAGCAAGCGCGCGTCATCCCCGGTTGTCCGCCGTGGTTCGACAAGACCCAGATGGCGCTCCGCGAGTCCTTCGCCACGCACGATGGCCGCGAAGGGCAGGGCGGGGTCGAGGCTTTCGCGCAGCATGGCGGCGTGTCCCGGGCCAGCCACCTTGTTGGCGATCGCGCCGGCGATCCTGAGCGGTGGCCGGTAGGCCGCCAGGCCCAGCACCAGCGCGCCGAAGGTCTGGGCCATGGCCGAGGCGTCGATCACCAGGGCGACCGGGAGGTCGAAGCGGACCGCGAGATCCGCGGCGCTGGGCGCACCGTCGAACAGCCCCATCGCGGCTTCGACGAGAACGACGTCATTGTCGCGCGCGGCGCGGTGCAGGGCATGACGGCAGTAGTCCTCGCCCGTCAGCCACAAATCGAGGTTGTCCGCCGGCTGGCCGCTGGCCAGCGCGAGCCACGCGGGATCCAGAAAATCCGCTCCGCACTTGAACACCTTGACCCGCCGGCCGGCCTGCCGGTACAGACGGGCCAGCGCCGCGGTCACCGTGGTTTTGCCGCTGCCGGAGGCGGGAGAGGCGATCATCAGCGCCCGGCAGCGGGCGTCGTCGCTCACCACTCCACGCCTTTCTGCGCGCGCACACCGCTGTGGAAGGCGTGTTTCACCGGTTGCATGTCGGTCACCGTATCGGCGATGTCCAGAAGCTCCGGCGGAGCGCCCCGTCCGGTGACCACCACATGCTGCATCTCGGGGCGGGCCAGCAGATCGTCGAGAATGCGCCGCGCCTGGACGTAGCCGTATTTCATCACATAGGTCATTTCGTCGAGCACGACCAGATCGAAGGACGGATCGGCGAGCATGCGGCTGGCGGTTTCCCAGGCCGCGTTGGCCGTGGCGATGTCCTGCTCCCGGTTCTGGGTGTCCCAGGTGAAACCATCGCCCATGACATGCCACTCGACGCCGGGCAACCGGGAGAAGAACCCTTCCTCCCCTGTATCGGTGCGGCTCTTGATGAATTGCACCACGCCGACCTTCATGCCATGCCCCAGCGCCCGGGCGACCATGCCGAAGGCCGATGAGGATTTGCCCTTGCCGTTGCCGGTGAGCACCAGCAGGATGCCGGTGTCGGTGTCCGCTTCGGCGATTTTGGCGTCGATCAGCGCTTTTTTGCGTTCCATGCGCGCCTTGTGGCGCAGGTTGCGGCCGTCATCCTGATTCATGGGGTCATCTCCTTCGCGGCGCGCGCGAGGCGCCGGGCAAATTCATCGTGAAGTGTCGCGGGAAGGGGGCCGAAGCGCAGACCGGCCGGTTCGCCGAATAGCCGGGTCCAGATGCGCTCCCCGGCCAGTGCCTCGTGCCAGCCCCGCGCGTCGCCGGCCGGGCACCAGTGCATCAGGGGGTGGCATCCGGCCGGCGCGAGTCCCGCGTCCGAAAGGTCGCGGGCGAGACGCCGCGAGGCGTCCGCGAGGGTGTTCCGCTGCCGCGTCTGCCATTCCGTATCGCCCAGCGCCAGCGTCGCGGCCCATTGCGCGGGTCCGCCGACACTCCAGGGACCGAACTCCCGCTCCATGCGCTGCAGCAGGGCCGGGGCGGCGGCGACGAACCCCAGCCGCACGCCCGCCAACCCGAAAAACTTGCCGACCGAGCGCAGGACGATCAATCCGTCGCGCGGCATGCAAGGCAGCAGGCTTTCCCCGTTGTCGGCGTCCGCGAAGGCTTCGTCGACGATCAGCGTCGCGCGCCGCGCCGCCAGGCGCCGGTGCCAGTCGAGCAGGCGCGCGCGGGGCCAGCGGCGGCAATCGGGATTGTTCGGATTGACCAGCACCAGCACATCGAGCGTGTCCAGATGCCTTTCTATATCGGTTTCGCCGGACAGCGCGACGATCGCGTGTCCTTGCCGCAACCACTGCCAGGCATGCTCCGCGTAGGAGGGTGCCAGCACTCCGACACGCGAGGAAGGCCACAGCCGCGGCAAGAGCGCGATCGCGGCCTGGCTGCCGGCCGTGGCCAGCAGGGTGTCGCAGTCATAATACCGTCTTGCGGCGTCGAGGAGTGCCTGATCGCCGTCCGGCAGCCGTTGCCAGACACGAGGGGGCACCGGGGGCAGCGGATAGGGGGCGGGGGCGATGCCGGAGGACAGGTCGATCCAGTCCCGCGCCTCGCCGCCGTAGCGCGCCATGGCGCGTTCAAGGTCGCCGCCATGGTGCGGCGGGGTGCTCACGATATCCATCGCGCGACCTCCAGAGCGGTCAGCAGCGCGGCCAGGAGGACGCCCGCGCGCGCGGTGAGCGCGAGTCCCCTGGCGATGTCGCCCGTCACGGGCGGGCGTCCCATGCCAAGCGCCGGGCGGATTTCCCGCTGTCCGTGGTAGCAGGCCGCGCCGCCCAGTCGTACTCCCAGCGCGCCGGCCCCGCTGGCCATCACCGGTCCGGCATTGGGGCTTTCCCAGCCGGACGCCTGATGCCGCCAGGCCGCGACGGCCCGGCGCGTGTCGCCGCACAGCGCATAGGCCAGCGCGGTCAGCCTGGCCGGCAAACAATTCAGCAAATCGTCAAGGCGCGCGGCGGCCTTGCCGAACCGTTCGAAACGCGCGGTGCGGTAGCCCCACATGGCGTCCAGCGTGTTGACGAGGCGATGCAGTATGACGCCGTAACCGCCCGCCAGCGCGAACCAGAACAGCGTGGCGGCCACGGCGTCGGAGCCGTTTTCCAGAAGGGATTCGAGCGTGGCGCGGCACACGCCGGTTTCGTCGAGCGCGCTGGTGTCGCGGCTGACGATGCGGCCGACCGCCGCGCGCGCCTCATCGAGCCGGCCCGCCATCAGGGGCGCGCGGATGGCCTCGATGTGCTGGTAGAGGCTTTTCGCGCCAAGGGCGAACCACAGGGCGATGCCGTCCGCCACCCAGCCCGCGTAATGGCGCGCGAGCGCGAAAGCCAGCAGCGCGGGAACCAGCAGCAGGCACACGGCGGCCAGGCCGCGCGTGAAGCGCGAGCGGCCCAGGTTCAGACGGACCTCCAGCCAGCTTGCCAGCGTGCCGAACGCGACCAGCGGATGCCAGTGTTTCGGTTCCCCGACCGCCAGCTCCAGCGTGAAGCCCAGAGCCAGGGCGGAGAGTCCGGGCGACAGGATGGCGGACGGCATGACGCTCAGGCCTCGCGGTCGCTGACGCCCGCTTCGGCGAAGGTGGCCATGCGGGAGTGCAGGCGGCAGGCGGCCTGGATGACCGGGAAGGCGGCGGCCGCGCCGCTGCCTTCTCCCAGGCGCAGGCCGAGCGCCAGGACGGGTTGCCCGCCGAGGGCCGCCAGCACGTCGCGGTGGGCCTTTTCGGCGGATTCGTGGCCGAACAGGAACCAGGCGGCGGCTCCCGGATTGAGCCGCGTGGCGGCCAACGCCGCGACCGAACTGATATAGCCGTCGACGATGACCGGCAGGCGGGCCTGCGCGGCCGCGACGTAGGCGCCGGCCATGGCGGCGATTTCGGCGCCGCCCAGCCGCGCGAGCGCGCTTTTCGGGTCGGCCGACATTGTCCGGTGCAGGGCCAGCGCATTGCGCACGACACCGGCCTTGCGGCGGATACCGGCGTCGTCAAGGCCGGTGCCGGCGCCTGTCATCGCCTCGGGATCGCGCTCCAGCCACAGGCAGGCCAGCGCCGTGGCGCTGGTGGTGTTGCCGATGCCCATCTCCCCGGCGATGAAACAGTCCGCGCCGGCGGCGACGGCGCGGGCCACGGCTTCGCGGCCGGCGGCCAGGGCGCTGTCGACCGTGGCTTCCGACATGGCCGGCTCTTCCAGAAAACTCGCCGTGCCGTTCACCGTCTTGGCCTGCACCACGTCGGGCCAGGCCGAGGTGTCGCCGGCGACGCCGACATCGATCACCTCGAAACGGGCGCCGATGTGCCGTGCCAGCACGCAAATGGCGGCGCCGCCCGCGGCGAAGTTGGCCACCATCTGCAAGGTGACTTCGCGCGGATAGGCGGAGACGCCGGCCGCCGCGATGCCATGGTCGGCGGCGAACACGGAAATCCACGGGTGGGCGAGGTCGGGTTCGGCGCGGCCTTGCATGGCGGCCAGTTTCACCGCCAGGGTTTCCAGGCGGCCGAGCGAGCCGGCGGGTTTGGTCAGAACGGTCTGACGCGTGAGCGCCGCGTTGCGGGCGGTTTCATCCAGAGCGGGAATGCTGTCCTGCCACCATGTGTTTGTCATTGCCTGTGTCCTTCGGGAGGGGATTTGACGGTCATCGGGATGCCCGCCACCACCAGGGTGACGCGCGGGGCGACGGCGGCGACCGCCTGATGCAAAAAACCCGCCTCGTCGCGAAAATGCCGTGCCAGCGCGTTGTCCGGCACGATGCCGAAACCGACTTCGTTGCTGACAAGAAGCAACGGCGCGCGGCGCGCGGCGAGCCGGGCAAGAAAAGCGTCGCGTTCGGCGAGCCAGCCCGGCCCGTCGTCCGTGCACAACCAGTTGGATACCCACAGGGTCAGGCAGTCGATGACCGTGAACGTATCACCCGCCGCATCCAGCGCCTGCGAGAGCGCCAGCGGGCTCTCGAGCGTGCGCCAGCGGGCGGGCCGTTCGGCCCGATGCAGCCGGATGCGTTCGCGCATTTCCGCGTCATGGGCCTCGGCGGTGGCGATCCACGCCACCGGCCCCGCGTGGTTCAGCGCCTGCCCGAGCGCGTAGCGGCTTTTGCCGCTGCGCGCCCCGCCGAGGATCAGCTCGACCATTACTTCAGTGTCCAGCGCACGCTGAGCATGCCGTTGCGGCCCATGACGCCGTAGTCCTTGACCGATTGGTACTTGCGGTTGAACAGGTTGTCGAGGGTGGCGAGCAGGGTCACGTCGCGCGTCACCGACCAACTGGCGGACAGGTTCGCCACCGCGTAGCCGCCCAGGGGATCATTGTTGGCCGCGTCGTCGAAGCGGCGGCCGACCGCCTGCCACTCGCCACGCACCTGCCAATTGTCCGCCTTGTAGGCCGCGTACAGGCTCGCGGTCCGGTCGGCGCGGCGTGGCAGGCGCTTGTCGCGTGTCGCGCCGTTGGAGTCATCCCGCGCGCGCAGCCAGTCAGCCTGGCCGCCGAGGGTCAGCTTGCCATGCGACCATTCGGCATTGGCCGTGATGCCGCGCAGGGAGGCTTTGTCGACATTCATCGGTTTCCAGACGTACTGGCTGACTTCCGCCCACTGGATCAGGTCGCGCACCAGGTTTTCGTAAACGGTCACGCGGCCCTGGAGGGCGTTGCCGCGGTAGGCGAGGAACATTTCCTTGCTGAAACCTTTCTCGGGTTTTAGCGACGGGTTTCCGGAGTTGGGCCAGTAAAGGTCATTGAAGGTCGGGGCCCGGAAACTGTTGCCGGTGGAGACGCCGACCTGCCAGGCGTCCAGGAAGTCGTAGCTCGCGCCGACGCGCCCGGTGTTGTAGCTGCCGAACTGCGAGTTGCGGTCATGTCGCGCGCCCGCTTCGAGTCGCAGGTCGCCAAAGCGGGTCAGATAGTTGCCCGTCAGGCTGTTGTTGGTGCGTTTCTTGATGGTGTAATCGGTGCTGCCCGACACGCGCTGCTCCAGCGACTCGAGCGCCACGGTGGCCTTGCCGCCGCCGCTGAGCACGATATCGTTCTGCCAGGTCGCCTGGCGGTTACGTGTGGTGATGGATGACTTGCTGTCGCTGAAATTGGTTGGGGACAGCGGGTCGAACGTATCGTTGCTGTCAACGGAGCTGGCCAGCTGCAGGCGGGTTTTCCAGACATCGCTGAAGGTGTGGGCGAGCCATGCCGACGTCGCCCCGTTGAGTTTCTCGTTGCGGTAGTCGTAGCCCTGCCCCGCCGGGGGGTAGCCGGTATATGAGTCGTAGTGCGTGACATTGCGCGCATAGAGAATGGTGGCGCCGAACGAGGTGGCGGCCGACAGGTCGTGGCTGGCCGACAGGCTGAGACTGGTGTTGCGGTTGCCGTCCTTGTCGGGGTTGTAGCGGACATTATCCGGATTGGCCACGGCCGACACGCCGTCGGTGCGCGAGTGGGCCACGCCCAGCGCGAAGCGGCTGGCGCCGACACTGCCCGATACGTTGGCCTGGACGGCCGCGTTGCCGTGATTGCCGGCGCCGGCCTGCACCGACGCGCGCAGATCCTCGCCGCCCTTGCGCGTGAAAATCTGCACCACGCCGCCCATCGCGTCCGAGCCGTACAGGCTGGCGGCCGCGCCGCGGAGGATTTCGATGCGTTCGATCTGGTCGGCCGGGAAGTTCTCGATGGCGGTTAAGCCGAGCGTGGCGGAATCGACGCGCACGCCGTCCACCAGCACAACATTCTTGTCGGAGCCGCGGATCCACAAGGTGGAGGACTGGCCGGCGCCGCCGTTGCGGGAAATCTGCACGCCGGGTGCGGTGGTCAGCACATCCGCGAGATTCTGGCCGGGGTGGCGCTCGATGTCGTCGCGGGTGATCACGCTGACATCGCCGATCACTTCACGCAGGGGCTGGGCGATGCGCGAGGCCGTCACCACGACATCGGGCAACAGGGGGGCGTCGGCGGCGCCCGCCGTCATCGCCACGCAGGCGGCGGGCAGGGCAAGGGCGAACGGTAAGGCGGGGAAAGAGCGGTCGGACATCCTGGTCTCCATGGCTGCGCCCTCTGCGCAGCAATCATTCATCGTAATGGAGGCAGGGAAAACGGCCGGACGGAAACAGGGCAGGGCTCGCTGGATCTCACCCGAGCCCGTGCACCCTGCCGCGCGTCGTCATGGCCGCGCCGTGGCGCGACCGTCCGAGGCCGGTATCCGGACTTGCAAGAATTTGATTCTCCGCCTTCCCGCGGGAGGGTATCCCGCAGTGGCGAATCCGGAGAATCCGCGCTTGCTTACCGTTGCAGGGGCAGCACAGGCTTTTCACCTGTTTCCCGTTCAACCCGTTCTTTTCGGATCGGGCACCTGGACGTGGCCAATTGTAGCGAACCCCCCCGTTTCTGGCTAGCCGGGCCGGACTCAGGGCAGCTCGTCGCAGGGAACGACGCGTATCGGCGCCGGCGCGCCAAGGTTCGACCAGACCCAATTGTAATGGTCGATCAGGGTCTCGCCCTTCGCATGAGGGCGATCCTTGGTGGTGTGGGCATCGGCGATCACCGTCACTGGAAAACCGCGGAAGGCCGCGCCGTTGACCGTGCTCGCCACGCAAAAATCAGTGGCGTAACCGGTGATCCACAACGCTTCGGCGCCCAGGCGCGAGAGCGTGGCGGCGAGCGTCGTGGCATGAAAACAGTCGCTGAAGGATTTGCGGATCACCGCATCGCTTTCGTGCCGCTCCAGGGCCGAATGCAGCTTCCAGCCATCCTGTCCGGGTTCGAGCGGGGAGCCCTTGGGGCCGTTGTGCTGGATGAAGATCACCGGCATGCCGCGCTTGCGGGCCTTGGCGATGACGCGGTTGAGCGTGGCCAGAACCTGTGCGGCGCGAGCGCTGGCCGGCGGGCCGTCCATGCAGGCTTGCTGAACGTCGATGACGAGTAGGGCTGTCTTTGACATGTAAGGACTCCTGAATGTCGGTGAGGCTGGTCCAATGACATTATCCTTACACGGCGGGAAAGTCAAAACGCCCGATATCGGCGATACCGGGCGTCAGAAAGTATGCCCGCTTAGCGCGGGCAAATGCCTGAGACAGATGCAATCCTGTATCTCTTTGGAGACTGGAGACCCGGGACCCTTGCGAGACTCGGGGCAGACCCTTATTGACCATGTGCATGGTGTGGCGGGTAGCTGTTCCGCCCTCAGCAGGCATGCCGCGCATTGTAGGCATTTCACTGTCATAATGGAATCTTTAAAGCGAAGGTAATTTTCGTAAATGCGACTTTATAGTCAAGTACTTTGACGTTGAATAGGTCAGTCAATTTGTCTTATGTCATTAATTGTTTGACATGGATCAGATGGATGTGTTTTCAACGGGTTGCGAAGTGTCCGGGCGGCGCGGGTGAGGCTGGACCACCCGTGGAAGGGTGGCCGGACGGGGTGGGTGGGTCGGTTTATCCGCCGGCGGGGACAAGCAGCGGGGTGTAGCCGAGCGCGCGCAGTTTGGCCTGGGTTTCCTCCGCTTCGGCGCGGGAGCGGAACGGCCCGACGTGCAGCCGTGTCTCGGTATGCACCTCGATGCCCTTGGCCTTGAGTTCCTCGATCATTTTCTGGGCGTTGCCAAGACTGCTGAACAGGCCGAGCTGCACGTTGTAGCCGAGCGATGAGCCCGCCGGCTTTGCCCGCGCCTGCGTTGCCGGGGCCGGTTCGGCACGGGCGGCGAGTGGAGCCGGTTGCGGCACAAGGTCGGCCTGCGCGGTGCGGGCCGCGGGAGGCACGGCGGCCACTTGCGGGTGCGCGAGCGAGGGTGGCGCGGCTGGGCGGGGCGGCGGCGCCTCGTGGCGGGTAGTGGGCGAGGTCTGGGGGGCCGGGGTCTGGGCGGGGAGTGTCGCCGGCAGCTTGACGCCCGGCGTGACTTGCATGCCCGGAGTGCTGGCGACATCCGGTCCGCGCGGTGCGCCGGCCGGGACGCTCGCTTCGGCCGGCGCCGGTTGCGCGGCCGCGGCGCTGGCCGGCTGCTGGGCCTGGGGCGGCGGCGCGATGGCCGCGATCCGGCCGCTGCTGGGATCCGCGGCGGGAGCCGGTTCGCTTTTCTTGTTGCCGACACTGTCGATCAACGGGATCGCCGCCAGCGCGACCACGGCCAGACCGGCCGCGATGGCGAGCCGGGTCTTGATGCGCGTGCTGGAGTCGGTGTCGTCATCGAGGCGCTCGTCGGGCGCCGAATTCGGGTTTTCTTTCATCGCCATGGAATTAGTGCAACATTACCTTGCTAAAGGCTGGTAAAATACCCGGTTCCGCAAAATTGGGTAGACGCGGGCGGACTCCCTGGAGCCGTCACGCTATCATCATTGTTAAATGGGAGATTTATATGGCAATTGAACGCACCCTGTCCATCGTTAAACCGGACGCTGTTGGTAAAAATGTCATTGGCAAGATCTATGACCGCTTCGAATCCGCCGGTCTGAAGATCGTCGCGGCCAAGATGAAGCAGCTGTCCCGCGCCGAAGCCGAGGGCTTCTACGCCGTTCACAAGGAGCGTCCTTTCTTCAAGGATCTGGTCGACTTCATGGTTTCCGGCCCGGTGATGATCCAGGTGCTGGAAGGCGAGGGTGCCGTCGCCAAGAACCGCGAGCTGATGGGCGCGACCGACCCGAAGAAGGCTGATGCCGGCACCATCCGCGCCGATTTCGCCGACTCGATCGACGCCAACGCCGTGCACGGTTCCGACAGCGCCGAAAACGCCGCCATCGAAGTGGCCTACTTCTTCGCCGCTTCCGAAGTCTGCGCTCGCTGATCCAGTTTTACGCGCCGCCGCGCCTTCCATGCGGGAGGGGCGGCGGCCCGACGAGGTTCCCTTCCCCATGAAGACCAATCTGCTCGACTTCAATCTCGACGCGCTGACCGACCATTTCTCCCGCATGGGCGAAAAGCCGTTCCGTGCCCGCCAGATCATGCGCTGGATGCACCAGATGGGCGAGAGCGACTTCGCCGCGATGACGGATATCGCCAAGAGCCTGCGCGCGAAGCTCGAAGAGTCGGCCGAGGTCCGGGTGCCCTCGTTGATTACCCAGCAGCAGGCATCGGATGGCACCCGCAAGTGGCTGCTCGACGTCGGGACGGGCAACGGTGTCGAAACCGTGTTCATTCCCGAGGACGACCGCGGAACCTTGTGCGTGTCATCCCAGGTGGGGTGCGCCCTTGAATGCACGTTCTGTTCGACCGGGCGCCAGGGCTTCAACCGCAATCTTTCCACCGCCGAAATCATCGGCCAGCTGTGGTGGGCGAACAAGGCGATGGGCGTCACTCCGAAAAACGAACGGGTGGTGTCCAATGTGGTGATGATGGGCATGGGCGAGCCCTTGGCCAACTTCGACAACGTGGTGTCGGCGATGCAGATCATGCTGGACGACCACGGCTACGGTTTGTCTCGCCGCCGTGTTACCCTTTCCACGTCCGGCCTGGTGCCGCAGATGGACCGGCTTCGCGAATCCTGTCCGGTGGCGCTGGCCGTCAGCCTTCACGCGCCCAACGATGCGATCCGCGACGAAATCGTGCCGATCAACAAGAAATACCCGCTCAGGGAACTGATGGCGGCCTGTCAGCGTTACCTTGTCAAGGCGCCGCGGGATTTTGTCACGTTCGAATACGTGATGCTTGACGGTGTGAACGACAGACCGGAACATGCGAGACAGCTTGTCGAGCTGGTGCGCGACGTGCCGTGCAAATTCAACCTGATTCCGTTCAATCCGTTCCCGAACTCGGGTTACGGGCGGTCGAGCAACAATGCGATCCGGATTTTCAGGGAAATCCTGCAGGAAGCGGGGCTGATCGTGACGGTGCGCAAGACGCGCGGCGACGACATCGACGCCGCCTGCGGACAGCTTGCCGGACAAGTGCAGGACAAGACGCGGCGTCAGGAAAAATGGATCAGGATCGCGGAGGACGGAAAAGCATGAAACGATGGCAAATGTGGATCGGCGGGTGCCTCGCGGCCTTCGCGCTTGACGCATTTGCCGCCGATTCCGTGCCCGATCTGGCGAAGATCCGCGCGCAGCTCGCCGTCGAATACGCCCGGGCCGGCAGTTACCGGTTCGCGCTGGATGCGGCGAACGAGGCGATCCGCATCGCGCCGGGGTACGCCGAAGGCTGGCTGTCGCGGGCCTGGGTCCACTCCGGGCTTCGCATGGAGCGCGAAGCCGACGCGGATTACCGCAAGGCGTTGTCCATCGAGCCGGACAATCCGGCCGGAAACAACAATTACGGCAGTTTTCTGTGCGATCATGGCAAGGCCGCCGAGTCGCTGGCCTATTTTCGCCGGGCCATCGCCAATCCGCTCTACGAGACACCGGCGCTGGCCTGGGTGAACATGGCGCGCTGTCATCTGGCGCTCGATCGCAAGGACGAGGCCAACGAGGATCTGCTGGCCGCCCTGTCCGCCCGGCCAGACTATCCGCCGGCGCTCAAGGCGCTCGCCGCCTTGCATCTGGCGCTCGGTCACGTCAAACTGGCATCTTTTTACTTTGACCGGCTGGCCGGCAATCCGGATGCTTTGGGTCCGGAGGATCTCATGGTGGGGATCCGGCTCGCCCGGTTGAACGGCAATCGCGTCCGGGAGGAAGCGCTGGCGGCCCGGCTCAAGGGACGCTATCCGGACTCCAGACAAACCCAACAGCTGTTGAGTGGAACCTGAGGATGGAACAACAATCCGAACAAAACGTTCAGACCTCCGCGGTGAGTGTCGGTAGCGCCCTGAGGGCGGCCCGCGAAGCGGCGGGACTGAGCCTGGGCGAAGTGGCAGAACGCCTGAAACTGTCGATGCGGCAGCTTGACGCCATCGAGAACGACAACTTCGACGCCTTGCCGGGGGCGACATTCGTCAGGGGGTTTGTCCGCAACTACGCGCGATTCCTGGAGATCGACCCGGCGCCGCTGATGACGGCCCTGGACGGACATTTTCCTTCGGCGGCCACCGAGGTGGCCAATCTGTCCCGCGAGGAGCGCCATCACGAGTCCGATGCCGAAGTCGTGCGCGGTGACGGCAAGTCGGCCCCCTGGATGGTGATGCTGCTGGTCGGCGCCGTCACGGCGGCCGTGGTCTACTGGATCTATTCCGGCACGGAAAGCCACGAAACGCAACAGGAAGCGTCCGTGCCGATGAGCGCGGCTTCCGAACCGGCCGCGTCGGCGTCGTTCTCCGAGGCCTCGCAGCCGGCCATCGCCAGCGCGCCGGCGCTCGTCCCGCCCGCCGAGCATGTCGCCGCGAGCGCCCCGACCGTCGCCAGCGCGGCGGTCGCGGCCAGGCCCGCCGCTTCGGCGCCGGCCGTCCGTGTTGAGGCCAGTTCCAGCGCCTCCACGGGGCAAGCCGGCAAGGTGGCGGTGAGCGTCAGCGAGGAAGCGTGGGTGTCCATCACCGACGCGACCGGCAAGCGGCTCGTCTACAGCACGGTCAGGCCGGGAGAGAGCCGCGAGGTGAGCGGCCAGGCTCCGTTCCGCGTGGTGCTGGGCAATGCCGGCAAGGTAACGATCAATTACAATGGTCAGCCCGTCGACTTTTCGGACCGGATCCGGAATACGACGGCCAAAATTGAACTCAGGTAAAAGGTGTCATGGATAGCGTGAACCTCGCGCGGCGCCCCACCCGGCTGGTACGGGTGGGGCATGTTGCCGTTGGCTCGGAGGCGCCCGTCGTGGTGCAGTCGATGACCAACACCGATACGGCGGACGCCGAAGCCACCGCGGCGCAGGTCGCGGAACTGGCCGGGGCGGGCTCCGAACTCGTCCGCATCACGGTCAATACGCCGGAAGCGGCGGCCCGGGTCGGCGAAATCCGTCGCCGGCTCGACGACATGGGCTGCGACGTCCCTCTGGTGGGCGATTTTCATTTCAATGGCGACCGCCTGCTGCGGGAATACCCGGAATGCGCGCGGGCCCTGGCCAAGTACCGCATCAATCCCGGCAACGTGGGCAAGGGCGCCAAGGGCGACGACAAGTTCGCCTTCATGATCCGCGCGGCGGTCGAGCATGACAAACCGGTCCGTATCGGTGTGAACTGGGGCAGTCTCGACCAGTCGCTCGCGGTGCGCCTGATGGACGAGAACAACCGTCGCGCGGCGCCATTGCCGCCCGACGCGGTGATGCGCGAGGCGCTGATCGTGTCGGCGCTCGACAGCGCGAACAAGGCCATCGATCTGGGCCTTTCGCCCGACAGCATCCTGCTGTCCTGCAAGGTCAGCCATGTGCAGGATCTGATCGCCGTGTACCGCGAACTCGGACGGCGTTGCGATTTTCCGCTGCATCTTGGATTGACCGAGGCGGGGATGGGATCCAAAGGCATCGTCGCCTCGACCGCGGCTCTGTCCGTGCTGCTGCAGGAGGGCATTGGCGACACCATCCGCATTTCGCTGACCCCGCTGCCGGGCGAATCCCGCACGCGCGAGGTCGTCGTCGCCCAGGAGATCCTGCAGACCATGGGGCTGCGCTCCTTCACACCGCTCGTGACCGCCTGTCCGGGCTGTGGGCGCACCACCAGCACCTTCTTCCAGGAGCTGGCGGACCGCATCCAGACCTTCCTGCGCGATTCGATGCCGGTCTGGCGCCTGCAATACCCGGGCGTCGAGGACATGAAAGTCGCGGTCATGGGCTGCGTGGTCAACGGACCGGGCGAGTCCAAGCTCGCGGATATCGGCATCTCGCTGCCGGGCACGGGCGAGGTGCCCGTGGCGCCGGTCTACGTGGACGGCGAACGGGCGGTGACGCTCAAGGGCGAGACGATCGCCGACGAATTCAAGGCGATCGTGGAGAATTACGTGGCGACGCGTTACGGAATCGGCGGCGCGAAACGCCGCGAGGGCGGACGGGGAACGATTCCCATCCGGCCGTTGTGATGCGCTCCGCGACCCAGGCATAACCACACCACCAACAAGAAATTCACTGACATGGCACAGAAAATCCAGGCCGTCCGGGGCATGAACGATGTCCTGCCGGGAGAGTCCTCCCGGTGGGAATACCTCGAGTCGGTGCTGCGCGGCCTCCTGGCCGATTACGGTTACCAGAACATCCGCACTCCCATCGTGGAGGAGACCGGTCTTTTCGTACGCTCGATCGGCGAAGTGACCGATATCGTCGAGAAGGAAATGTACACCTTCGTCGACACGCTCAACGGCGACAGCCTGACGTTGCGTCCGGAGGGCACCGCAGGGACCTTGCGCGCGGTGGTCGAGCACAACCTGCTTTACAATGCGACCCAGCGCCTGTGGTACATGGGACCGATGTTCCGCCACGAGCGCCCGCAAAAGGGCCGTTACCGGCAGTTTCATCAGATGGGTGTCGAAGCCCTCGGCTTCGCCGGACCCGATATCGACGCGGAGCTTGTCATGCTCGGCGCCGATTTGTGGCGGCGTCTCGGCATCGCCGATTGCGCCGAACTGCAGATCAATACGCTGGGCGACAAGGCCGAGCGCGCCGCGCACCGCGAAGCGCTGATCGCCTATCTCGAACAGCACGCCGACAAGCTCGACGAGGACGGCCGGCGCCGCCTGTACAGCAATCCGCTGCGCGTGCTCGACACCAAGAATCCGGCGCTGCAGGAAATCTGCGAGGCGGCGCCACGGTTGATCGACTATCTGGGCGAGGCTTCGCGAGCGCATTACGAGGGCTGGAAGCGAATGCTCGAAGCCGTTGGCATCCCCTATGTCGAGAATCACCGCCTGGTGCGCGGACTCGACTACTACAACCACTCGGTGTTCGAGTGGGTGACCACCGAACTGGGCGCTCAGGGCACCATCTGCGCCGGTGGCCGTTACGACGGACTGACCGAACAGCTGGGCGGCAAGCCCGCCAGCGGCATCGGTTTTGGCATGGGACTCGAGCGCATCCTGCTGCTGCTCGAGGCGCGCGGCCTGCTGCCGCTAGCGAAGGCGCCGGATGTCTACCTCGTCCAGCAGGGCGATGGCGCCGATATCGCCGCCCTGAAGCTCGCGCGCCAGTTGCGCGAGGCCGGATTGTCCGTGGTGCAGCACTGCGGCGGCGGCAGCTTCAAGTCGCAGATGAAGCGCGCGGACGCCAGCGGCGCGGCCTTTGCCGTGATCCTCGGCGAAACCGAGGTCGCGAGCGGTACGGCCAGCCTCAAGCCGCTGCGCGGCGGCGCCGAACAACACACCGTGGCCTGCGAGGGCGTCGCCGACGCCATCGCCCGGCTCAAGGCTTGACCACCATTTGAGGAGTGAGCGCGATGGCGTTCGATTTGCAAGAGCAGGAACAGATCGATTCGATGAAGGCCTTCTGGCACCAGTACGGCAAGTGGCTCGCGGCGCTGTTCGCCGCGCTGGTGCTCGCCTATCTTGGCTACAAGGGCTGGGGCATGTACCAGAAGGACCAGGTGCGCGATGCCGCGCAGTCCTACGCCGAACTCGAGAAGAAAATCATCGCGGGCGATCTTGACGGCGTGCGCAAGGCCACGGCCTCCATCGAGACCACCTACGGCAAGACGCCGTACGGCGCGCGCGCGGCGCTCCTGGCTGCCCGCCTCGGCTTCGACAGGAACGACACGGCCTTTGCCCGCGCCCAGCTTTCCTGGGCGGCCGAGCATGCCTCCGAACCGGGGATCAAGGCCGTTGCGCTGCTGCGTCTGGCCGGCCTCGAGCTTGATCAGAAAAACTTCCCGGCCGCGCTGGCCGCTTTGGCCCGCGAGCACGACGCGGCGTTCGATGCCGAGTTCCTGGACATGAAGGGCGACGTGCAACTGGCCAAGGGCGACAAGCCGGCCGCGCGCGACGCCTACAAGTCCGCCGTGGCCAAACTGCCTGGCGACTCGCCGAGCCGCCAGTTCATCCAGACCAAACTTGAAGCCCTCGGAGGCTAATCCATGCGTCAACGTCTTCTGCTTACCGCCCTGTTGTCGACAACGCTGCTGTCCGGTTGCGCGAGCTGGTTCGAGTCGTCCACCGGTCCCAAGCCGACCCCGCTGCGTGACGTGGCCACGCTGCAGGCGATCAAGCCGAACTGGACGGCGTCGGGGCTGGGCAATACGGCCGCGGGCTTCACGCCGGTCTACGACCGGGGCAATGTCATCGCCGCCGACAAGGAAGGCCGGATCGTCGTACTCGACGCGTCGACCGGTCGCGAGACCGCGCGCTTCGACCTGAAGCGCGAACTGGTGTCGGGCGTGGCGGTCGCCGCCGACCGTCTGCTGGTCGGTACCGGCAGCGGCTCGTTGCTCGCCGTCGACCGGCACACCGGCAAGACTCTGTGGGAGGCGCCGTTGACCAGCGTGACGCTGGAAGCCGCCCAGGTGGGGGGCGAGGTGGCCGTGGTCCGCACCAACGACAGCCGCCTGACCGGTCTGAACGTCAAGGATGGCTCCCAGCTGTGGTCGGTGGGCCGCCTGGCGCCGCAACTGATCGTGCGCGATACTGGTTCCATGCAGGTGGTCGGCGCCGAGGCCGTGCTGGTCGGCATGCCCGCCGGCAAGCTCGTGGTCGCGAGCCTGTCCTCTGGCGCGACCTTGTGGGAAGGCGTCGTGGCCAATGCGCGTGGCGCGACGGAGCTGGAGCGGGTGACCGATGTGGTCAGCCGTCCGGTGTTCAATGGCAATGACGTTTGCGCGGTCGCCTATCAGGGGCGCGTGGCCTGCTTCGAGGCTCGCACCGGCAACCTCGCGTGGGCGCGCGAAGTCTCCTCCAGCCGCGGTATCGCGCTGGATGTGAAAAATGTGTATGTCACCGGCGAGGACGGGTCGGTCTCGGCCTTCGACCGCACAAGCGGCCGCAACGTCTGGAAGCTGGATGACCTGAAAAACCGTAACATCTCCGGTCCGGTGATGCTGGGCCGCTATGTCCTGGTCGCCGATGCGGAGGGCTATGCCCACCTGCTGTCCAACGAGAGCGGCGCCATTGTCGGCCGCCTGCGCCTGGACACGGAGGGCTGGACGGGACAACCGGTGTCGGTGGGCGAGTCCGTGCTGATTCAAGGCCGCAACGGACGCCTGTCGATGCTGTCACTGGGATGAACTGAGTCTTAATGAAACCTACCGTAGCTCTGGTCGGCCGCCCCAATGTGGGCAAGTCGACCCTTTTCAACCGCCTGACCCGCAGCCGTGACGCGCTCGTGGCGGATCAGCCCGGCCTGACGCGCGACCGGCACTACGGTCATGGCCGTGTCGGCGCCAAGCCCTATCTCGTCGTGGATACCGGGGGCTTCGAACCCATCGTCGACGAAGGCATCCTGTTCGAGATGGCCAAACAGACCCTGCAGGCCGTGGACGAGGCCGACGTGGTGGTGTTCCTCGTCGACGGCCGCACCGGCGTTACCCCGCAGGACAAGGTGATCGCCAACCGGCTGCGTCAGTCCGGACGACCCGTGCATCTCGTGGTCAACAAGGCCGAAGGTCTGCAAAGCGCGATGGCCGGCGCCGAGTTCCATGAACTCGCGCTGGGCGAGCCGGTGGCGATTTCCGCCGCCCATGGCGACGGCGTGCGCGAACTGATGGAAATCGTGCTGGAAGGCTTTCCGGACAAAACCGAGGAAGAGTCGCTGCGCCATCCCAAGTTCGCCGTGATCGGCCGCCCTAACGTCGGCAAGTCGACCCTCGTCAATGCCATTCTCGGCGAGGACCGGGTGATCGCCTTCGACCATCCGGGCACCACGCGCGACAGCATTTATATTGATTTCGAGCGGGAAGGCCATACCTATACCATCATCGACACCGCCGGCGTGCGCCGCCGCGGCAAGGTGAACGAGGCGATCGAGAAGTTTTCGGTGATCAAGACCATGAAGGCCATCGAGGACGCCAATGTCGCCGTGCTGGTGCTCGACGCCCAGCTCGACATCTCCGAACAGGACGCCACGATCGCCGGATTCGCGCTGGAAGCGGGGCGGGCACTGGTCGTGGCCGTCAACAAGTGGGACAATCTGGAGTCCGAACAGAAGGAAACCGTGAAGCGGGAGATCGCCCGCAAGCTGGCTTTCCTCGATTTCGCCAAGTTTCACTTCATTTCGGCGAAGGAAGGGCGCGGCATCGCCGACCTGTTCAAATCGATCGACGAAGCGTATCGCGCGGCCATGGCCAAGCTCGCCACGCCGAAACTGACGCGGGTCCTGAAAGTCGCGGTGGAGCGTCAGGCTCCTCCGCGCTCGGGAGCCATCCGCCCGAAAATGCGGTATGCTCACCAAGGGGGCATGAACCCGCCGATCATTGTCGTGCACGGCAACGCGCTGGATGCGGTGCCGGACAGCTATACCCGATATCTCGAACATACCTTCCGCAAGGTGTTCAAGCTGCAGGGTACCCCGCTGAGGGTGCAGTACAAGACCGGCGACAATCCTTTTGACACTGAAAAGGACAGTCGTGGTGGTAAAAGTGGCAAAAAATAGTACACCGGGATGATTTCTGCTAAAACTACAAGCGTGCCATCCGGGCGTGAAGGTTATACCCATTAAAACAATCATCGATTCGGAGAATAACAAATGAGCTCTAAAGGGCAAATGTTACAAGACCCGTTCCTTAACACCCTGCGCAAGGAGCACGTGCCGGTGTCCATTTATCTGGTCAACGGTATCAAGCTTCAGGGGCAGATCGAGTCGTTCGATCAGTATGTGGTTCTGCTGAAGAACACTGTGACCCAGATGGTTTACAAGCATGCGATCTCCACCGTGGTTCCCGCCCGTCCGGTCAACATTCCGCACGAGCATTACACCGGTACCAAGAGCGAGCAGCCCGAGGCCTGAGTCCGGGTCGATTTGAACAGGCCGGCCGTCCCTTTCCGAGGAAAGGGACGTCGGCCTTTATTTTTTTCAGAAGTGGTTGATTATCGTGTTTGATCGTCCGGATGTGGGTGACAAGGCGCTCCTTGTCAGTCTGGATTTCGGGGAAGCCGATTTCGAAGAAAACGTCGCCGAATGCGCGGATCTCGTCAGGAGCGCCGGCGTCGACGTGCTGGGCGTCGTCACGGCCAAGCGCCAGCGCCCGGATGCCGCGCTCTTCGCCGGCAAGGGCAAGGTCGAAGAGATCGCGGCCGAGGTGCGCGCGCTGGGCGCCAATGTGGTGATTTTCAATCACGCGCTCTCGCCCGCGCAGGAGCGTAACCTGGAACGCGCGCTGTCGTGCCGGGTCATCGACCGCAACAGCCTGATCCTCGACATTTTCGCGCAACGGGCCCGCAGTCATGAGGGCAAGCTGCAGGTCGAGCTGGCACAACTGTCGCACCTGGCGACGCGTCTTGTGCGCGGCTGGACCCACCTTGAGCGGCAAAAGGGCGGTATCGGTCTGCGGGGGCCGGGCGAGACGCAGCTGGAGACCGACCGCCGGCTGCTCGGCAACCGGGTGAAGATGCTCAAGGACCGCCTGAGCCATGTCCAGCGCCAGCGGCATACCCAGCGCCGCGGGCGAACGCGTTCCGGCACGGCTTCCGTCTCCATCGTCGGCTATACCAACGCCGGAAAATCCACCCTGTTCAACAGCCTGACCAAGGCGCGCGCCTACGCGGCCGACCAGCTGTTCGCCACGCTCGACACCACGAGCCGGCGGCTCTATCTGGGCCCCGACAGCTCGGTGGTCATTTCCGACACCGTCGGCTTCATCCGCAATCTGCCGCACACCCTCGTGGCGGCGTTCCGCGCGACACTCGAAGAGACCGTGCGCGCCGATCTGCTCCTGCACGTCGTCGATTCCTCCAGTCCGATGCGCGACATGCAGATCGATGAAGTGAACAAGGTGCTGGCCGAGATCGGCGCCGAGGATATTCCCCAGCTGATTGTGTGGAACAAGACCGATTTGCGCGGCCTCCCTCCCGGCATCGAGCGGGATGAGGACGGCGCCGTGCGCGGCGTGCGGGTTTCTGCGCTGACCGGCGAGGGGCTCGATTTGCTGCGCGAAGCCCTGCGCGAGCGCACCGCCCGTCCTCCGGAAAACGAAATCGCCGATATTGAGGCCTGGACACCGCTGGCCTGACCCGTCGTGTTGCCATGTTGCAACACTGATGGACGGCGCGGCGGGGTCGCACGGGGGCGTGCACGACAGAAACTTGGCGTCAAGACTTAATTCCGGACGGATTTCGAGCTAGAATGAAATCCTTGTCGTCCGCAAAGGCGGGTTCGCGTGCGCGAATCCGGCGCGGATCACACACTGACAATCCGAATTTTCATGGCTGGCCGGTCATTGCGACCGGCCAGTTTGCCGACAACGAGGCGGGCTGCTGAGTCCCGCCTTTTATTCTGTTTTGACTACCATGCGCAACTGGTTGTTACCGGAACACATAGCCGATATTCTGCCCGCGACCGCGCGGCAGCTGGAGTCGGCCAAGTCGGCCATGCTCGAGCGCTTCCGCACCGCGGGCTACGAGCTGGTGATGCCGCCGCTTGTCGAGTACGCCGATTCCCTGCTGCTGGAAGGGGACACGGCCCTGGAAATGAAGACCTTCAAGCTGGATGACCCGTATTCGGGCAAGCAGCTCGGTTTGCGCGCGGACATTACGCCGCAGGTGGCGCGCATCGATGCGCATCTGCTGGCGACGCGCACGGGCGTGACGCGGTTGTGCTACGCGGGCAGCGTCGTGCATTCCCGCGCCGCCGGCCTGACCGCGTCGCGCGAGCCGTTGCAGGTCGGCGCCGAATTGTACGGCTACGCAGGCATCGAGGCCGACCGCGAAATCATCGGCCTGATGCTCGACACCCTTGCCGGCGTCAACGTCGAAGGCGTGCGCCTGGATCTCGGGCACGCGGCGATTTTCCGGGGGCTGGCCGTCGCGGCGGGCCTGCCGGCCGAAGTGCGCGCCGAGCTGTTCGTCGCGATGCAGGCCAAGGATGCGGCGACCGTCGCCATGCTGACCGCCGATACGCCCGAACCTTACCGTTCCGCGTTTCTCGCGCTGCCCGAGCTGTACGGTCCGGTCAGCGTGCTGGAAAAGGCCCGCACCCGTCTGCCGTCGCTGCCGGAGGTCGAGCTTGGCCTCATCCAGCTCAAGACCCTGGCGGCCGAACTCGCCGGTTCCGTGGAGCTGGGTATCGACCTTGCCGAGTTGCGCGGCGATCTGTACCACACCGGACTGATGTTCGCGGCCTATGCGCCGGGCTGGCCCGACGCGCTGGCGCGCGGCGGCCGCTACGACAATGTCGGGCGCCGTTTCGGCCGCGCCCGGCCGGCCACCGGTTTCAGCCTGGATCTGCGCGATCTTCTGCGCGTGCTGCCCGAACGCGGCGCCGCGTTCGGCATCCGCGTCGATGCGCGCCACGCTGTGGCCGCGAAGGAGCGCATCGATGCCTTGCGCGCGTCCGGAGAGGTCGTGGTTGTCGATTACCTGGGCGAATCGCCCGAGGCCCTGTATTGCGACCGTCAGCTGGCGCCCGCCGTCGATGGCTGGCAGGTCGTACCGTTTTGAATGTATTGCGAATTTGTCTGAGAGAAGAGGTTTTCCATGTCCAAGAACGTTGTCGTGATCGGTACCCAGTGGGGCGATGAAGGCAAGGGCAAGATTGTTGACTGGCTGACGGATCATGCCCGCGGCGTGGTGCGCTTCCAGGGCGGCCACAATGCCGGCCACACCCTCGTGGTGAACGGCAAGAAGACCGTGCTGCGCCTGATTCCGTCCGGGATCCTGCGCGAAGGTGTCGAGTGCTTCATCGGCAATGGCGTGGTGCTCTCGCCCGAAGCGCTGCTCAAGGAAATCGACGAGCTGGAAAGCGCCGGCGTCAATGTCGCTTCGCGCCTGAAGATCGCCGAGGCCTGCCCGCTGATCCTGCCGTATCACGTCGCGCTGGACCTCGCCCGCGAAGCGGCGAAGGGCGCTGGCAAGATCGGCACCACCGGCCGCGGTATCGGCCCGGCCTACGAGGACAAGGTGGCACGCCGCGCCATCCGCGTGATCGACCTGTTCGATCCGGAAGGCTTCGCGGCCAAGCTCAAGGAAAACCTGGACTTCTACAACTTCCAGTTGAGCCAGCTGTACAAGGCCGAGCCGGTGGACTTCCAGACCGTGTACGACACGACCATGAAGCTCGCCGAGCGCATCAAGCCGATGGTGGCCGACGTGTCGCGCACCCTGTACGACATGAACAAGGCGGACGTTCCGCTGTTGTTCGAGGGCGCGCAGGGTACCCTGCTCGATATCGACCACGGCACCTATCCGTTCGTCACCTCGTCCAACTGTGTGGCCGGCGCCGCCGCGCCGGGCGCCGGCGTGGCGCCGCAGATGCTCAATTACGTGCTGGGTATCGTCAAGGGCTACACCACCCGCGTGGGTTCCGGTCCGTTCCCGACCGAGCAGGAAAACGACATCGGCGCGTTCCTCGCCAAGCGCGGCAACGAGTTCGGCTCGGTGACCGGCCGTCCGCGCCGCTGCGGCTGGTTCGATGCCGCCGCGCTCAAGCGCTCGATCCAGATCAACGGCGTCACCGGTCTGTGCGTGACCAAGCTCGATGTGATGGACGGGCTCGAGGAAATCAAGCTGTGCGTGGGCTACACCCTGAACGGCGAAAAGATCGACATCCTGCCGTTCGGCTCCGATGCGGTCAGCGCATGCGAGCCGGTCTACGAAACCCTTCCGGGCTGGACCGAGTCCACGTTCGGCGTGAAGCGCTACGAGGACCTGCCGGCCAACGCCCGCGCTTACCTCAAGCGCATCGAGGAAGTGTGCGAAGCGCCGGTCGACATCATCTCGACCGGTCCGGATCGCGAAGAAACCATCGTGAAGCGTCATCCCTTCGGTCTTTGAGCCGTTGCGGACCGACAAAAAAGCCTGGCGGGATTCGCCAGGCTTTTTTTGCGTCCGCGCTCGCGCTTTACTTTTTCTTGCCCTTCACCACCACCGTGCCGCCCAGCGACTGGGTTTGATAGGCGCTGCCGCCCATGCCGTCGGCTTCGAAGTTCAGCGTGACCGGCGTGGCCTTGCCGCAGACATCGAACTCCCAGATTTCCTGCCAGTTGCCCTTGATCAGCAGCGCGTCCTTCAGTAACGGCGCTTCGACCGGAAGGTAGACGGCGTTGGCGAGCGGGCGGGACAGGGCGGTTTTCACGAGCTTGATGTCCCGGGCTTCGCAGCGTCCCTTTTTCAGCTGGCCGTCCGCCCGGGCGCGGGCTTCGGCGGTTTCCCGCGAGGTGGCGAACACCCCTTTCCAGGCTTGCGGTCCCACTTCGCTGTTGCCGAGCCGGGCCGATTCGGTCAGGGTGGTTTTCAGGGCGGTCTGGCGCTCGTTGAGCGTACCGATTTTGTCCATCATGGCCAGAATGCGCGCGTTGTTGCCCGGGGAATTAGCGTTCAGCAAGGTGGTCAGGGTGGCTTGCAATGCGTTGGCGTCGCCTTTCTCGGCCGCCTGGGCGAGCATGGTGTAGGCATTGCTGTCCGCCTTGCGCTCTTCCGGTCCGCGTTTTCTCAGTTGCTCGAAGCGGGCCTTGTCGATTTTCCCCGTGTCATCGAAGTAGCGGAACGCCGGATCGTTGATATGGGCGTAGAACACCATGAACTGACCGGTGGCGTCCCCCTTGTCGGCGGATTTTTGGGCCCACTTGCGTGCCTTCGTGAAATCCGTCGCCGCCCCGTTGCCGGTCAGGTAGGCGTTGGCCACCAGATTGTAGGCGTTGGCGTTGCCGGCCTCGGCCGCCTTTTCGAACCACTTGAGCGATTCGGCCGGATTCTTGTCGACCCCCAGGCCTTGCGCGTGAATCACGCCGAGTGCGTACAGGGCGTCCGGATTGTTCTTGTCGGCTTCTTCCTTCATCAGCGGCAGGGCTTTGGCGTAGTCCTTTTTCTGGATCGCGCGCATGGCGTCCTGGTAATCGGCAAAAGCCGGAACGGCGGCCAGCGCGGCGAGCAAGGCGACCGCCAGGGGTGTGGTACGGACTTTCATATCGTTCCTTTTTGTCATGTTGTGGCGGAAACTATACCGCAAAAAATGCCAGAAGGATTGACGGCGGGCACTCGATAACGGATAAATAAAAAGAGTTTCAATGAATCGCGCGAGGACATCATGCGCCAACGGCCTTTTGCCCTGTTTTGCCTGATCGCCGGCGGTCTGGCCGGTTGCGCCACTTCAAGCGACAGGGATGCGCTTTTGCAAAGCCGCCTCGCCGCCGGCATGACCTCGTCGGAAATCCGTTCGGTCCTCGAGACTCGCGAGTATCAATGCAGTGGCAGCCGGCCGATGACCTGTGTCAGGGCGGTATCCCGCCTCGGGCTTTTCCAGTGTTACGAAAAAATCAATGTGGTGCTCGACAGCGATAGCGGTCGGGCGCGTCAATTTGTCCGTCCTCCGGCGGTTTGCACGGGGTTGGGGGCGATGCTCGCCGGTTGAGTTCCTGCCCTTTACCGCTCGTTTTTCTTGCAATGACGTGGGCATTATCTGGTAGAGTGTCGGCTCGTATCGCGCGCTGCGAAGCGACCCTCGACAGGAATGTGACCATGCAATTGATCGAACTGTTCACCGAGCCGCGCCGCGCCCTTGCCGCGGTAGCCGAATCGCCGACCGTGCTGCTGCCTTTTTTGATCGTCCTCGCCCTATCCCTGTCCGGCGTTCTGGTTTATTACGCCCGGGTGGACGGGGCGTGGATGGTCGATGCCATTTTGTCCGCCTCCGGTAAGCTTTCCGCCAAGGAACTCGAGCAGGCCCGGCAATTCTCTTCACCGGGCACAATGAAATGGCTGACCCTGATCGGTATCGGTGTTGGAAGCGTGATCGCGCTGCTGGTCATGGGTGGATTTTTCAAGTTGGCGGGCAAGCTCGCCGGCATGAATCGCAGCTATCGGCACTGGCTGGCCTTCCATGCCTGGACATCGTTGCCCATGGCGCTTTCCGCGCTTGTCATCCTGATCGGCGCGTTCGCCATGCCGTCGCGCACCCTTCATACCGACCTGCAATTGACCCATCTTGCTCCTCTCGTGTTCCAGCCGGAAGAGGACAGTCCGTGGAAGGCATTTCTGGAGGGCTTCGATCTGATGTTCCTCTGGAGCATCACCCTGGTGTTCATCGGATGGCAGGTCTGGGGAGGTTCACGCCGCACCGCGGCGATCGTTGCCCTGTTGCCGGTGCTCGCGGTGTACGGCATCTGGGCGCTGGCGATTGTCTTGACTCGCTGAGGCGGCGGCGATGCGCGGGGTTCCCGGAAAAAAATCGCTGATTCTGCTGCTGGTGGCGGGCATTGTGGCGTTGCCGCTGGTGCTGCGCGGCAGGTTGGGCGGGCGAGGGGCGGAAGTGGACGTGGCGGTGGCCGCGGCGCAGGAGATCCGCCCGTCGATACTGGCCTCCGGCGTGATGGTTTACCGTAATCAGGTCGATCTGACCGCGGAAGTCACCGCCAAGGTCAAAGAGCTCCTCGTCAAGGAAGGGGATACGGTGACAGCCGGTCAGTTGCTCATCCGTCTTGATCCGTCCACCTACCTGAATGAAATCAACCGAGAGACGGCGACGTACCGGCAGGAAACGATCGGTATCGAGCGCCAGCGCGTCGCGCTGGACCTCAAGCGCATCCAGTTCGAACGTACCCGCCGGTTGTACGAGGCCGGCATGGTCGGCCACGCGGTATTCGATGCCGACCGCAATGCCTATCAATTGGCCGCCGTGGAGCTCAAATCGAGCGAAGCGTCGGCCAAACGCGCGGCGGCCATGCTGGACGATGCGCGGGACCGTCTGGCCAAAACAGCCATCCGCGCGCCGATCGGCGGCCGTGTCGTGGCCTTGCCGATCAAGGTCGGCGAAGTCGCCATTCCCTCCACATCCAGCCTTGCCGGCGCGCAGTTGTTGAGCCTCGCCGATACCTCGGCCACCGAAGCGGAAATCAAGGTGGATGAAGGGGACATCGGCCGGGTGGCGGTCGGGCAACAGGCCCGCGTGTTCGCCGCCGCCTGGCCGGACACGGCGATCGGCGGCAATGTCATCCGCATCGCCCAGGCGACCACCGTGGAAAACGGGGCGCGCGCCTACAAGGTGACGATCGGGGTGCGACCCGCGCCATCCATGGCGCTGCGCTCCGGGATGAGCTGCCGTGCCGAGCTGTTCACGGCGGACGGTAAAAAACGGCTGGCCGTGCCGGTCGAAGCCGTGCTGACGGAGGCCCGGAACGACAAGGCGGAGGAGGGCGAGGACCGGCGTGCCGCGAAAGGCGGCGCGGATACCCGTTATGTCGTCGCCATCGCCGACGGCGTGGCGCGCAAGAGGGTGGTGACCATCGGTCAGTCCGATGATCGCTGGCAGGAGGTGCTGGCCGGCATTCGCGCCGGCGACCGGATCATCACCGGACCGGGAAAACTGCTGAACTCGCTGACCGATGGCGACAAGGTCCGGCTGCGCGCAGCGGACAAGGCCGTAAAATGACGGCGATGCTCCAGCTTGACGGTATCGTCAAGCAGTATGCGATGGGAGGCGAGACGTTCCAGGCGCTCAAGGGCGTGACGCTGAGCATTGACCGCAATGAGTATGTGGCCCTCACCGGGCCGTCCGGCTCGGGCAAGTCAAGTCTGATGAACGTGCTCGGCTGTCTGGATACCCCCTCCTCGGGCACCTATCGTCTCAATGGCGTGGATGTCTCCACGCTGGATGACGATCACCTGGCCGGCATCCGCAATCGCGAGATCGGTTTTGTGTTCCAGAGTTTCCATCTGCTGCCGCGGCTCAGTGTCCTGCAGAATGTCGCGCAGCCGCTGGTGTATCGTGGCATGCCGCCCGCCGAGCGGGCCGCTCTGGCGGCGGAAGCGCTCGCTCGCGTGGGGCTGGCCGACAAGCTCGGTCATCGTCCCAACCAGTTGTCGGGCGGTCAGCGCCAGCGCGTCGCCGTCGCCCGCGCGCTGGTCGGTACGCCTTCTTTGCTCTTGGCCGACGAGCCGACCGGCAATCTGGACACCCGCACCTCGGAAGACATCATGGGCCTGTTCGATGCGCTGCATGCGGGAGGACAAACCGTGGTGCTGGTAACGCATGAACCCGATATCGCCGCGCACGCCCGGCGCGTGGTGCGCCTGGTCGATGGCCTGATTGAATCGGATGTGCGCGGAGAACTGGCATGTACATCCTGATCGAGGCGTTCCGCTCCGCCTGGCATAACCTGCTGGCGCACCGGCTGCGCAGTTTTCTGACGACATTGGGGATTGTCATCGGCACGGCGTCGGTGGTGACGGTCGTGGCGCTGATGCAGGGATTCTCCGATTCGATCAAAAGCCAGTTCGCGGATCTGGGCGGCGGCGCCCTGACGATTTCCGCGCAAAACGATTTCGATAATTTTCGCACCGGCAATATCCGGCACCTCAAACTTTCCGATATCGATCTGGTGCGGTTCGGGGTGGAAGGCATCGCGCATGTCGCGCCGACCATGAGCATCGGCTCGCTGGGTACCGTGCGGTACCGCGGACGCTCGACCAACCCCAGTATTTTCGCGACAACGGCCGAGTACGTGCACGTGGAAAGAAAGTTTCCCAGAGTGGGACGCTTTCTCGTTGATGGCGATGACAAGGGGCGGCGGCGTGTCGCCGTTCTGGGATCGCGTCTGGCCGAGGACCTGAAAATGCCGGCCAATCCGGTCGGGGAGTTCATTCAGCTGGGCAACGAGTGGGTGAAGGTGATCGGTGTTATGGAGAAGCGCGGCGAGATTTTCGGGATGAGCCAGGACAATTACGCGATCATCCCGTTCAATCTGGGGCATGCCATGCATGGCCGCGAGCGCGAACCGGTCTTCGAGATTTCCTTCACCGTCGCGTCCCTGGACAGCGTGGACCGGGTCAGGGAGCGGGTCGAGCGGGTTCTGCGCGCCGCGCATCGTCTGCGTCCGTCCCAGGAGGACGATTTCAAGGTGGCCGCCGCGGATCAGTTGCTCAAGCAGTTCGATCAGATCGCCTCGATGGCGACACTGGTTCTTGGCGGGGTGGTCGGGATTTCCATGCTGGTCGGCGGAATCGGCATTATGACGGTGATGCTGGTATCGGTGACGGAACGTACCCGGGAAATCGGTATCCTCAAGGCGATCGGCGCGACTCGTCGGGATATCCTGATCCAGTTTCTGATGGAAGCCGGTTTGCTGTCGCTGTTCGGCGGTGTCGTCGGGATTGCGCTTGGTGTCGGACTGGCCAAGGTGGTCGCGCTGATGATTCCGAATTTTCCGCCGGCCACCGTGCCGGTGTGGGTCGCGCTGGGGGCCGCCCTGTTTTGCGCGCTGGTGGGCGTCGTGTTCGGCATCATGCCCGCCTCGAAGGCCGCCAACCTCGATCCCATCGAGGCGTTGCGTTACGAGTGACCTCCAATGCAAAACCCCCGCCGGATAACCGACGGGGGTTTTTGTGTTGGTGCCCAGGAGAAGACTCGAACTTCCACACCCTTGCGGGCGCTAGGACCTGAACCTAGTGCGTCTACCAATTCCGCCACCTGGGCTTCGCTCATCAGCGAGACACGAACTTTACCTATGTAAGTTTTCTCTGTCAATAGGCCGCGTGAAATAAGTCTGCCGGCGCCTTGAGGCGGGGCGGCATGCCTCCATGCTACACTCTTGGCTTTACGCCTGTATGAATGGAGTGTTGCATGACGGCCGTCCCGATTGTGCGGAGTCTGCTGGAAAGCGATCTGTACAAGTTCACCATGTGGCAGGCTCTGCTGCACCAGCATCCCGGCGCGAAGGCCGAATACCGGTTCCATTGCCGGAATCGCCCGGCCTACCCGCTCTCGGAGCTCAAGGAGGATGTGGAACGGGAGCTGGACGCGTTGTGCTCGATGTCCTTTGCCCCGGACGAATTGGACTACCTGGGCGGACTGCGCTACATCAAGAGCGATTTTGTCGATTTTCTCAGCCTGTTCCGCTTCCAGCGCCGCTTTCTCGATGTGGGCGTGGAGGGCGAGTCGCTGACCATCCGCGCGCGCGGGCCGATGGTGCACGTGATGGGGTTCGAGATTTTCGTGCTGTACATCGTCAACGAACTCTATTTCCGCCGCCTCGTGACCGACAGGGACGCGGTGCTGGAGGAGGGGCGGCGTCGGCTGGCCGCGAAGATCGCGCGGGTGAACGAGCGGTTGCCCGGTCTTTCCCGGCATTTTCCGTTCGAGTTCTCCGATTTCGGCTTGCGGCGCCGGTTTTCCGCGGCCTGGCACGACGAGGTGCTCGCCACGCTCGCACGCGCCTTGCCCGATGCGTTCAAGGGCACCAGCAGCGTCTACCAGGCCAAGCAGCTCGGCGTCATTCCGATCGGCACCATGGCGCACGAATATCTGCAGGCCCATCAGGCGTTCGGCACGCGTTTGCGGGATTTTCAGCGGGCCGCGCTGGAGAACTGGGTGCAGGAATACCGGGGAGATCTGGGGATCGCGCTGACCGACGTGGTCGGCATGGATGCTTTCCTGGCGGACTTCGATCTGTACTTCGCCAAACTGTTCGACGGGCTGCGGCACGACTCGGGCGATCCGTTCGTGTGGGGCGACAAGGCGATCGCCCATTACGGGAAGCTGCGCATCAATCCGCTGACCAAGCGCCTGGTGTTTTCCGATGCATTGACCATCGACAGCTCGCTGGCGCTGTATGAACACTTCGCCGACCGCATTCAGACCGGTTTCGGTATCGGTACCCATCTGACCAATGATGTCGGACTCAAGCCGCTCAACATTGTCATGAAGCTTGTGTCGTGCAATGACCAGACGGTGGCCAAGCTCTCCGATTCGGCCGGCAAGACGCTGTGCGAGGATGAAACCTTCCTTGCCTATTTGCGGCAGGTGTTCAATCACTACGATCACTAGGCGATTGGGCGAAAATGAAAAAAGCCGGGGTTCCCCGGCTTTTTTCATGTCCTGAAAACAAAAAAACGGCCGAAGCCGTTTGTTTGTTGGTGCCCAAGAGAAGACTCGAACTTCCACACCCTTGCGGGCGCTAGGACCTGAACCTAGTGCGTCTACCAATTCCGCCACCTGGGCATCGCTCATCGCGAGATGCGTAATATACGGATCCCTGGGGCCCCTGTCAACGGGTCAGCGCGTTTTTTTCGATTTGCGGCGCGCGAGCAGGATCGAGGTCATGCCAAGGCCCATCAGTGCCCAGGTTTCCGGTTCCGGCACGGCGGGCGTGAACTGGCTGGCGTTGACCGCGCGGAAAGGGTTGTCGTTGACCTGCAGGCTGCCCCAGGTGCCGCCGGTGAAGTTGTTGACGATCACATTGCCCTGGATGTGGCCGTTCTGGCCGCTGAGCGTGGCGAGCGGCGCAAGGATGCTGGCGTGCGGGCTGGTGCCGTTGATGGTGATCGACTCGGCCTCGTAGAAGTTGAAGAGGGCGCGGCCCTGGTAGCTGTTGAACAGGCTCGACGAGTCGAAGTTGCTCAGGCTGGCGGACTTGCCGCTGATGTTGAAAACGAGGGTGGCGTCGCCTGAAAAGCCCGACACGAGGCGCATCGCGTTGGCGCCGGACAGCTGGGAGGCCGACAGGTTGATGAATTCCACCTGGCTGTTGCTGCCGGTGATGTTCAGTCCGCCCCATTGCTGGGTGGTCACGGCGGAGGTCTTGACCCGCGAGAGGTCGCTCGACAGGAGGCTCAGCCGGGCCTTCTCCGCGGCGAAGTCGACCGGGCTCGCGCCGGTTGCCGGTTTGGCGAGATACGACGGGGCATACCAGTTGCCGCCCGCGTAGCTGGTCCCGGAAATACTGCCGCCTCCCTGGGGCCAGTTGACGTCCCTGCCCACCACCAGCGCATAGCCGCCGACATCGTGATGCTTGGCATTGATGCTGTATCCGCCAGATATGGCCAGGTTGCCGCCGACCGCGACGGCGTTTTCCACGTCGCTGTTGGCGACACTGGCGTTGCCGAAGGCGAAAAGACCGAACTGACCGGCTTTGCCAAGGTCGATGAGCGCCGCGTGCGCGGGCAGGGCGAAAGGGAGCAGCCCAAGGGCGAGCAGGCGTGTTTTCATGATGTCCATTCCCGGGATCGTTTTCATTATTTGTTATGAGAACTATACCGCAAGTGCGATGAATTCATGTCCGGCAGGGAACGGTTCGCGTCCGCGGGTTGCGGAATTACCACGCGACTAAGGGGAAACACCTAGTTGCCAATGGTGGTTGGTACGTGAATGTACGTATTTATTTTTTTGGCATTAAAGGAGGGGATTGACGGATTTGCTGCTTTGCAGCAATATCGCGGACCGCGCGAGGGGTGTTCATTAGAATATCATTGAATAAGTGACTGTTATATAAGCATTCGCGCTAGTAAAAAAATAGGAAAAGACTGATGTTGCAACGTCATGAAAAAAATGAAACTCCGGACTTGCCCCTGTGCTTTCGCTGGGGTATGTTCGGAACTGACGGTGCCGTTTAAGTTTATAAAATACAAGCATTTGGCATCCGTCCCGGGGATTGGCTGGTAAACAAGAATCTGGAGTGGCTTATGTTGTATCTGGTGACTGTACTGTTTGTGGTGGGTATGACCTGGCTGATGGTCTGGTACATGCGTGTTCAACACATCTTTACCCGTCATCCGACGTATGAGGAATACGTTGAAAAACATCCGGATGCACGCACCATGCGGCATCACGGGGCGGATTGCGTGCACTGCGGCAGTGACCGTGTCGGCTTGTGGACGCTGGGCGGGGCGAATGACCATCGTCGTCTGATGGCCTGTGGAAGCTGCGGCGAGGGCCTGTTTCGCCGCGACAAGGGCAATGTCTACTCCATGCCGGCGCCGTTTTATGCGATGCTGATGGGCGATTGATCGGCGTGGCCCCGGTCCGGAAGGGTCGGGGCAAACAAAAAAAGCTCACTCGCGATTGAGTGAGCTTTTTTCTTGAATGTGGTGCCCAGGAGAAGACTCGAACTTCCACACCCTTGCGGGCGCTAGGACCTGAACCTAGTGCGTCTACCAATTCCGCCACCTGGGCTTCGCCGATTGCTGTATGATTAAACCAGCGCTGCGACGTGAGAAGCGCATTATAAACAGCTTTCAGGGGATGTCAATGGCCGCGAAACAGAATAAGGCAAAAAAAACTCCACTCCGCCAGCAAGACCCGTATCTGGAGCGTGAAAAACTCAAATATTCCAACCCCTTGCCGAGCCGGGAGTTCATTTTGAGCATCCTGGCCGAGCAGGGGGTTCCCCTTTTCGCCGGTGAACTGGCGCAGATGCTTTCCATCGAAGCCGGCGAAGACACCTTTTTCGAACGGCGCTTGCGCGCGATGGAGCGCGAGGGGCAGATCATCATCAACCGCAAGGGCGCGGTCTGCGTCGCCGGCAAGCTCGATCTGATCAAGTGCACGGTGCAGGGGCATCGCGACGGCTACGGCTTTGCCGTGCCGGCCGAAGAGGGCCGGGACGATCTGTTCCTGCCCGAGCGCGAAATGCGCAAGGTGATGCACGGCGATACGGTGATGGTTCGCCATGTGGGCGCCGACAAGCGCGGAAGGGCGGAGGGAGCTGTGGTCGAAGTGCTGGATCGCGCCGTGACCCAGGTTGTCGGCCGTATCTATCATGAGCGCGGTGTCTGGCTCGTGGTGCCCGAAGACCGGCGTATCAGCCACGACATCCTGATCGAGCAGGGCGGCGAGGGCGGGGCCGGGCACGGGCAGGTGGTGGTCGCCGGGATCGTGACGCCTCCGGACAGCCATCGACAGGCGATCGGCCGCGTGATCGAGGTGCTGGGCAATTACGCCGATCCGGGCATGGAGATCGAGATCGCCCTGCGCAAGCACGAGTTGCCCTACCTGTTTTCCGCGGAGGCCGAGGCTCAGGCCGCCGCGACACCGCGCAAAGTGCGCAAGAAGGATATCAAGGGGCGTGTCGATCTGCGCGAGATGCCGTTGGTGACGATCGATGGGGAGACGGCGCGCGATTTCGATGATGCCGTATTCGCCGAACCCAAGGGCAAGGGGTTCCGCCTGGTGGTGGCCATCGCCGACGTGAGCTTTTATGTGACGCCGGACGATGCGCTGGACCGGGAGGCCCGGGAGCGCGGAACGTCCGTGTATTTCCCGCGTCGCGTCATCCCCATGCTGCCGGAGGCGCTGTCCAATGGCATTTGCTCGCTCAATCCCGATGTCGAGCGTCTGTGCATGGTCTGCGACATGACCATTTCCGCCAAGGGAGCGGTCAAGTCCTACGAGTTTTACCCCGCCGTGATGAAGTCCAAGGCCCGTTTGACCTATGAGCAGGTTTGGGGCTGGCTCCAGCACGGTTCGGATCATCCGGTCATGCCGCACCTGACGGTGCTTCATTCCCTGTTCAGGGTGTTGCTGGCCGCCAGGGAGAAGCGGGGCGCCATCGAGTTCGAATCGAGTGAAACGCGCATGATCTTCAACAAGGACGGCAAGATCGACCGGATCGTGCCGGTGGTGCGCAACGATGCGCATCGCCTGATCGAAGAGTGCATGCTGGCGGCGAACGTCTGCGCGGCGGACTTCATTCTCAAGAACAAGGCCAAGTGCCTGTTCCGGGTGCATGAAGGCCCGACCGAGGAGAAGCTGGAACACCTGCGCGCCTACCTGCGGCTGGTCGGTCTGACCCTGGGGGGCGAGGACCGTCCGACGACCAAGGATTACGCGCATCTCGCCGAGAAGATCGAAGGGCGTCCCGATGCTCACGTGCTGCAGACCATGTTGCTGCGTTCCATGCAGCAGGCGGTCTACACCCCGGAAAACAACGGGCACTTCGGTCTGGCCTACGAGGCGTACACCCATTTCACCTCGCCGATTCGCCGTTATCCGGATCTGTTGCTTCACCGGGCGATCAAGGGTGTGCTCGACGGGCAGGCTTACAAGCCGGGCAAGTGGGCCAAGCTTGGCGAGCACTGCTCGATGACCGAGCGGCGCGCCGACGATGCCAGTCGCGATGTCGAGTCCTGGCTGAAAACCTTCTATATGCGGGACAAGGTCGGCGAAGTGTTCACCGGGCGGATCAGCGCGGTGACCAGCTTCGGTGTTTTTGTGCTGCTGGACGAGGTCTATGTGGAAGGGCTTGTGCACATATCGGAGCTGGGGCGCGACTATTTCCATTACCGCAAGGACATCCAAGCCATCGTCGGCGAGAAGAGCGGCTTGCGCTATCAGTTGGGCGACGGCTTGACCGTGCGGGTGGTGCGCGCGGATCTGGAGGCATCGAAGATCGACTTCCAGATCGTTCGGCCAGAAGAAGTGACGGAGCCAAAGCCGGCGAGCGCGCCGGCTCGCGGCAAGCCCGACGGCAAGCGCCACGGGCAGCGTCGCGGCAAAGAGGGGGGTATGGCGGCGCCATCCTCGCAGTCGGCGAAGGATGCCTCCGCGGCGGCTTCGTCTGTGCCGGAGGCTCCGGCCGTCGAGGCGGCTCCCGCGCCGGCGTCCCGTCGACGCAGAAGCAAGCCGGCCGGGCAGGCCGGAGTGTCGGCAGCGGCGGATGTTCCGCCGGTGGCGCCCGCCGCTCCCACCCAGAAGCGCCGCCGTTCCCCGGGTAAGCCCGCGCCCTCGGCGGGGGAGGCGGTAGCGCCCGCCAATCCGGAGTCCGGCGAGACTGGCTCGCCTTCTTCGGCGGGCGCCGCGCCGGAACCCCGGGCGACGGCGGCAAAGGCGCCCGCTGAGTCGGTGGCCAAACCCGCCGCCCCCGCTTCTCGCCGCCGCACCCGGCGCCAGGGGTGAGGTGATCCAGCGTTGGGAATTCGAGCTTCCAGAGCCCGGCCGCGGGAACGCGGCCGGGTTTTTTTGAGAAAGGAGTTGACGGGTGTGGGTTTGGGGGGTATAGTTCGCTTCCTCTGCTGCAGCGAAGAGCGCGGCGCCGATCTTTAATAATGCGAATAACCGATAGGTGTGAGTGTTTGGCGAAGCCGACACTTGCACGGCAAGACAGAAATGAACCTGGTTTTGTTTCTTTAGATCTTGCGTGCCAGAAGTAAAGTTAGCGATTGAACTGAAGAGTTTGATCCTGGCTCAGATTGAACGCTGGCGGCATGCTTTACACATGCAAGTCGAACGGCAGCACAGGAGCTTGCTCCGGGTGGCGAGTGGCGAACGGGTGAGTAATGCGTCGGAACGTGCCGGGTAATGGGGGATAACGCAGCGAAAGTTGTGCTAATACCGCATACGCTCTGAGGAGGAAAGCGGGGGACCTTCGGGCCTCGCGTTATCCGAGCGGCCGACGTCTGATTAGCTAGTTGGGGGGGTAAAAGCCCACCAAGGCGACGATCAGTAGCGGGTCTGAGAGGATGATCCGCCACACTGGGACTGAGACACGGCCCAGACTCCTACGGGAGGCAGCAGTGGGGAATTTTGGACAATGGGGGCAACCCTGATCCAGCCATGCCGCGTGTCTGAAGAAGGCCTTCGGGTTGTAAAGGACTTTTGTCGGGGAGCAAATCCTGCCTGTGAATAGCGGGTGGGGATGAGAGTACCTGAAGAATAAGCACCGGCTAACTACGTGCCAGCAGCCGCGGTAATACGTAGGGTGCAAGCGTTAATCGGAATTACTGGGCGTAAAGCGTGCGCAGGCGGTTGGACAAGCTTGATGTGAAAGCCCCGGGCTTAACCTGGGAACGGCATTGAGGACTGTTCAGCTAGAGTACGTCAGAGGGGGGTAGAATTCCACGTGTAGCAGTGAAATGCGTAGAGATGTGGAGGAATACCGATGGCGAAGGCAGCCCCCTGGGATGATACTGACGCTCATGCACGAAAGCGTGGGGAGCAAACAGGATTAGATACCCTGGTAGTCCACGCCCTAAACGATGTCAATTAGCTGTTGGGGGTTTGAATCCTTGGTAGCGTAGCTAACGCGTGAAATTGACCGCCTGGGGAGTACGGCCGCAAGGTTAAAACTCAAAGGAATTGACGGGGACCCGCACAAGCGGTGGATGATGTGGATTAATTCGATGCAACGCGAAGAACCTTACCTGCTCTTGACATGCCAGGAACGCTGCTGAGAGGCGGCGGTGCCCGAAAGGGAGCCTGGACACAGGTGCTGCATGGCTGTCGTCAGCTCGTGTCGTGAGATGTTGGGTTAAGTCCCGCAACGAGCGCAACCCTTGTCATTAGTTGCCATCATTAAGTTGGGCACTCTAATGAGACTGCCGGTGACAAACCGGAGGAAGGTGGGGATGACGTCAAGTCCTCATGGCCCTTATGAGCAGGGCTTCACACGTCATACAATGGTCGGTACAGAGGGTCGCGAAGCCGCGAGGTGGAGCCAATCTCATAAAGCCGATCGTAGTCCGGATCGCACTCTGCAACTCGAGTGCGTGAAGTCGGAATCGCTAGTAATCGCAGATCAGCATGCTGCGGTGAATACGTTCCCGGGTCTTGTACACACCGCCCGTCACACCATGGGAGTGGGGGATACCAGAAGTGGGTAGGCTAACCGCAAGGAGGCCGCTTACCACGGTATGCTTCATGACTGGGGTGAAGTCGTAACAAGGTAGCCGTAGGGGAACCTGCGGCTGGATCACCTCCTTTCTAGAGAATGGCGACGTCAAGCGCTCACAACCTATCGGTTATTCGGAAGTTGGCAAGTAGAGACTGGGTTTGTAGCTCAGCCGGTTAGAGCACCGTCTTGATAAGGCGGGGGTCGTTGGTTCGAGTCCAACCAGACCCACCAGGACTCTGAAGGGGGGCATAGCTCAGTTGGGAGAGCACCTGCTTTGCAAGCAGGGGGTCGTCGGTTCGATCCCGTCTGCCTCCACCACAGTGCAAATCAAAGAGGATGGGAAGGGATCCGTCGTTTTTGATTTGCGTTGTAGCCAACGCGTTGATCTTTAACAAATTGAGAAGCTGATATGTAAAGTTCACCGATCCGGAGGAATCCGGGTGGGTGCGACTTGGGTAGATGATTGTATCGACGTGACGGTCTTGAAGGGGATCGTGACGTGTCGCGAAACTGGAGTCTGGGTGGTTTAGGCTGTTCAGATGATAGGGTCAAGCGATTAAGTGCATCTGGTGGATGCCTTGGCGATCACAGGCGATGAAGGACGTGCAAGCCTGCGAAAAGCGTGGGGGAGTTGGCAATGGAACATTGATCCCACGATGTCCGAATGGGGAAACCCGGCCCTTAGGGGTCATCCCTTCCTGAATATATAGGGAAGGCGAAGCGAACGCGGAGAACTGAAACATCTAAGTACCCGCAGGAAAAGAAATCAACCGAGATTCCGCCAGTAGTGGCGAGCGAAAGCGGAATAGCCTGTACGAGATAGTCGCGGCGTTAGTGGAAGGCTCTGGAAAGGGCGGCCATAGTGGGTGATAGCCCCGTACACGAAAACGTGGCGATGAGACTAGGCGTACGAGAAGTAGGGCGGGACACGCGAAATCCTGTCTGAAGATGGGGGGACCATCCTCCAAGGCTAAATACTCGTGATCGACCGATAGTGAACCAGTACCGTGAGGGAAAGGCGAAAAGAACCCCGGGAGGGGAGTGAAATAGAACCTGAAACCGGATGCATACAAACAGTGGGAGCCCTTGAAAAATGGGGTGACTGCGTACCTTTTGTATAATGGGTCAGCGACTTACGTTCAGTAGCGAGCTTAACCGAATAGGGGAGGCGTAGGGAAACCGAGTCCGAACAGGGCGACTGAGTTGCTGGGCGTAGACCCGAAACCGAGTGATCTATCCATGGCCAGGATGAAGGTGCGGTAACACGCACTGGAGGTCCGAACCCACTAGTGTTGCAAAACTAGGGGATGAGCTGTGGATAGGGGTGAAAGGCTAAACAAACTCGGAGATAGCTGGTTCTCCCCGAAAACTATTTAGGTAGTGCCTCATGTATCACTTCCGGGGGTAAAGCACTGTTATGGCTAGGGGGTCATTGCGACTTACCAAACCATGGCAAACTCTGAATACCGGAAAGTGCGAGCATGGGAGACAGACGGTGGGTGCTAACGTCCATCGTCAAGAGGGAAACAACCCAGACCGCCAGCTAAGGTCCCAAATGATAAGCTAAGTGGTAAACGAGGTGGGAAGGCACAGACAGCCAGGATGTTGGCTTAGAAGCAGCCATCATTTAAAGAAAGCGTAATAGCTCACTGGTCGAGTCGTCCTGCGCGGAAGATGTAACGGGGCTCAAGCTTATAACCGAAGCTGCGGATGTGACTTAGGTCACGTGGTAGGGGAGCGTTCTGTAGGTCTGTGAAGGTGTCCTGAGAGGGATGCTGGAGATATCAGAAGTGCGAATGCTGACATGAGTAGCGATAAAGCGGGTGAAAAGCCCGCTCGCCGAAAGCCCAAGGTTTCCTACGCAACGTTCATCGGCGTAGGGTGAGTCGGCCCCTAAGGCGAGGCAGAAATGCGTAGTCGATGGGAAACGGGTCAATATTCCCGTACTTTTGCAAGGTGCGATGTGGGGACGGAGAAGGTTAGGTCAGCGGCCTGTTGGAATAGGTCGTTCAAGCTGGTAGACGGGCGTGGCAGGCAAATCCGCCGCGCTGTTAACGTCGAGAGGTGATAACGAGGGTCTACGGACCTGAAGTGACTGATACCCCGCTTCCAGGAAAAGCCACTAAGCTTCAGCCTTGCAAAAACCGTACCGCAAACCGACACAGGTGGGCAGGATGAAAATTCCAAGGCGCTTGAGAGAACTCAGGAGAAGGAACTCGGCAAATTGATACCGTAACTTCGGGAGAAGGTATGCCCCGGTAGATTGTAGAGCCTCGCGCTCGAAGGTCGAAGGGGTCGCAGAGAATCGGTGGCTGCGACTGTTTATCAAAAACACAGCACTGTGCCAACACGAAAGTGGACGTATACGGTGTGACGCCTGCCCGGTGCCGGAAGGTTAAGTGATGGGGTGCAAGCTCTTGATCGAAGCCCCGGTAAACGGCGGCCGTAACTATAACGGTCCTAAGGTAGCGAAATTCCTTGTCGGGTAAGTTCCGACCCGCACGAATGGCGTAACGATGGCCACACTGTCTCCTCCTGAGACTCAGCGAAGTTGAAATGTTTGTGAAGATGCAATCTCCCCGCTGCTAGACGGAAAGACCCCGTGAACCTTTACTGTAGCTTTGCATTGGACTTTGAACAGACTTGTGTAGGATAGGTGGGAGGCTGGGAAGTGTGGACGCCAGTTCGCATGGAGCCGCCCTTGAAATACCACCCTGGTGTGTTTGAGGTTCTAACCTTGGTCCGTGATCCGGATTGGGGACAGTGCATGGTAGGCAGTTTGACTGGGGCGGTCTCCTCCCAAAGTGTAACGGAGGAGTTCGAAGGTCACCTAGGTACGGTCGGAAATCGTGCTGATAGTGCAATGGCAAAAGGTGGCTTGACTGCGAGACCGACAAGTCGAGCAGGTGCGAAAGCAGGACATAGTGATCCGGTGGTTCTGAATGGAAGGGCCATCGCTCAACGGATAAAAGGTACTCCGGGGATAACAGGCTGATTCCGCCCAAGAGTTCACATCGACGGCGGAGTTTGGCACCTCGATGTCGGCTCATCACATCCTGGGGCTGTAGCCGGTCCCAAGGGTATGGCTGTTCGCCATTTAAAGTGGTACGTGAGCTGGGTTCAAAACGTCGTGAGACAGTTTGGTCCCTATCTGCAGTGGGCGTTGGAAGTTTGACGGGGGCTGCTCCTAGTACGAGAGGACCGGAGTGGACGAACCTCTGGTGTACCGGTTGTCACGCCAGTGGCATTGCCGGGTAGCTAAGTTTGGAAGAGATAACCGCTGAAAGCATCTAAGCGGGAAACTCGCCTGAAGATGAGACTTCCCTGGAGGCTTGACCTCCCTGAAGAGTCGTTCGAGACCAGGACGTTGATAGGTCGGGTGTGGAAGCGCTGTGAGGCGTTAAGCTAACCGATACTAATGGCTCGTGAGGCTTGATCCTATCATTTGAACAGCTTGGGTGAGCCCAGGCTGGCGACGCGATGCGTCATCGACCCGATACATACTCCCGCGACGCGCGGGCGGCTTCTTGATTTGTTGACAGTTTATGTCTGGCGGCCATAGCGAGGTGGTCCCACGCCTTCCCATCCCGAACAGGACCGTGAAACGCCTTAGCGCCGATGATAGTGCGGTATTCGCCGTGTGAAAGTAGGACACCGCCAGACTCCCCCCTCCAAGCCCTGACCCTACGGTCAGGGCTTTTGGTTTTGGGGCTCTTCCTTACTGGCTGGTGCGGCTGCCGCGCTGGAATCGGACATGCGCGGCCCGGCCCTGTTCGACCGGTGCGAAATGCGCTCCGCCGTCCTCCTGCCAGGTGCTTTTCAGATTTCCCCCCGCGCCCTTGTACAACTCGGACAGTTCTTCGCGTGTCGAGATGATCGACCAGGTGCCGCGATCGCAGACCGCCAGAGGGAAGGAAGGGTTCGCGACATCCTTGATCAGCGGCGCACCCTTTTCGTGGTCCATCATGTGTGCCGCGTAGCTGACTTGTGGGCCATGTCGTACGACATTGTGGGATACCTTGTCGAACGGCCGTGCCGGATCCACGGCGGCGACCGCCTGGTTGACGGCATTGACGACGAACTGTTCTTCATTGCTTCCGGATGGTGGAACGTGGGGCTTGCCCGCTCCGCTGAAACTGATGATGTCGTGCGTGTCGTAATCACCCGTGAACGGGAGCGTCTCCCAATTCGCGATGCTCTTGAGGGTGTGCAAAGAGGCATCCAGCCGGTGAATGTCAAGGGGGTAAATGTAGTGGGTCTCGCCATGCTGCTCCTTGCGGATGAGTCCGGCATGGGCTGCGCGCAGCACGGGATCCGCGGCATGCGCCCAGGCGGCGACCTCGGGCGACAGATACATGCCGCACAGTCCGTTTTCTTTGCTCCAGTGGCCGACATATCCTTCGATGCCGGCTTTGCGAATCGTTGCGAGATGCGCGTCGCTTGCCTCGCCGTACGCCGACTTGAGGGAGGCGGGCTTGATGGTTTTTTCCAGAATGTCGTGTCCCTTCGCCGCGGCGCCTCTGGCCAGGCATGCCAGCGTTGCCGCACCGGCTTCCCTGAACGTGATGGCGAAATGGCCTTGGCGGGTCGCGGTGGCAATCGCGTCAAGATGCTCGCGGGCAACGAAGCTTTTGGCGACCTGCTCTTCGATCCGGCCGTGCTCTTGCGCATGGGTTTTGGCGATGCGATGAATATGATTCAGCGTGTGGGCGCGGCGCAGGGGAGGAGTGGGGCGCGCGCTGGTCAAACCGGCTTTGTCCAGTTGGCTGGCGAGGCCGCCTGCGGATTGAGCTTCGGGAGCCGAGGCTGAGTGGCGTAAGGTGCGGGGACCGGAAGATGTGATCGGTGTCATGGCAATTCCCTGATGGCATCGGTGTGGAGATAAAAAGCGATACCGGGGAATTGTCCGCGCACAGGGGATCATGGAAATCGGACGAGTCCGAAATGATGGGTTCCGGATGGGCGGGGAACCCGTTCGGCGTGAGCCGCCGCTACCGGATCAGCTGCCTTGTGTGCGCTGGGCGCGTTCTTCCCGGGGGGTGATGCCGAAATGGTTGCGGTAGGTGCTGGAGAAGTGCGGGCCGCTCGAGAAGCCGCAGGCCAGCCCGATCTGCACGATGGACTTGGACGTCTGCTGAAGCAATTGGCGCGCGCGCGCGAGCCTGAGTTCCAGGTAATAGCGGGAGGGCACGGTGCCGAGGTATTGCTTGAAGAGCCGCTCCAGCTGGCGGCGCGATACGCCGACGTAGTAGGCGATATCGTCGGTGCTGAGGGGTTCCTCGATGTTGGCTTCCATCAGGCTGACAGCCTCGGTCAGCTTGGGCTGGCTGCCGCCGATACGAGTGGCGAGCGGAATGCGCTGGCGTTCGTTGCCCGGGCGGATGCGTTCCATGGAAAACAGCTCGGAGAGTCTCGAGGCGAATTCATTGCCGTGATGGTCGCCGATCAGCGTCAGCATGAAATCCATCATGGCGGCCCCGCCGGCGCAGCTCATGCGGTTGTCTTCGATTTCGAAGAGGTTTGACGACACGATGACGTCCGGGAAGGTCTCGGTGAACTGGCTGATTTCCTGCCAGTGGATCGTGGCGCGATGACCGTTGAGAAAACCGGTGCGGGCGAGCCAGTAGCTGCCGCAGTCGATGCCGGCCAGCGGCAGCTTGTCCGGGGACTGCGCATGGATGCCCTTCGAGAGTTCCTCGGTGTTCACCTCGGCGGTCACGTCGCCGGCCAGCACGAACAGCGCATCGAGTTTGGGGCTATAGGAAAGGGGCAGATCCGCGGGCTGGCGCATGCCGCTGGCCGTGACGACCGGGGCTCCGTCAAGGGACAGGGTGACGAACTCGTAGAGCTTCTTTTCCGCGAGCTGGTTGGCGCGCACCAGCACCTCCGTGGCAAAGGCGAGATCTGCCAGCGAGGCGTGGGGGAGAAGAAGAAAACCGAATCTCTGAGGTTTTGCGTGGGTCGGATGGGCCATGTCGCTCTGTCGGGTGATCGGATGTGTGCCGTGCCGCCGGGTTGTCGGACAGCAGGGGCACGTATGCCCCTATTGTACGATTATTTCAGGTTTCCCGAGAGAAATTGCGCAAGTCGCGGGCTTTGCGGATTGCTCAGCACGGTGGCGGGATCGCCTTCTTCCTCGACCTTGCCAAGGTGCAGGAACATCACATGATTGGAAACTTCGCGCGCGAAGCCCATCTCGTGAGTGACCACAACCATGGTGCGTCCTTCCGAAGCCAGGTCCTGCATGACGCGCAGCACTTCGCCGACCAGTTCCGGGTCCAGCGCCGATGTCGGTTCGTCAAACAGCATCACTTCCGGTTCCATGGCCAGGGCCCGCGCGATCGCCACGCGTTGCTGCTGGCCGCCCGACAGGTGCGATGGATAGTTGTCCGCGACATGCGACAGACCGACCTTGTCCAGATAGTGCAGGCCCCGGGTCGTGGCTTCGTCGCGCGACTGGCCCAGCACATGGATCGGCGCTTCGATAAGGTTTTCCAGGACGGTCATGTGCGCCCACAGATTGAAGTGTTGGAACACCATGCCAAGCCGGGTGCGGATGCGCGCCAGTTGCTTCGGGTCGGCGGCCTTGAGCGCGCCGGTGCGCTGGTCCGGCACAAGGGACAGTTCCTCGCCGCTGACGATGATGCGTCCCTGATGAGGCGCCTCCAGAAGGTTGAGGCAGCGCAGGAAGGTGCTTTTGCCCGAGCCGGACGAGCCGATGATGCTGATCACGTCACCGGCGCGGGCCGTCATCGAGATCCCCTTCAGGACTTCGTGGTTGCCGTAGCTCTTGTGCAGATCAATGACGTTGAGTTTGCCGTCGGCGGTGGATTGGGATGCTTGCAGGTTTTGCGTCATAAGTCGATGTCTCCGTCGTGGCTGTTTCAGTGCTTGCGCGGGCCAAGGTAGGCCAGCCAGCGCTTTTCCATGCGCTTGAACAGCATGACGATGAGGAATGTCAGAACCAGGTAAATGGCGGCCGCCGTGAGGAAAGGCTCGAAGACCTGGTAGGTTTCACTGTAAACGCGGCGCGCCACGCCGGTCAGGTCGGCCAGGGTCACAAGGCCGGCGATCGAGGTGCCCTGCAGCATCATCACCACTTCGTTGCTGTAGGAGGGCAGGGCGCGGCGCAGGGCGGAAGGCAGAATGATGCGGCGCAGCCGCAGCGAGCGGCTCATGCCCATGGCCTTGGCCGCCTCGATCTCGCCCCAGGGAGTCGTGCGGATCTGTCCCGCGACAATCTCCGTGGTGTAGGCGGCGGTGTTCAGGGTGAAGGCGATGATGGCGCACACGTAGGCATTCTGCAGATACGCCCATGCCCAGCTGTCTCGCACGGCATCGAACTGCGATAGGCCGTAGTAGATGATGAACAGCTGAACGAGCATCGGCGTGCCGCGGAACAGGTAAGTGAACAGCCAGACCGGCCAGCGGGCGAACGGGTTTTTCGAGACGAGGGCGATGCCCATCGGCAGCGCGAGGCACAGCCCGGCCAGCAGCGACGAGAACAGCAGCTCCAGCGTCAGGATCAGGCCGTCCGTGGTGCTCATGGCCGGCGCGCCGTCCGTTCCGCCGAAAAAGGCCGGGAGTTTGTCGACGACAAGGTGCAGGTCGATCATAGTTCCGTCTCCCGTGTTCCCAGTGAGTAGCGTTTTTGCAGGCGGTCGAGAATCAGGATCGACACCGTGGTGATCACCAGGTAGAGGCCCGCCACGATCATGTAGACCGTGAACGGCTGTTGCGTGGCCGATTTGGTATTGTCCGCCTGGTACATCATGTCCGGCAGGCCGATGACCGATACCAGGGCCGTGGTTTTGACCAGCACGAGCCAGTTATTGGAAAACCCCGGCAAGGCAAAGCGGACCATCTGGGGGACGGTGATGCGCATGAAGACGCGTCGAGGACTCATGCCGTAAGCGAGACCGGCCTCGATCTGGCCGCGCGGCACAGCCAGAATCGCGCCCCGGAACGTTTCGGTCATGTAGGCCCCGAAAATGAAGCCGATGGTCAGGGTTCCGGCGATGAACGAGTCGATCTGCGGCGCTTCGGCGCCCATCGAGGCGGCCAGGTCGTTGATGACCATCTGCCCCCCGAAGAACAATACGAACATCCAGACGAGGTCGGGAACGCCGCGCACCACTGTCGAATAGATTTCGGCGAAAAGAGCGACGGGGCGGACCGGCGAGAGGCGGCACATCGCGCCGAACAGGCCAAGCGCGACCGAAACGATCAGGGAAACGGCCGAGACTTCGAGCGTCAGCCGGGTTCCCTCGAGAATGCCGGGAAGATAGCCCTGCAAAAACATGAATTTGATTTCCCGTGAGTCACAATGAAACAAAATGGCCTCCTCCGCCCCTCGGGGCGAGGGAGGCCCGTGACGCACTGTTCCCTGAAGGATCAGTTGCCGTAGATGTCGAAGGTGAAGTACTTGTCCTGAACCTTCTTGTAGGCGCCGTTGGCCCGGATCGTGTCGATGGCCTTGTTCAGTCGCTGCGCCAGCGCCTTGTTGCCCTTCTTGACGGCAATGCCCGCGCCGCTGCCGAAGTATTTCACGTCGCTGTAGTTGGGGCCGGAGAACGCGAAGCCCTTGCCTTGCGGGGTCTTGAGGAAATCCTGGTCGCCCACGGCGCCATCAACGAATACCGCGTCGACACGGCCCGCCTTCAGGTCCAGGAAGGATTCCGGCGACTTGTTGTAGGACACGATCGTGGCGCCGCTCTTGCCCCAGAAGTCCTTGGCGAACTTTTCCTGGGTGGAGGCGCGCAGCACGCCGATCTTCTTGCCCTTGAAGCTGTTCTGGTCGACCTTGGCGCCGGCGCGAGCGACGATGCGGCTCGGAATGTTGTAGTACTTGTGGGTGAAGTCGACGGCCTTCAGACGTTCTTCGGTGATTTGCATCGAGGAGAGGATGGCGTCGAACTTGTTGGTGTTGAGCGCGGGGATCAGTCCGTCGAAGTCCTGGGGCACGATCTGGCAGGTGACTTTCATGGCGCCGCAAAGGGCATAGGCCATGTCGATGTCGAATCCTTGGGGTTTGCCGTCCGCGCCTTGCTTGGAGAACGGCGGGTAGTTGAGATCGACGCCGATGCGGAGGGTTTCGGCCTGAGCGAAAGCGCCGGCAAAGGACAGGGCCAGGGAGGAGGCGATCAGCAGTTTCTTCATTTGCATCTCTATTTTTCGGTATGGCATCAAACCGGGATCACCGGTTGCGCGGGATAAAAATGCCGGCGGGCAGGGCCGGCTGCTTTTTTCCGGCGGCGGCACGAGGTGCTGTCGTCGCGGCGTCGTATAAGGCGCCATGGGGTTTTCGGCCCGTTTGGCAAGGGGGGCTTTTGACCTGTGGATATTGTACACAACTTTAAGTTGCTTGTGAAATAGCATACAAATCAAAAGGATAGGTGCGTTAAATGCCATTGACAATGGTTGGAAATTGCCATGTTTTCTGTAAGCCGGAGTCGCATTGTTGTAATAGACCGTTTGTATATGTTGCAGTGCGGCCCGCTTTTCTGTAACCGGATGTCGCATTCTGGAAATGCCCAAGCGGTAGGCATAACTACAATGCGCCGACACATCTCGTGTGCACAACAAAGAGAAGCCCTATGTCGCTGACCCACAAAACCGAATTGGCGAGCCTGATCGCCGATATCCAAACCGTCGCCCAGAGCAAGCTGTCATCGAAAGAAGCCCAGAAACTGGCCGCATTCTTCCCGATCTACTTTGAGGAGGCCGAGCACGGCGACCTGCGCCGGTTCTCTTCCCTGGATTTGTTCGGCGCCGCCATGGCCCATTTCGGTTTTGCCGCGCGTCTTGAAAAAGGTCATCACAAGGCCCGCATCTACAACCCCGATTTCGAGCGAGATGGTTGGCAAAGCACCCACAGTGTCATCGAGATCGTGACAGCGGACATGCCGTTCCTGATCGACTCCCTGGCGATGTTCCTTGCGCGGAACAATCTCAACTTGCATCTGCTGGTGCATCCGGTGCTGTCGGTGCTGCGCAATGACAAGGGCGAGCTGGTCGAAGTGCGCCGCACCGAAGACCGCAGTCTGCCGCTCGAGTCCTTCATTCACGTGCAGATGGACCGCGTGTCGGACGCCGCCACCTTGCAGCGCCTGGAAGACGATCTGAACCGCTTTATCGCCGATATCCGCCTTGTGGTCGGCGACGAGCCGGCGATGCGCTCCGTGCTGGGCGAGATCGTGTCCGATCTGGGCGCGCTCAACGGCAAGCGCGCGGAAGAGGCGACCGAAGCGGTCGACTTCCTGCACTGGATGGCGGATAACCACTTCCTTTTCATGGGCTATTGCGATTACGACCTCGTCAAGCGCGACGGCCGGGACAGTCTGCGCATTGTCAAGAACTCCGGGCTTGGCATCCTGCGCGATCAGGGCGACAAGGAGTATTCCGCAAGCTTCGAGCAATTGCCGCAGGAGTTGCGCGAACTGGCCCATCTGCCGCAGCTGATCATCCTGAACAAGTCCCAGACCCGCTCCAATATCCACCGTCCGGCCTATATCGATTTTGTCGGCATCAAGCGCTTCAACGCCAAGGGCGAGGTCGTCGGTGAGCGCCGTTTCCTCGGCCTGTACACCGCGCGCGCGTACCAGGCTTCGCCCAAGGACATCCCGATCCTGCGCAGCAAGGTCGAGGCCGTGATTCGCGGTTGCGACTATGTCGACAACAGCTACAAGTCCAAGACCCTGAACTTCGTGCTGGAAAGCTATCCGCGCGATGAACTGCTGGAGATTCCGGCCGATGTGCTGGCGCCGATCGCCGAGGGCATCGTCAACCTGCAGGAGCGTCCGCGCGTTCGCCTGTTCGCCCGCACCGATCGCTATCATCGCTATGTGAGCTGCCTGGTCTATGTGCCGCGCGACAGCTTCAACACCGAAGTGCGGCTGAAGATCGAAAAGGTCCTGGTCAACGCTTTCAACGGTCAATCCACCGAATTTAGCGTGCATATCGGCGACGAGACCCTGGCTCGCGTGCACTACATCATCCGTACAGCGTCGGGCGCGTTGCCCGCTTTCCGCGAACAGGATATCGAAGCCGAGATCGCCCGTGTGGTGCGCGGCTGGCTGGAGGAACTGCACCAGCAGTTGATCGAGGCGTACGGTGAAGAGAAGGGCAACCTGCAGTTCAACCGCTACAAGTCGGCCTTCCCGTTGGCGTACCGCGAAGAGTTCGCCGTGCGCAACGCGGTGCTGGACATCCAGCATCTGGAAGGCGTGGACGCGGCATGCCCGCTGGCGATGAAGCTGTATCGCCCGTTCCATCGCAATACCGAGGACTTCAACCTCAAGCTGTTCCGCCAGAGCGAGCCGCTTGGCCTGTCGGCCAGCCTGCCGATTCTGGAAAACATGGGCGTGAAAGTGCGCGACGAGCATCCCTATTGCGTCACGCGCGGCGAGGACGATCAGGTCTGGATCAGCGATTTCGGTCTGGATGTCGGCGGCTATCGCGAACAGATGGCTTCCGAGACAGTTCAGCGCGACTTCCAGGAGCTTTTGGCGCAGGTGTTCGCCAAGCGTTGCGAAAACGACGGCTTCAATCGTCTGACCCTGACGGCGGCGCTCAACTGGCGCGAGATTTCGCTGGTGCGCGCGTTGGCCAAATACCTGCGCCAGGCCGGTCTGACGTTCAGTCAGGCCTACCTTGAGCAGTGCGTCGCCAATTACCCCGAGATCACCTCGCGACTGGTGCGCCTCTTCGCCGCGCGCCTGTCGCCCGATCAAGCCAGCGCCGGCGATGCCGAGGCCTTGCTGGCCGAAGTGCGCGGGCTGCTGGATGGTGTCGCCAATCTGGATGAGGATCGCATCCTCAACGGTTTCCTGACCGTCATCCTGGCCACGCGCCGCACCAATTTCTGGCAAAAGGCCGCCGACGGCCAGTTCAAATCCTATATCTCGTTCAAACTGGAATCGGGCGCCATCGGCTTCCTGCCGCAGCCGCGGCCGCTGTTCGAAATCTGGGTGTACAGCCCGCGCGTCGAGGGCGTGCACCTGCGCGGCTCCAAGGTGGCGCGCGGCGGCCTGCGCTGGTCGGACCGCATGGAAGATTTCCGCACCGAAGTGCTGGGGCTTGTCAAAGCGCAGCAGGTCAAGAATTCGGTGATCGTCCCGATGGGGTCGAAGGGCGGTTTCGTGTGCAAACAGCTGCCCCCGGCTTCGGACCGCGAAGCCTGGATGGCCGAGGGTATCGCCTGCTACAAAACCTTCATCTCCGGTCTGCTCGATCTGACCGACAATCTGGTGAACGGCAAGATCGTTCCGCCGGAGGATGTGCACCGGATCGATGCCGACGACCCGTATCTCGTGGTCGCGGCCGACAAGGGCACGGCGACTTTCTCCGATATCGCCAACAGTGTCTCGGAGTCCTACGGCTTCTGGCTGGGTGACGCCTTCGCCTCTGGCGGCTCCGCCGGTTACGACCACAAAAAGATGGGCATCACCGCCCGTGGCGCCTGGGAGTCGACGAAGCGCCATTTCCGGCATCTGGGCATCAATACCCAGGAGCAGGATTTCACGGTGATCGGTATCGGCGACATGGCTGGTGACGTGTTCGGCAATGGCATGCTGCTGTCCGAGCACATCCGGCTGAAAGCGGCGTTCAACCACCTGCATATTTTCCTGGATCCGAACCCCGATGCGGCGGCGAGTTTCGCCGAGCGCGCCCGCCTGTTCAATCTGCCGCGTTCGAGCTGGACGGATTACAACCCGGCGCTGATTTCACAGGGAGGCGGGGTGTTCGAGCGTTCCGCCAAGTCGGTTCCGTTGTCGCCGGAAGTGCGCGCATGGCTGAAAACCGATCGTGACAGCATGGCTCCGACCGAGTTGATCCATGAAATTCTCAAGGCCGAGGCGGATCTGCTGTACAACGGGGGGATCGGAACGTACATCAAGTCGTCCGCCGAGAGCCATGCCGACGCCCGTGACCGCGCCAACGACGGGCTGCGCGTCAATGGCGCCGACCTGAACGTGCGTGTCGTGGCGGAAGGCGGCAACCTTGGCGCCACGCAGCGCGGCCGTATCGAGTTCGCGCTCAAGGGCGGCCTGATCTGCTCGGATGCCATCGACAACTCGGCCGGCGTCGACTGCTCCGACCACGAAGTCAACATCAAGATCCTGCTGGGCGCGGTGATGCAGGCCGGGGACATGACGCTCAAGCAGCGTAATGAACTCCTCGCCGAGATGACCGACGAAGTCGGCCACCTTGTGCTGAGAAACAATTACCTGCAGACCGAAGTGCTGGCGATCAAGCGTCTGGAAGCGGCGGCCATGCTGTCCACCCATGCGCGGCTGATCGCCCATCTGGAAAAAACCGGCGAGCTGAACCGCGAGCTGGAGTTCCTGCCGTCCGAGACGCAAATCAATGAACGCCGTCTGTCCCGTCAGGGGCTTGTGGCGCCGGAAGTCGGTGTGCTGCTCGCCTACAGCAAGATCTCGCTGGATCAGGCGCTGCTCAAGACCGATCTGCCGGACGACAGGGATTTTCTGCCGATCCTGGTGAATTATTTCCCGAAACCGCTGCAGGAGCGTTTCCGTTCCCAGATGGAAAACCACCATCTGAAACGCGAGATCATCTCCAACCAGCTCGCGAACCAGATCGTGAACCGCATGGGCACGTCCTTTGTGTTCCGCCTGCAGGAGGAGTCGCCGTTCTCGGTGGCCGATATCGCCCGCGCCTGGTGGATCGCCAGCCGCGTGTTCGATGCCGAGAGTCTCTGGACGCGGATCGAGTCGCTCGATAACGTCATTCCGGCCGATGCCCAGATGGGGCTGATGGTGCAGGTGCGAACGCTGGTCGAACGCGTGGCGCGCTGGGTGTTGCGCAACAAGCGGCCGTTCGCTTCGGTCGATGCGGTGATCGCCGAATATGTGGGCAAGGTGTCGGAATTGCTCGCGGCGTTGCCGGAGCTGATCTCGGGAGACCTTTATCCGGTTGTGGCCGCTCTGGAAGAGCGTTACCACGCCGCCGGCGTGCCGGCCGACCTGCTGTCCGTGCTGGCGCGTCTGGAGTTCGCGGTGCCGCTGATGGACATCATCGACATCGCCGCTGGCAGCGATCTTGCCCTTAACGATATCGCCCGCAACTATCTGCTGATCGGCCGCGACCTGCAGCTTGACTGGCTGCGCGACGCCATCACCCGGCTGCCGCGCGATAATCGCTGGCAGTCGCTGGCGCGTTCGGCGCTGCGCGACGACCTGTACCGGTTGCACCGCTCCCTGACGGGGATCGCGCTGAAGGACGGTGGTACGACGTTCGCCAGCGACTGGCTGACGCGCCGCGCGCCCGATGTGGAGATCTGCCACCAGATGTTCGCCGAGCTGCAGTCCTTCGAGGCGCTGGACCTGGCGATGCTGTCGGCCGGCATGCGCGAGTTGAACAATCACCTGATCTCGCACTGATTCCGGTTGCGCATGGACGCCCTCTGCTGCGGTTATCCGCGGCAGAGGGCGTTTTGCGTAGGGAGCGTGTGCTCTTGCGCGACGCCGGATTGAAGGTCGCTTCTGCTCAGGGCAGGTCGAAGCGGTCGGCGTTCATGACTTTTGCCCAGGCGGAGACGAAGTCCCTGACAAATTTTTCCCGATTGTCATCCTGCGCATAGACTTCCGCGTAAGCCCGTAACACGGAATGGGACCCAAAAACCAGATCGACGCGGGTCGCCGTCCACTTCGGCGTGCCGTTCTTGCGATCTCGAATCTCGTACAGGTTATGGCCGACAGCTTTCCATTCGTACGACATGTCGGTCAGATTCACGAAAAAGTCCTGGGTCAGGTGGCCGATCCGGTCAGTGAACACCCCGTGCCGAGTGCCGCCATGGTTGGTTCCCAGTACCCGCATGCCGCCAGTCAGTAGCGTCATCTCGCATGCCGTCAGTCCCATCAACTGGGCCCGCTCGAGCAGAAGCTCCTCCGGGCTGGCCGCATCATCCTTCTTGAGCCAGTTGCGGAAACCATCGGCGAGCGGCTCCAGGACCTCAAACGATTCGGCATCGGTCATGGCCGCCGTGGCATCTCCACGGCCGGGCGCGAAAGGCACCTCGATGTCGATACCCGCGGCCTTGGCGGCCAGTTCGATGCCGACATTGCCCGCCAGGACAATCACGTCGGCGATGCTGGCTCCCGACGCTTCGGCGATGGGTTCCAGCGTAGCCAGCACATTGGCCAGCCGCGGCGGCTCATTGCCCTCCCAGTCCTTCTGCGGGGCGAGGCGGATGCGCGCGCCGTTGGCGCCGCCTCGCATGTCCGAATGGCGGAAGGTGCGGGCGCTGTCCCAGGCGGTGCGAACCATGTCGGAAATCGTCAACCCCGCGGTGGCGATCCTGGCCTTCACGGCGTGGACGTCGTAATCCGCGCGGCCCGCCGGAACAGGGTCTTGCCAGATCAAATCTTCCTTCGGGATGTCCGGACCGAGGTACCGTGACTTCGGCCCCATGTCGCGATGCGTCAGCTTGAACCAGGCGCGGGCAAACACATCGGCAAAGTGGGCCGGATCCCGGTGAAAACGCTCGGAGATGTTCCGGTAGGCGGGATCCATCTTGAGCGCCATGTCTGCGTCGGTCATGATGGGATTGTGGCGGACGGACGGTATCTCCACATCCAGCGGCTTGTCTTCTTCCCGGATGTCGACCGGTTCCCACTGCCATGCGCCGGCCGGGCTTTTCTTCTGTTCCCAGTCATGTCCCAACAGCATGTCAAAATACCCGTTATCCCACCGGGTGGGATGCGTGGTCCAGGCCCCCTCGATGCCGCTGGTCACGGTGTCCCGGCCTGTACCGCGAGTCGTGTGGTTGTTCCAGCCAAGGCCCTGTTCTTCCGGTTCCGCGCCTTCAGGGGGCGGGCCAAGATGGGCGGCGTCGCCATTGCCGTGACATTTGCCCACGGTATGGCCACCGGCGGTCAGTGCGACGGTTTCCTCATCGTTCATGGCCATGCGGGCAAAGGTCTCGCGCATGTCGCGGGCGGTCTTGAGGGGGTCGGGCTTGCCATCGACGCCCTCCGGGTTCACATAGATCAGACCCATCATGGCCGCGGCGAGCGGGTTTTCCAGATCACGCCGACCGGAGTAACGACTGCCGGCGCTGCCGCTTGGGGCCAGCCATTCTGTCTCGGAGCCCCAATAAGCGTCTTTCTCGGGGTGCCAGATGTCTTCGCGGCCAAAGGCAAAACCGAAGGTCTTCAGTCCCATCGATTCATAGGCCATGTTGCCCGCGAGAATGATCAGATCGGCCCAACTGATCCTGTTGCCGTATTTTTTCTTGATCGGCCACAGCAGTCGGCGCGCCTTGTCGAGATTGGCGTTGTCCGGCCAGGAGTTGATCGGGGCAAAACGCTGATTGCCCCTGCCAGCGCCGCCACGGCCATCCGCGACGCGATAGGTGCCCGCAGAGTGCCACGCCATGCGGATCATCAATCCGCCGTAGTGTCCCCAGTCGGCCGGCCACCAGTCCTGGCTGGTGGTCATCAGCGCCTTGAGGTCGCGCTTCAATGCCGCGACGTCGAGTTTTGCGACCTCGGTCCGGTAGTCGAAGCCTGCGTCCATCGGCTGGGTCTTGGTGTCGTGCTGATGCAGAATGTCCAGGTTCAGGGCCTTGGGCCACCACCGGGTGTTCGACCGGTTCGCCGAGGCCATTCCGGTGTGGTTGACGGGGCAGGCACCCACTGGCTTCGTTTCCTTGTCCTCCATCGCGCTCTCCTTTCGCTTGCGTTGCGGGGTTCCTCTCGCGCCGCAGGGCATGTCGCAATCCCGGTTCGGCAGCACGAGGCCGCAAGTCCGCTGACATGATTTCTAGCTATATCGGGTTTTTGTCTGAGTATTCAGGATAGTAAACAAGTCGGGCGTGCGCGCTTGACTTGCCGGGAGTCCGGCGTTGCCTGTGTGTGGCCCGGGGGGGCATGCCGCCGGCCGTCACGCATGGACGGGCGAGAGAGGGGGTGTGCGAGGCCGGCGCACGGCGTTCGCCACGCACCGGTCGGTTGGATGGGCTTAAAACACTCCGCAGGCCAGGCGGGCCCCGCCGCCGCCCAGTTTGGCCGGGTGATCGCTGTGGTTGTCGCCGCCGGCATGGATCATCAGCGAATGCCCCTTCAGGTCGGCGGCTTTCAGGCGAGGCGCCAGCACCGGGTAGGACGCCTTGCCGGACGCATCGACATAGAGGGCCGGCAAATCGCCGCGGTGCCCGCCCGGGGTGTAAGGCCCAAGATGCAGGCCGGTGTTGTCCGGATCCCAGTGGCCTTCCGCCGCGGAGCCCGGCGTGGCGACGCCGTTCACCTCGCGGGCTTCGCAGGAGGGCTTGTCGTGCACATGAAAACCGTGAATGCCGGGCGGCAATCCGCTCAGGCGCGGCGTCAGCAGCAGACCATAAGGGTTGTCCTCGTACTCGACCACTCCGAGGCTTTGCCCGGGACCGGATGGCGTCAGGGTGAAGATTTCAAGGGAGCCGGCCCAGGCGCCGGCCGACAGGGCAAGAAGGGTGAGGCAGTGAAGCGGTTTCATCGGCATCTCCTTCGGTGGGGGACAAGAGGGTACCGTTTCACAGCATAGCGAGTTTGAGGGCGACTGTCCGCCGCGCCGTATCGTTTGGTCGTGGCATGAAGTGAATTTATCGAATAACAAATCATTGATCTATTTCTTTTGGTTATATAGAATGGATGTCACTCACCTGTGGCCCAGCCGGCAGGTTTTTTATGTTTTTTGGAGCGACGCCATGACCGACCATCCTTTGCCTCTGTTGAATCTGTCCGATTTCACGGCGGGTGGAGAACGTTGTCGGGCATTTCTGCACGCCTTGAGGGCGGCCTCGCGCGATGTCGGGTTTTTCTACCTGACCGGGCATGGCATCCCCGGCGACCTGCAAGAGGCGGTCATGGAGACGGCCCGTTCCTTCTTCGCGTTGCCGGACCAGGCCAAGGAGGAAGTGCGGATGGTCAATTCACCGCACTTTCGCGGGTATACGCGTATCGGCGGCGAGTTGACCCGCGGGCAGGCCGATTGGCGCGAACAGTTCGATGTGATGCGCGAAGCGCAGGTAGTGCGATGCCATTACGGCGAGGCGCCCTGGTTGCGTCTTTACGGACCGAACCAGTGGCCATCCGCATTGCCGCGGATGCGCGAGCTGGTGCTCGACTGGCAGGATCGCCTGACCGGTGTGACGTTGACGCTCTTGCGGGCCTTCGCCCTGGCTCTGGAGCAGGATGCCGGGGTGTTCGACGAATCGGTGGGCGAGGTGCCGTTCCAGCACTTGAAATTGATCCGCTATCCGGGGCGCGATACGACTTTGAGCGATCAGGGAGTGGGTGAGCACAAGGATTCCGGCTATCTTACCCTGGTGCTGCAGGACGATACGCCCGGGCTCGAAGTCTTGACGGATCGGGGCTGGGTGCTGGCCACGCCGGTTCCTGGCTCGTTCGTGGTCAATATCGGCGAGCTTCTCGAACTGGCCTCGAACGGTTACCTGAAAGCGACACTGCACCGGGTCGTCACCCCTCCGGCCGGTGTGACAAGATATTCCAGTGCCTTTTTCATGGGCGCGCGGCTGGATGCCGATGTTCCCCTGCTCGATTTGCCCGGGTATCTGGCGCGCGAAGCCAAAGGGCCGAGCAGCGATCCGCTCAATCCCTTGTTCCACCAGGTGGGCCGCAATGTACTCAAAGGTCGGCTGCGTTCCCATGTCGATGTGGCCAATGCCCACTACGGAGAGCTCGAACCGTTGTGATCCCGCTGCGCTCCCGGCGCCTGATTGGCGATTCGTTGCGGCGTTCGTTATGATGGAGCACGGCGATTAAATCGCAAGCGCCGGGGTGCGCGCCGGCATCGGCCGGTCCAGACTGGGAGCAGTCTGACAACGCGTCATCCGGCGCAAGGTGGGAGCCATGTCACAACTCAATGAATTCACCGGGCTCGCCGACAGCGATCCGCGCTGGGCAGCCATCGTCGAGCGCGATGCCTCGCAGGATGGCGCTTTCGTCTATTCGGTGCGGACCACCGGGGTGTACTGTCGGCCAAGCTGCCCCTCGCGTCGTGCCCGCCGGGAAAATGTCGCCTTTCACGATTCCCCCGCCAGCGCCGAGGCGGCCGGTTTTCGTCCATGCAAGCGTTGCCGGCCCGATCTTGCCGCCGGGGTTTCACCGCATGCCGCCCTCGTGGCGTCGCTGTGCCGGCTGATCGCCGAAGCCGATACCCCCCCGACGCTGGCCGGACTGTCGAAGCGGGCGGGATTGAGCCCCTTTCATTTGCAACGCGTGTTCAAATCGGTGACCGGGCTGACGCCGGCCGCCTATGCCCGCGCGGTGCGGGCTGGCGCGTTGCGCGGAGCGCTCGCCGAGGCGCCTTCGGTGACCGATGCGATCTATCGCGCCGGTTATGCCTCCAGCGGCCGGTTCTACGAATCCGCCGACAGGGAGCTTGGCATGACGCCAACGGCTTTTCGTCGTCGCGGAGCCGGATGCACGATCCATTTCGCCATCGGCCAGTGCGCGCTTGGCGCCATTCTTGTGGCCCAGAGCGAACGCGGGGTGTGCGCCATCAGCCTCGGCGATGATCCGCAGGCGCTGATCGAGGCGCTGCAGAATGATTTTCCCGATGCCTCGCTGGTCGGGGGCGATCCGCAATTCGATGCGAAGGTGGCGCGCGTGGTCGGTTTTGTCGAGGCGCCCGGTATCGGCTTTGACCTGCCCCTGGACATACGCGGAACCGCGTTCCAGCGCCGCGTATGGCAGGCCTTGCGCGATATCCCGGTTGGCGAGACCGTGAGCTACTCGGAGCTGGCCAAACGGATAGGGATGCCGTCGGCTTCCCGGGCGGTGGCCTCGGCCTGCGCCGCCAACCGGATCGCTGTGGCGATTCCGTGCCACCGGGTGGTGCGAACGGACGGATCGCTGTCCGGTTATCGCTGGGGAGTCGAGCGCAAGGCCGCCTTGCTCGGACGGGAGGCGACGGGCCGGGAATCTGGCGGGAACCGCGCGTGACGGAAGACCTTTTCGGCGGACCGCCAGGCGAAGCGGAGCGGATCGGCGCGGGTAGCGCGCTGTTGCGCGGGTTCGCGCTGCCGTCGGCCGCGGATCTTGTCGCGGCGGTCGATGCCGTGATTTCGGCCGCGCCGTTTCGCCGCATGTCGACACCGGGCGGGCAGGCCATGTCCGTGACAATGAGCAATGCCGGGGCGCTGGGCTGGATCACCGACCGGCGGGGTTACCGTTACTCGCCCGTCGATCCGCAAAGCGGCCGGCCATGGCCTCCGCTGCCTGGCTGCGTCCTGTCGCTGGGGCGCGCCGCCGCGGCGCTCGCCGGTTACGAGGACTTCGTGCCGGATGCCTGCCTGATCAACCGCTATGAGCCGGGCAGCCGGATGTCGCTGCATCAGGACCGGGACGAAAAGGATTTCGATGCGCCCATCGTGTCGATTTCACTGGGCCTTCCCGCGGTGTTTTTGTTCGGAGGCTTGAGTCGGAGCGAGCGCACGGCCAGGGTGACTCTGGCGCATGGGGATGTGCTGGTGTGGGGCGGCCCTGACAGATTGCGCTTTCATGGCGTGATGCCGCTGGGGGCGGGGGAACATCCGGTCACCGGCGCGTGTCGCATCAATCTCACCTTGCGCAAGGCGGGCTGACCGGTTCTGTTCGTGGCCGGGAGGCGGCCATTGCCGGGTTATCCGTTCACTGCACCCGGAGACCGATATGAACAGAATCCTTCTCGCCGCGGCCTTGCTGGCGGCTCTCACCGCCTTCATCCATCTCTTTGCCGGAGGCGCGGATGTTGTCGCCCCACTCCTGGCCTCGTCTTTGCCCCCGATGCCGAAATTGACCCTTTACGCGGCATGGCATATGGCGTCGGCGACGTTGATCCTGTCGTCGGCGGCGTTATTCATCGGCAGCTTGCCGCAACACGCCATTCGCTCGGCCTACCTTGTGCTTTTCGTCTCCCTGCTGTGGATCGTTTTCGGCGCGGTGTTCCTGATCGTCGGCCTGACCCAGCCTGACAGCGGCGGCTGGCTGCATCTGCCTCAGTGGACTCTGTTGCTGCCGGTGGGCGCGTTGGGGCTGTGGGGAGGCTGCCCGGCGTGCCGGCAGCGCCCCGCCGCCTGAATATCGGGCCGCGCTTCGTTTCGGTGTCCGCCGGGCAGCGCAAGACGGCACGCGAGACCAAGAACATGGTTCCCCCCCGGCCAGCGGCGCCTGTCATTGCCCGAGAGCCGACCCGCGATGCGATTCACCGCCAGGATCACCGCGCCATTGACCGCCAGGCCCAACGTGTTGAGCACGCTGGTCAGCATCTGCATGATGAGCGGACCGCCGTCCGGACGGACGAATTGGGGAAACAGCGCAAGCACGAACAGGACCATCTTCGGGTTGAGCAGATTGGTGATCAGGCCTTGCTGGAAAATCCGCGCTGGCGGCATATCGTCCGTTTTTTTGTCCGTCCCGGCCGCGCACCCGGAGGCGCGAAACGCCTTGATGGCAAGAAACAGCAGATAGGCCGCGCCGGCCAGACGTACCGCGTCATCGGCGGCCGGGCCGGCACCGCGAGCGGCAGACCCGACGGCCCCAGCGCGGCGGCCCGCGCATGGCAATGGAAAACAGCGCGAGGGTGGGGAAGTCGGTCATCGGCGCTTCCTTTCGGAGGGCGAAAGGAAGGGCTGGCTACATGCCCGCCCACCGGTGCGTCAGCGCAGGAAAAGACCGCGGCCGGTCTATTCCTGCGGGAGGAAGATTACGCGTTGCGACCGGATTGGGCCGGCTCGGGGGCGGATTCCGTGCCGGGCAGGCAGGCGGCGGCGGTGAACAGCACGTCGGTCGAGCTGTTCAGCGCGGTTTCCGCGGAATCCTGGATCACGCCGATGATGAAACCGACGGCGACGACCTGCATGGCGATGTCGTTGCCGATGCCGAAAAGACTGCACGACAGCGGCACGAGCAGCAGGGAGCCTCCCGCCACGCCGGACGCGCCGCAGGCGGAAATGGTGGCCACGACGCTGAGCAGCAGCGCGGTCGGCAGATCGACGGCGACGCCCAGGGTGTGAACGGCCGCCAGGGTCAGCACGGTGATGGTGATGGCGGCGCCAGCCATATTGATGGTCGCGCCAAGCGGGATGGATACCGCGTAGACCGATTCGGGCAGGCCAAGACGCTTGCACAGATCCATATTGACCGGAATGTTGGCGGCCGAACTGCGGGTGAAGAACGCGTTGATCCCGCTGTCTCGCAGGCAGAGCAGCACCAGCGGGTAGGGATTTTTGCGGGTGGTCAGGTAAACGATCAGCGGATTGACCACCAGTGCGATGAAGGCCATCGAACCGAGCAGGACGGCGAGCAGGCGCGAGTACCCCGCCAGCACGCCAAGGCCGCTTTGCGCGATGCTGCCGGCGACAAGTCCGAATACGCCGACGGGCGCGAGGCGGATCGCGAAGGCGACGATGGTGGAGATGCCCGCCGCGAGGTCGTGAATGACCTTGCGGGTGGTGTCGCCGGCGCGATGAAGCGCCAGTCCGAGCGCGACGGCCCAGGTCAGGATGCCGATATAGTTTCCGGACGCGAGCGCCGCGACGGGGTTTTCCACCATCTTGAGCACCAGGGTGGACAGCACTTCGCTGATGCCCTGGGGCGCGGCCGTGGTCGCGGCGCCCTTGGCCAGCGTCAGCGAGACCGGAAACAGAAAACTGGCGGCGACCGCCACCACGGCGGCGGCGAAAGTGCCGATCAGATAAAGCGCGATGATCGGACGCATCGCAACGGCGCTACCGCTTTCGCGCCCGGCCAGCGACGAGGTCACCAGCACGAAGACCAGGGTCGGGGCAATGGCCTTGAGCGCGCCGACGAACAGCATGCCGAGGAAGGAGACGGACAGGGCCGCGCCGGGGGCCAGCAGGGCCAGGGCGATGCCGGCGGCCATGCCGAACAGGATCTGCAGTACGAGGCTGCCTGAAAACAGCTTGCGAAATAGATGGGGCATAGTGTTTTTTTCTGTCTGGTGATCGGATAAAAAGCGCGGGATCCGGAGGCTCTTCGGCGTCGTGTGATCGGACCCGGTTTCTACATAATGCCAGAAAAACGTCAGGACTTGTCCGACAGAATCCCGGATATTGTGTTTCGTATGCGATGAAGCGCCCGGCAAAAGGGGCAGTGCGAGACGGAGAGGAGGGCGGGGAAGGGGGAGGCAAAAAAGCGCCCGAAGGCGCCAAGGTGTCCGGTTCAGTGACGTCCGGTGCTGCCAAAACCGCCTTCGCCGCGGTGGGATGCATCGAAATCCTCGACGATATTGAATCCGACCTGCACCACCGGGACCACGATCAGTTGGGCGATGCGTTCCAGAGGCGCAAGACGGAAGGTTTCCTGGGAGCGGTTCCATACCGACACGAAGAGCTGTCCCTGATAGTCGGAGTCGATTAGTCCGACCAGGTTCCCGAGCACGATGCCGTGTTTGTGCCCGAGTCCCGAACGGGGCAGGATCATCGCCGCGAGTCCGGGGTCGGCCAAGTGGATGGCGATGCCGGTCGGCACGAGGTGGGTTTCGCCGGGGGCGAGCAGGATGTCGGTTTCGATCGCGGCGCGCAGGTCAAGACCGGCCGAGCCCTGGGTGGCGTAGTCGGGGAGGTTGTCTTTCAGACGATTGTCCAGAATTTTGACATCGATAACGGGTTTCATCCGGGAGTCCTTTCCTGATTGGAGATTGTCGGGTCGACAAGACGGGCCAGGTGATCGACGATGGCGCGCGCCACGTCGTCCTTGAGCATGGCCGGCAGGGGGTGGATGCCGGCGTCGTCGAGCAGTGTCACGGTATTGTCGTCAGTGCCCATGGCCTCGCGCGCCAGATTGGCGACGAGCAGGGGCACTTTTTTGCGCCGGCGCTTGGCGTCGGCATAGTCGATGAGGTTTTCGCTCTCCGCGGCGAAGCCGACACAGAACGGCGCGGCCGGCAACGAAGCCACGGTTGCCAGGATATCGGGATTTTCGGCGAGTTCGATGACCGGCGCTGAGCCGTTCTTCTTGAGTTTCTTCTCGCTTCTGTTGACCACATGATAGTCCGCCACGGCGGCGACGCCGATGAAAATGTCGGCCGAGGCCGTTTCGGCGAGCACGGCTTGGTGCATCTGCTGCGCGCTTTGCACATCGATGCGCCGCACATCGAACGGGCAGGACAGGGCGGTCGGCCCGCTCACGAGCGTGACGCGCGCGCCGGCGTCGCGGCAGGCGCGCGCCAGCGCGTAACCCATCTTGCCCGAGCTGGTGTTGGTGATGCCGCGCACCGCGTCGATCGGCTCGAAGGTGGGGCCGGCCGTCATCAGCACGCGTTTGCCCGCCAACGGTTTGGGCCGGAAAAAGCTTTCGAGCCGCTCGGCGATTTCCTCGGGTTCGAGCATGCGCCCCGGGCCGGTTTCCCGGCAGGCCTGATCGCCGTAGGCCGGTCCGAACACGGTGATGCCATCCTCGGTCAGCTGGCGGATATTGCGCTGGTTGGGCGGGTTTTCCCACATCTGGCGGTTCATCGCCGGCGCCACGATCAGCGGGCAGGCCCGAGCGGCGGCCAGCGTGCCGATCAGATCGCCGCACAACCCGTGGGCGAGGTTCGCGATACAGTCGGCGGTGGCCGGCGCGATGAGAAAGACATCCGACGCGCGCGACAGGTCGATGTGGGCCATGCCGTTTTGCGGTCGCTCGTCCCACAAGGTGGTGTAGACCGGATTGCCGGACAGGGCCTGGAACGTGAGCGGCGTAACGAAACGGCAGGCGGCTTCGCTCATCGCGACGGTGACGTCGTGACCGGCCTTCACGAAAAGCCGCACAAGCTCGGCCGACTTATAGGCGGCCACCCCCCCGGTGACGCCCAGCAGAATCCGTCGCGCAGTCATGATTTGCTTTCCCTCGAGCCTTAAAGCCGCCAGTTTACCAGAAGATCGGATGGTATCTTCCCGGCGGGCCGGTTATGCCGGCCGCCTGACCGGACAAATCGGCAGGACGGACGGCATGCTTGGGAATTTGTTGCCGTTTGTGATAAATCGCCGCGCCGCGGCGATTCCGTGCTATAGCAAAGGGAGAGTAACTGATGACGATCAATGACTGGCCTGTCGGTGAGCGTCCGCGTGAAAAGCTGCTGTTGTCCGGCCCCCAGTCCCTGTCCGACGCCGAATTGCTGGCGATCTTCCTGCGGACCGGGCGGCGCGGTGTCACGGCGGTCGACATGGCGCGCGGGCTGATTCGGGAATTCGGATCCTTGTCGGCCCTGTTCCGGGCGCCGGCCGTCCGGCTCGAGTCGCTGCCGGGCATGGGGCGGGCCAAGGCGGCGCAGCTGGTGGCCTCGCGCGAGCTCGCGGCGCGAGCGCTGGCCGAGCGTCTTCGCCAGGACAGCGCGCTGGAGGATCCCGAGGCCGTGCGGGACTTTCTGCGGTTGGCGATAGGCCCGAAGGATCGAGAAGTGTTTCTGGTCTTGTGCCTTTCGGCACAAAACCGGGTTCTGGCTGTCGAAGAAGTATTCAAGGGAACACTGACCAGAACTCCGGTATATCCGCGTGAGATTGCGAAACTCGGATTGCTGCACAATGCCTCGTCCGTGATCGTCGCTCACAATCATCCATCCGGGGTGGCGACACCCTCGAACGATGATATTCACCTGACCCGGGTGCTCAAGAGCGCCCTCAAACTGGTCGATATCGAACTGCTGGACCATTTTATCGTGACGCAGGGAGGATGCACGTCCCTTGCCGAGCACGGATGGCTGTGATCCCTATGATAGGGCGGATTTTTCGCCATGGAGGCCGACATGAACATCCTGCATCTGTTGAATGAGTCCGAGTACATTCAGGTTAACAACCACTTCGTGAAACCCGAATATCACGCCTCGGAAGAGGAGTTCGCGGATGAGGACGATGTGGCCATCGAAGCGCGCCTGGACGGCCGGGAACTGATCGTGACCGTCGGCGATCTGGAAGGCGCGCAACCCCTCGCCGATGGCGGGTTCTGGCTGGAAGGGGTCGGCTATCTGCGTTTCCTGTCGCGGGCGAGCCTGCACTGAGGGCGCGGCAGAAAATAATGACCGGGGTGTTGACCTGTCTCAAATCCCTGCACGGAGGGTTCTCTTAGAGTAATGCCTTGCATTCAAAAGGCATAAGCCTTGGGAGACCCCCGCTATGAAGACTTTCCGTGTCGGCATGATCGGTGCCGGTGAAACAGGCACCCCGTTGCTGCGCAAACTGATCGAGGCCCCCTACGTGGATGTGGTCGGCGTGGCCGAACTGGATCTGGACCGGGGGGGCGTCGCCCTGGCCCGCGAGCACGGCATCCCCGTCACCAACAATTTCATCGAGCTTGCCGAACAGGGGCCGCGCGTGGACATCATCATCGACGTCACCGGTTCGCGCAAAGTCCGTGAGGATCTGCGCCGTTTCATGCAGTTTTCCGGTAACAGTCATACCGTGATCGTTCACGAGCGCGTCGCCTTGCTGATGATGTCGCTGTGCGCCGGCGAGTTCGTGGATACGCGCCACGAGGAATCCCACGCTTACTGAGCCGCCCCGCGTTTTTTCAGGGCGAGAAAAAGCATTGCCGCGGTGATGGCGTCGTTGAGCGCGTCATGTCGCGGCAATACCGGAATTCCCAGCGCGCTCTGCAGCGCTTCCAGCCGCAGATCGATGAAACTGTCCGGATGCTGGCGCAGCCGGTAGTCGTAATAGCAGCCCGATACCTCGATCTGCCTGTTGGGCAGGGTGATGCCGGCAAGCGGTTTCACCGTCTTGTTCAGCACCGCTACATCGTATTCCAGATAATACCCGACAAGATCTCGGCCTCCGATGAACTCCAGAAGCCGCGATACCGCCTCTTCGGGAGGCAGTCCGTCCGTAACATCCCTTTTTCGCAGTCCGTGAACCCGGATGGTCCCGGCATCCGGCATGCGCCGGGGCCGCACCACCAGATTGAGCGCGCTGCCGGCCAGTATGCGGTTGCCGCGGATCCTGACCGCGCCGATCGACAGCAACTCGGCCTCGCGCACATCGAGGCTGGTTGTTTCGCAGTCGAGGGCGACCCACTCGCCGTCACTTGGTTCGAACAGCGAGGCGAACCGGTTGTCCTTGAGCCGGCGGCGCTTGATCCGGCGTACCAGGTCGTGGATCACGCGAAGCCGCCCAGGCGGAAATGATGACGCAGCAGGCCCTTGAAACGCTTCACCACCGACAGCGCTTCTTTGAGCAGGTCGCGCTCCAGCGAAGAGAGCGTCTCCGGTTCAACCAGGTTTCCGGCCTGCCCGCCCGCTTCCTGGGCGGCGAGTCCGCAAGTCAGTTTCAGTCCCATCATGAACGACAGGGCTTCGGACAGATCGTTGCCGAACTCCCTGTCGAGACGGCCGGCCTCGACCAGCCTAGAGAGGCGTTCGAAACTGTTGGTTTCCGGAAGTCCCTGCTCCAGGGCCAGGGCACGCAGGCCGTGCACCACGGGAAAAATTCCTCCCTTTTTCAGGTCGAGCTGCGATTTGCCGTCGCGCTCGCGCGTCACCAGATGGGCGAACAGTCCGAGCGGCGTATCGAACTGCTCGATGGCGCGGGCAAAGCGCGCGTAAAAGGCGTCGTCGTCCGCAAGGCGCGCGGCGAGTCTTTCCCGCAGCCGGACGAACAGCCGGTCGTCGCCGGCGATCGCCTGAGCGTCGACGAAAATAGCGAGGTTCATCAGGCTTTCTCCATCGGGTTGTCCTGTCCAGTGCGCGATCCGCCGCGCGAAATCGTCCTCGCCGAGGCGCCACTGGGGGTTGCACACCATGATGCCGCCGGGGCAGGGCGGGTAGCCGTAAGCGGCGAGCGTCTCCGAAAACGTCGCCGCCGCCCTTTCCGCCTCGACCGGATCGGCGTCTTCGCCGAGGATCAGCGCATTGTCCTGATCGGTTTTGAGGATCTGTTCGCCGCGTCCTTCCGAGCCCATCACCAGCAGGCAACTGTTGTTGTAAAGCGCCGGGTCGGCGATCAGCCGCCAGGTGCGTTCGAAGAGCTTGGCGTTTAGCGTTTCCACCAGCCGCGCAAGCTGCGGGGCCTTGACGCCCTGGCTTGAGAGAATGCCGACAAGACGGCCGATCTGGCGGCTCGAGTGGGCAAGATCGTCGAGCGATTCGGCGCGGTCCAGCACCTGGCTGATCAGGTGGGAATGATTGGAAAAATAGGACAGCAGATCCACCTGTTCGAGTACGCCGCTCACCGAACCCGAGCGTGTCACCACCAGCCGCTGGATGTTCCTGCGTGTCATGGTGAGCAGGGCGTTGAACAGAAAGTCGCTGTCCTCGACGGTGATCAGGTCGTAGCGGCACAGGTCGCCAACCGGGGTCCCGGACGGGATCCCATCGATAATGACATCGCGAAAATCGCTGGTCGTGAAAATTCCTGTTCCGGACAGGCCCCTCACCAGTACCGACTTGACTTTGTGGCGCTTCATGGCGGCCGCCACGGCGATCACGCTGTCGCCGGCCTCGACCCATACCGGCTTGCCCATCGCGACATCGCTGACCGAGGCGGCCAGCATGGTCTGCAGTTCGCGGCTTCCGGTGCGGCGCGCCAGGGCGCCGAGTTTGTTGGCCACGTTATCGAAGAAAAACGCCCCGAAGGCCGGGTTGCTGCCGGTGAGCGCCAGCACGTCCCGTTTGGGCAGTCCCAGCGCCAGAACCTCTTCGTGCACCACGTAGCGGTGCAGGGCGCTGCCCGCGACCATGGCGCGCGCATCGAAGGTGTCGTGTTGCCGGTACATCGCGACCACTTCGTCGCCGGCCATTTCCCTGACTTTGCCCTTCACGACGACGTACAGCGTGTCGACCTCGCGCCCGGGGGCCAGGATCTCCTCGTCATCGGCGAAATAGAAAATGTCCGCCGCGGCGGCAAGCGCCTCCCGTTCCGGGAAAGAGAGCATGTCGAACGGCGGATGGGAAAGCTCGAAGGCGGCCATGGGCGTCAATCCTCGACGGGGGACTGATCCCATGTTAGCAGCATGGGTGTCAGTCGGGGGCTTTGGCGGATTTCACGAGGGGAGTTCCGTCGCGGAACAGCATCAGTTGCCCGGCCTCGAACGGGGTCCAGGCCTCGTCGTCGGTGAGCGGCTGCGTGGCGATCACCGCGACCCGGTCGTCAGGCGTGGTCACCGAGGCGAAATCCACTGTCACGTCGTCGTCGACAAGATGAGCCTTGGTGAAAGGCGCCTGGCGCACGATGTAATGCAGTTGCGTCGACCCGTGCGCGAACAGGATGTCGCCGTTGCTGAGCATGAAGTTGAATGTGCCGTGCGCGGCGATTTCCCTTGCAAGCGTTTCGATGAACGCGAACAGCTCGTCAAGCGGCGGCTGTTCGCTCCAGCGCTGGCGCAGGCGTTCGAGCAGCAGGCAGAATGCCGCCTCAGAATCGGTATCGCCGACCGGACGATAGAAGTGGCCGGCCGGCGCGGCGAAATCCTTGAGGTCTCCATTGTGCGCGAAGATCCAGTATTTGCCCCACATCTCGCGCATGAACGGATGGGTGTTGGCAAGGCTGATCCGGCCCTGGGTGGCCTTGCGGATATGGGCGATGACGTTTTGTGATTTGATCGGGTAGTGGCGCACCAGATGCGCGACGGGCGACTCCACCGAGGAGCGGTCGTCAAGCAGCAGCCGGCATCCCCGCCCTTCGAAAAAGGCGATGCCCCATCCGTCGGCGTGGTGATCCGTCAGTCCTCCGCGGCGGTGAAATCCCTCGAAGGAGAACAGAATGTCGGTTGGCGTATTGCAATTCATGCCCAGCAACTGGCACATGGCGTCAAATTCCGGAAACAGGTAATCAGGACCTCATTTTTTCACGAAGATCGGTGATGCGCCAGAGGCGGGTAAGCTGCCGGGCACTTGGTTTTTCTGCGATAATCCCAAACTTTGCCTTTTCGGACAGGGGGAGCGCTCCCATGACGACCATCGTGGTAGTACGCAAGAACGATCAGATCGCGATCGCGGCCGATTGTCAGACGACATTCGGCGACGATCAGAAACTGCTGGCGGGTTATGACCGTTTTCACGACAAGATTTTCATGCATGAAGACAGCTACTTCGCCATCTCCGGCTCGGCGGCTCACGACCTGGTCTTGCAATCCGCGCTCAAAAGTCTGAAAAAGAAGGATCTCTCCAGCCGCCGGGGCCTGTTCGACACGTTCTGCAAACTGCACCCGAAGCTCAAGGAACATTTTTACCTTCGGCCCGAAGATGAGGAAGACGATCCTTACGAGTCCAGCCAGATGATGGTGCTGGTCGCCAATCCGCACGGGATTTTCGGTGTTTATCCAATGCGCGAGGTCTATGAGTTCTCGCGTTTCTGGGCGATCGGCTCCGGGCGCAAGTTCGCCATGGGCGCCATGCACGTGGCTTGGGAGCAGAACCTGTCCGCCCGCGAAATCGCCGAAATCGGCGTGAAAGCCGGGTGTGAGTTCGATGTCAATTCGTCGTTGCCGATGACGATGTATTCCGTCGGGCTGGCCCTGGACGATACCGCAAAGATGGAACTATGACTGATATATTGCAGCGTTTTGTTTTCGAGGAAGCCCCGGTGCGGGGCGCCGTGGTGAGCCTTTCCGATGCCTGGCGGCATGTGCTTGACCGCCGGGCCTATCCGGATGCGATCCGGAGTGTGCTGGGCGAAATGATGGCGGCGTCGGTGCTGATGGCCGCCAACCTGAAGTTCGACGGCAGCCTGATTCTGCAGATCCATGGCACAGGCGCGCTGCGTCTTGCCGTGGCCGAGTGCAATCACGACCGCACGGTGCGCGCGACCGCCAAATGGGACGGCGACATTCCCGATGTGCCGCTGCGCGAGCTGATCGGCGAAAACGCCCGTTTCGTTCTGACCCTCGAGCCACGCATCGAGAAGGCGCAGACCTGGCAGGGGATCGTCGCCCTGGATGGCGACACGGTTGCCGCCATGCTGGAAAACTACATGCTGCGCTCCGAGCAGCTTGAAACCCGTCTGATCCTGTCTTCCAGCGACGCCGCCGCCGGCGGCATGCTGCTGCAGCGGCTGCCGGACGGGCACGGCGATCCGGACGGCTGGCCGCGCGCCAAGGCGCTCGCGTCGACGCTGGCGTCCGACGAGCTGCTGGAGCTGGACGCGGCGACCTTGCTGCATCGCCTGTTCCATGAGGAAACATTGCGCCTGTTCGACGAGGAGACGGTGGCCTTCGCCTGCACCTGCAGCCGTGAACGCGTTGGGGACATGCTGAAGATGCTGGGCGGGCAGGAGGTCGGCGAAGTGCTTCTCGAGCAGGGCAGCGTGGAAATCGCCTGCGATTTCTGCCACCAGCGCTACGTGTTCGACGAGGACGACGCCAACGAACTGTTCGAGTTCGATATCGTCGCCGCCGCGCGGGAATCGCGGCACTAAAGCGGAACGGCGACGTCGGCGAGCCGGCCCGAGCCGACCAGTTCGAGAAAGGCGTCGCCCAGCCGTTCGCTTTCCCGTGTGGCCTCGCGCCAGGCCTTGCGGCGCGCCGCGTGATCGGTGCCGTAGCGCTGGAAGTCGGAGCGGTCTGGGAGCTTGCCGCCGGGGAGCCGGGCGAGGTATTCCCGGGAGGGACAGACCAGGAGGGTGTTGGCTTGCCGCCCTGCGTCGGCCTTGCGCCAGGGCAGGAACTTGTCGAACCAGCCCGGCACGATGCGGTCGGTGAAATGGGGATAAAGCGCGATGCCAGGCTGGCGCACATACGGGAAGTCGATATGGTAGTCGGTGAGGCCCCCGTCGCGATAGACCCCCTCCGGGGCTCCCGGCAAGGCGGTGCCCTCCAGCACGCCGGGGATCGCCACCGTTCCCATCAGCGCGGCCGCGATGTTGTGCCGGCCCAGTTCGACAGTGCGAGTCGGTATCGCATCGCCGGGCAGGAAGCCCAGCGAGCTTTTCGGGTCGTGGCACAACACCCGGGTGAACACATGACGGATCAGCGGACGCGATACGCTGTTCAGGGTGGCCGCGAGCGCGAGTCCGCCAAGGAGCAGCGGCCGTTTTTCGCTGCGGGCGAGGCCGCGCGCCGCGGCCAGAAGGAGGGTGAGCCGGTAGTGCGGGTGCGTCAGCAGCCGCTCGTAGCCGTCCGGGCCCAGTATGTCGTCCAGCATGCGCCGGGTCTGGCGCGTGATGGATGCCGGATCCAGTCCGTCCCCGTATTCTTCGTCGGTATAGCGTTGCGCCAGCCGGTCGAGCGCCGCCGCGGGATCGTCCTGCATCGCGCAGGCGAAACGCCAGCCGCCGATGGAGGCGCCGATGAGTTCGCGTTCGGCCGGGGCGCTGGCGAGCCAGCCGAATACCGCCTTGTCCAGTCCTGTCATGCCGATCGCCTTGGGGCCGCCCGCCGCGCCGGGCAGGATGGCGATATCGCCGGCCCGCAGGCCGTTGTCTCGCAGATGGCGCAATGCGCCGGATCCGGCGCGCACCGTCAGTATCGTCGTCACAATCCGTCTTGTCCTGTCCGTGCTGTGGTTTCAGCCTTGCTCACGGAATCGTATCCCGGCCATGGCGATAGCCGGTCAAGGCATCGCCGTGGCTCGGCAGGATTTTCATGATGCAAAGGATTATGATAAACAATTTTATCGGGATGTTGGAATAAGGTTGGCGATGGCCCGGTGCATGAGGAGGACCGTTCCAAACAGAGCCGCCATGACGCCGGGGGTCCCATTCGAAGCTTAAAGCTCTTCATGTATCCACTCTATCGGGTGAGGATCTTCCGTCGGCGTGTAGACCGGTGCCACGATGATGGATGAATGCCATTCACGGGTATCGAATACCTCACGAATCAATTGCGCCTGTCTTCCCGGATGTCCTCGCGCCACATCGGCCAACACGCGGGCAGGACGAAGCGGGCTAGCGAGCGGGATCTGCTCCGCGCTCAGCGCGATGCCCTCCGTTCCTGTCTTGCCTCGAAACGTAGTGTTGACGCGATGCGGTCCCCACTCCGCGTCCAGCTGCACGACAAAATCACTGAAAACCGCTTTCGCGTCGCATGTCACGCGCAGGATGCCTGACACGGCGCGGCCAGGATCGATGTTACAGTGCACCGGCCAGTTCTTTTTGCCATGCAGATCGTCTTTGCTCCACGATGCCCACTTCACTGCGGTCGGAACAAGGCGTTCATCAACCCATGCATAACCGAGTGGCAGTTTTGTCATGGTGACCGGTTCGGGCGTTTCGCATGTGCCGTTGCCGTGCTGCGGCGCATGGCTGGCGAGAGGCTGCAGTTGCGGTAATTCGCAAGGACGCGGATTGCCTTGATCGTGCAATTCGCCGTTAAGGACGGCCTCGATGATCGGTGCGATGTCCATGGCGATCCGGGCGTCCGAAGGCGGCTCCGTATCGTCGGCCGTGCGCTCTTGCCTGTTTCTCTGTACCGGGACTCCGCAAAATTGCAAACCGAATGTCGCATTGCGCAGCCTGTCCAGCAAGTCCATGGTGGCTGCGTTGGCTTGGTTATGAACCCGGTAGGCGATTGCGGTGAGAGGGTTCGGCAGTGTCCGGATGAGCCATGGCGTGGTATTGCCATGGGTATTCGCGTGAATGAATCCGGGGTTGTCGATGCGGGAACCCGGGATTTCCTCGATGTCCTGGCCTCCGACCGCCAACCGGTACTGCGTGGCATGGGAGATCAGCGATGGCGGCACGTAACGATAGGCGACCCACTCGGACTCGGTCCTTGCGGTATTCAAGCCGGCATCGAGCGAGATCAGCCGCGCCTGGAGCCGATCCGTTATTTCGCAGCCCTCCATCCGCTCCATCGCCCGCTGCAGGCTCCTGATCACTCCGAAAAAACGTTCGGTGGCGCGTATCGTGTAGATCCACACCCGCCGTTCGGCGGTGTCGCCGGGAGCGGGTTGCAACCGGCCTCTCGCCATTCTTCGCACCACGGATTCCCTGGCCGTGGTGGCGATGAACGCGCTGCCTCTTTGCTGGGGCGCGCCACCGGCCAGGACCCGGTACATGCTGATGCCCAGCACATGGTTCAGCAGGTCGGTGTCGCGGCCCGCCGAATGGAAGCCTTGACGGAATATCACGTCCGGCCCCCTGTCATCATATCGGAAAAGCGTGGAGGGGGGGTCCGGAGGGAGGGGATGGGGGAGGATGGCCCATGCGGCCAGCGGCGTGACCGTGAGGACGGTCAGTATGGCGATACACGCGAACATCCGTGTTGGCGCCGGCAAGGCGGCGCACTTGCGCAGGAGGATCTTCATTTTGCGTGAGTTCCTCGTGTTCCCGTTGGCGATGGAACGATTCGTCCCGATCAGGCCAAGCCGGTACTGAGCGATCTAATCGTCAACTTGTTGGGAGACCGTTCCACTTCCATGCGATAATCCACCGTGTGAAATGCGAACACGTACCGGAGAATCGTCAACGACGCGGATGGTGGGCCAGGCGGTGGCGGCGTTGGCTGTTTTCTTCCGAAGGAGGGTAAACCCCGTCCCGCATTGCCCGTTTTCACCCGGTCCCGATGACATGCGTGCGTTCCCTGTCATGGCGGGAGCCGTGGCCTGTTTTTACCGTTACCGGCGTTCCGCGACCAAGCCGTTACCGTGCATCCCGACTGCGCCGCGCCAAAGACCGATATCACCGGCTGCCGGTGTTGTCCGCGTACAGCTCCGGCGCATGTTCTTTCGCGCGAAGGTATCCGATTCATCGTCCGTCATGGACCGGTTCGGCTCGCATGTTCGCTGTTCTTGCCGTGTCGCAGGGGCGCGGCCTTCCGGCATGTTCCCTGTCGCTGTGAGGAACTTGCCCACGATTGTAGGTGAGGCGAGGATTGCGCGGCCAGCCTGAAAGGCAATATCAAGCCGTTTTACCCGTCATCTTTAGCCCGATTCGGACTCGATCGCATCCGGCCTGCCGCTTTTCCCACAATTCTGGAGCGGGATGGAGAGTGGGGAGCGAGACGGCGTCAGTGGTTGGTCAGTTTGACGAGGTAACGAACGATACATTGGATAATGGGGAGGCATGCCGGAATGTTCATGGCATCTATCGCCCCATTTGCGATATGGTAATTATGAGGAATAAATGATGATAGCTGTCAATCAGCTCGCTGACTATCTTCGGGAACAGGCCCTCGCAATCGAGTTGGTCGACGTTCAGATTGCGGTAATGACTCTCAATGCCGTTCTCGAGGTTGAAAAATCGCCACCAAGCACAGATATTTTCCGATACCCTGTTCCCGTGCTCGGACCGGAGGGAAGCTGCTCGCTGTTCGATGAACTGGCACCCGAGCCCTACGATCTGTCCTGGCTGTTCGGCGGCCGCAGCGAAGAGGCGGCGCGTGCCTTGCGCGACCTCGCCGCGGTGGTCGAGTCCGCCAATGACAAGGTCGGCGCCGACTGGCTTGGCGTGTATGTGCGCGCAGGCGAGGGTGAGGACCGCAAACTCGTCAAGCTTGCCTACACCGGTGTGCCGAGCCGTGCCGAGTTCCCCCTGACGGAAGCGTTCGCCCAGATCAGCAACAACAGCCGGGTCGGCCTGACAGGCTGGGGGGTGGTGATCGACGATGTCGAGGCGTGGCGGTCATCGGGAGGCGGGTACTACGAGTGCGATCCCCGGGTTCGCAGCGAAGTGTGCCTGCCGGTTCTCGACAGCGAAGGCAGGGTGCTCGGCATTCTGGATGCCGAGTCGTCCGAAACCGCATTTTTCACTCCGGAGCGGCAGGCCTGGCTCGCCGGCCTGGCGCTCGTTCTGGCGACACCCTTCGCCGCACTGCCCATTCCCGGCGGGGATGACGCGGAGGCGGACGAAGGCCGATAAGGATTTTCGATAATGGCTGCAGACAAACCCTTGCTGCAAGGGACTACCGACGTGCCGGTCAAGCACGTGGCAACCTGCAAGTTGCCCACCCGCTGGGGGGTATTCGACATGCATGGTTTCGAGGAACATTCCGGCAAGGAGCATGTGATGCTGACCATGGGCTCGTTCGACGACGGCGCGCCGGCCCTGGTGCGTCTGCACTCGGAATGCCTGACCGGCGATGCGCTGTTTTCCCTGCGCTGCGACTGCGGGTTCCAGCTGGAGGCCGCTCTCGAGGCGATCGCCCGCGAAGGACGCGGTGCGCTGCTGTATCTGCGCCAGGAAGGTCGCGGTATCGGCCTGATCAACAAGATTCGCGCGTACAAGCTGCAGGATGCCGGCGCGGATACCGTTGAGGCCAACGAGCAACTGGGCTTTCCTGCCGACATGCGCAATTTTTCCGTGGCGCGCGGCATGCTTGCCCTGCTGGGCATCACCGGCGTGAGGGTGATGACCAATAATCCGCGCAAGATCGATACCTTGCGCAATGTCGGCATCAATGTGGTGGAGCGCGTGCCATTGATGGTCGGTCGCAATCCGTTCAACGACCGTTACCTCGACACCAAGGCCGCGAAGCTCGGTCACATGTTGTTTCCCTGAAACGTTCTCCTGCGCCGGCGCGGCGATGCTGCGTCGGCGTTTTCTCCACACTGTACCTGTTTGGGCCCGGCCCTCCGGACAGGCGCCAATCATCTTCGCGAAGCTGTCCGCCCACGTCTCCCCAGGTTCCCGCCTCCCGTGGTTCCTTGTCCTGTCTGGTTATTCAGCGTTCCGACAGCCCGTTCGCCCGCTCTGATTATTTGTAAAAATAATAAATCAATTCGATATATTATTTAAATCCATATTGGAAAATGGCATGGCGTTATGGCTATCGTGATGCTCGGTTCACCGGCTTCGGCCGGATCATCAAACCCGCATGACAAGGAGACGCCATGACATCAAGGCTGTGTTCGTTGAAACGGGGCGCGGTTTTGTCCGTTGCCATTCTGTTTCTGTTGTCTTCCTGCGTTGTTCGCGATAATCCGAAAACCGCCGCTGTCCCGGCCGTCCGTTCCGAACGTTCGCCCCAGGCTCCGGCGCTGCCCGCGTCGGCGCACTCGCCTGTGCTCGGGCGGATGCCTTCGTATCCGTTCGGTGTGCCGCCGACCGGAAACTTGACGGACGGGCCGCGCGGCGCCGAAGCGCGCGCGCTCGATCTTTCTCGTCCCGGGCGCGCCGGCGCGTATCCGGTGCCGCACTATGCCGACTGCGACGAAGGCAAGCTTGGCGGCCTCGCCGGCGCCGATCTGGTCGATTATCTTGTGACCGTGGACGGCCCGTGCGTTAACCGGCTGTTTCAGTCCAATGCCGTGAGCTGGCACGCCTTCGCACCGGCGAATGTGGGCCTGGTGGCCGAACGGGCTAACCGGCTCGCCGCCAGTTGGGACGGTCACACCGCCAATGGCCTGTGGCCGCTCGCGGTGTACCTGAAAGCGGCGTATTACCTGCAGTACAACGCGCCGGACAAGGTCGGTCCCCTGTCGCAGTCCGACGCCGCGGTACTGCGGGCGGTCGACACGCTGTTGGCCAATTCGGCGCTGTGGCGCGCGGGAGCGGAAGACAATGGCACGCAGGAGGGCTGGCTGCGCAATACCGACGCGCGCGGCGTGGCCTCGGAAACGCTCATCCTGATCGATTCTGTGCGCAACACCGACCTCGCGCTGCCACTCATCGGGCGGTTTTTCAGGAACTACACCCTTGCCGCGCGTGGCCACTGGGCCGAGGACGGCGTATTGCCGCTGCAAATCGCGTTGTACAACCTGCATTACGCCGACGATTTCGCATCCCGGATCGATCGGGGCGATCTGAATGATTTGCTCGGCCATCTTTACCGGTTGGTCGATGCCGGACCCGGGGTGTTCAGCGATACCCGGCTTTACCGCAATACCTTGCGCGAGACCGGGCGTTTCCTGAAATACCCGCGCACCGCCGCCGCGGTGGAGAGCCGGTTGGCCGCCCGGCTCGCCGCCACACCGCGCCTGTCGCCCGAGTGGGTGGAAATCGTCTACGACTTCGAAAACATGGGGAAAATACCCTGCCAGCGCTACGGTCTGTGCACGGCACGCGACGAGGTGTCGGCAAAACTCTTTCCGAATCGCTGGGTGTTCGACAACGGGGCGCTGGAGTTCCAGACCGCGCTTGGCAAGGCTGATGTCCAGCAGTTGTACTACGCGATGAAAGCGGTGCGCAGCCAGTTCATGCGGCTTAACGGCGAGACATCGCCGGTGCCGGGTGATCCGAACCCGGTGTTGAAGATGGTCATCTACGCGTCGCCGGGAGATTACCAGGCCTACCAGCCGTTCCTGAACAATCTGTCGACCAATAACGGGGGGATTTATATCGAGCCCAAAGGCACGTTTTACACCTATCAGCGCCAAGTGCCCCAGGAGAGTTACCTGACGCTCGAGGAGTTGGTGCGGCACGAGTATGTGCACTATCTGGCCGGCCGTTTCATGATGCCGGGGATGTGGGGAGATCCGCCGTTTTACAGCGATGCGCTGAGAATGCCCTGGTTCGACGAGGGGCTGGCCGAGTTTCTGACGTGGAGCACGTTGCGGGACGGTATCAAGGTCCGAGGGCACATCGTCCGCCCGGTGGCGCAGGGCTGGCCTGATGACTTTTCCCGTCCGGCGGACATCATGCGTTCTTCTTACGATAGCGGGTTCAACTTCTATAACCATTCGGCGCTCTGGTTCTATTACCTCTATCGGCGCGAGCCCGCCGAGCTGATCGGGCTGATGAAAGCCGTACGGCGCGGCGACGCGGCAAGTTTCGACGCTCGGGTGACGCGGCTGGGCGGCGATGCCGGGCGCGAGGCATCGTTCAAGGGCTATGTGGACGATCAGGTGGCGCTGTATCGGGGCGGGGCACTTGACGATACCTCGACGGTGCTGGGCCGCGATTGGGTCGAGCCTGACCGATGGCAAATGAACCGGGTGTCCGATATCGGCGCGGCGTTGGGCCGGGTCCTCTCGCTCGGCTGCACGGAAATGGCGATGACGCCGGCCAATCTGACCCGCCGTTTCGAATGCAGGGGAAACCTGGTCCTGACGTCGGGCGATGACGTGGCCGCGCGCGCGCAAGCCGCTTCGCGGCTGGACGCGGCGCTGGATCTGCTTTATCGCGCGGGCCCCAACAACTTCATGGCGACTCTGTGCGAAGCCGGCGATTACAACCCGGCGGCCCGCTCCGCCACCGTGCGCTGCGAAGGTCCGCTGGCGATGCGCTGACTGTGGAGGTACGGCCCCGCCCGGAAAAATCCGCCATCCGATTCGGAAGGGCGCCGGTTATTCCTGGGGCGGGGCATTCAGTAAAGTTGCCGTTTTCTTTCCGAATGGCGACGAACAGGATGAGTTATTTACAGAGTTTTCTTTGTGTATGGGCAGGATGCGCTGTCAGTATGCCGATCGCGGCGGCCGAAACGGTTGAGCGGGTCTGGATGGCGGATGGCAGCCGTCAGGTCGATGTCCGGGTGATCGACGGACGGGCGTTGTTCGAGGACATCGATCTTGGCACGTGGGAGGAGGTCGAGCGCGATGGCATGCCGGACCTGCGCGTGCGCCAGGAGACGGAAACCGGCGCGTCCTCCCGCCGTCGCCGGGCCTTGATCGCGCGGCATCCGCTTGTATGGCCGCAGGCCAGGATTCCGTACGTGTTCGCGGAAGACTATCCGGAAGAGGGGCGCGACGTGTTCCGCCGGGCGGCCGGCCAGTATCAGCGCCAGGCCGGCATCCGTTTCGTACCGCGCACCACGGAGCGCGATTACGTGCTCGTGGGCTCCGGCTCCGAGTGCAGTTCCCGGATTGGGCGCATGGGGGGTGTCCAGGAAATCCGCATGACGGCCACCTGCATGACGTCCTTGCGCTCGAACCTGCACGAAATGGGTCATGCGGCGGGGCTACTGCACGAGCACCAGCGCGCCGACCGGGATGACCATATCACCTTGGCCCCGGGCATCGATGCCTCGGGCGTTTCCTGGTACAAACGCAGTCCCGGCCATTACGAGGCCGTGGCGCCGTACGATCTGGCATCGGTGATGCACTACACGGCGGCCCAGGGCGCGATCAGCCGCAGCTCGTCCTCTGGGGTGCGTCGTGGAGTGGCCGTCCTGTCGCGAGGCGATGTGCTGGGCCTGGCGAAACTCTATCCGCAGGCGGTCCGCACGGTCGTTAAGGCGGCACCGAAAACCACGCGTTCGGCGGACTCCGCCGCAAGATCCGGCGCCGTCACCAGTCTGGCAGGAGACCGTTGTCTTGAGGCCAGAACCTACGGCCCCTTCGGCGATACCCGTTATCTGGCGATGAGCGCGTGCAACGGCGGCCAGTGGCAAAACTGGCGTCTTGCGCCCGATGGGCGATTCGTCAATGACGCCTTGCCGGGATTCTGCCTGACCGGGACCCTGCAGCCGCGTGGGGTGGCGCTGATGCAGGCATGCACGGATTCGCCCCGGCAGCTTTGGCGGTGGTCGGGCGCGAGACTGGTCAATCGGGCGAGCCCGAGCATGGAGCTGCGCTACCGTGCCGACGGCAAGGTGCAGATCGATGCCGCTTGCGCGGGCCATGAATTCGATTTTGCCTGGCGCCCCCAAGGGGCTTGACAGGGGCGTGGTGCGCGGGTATTCTACGCACCTCTTCCGGAAATTTGTTTCCGGAGTGGCATGTGGGGGTATAGCTCAGCTGGGAGAGCGCTTGCATGGCATGCAAGAGGTCAGCGGTTCGATCCCGCTTATCTCCACCACCTGATACCGAAAGCCAGGCTGAAAAGCCTGGCTTTTTGCATTTCCGGCACCCCGTTCGAGGCGCCGAACCGCCACCTGATCATCCTGTGCGTTTTTCCATTATGAATACTGTTTTGCTGAAAAATATGTAAAAATCAATCTGCTTTGCATACTAAATCCGAGAGAGAAACGACTCATGAAACAGCGCATCCTGGCCATTCTGGTCCTGGCCCAGTGCGGCGCGGCGATGGCCGCGGGTTACAGTGGACTGGGGGTCGCCAGCATCAGCAAGGAAACCCTGGAACAGTTCCGTCCCAAGGCGCTCGACCCGGCGCTGTCGGGCAAGATTCAGCGCTATCTGGATTTGCGTTCCCCCGGCAGCGGCGCCTTGTCGCCCGACGGCAAATCCCTGTTCTTCACCTGGCGTGTGACCGGTGTCAACCAGATCTGGCGCATCGATGGTCCGCAGGGCTTTCCCGTGCAGATGACCGGCGGAACGGATACGGCGGCGCTTGACGCGATAACCCCTGACGGCAAATGGCTTGTCATCAGCCGGGACCGCAATGGCGAAGAAAATCCCGGCCTCTATCTGCAACCAGCCTCCGGCGGCGAACTGAACGTTATCCAGCACAAGAATGGCATCCGCACACTGTTCGAGTTTCTCAGCGATGATGGGCGTTACGTCTATTACCGGTCCAATGATGAACAGCCCGACCGGTATACGCTTTACCGTTATGAGCTGGCCGGCGCCCGGACCGAACGGCTGTTCTCGGAGCCGGGATCGTGGGAGGTCATGGACCATCGGCCGGACGGCAAGCTGCTGCTGGCCAATGCGCTAAGCAACAGCAACAACGAAATCTTCGAATACGATCCCGCCGGCAAAACCCTGACACCGCTGTTCGGCCAGGGGGAGGGCGTCGATTACACCGCCTTGTATGGACCGGCTGGCGAGTTGATCGTCCGCACCGACAAGTTCGGCGAATTTCATCGGCTTTATCGCTGGACAGCCGGCGTTTTCACGCCGATTACCCCGGACATCAAGTGGAATGTGAGCGCGTTCACACTCGATACTCCACGCCAGAAGCTTTATTACGAAGTCAATGAGGGCGGGTATACCCGTTCCTATGCGCTCGATGCGCGGACCGGCAAACCCCTTGGCCTGCCGGCTTTCAAGGAAGCGGACAGTGTCACCGTCGGCAGCGGTACCCGGGACGGCCGCTATCGCGTGCTGATGGTGTCGCGCACGACCGCGCCGCCCACCAGTTTCGTGTTCGACTGGAAAACCGGCAAGACCGTGCAATGGGTGCTGCCCTCGAGTCCCGAGATCGCCACCGGCGGCTTCGCTCGCGCGACGCTCGAGTCCTACCCCGCTCGCGACGGTGCGCGCATCCCGATGTTCGTGCGCCGTCCGGCCCGCTGTTCCCCTGCTCCCTGCCCGGTGCTGGTGTATTTTCATGGAGGGCCCGAGTCCCAATCCAGGCCGGGCTTTTCTGCTTACGCCCAGATGTTTGTCGACGCCGGTTTCATTTTCGTGGAGCCGAACGTGCGCGGCTCGGCGGGCTATGGCAAAACCTGGCTGCATAGCGACGACGGCGCCAAACGCCTTGATGTGGTGACCGATATCGAGGATGCCGCGCGCCATATCCGCGCCAACTGGGGCGCCAACGGCAAGGCGCCGCGGGTGGGCGTGCTTGGCGGCAGTTACGGCGGCTATTCGACCATGCTGGCGATGACGATGTTCGCCGGGGCTTACGATGCCGGTGTGTCCAACGTCGGCATGGCCAATCTGGTGACGTTTCTGCAGAACACCGCCCCGTACCGGCGCGCCAATCGCATGGCCGAATATGGCGATCTGCAAAAAAACCGGGAGGCACTGGTCAAACTGTCACCGGTGACCTACACGGATCGTCTGAAGGCGCCGCTGATGATTATCCAGGGAGCATCGGATCCGCGCGTGCCGGTGGGAGAGGCCGTGCAGATGTACGAAGCGGCCAGAAGCCGTGGGGTGCGGTCCGAACTGATCCTGTTCGCCGACGAGGGACACGGCACGCAAAAGCGTGACAACCGGGTGCTCGAAATCGGTCATACGCTGCGATTTTTCGAAACCTGGCTGAAGGAACGCTGAGTCTTGGCCGTCGCCCCGATCCGCCGGACGCGAGCGGACGCGAATCGGGGCTGTGTTGTCTTGTGGAGACCATCCAATGGGAATCACCCGTCTGAATCATGCCGTGCTGTATGTCAGCGACGTCGACAGGAGTCGGCGTTTTTATTCCGAAGTGCTGGGGTTTCAAGCCAAATCCGGCGCATCGGCCGAGGCGGTTTTCGCGCGCGCGGCCGGCTCGGACAATGACCACGATCTGGCGCTGTTCCGCAGGAACCTCGGCCAGCAGCGCTCCGGTCCGTTCAGCCCGAACGGCGAGGCGCCGGGGCCGAACGAGCCCGCCGCCGGCCTGTATCATCTCGCCTGGGAGGTGGATTCGCTGGCCGAACTGGAGCGTATCCGCGACGAGCTGGCGCGTCTTGGCATCCTGGGCATGGAAGAAGACCATGGCGTTCACAAGAGTGTGTACGGCCGCGATCCGGACGGGCTGCTGTTCGAGGTGGCCTGGTTTCCTCCGGCTGAGCTTCTGACCGATGAGGACCGCTCCCGCCCTTCCGGGCCGCTCGATTTCGCGGCGGAAAAGCGCCGGTTCGGCGGGAAGTGAGAATGTATTCGTCGACAGCATTCTCATGCACGGTGGTGCATCGAGCCGGAGCCCGCGGAAATCACCACATGGTGGTCACCGCATATTTTAACTCTGCGAGGCCGTCAAGATGTGTGCCAATCTGGCAGGCATGGGGTGCTTGGCAATGATGTGGGAGCGAGTCGCGTGCGTAGCCGCGGGCAGGGAAACGGGGCCGCCGTAAGTATTTTTTGAAAGTTAATACCGTCTGTTTGGGCAATAGTGGCGGGGTTAACGTATTTCACTCGGTCAATATCCCATGCAAGTAGCATCATGCAAAATGGCGGCGTCGCCCGCCTCCGCCCCTTCCGCGCAAGTACAGCTTACCCTGCATCAGTCCTTGGAGAGGGTTCATCGCCATAACGTCTCCCCGGACCGGCCTCAGCCGGTCCGCGGGCCGATTCCGCCGCTGGCCCGTTTCAATTCTCTGCTGTACCGGGTAGCGAACGGAGAGGTTTACACCTCTCCGGCCCGCAAGGGACAAGCGGTGGCCGTGTATGGCCTGAGTCACGCGCAGGTTCAACTGGGCCGTTTCATGATGAACCGGCTGGATATGAGCAATATCGCTTCCATCGCTGTTTATAACCATCAGCTCGGGATCGTTCATTACAGCCGCGCGGACAGCCAGGATGGCGAGTCGCCACGTTCGTTAATCCAGGCGTTCAGCGGGCATATCAGCGCCGCCGCCTCAGGCGAGCTGGCCTCGCGCGTGGCGCAACCGACCGCTCCCATCCTCAAGGCTTGGGTGGCCTATCTGGGCGCTAATCACCAGCGATTAGACCCGTTTGCACGACTCCACTCCTTATTGGCCGCCGTACCGCCCGCGGATCGCCCCGGTGTGGTGACCAGTTTTGTGCTGAAGAATACCAGCGGTGACTGCCATACCGAAAGCCTGGTCAATCGCTTGCTGGATTTGGTGGGACCCCTGGGCTGCAATAATGCCGGCGATGTGAACGCCATTCTGGACTCTCTCAACCTGACGCCCCATGAAATGCTGGATTTGTCGGAGTTGTTCATTAAGCATTTCTTCCGTAACTCCAGCAAGTTGGGCCTGGAATTTTTCGCCAAACAAGGTGCGGAAATTGTTTTCGCCTGGAACGATGCCAGTCCCGGAAAAATGGATATGGAGTCGATACGGCAAAAACCCTGGCAGGAGAACCTGCGCCGCTTTCAAACCGGACACGAGCCGATTACCTATTCAGAAATCCGCTCGGTGCAGCGCCATCCCGAGTTGTTCGACGGCAAAGTCTCCAGAGCGTATTTTGACCGGGATGGACTGGAATTGGCCGATGCTCTCGGCTCAGACGATTGGGTGAAGCTGGCTAATCCAACGCAATGTGACGAGTCCGTTATGCCTGGATCGGCAAATACTTAAGCGACGATCAGCGGGATGCGCGTTTCCGCATCGCTGATTCCGCCGTGCATGCCCCTGAGCCGGTAGGGCTTCTCGTGCGGCAAGGTATCCCCCAGTGTCCATTCTTCCCTGAGCAGCAGCGTGACATCCCCGATCCTCGAGGCGAGGCGGGGGTGCGGCTCGCCCGGTCCGAACACCCCCGCCCGCATCAATTCCCCGCTCGGCACGCACCACGCCGCATGGCCGAGTCGTTCCCGCGCCGCGTGCAAGAAAGCGTCGGCGCGTCCTTCCCTGACATGACAGAACACCGCCCGCGGCTCGCCCGATAACGGCAGGCGCAGCTCGCCGGCCAACTCCGGGTAAGCGGCGATATCGATGCGCCGCTCGGGCGGCGCGTCGACAAAACCGTGATCGGCGGTGACGATCAGCGTGGCTCCGGCCGGCTTGCCGGCGGCGAGGGCGGCGAACGCCGTGTCGATGGCCGCCAGGCAGTCGCGCGCTTCTGAACTGGCCGGCCCGTGCTCGTGCATCACGGTATCCAGCTGCGGGATATACGCGTAATGAAATCCCGGCTCCGCGGTGCGGCATGCTTCCAGCAGATGATCGACGAGGTCGCGCAGGGTTTTCCACGGCACGCGCCGTGCCGTGCCCGAGTGATGAAGACTGTAGGGCGAATGGGCGAGAAACACCGGCTGATGCACGGTCGCGGCGCGCGTCATGCGGGAGAACAGGGAAGGGGCCGCATACAGCGCGCCTGCCAATACAGCAGGGTCCGTTTCGAGCGGCGGGTGGGGGTGGCGCACGCCAAGAGGCAGCGGCATGACGATCTGGCCGGTGTCGGCGCAGTAGGTGTGCCACCCTGTCAGTCCGTGCATCGCCGGGGTTTCCCCTGTCATCAGCGAGGTGATGGCCGTGCTGGTGGTGGCGGGGAAGACCGAACGGATCGAGCCCGCCAGATGGCGCGACAGCGTCGGCGCCGAGTCCAGGGCTTCCAGCTGCGCCACGCCCAGACCGTCGATCACCAGCAATACGATGTGATTCCCAGTTTCGATATCCGCGAGCGCGGGGTGGGCCAGCTCGGCATAGGGCGTCGGCGCGCCGGCCGCGCGTCCCAGCCGGCTCATCAGATTGACCAGCGTATTGTTGCCGAAGTCCGGAAAGCACTCCGTCGGCAAGGTATCCGGTTTATCCATGAAATTCTTCCATTTCATCAGAATTGCATCAGGATTCAATGACATCGCCCCGCTAATCTGTGCGCCATGAATGTTTCTCCCCAGCCAGGTGATGTATGTTTTCCGATGATTTGCTGATCAAGTTGCCGCAAAGGCGGGTGGGCCCGGACAGCCCGATTCACAATGCCGCGCTGTCCGTGCTGTTGGCTCGCGCATGCGGCGGGCCGGCGACCATCGTGCTGTCCTCGCCGTCCGGCGATATCCCGCAAGTGCTCGCCGCTGGCGATACGCGATTGATGTGCGCGCGTTCCGGGGAGTGGCGCGTCGAATCCGGCGAGGCCGACGTCACGGTGCTCAACGAAGTGTTCTTCGTCAAGCTGCTGTCGTTTCTGGATGAGGCCCGCAACCTTTCCTCAGCGCAGGATCCGGACAATTCGCCGTTTTTGAATCTGCCGGTGGATCTCGCGCTGGACAGCGACCGCCGCCATATCGAGTTCTGGTTTCTCGGCCGCACCCTGGAAAACGATCGCGCGCTCGATCCCTTTCTCGCGCTCTTGCGCCGCACGGAAGCCTACTGGCTGGTGCGCTACCTGATCACCGCCTCGGACAAACTCGCCGGAGCGAGCCTCGGCGAACTGGGCGAGCAGTACGGCCTATCGTATTCGCACTTCCGCCGGATCTGCAAGCAGGCGCTCGGCAACAATGCCAAGTCCGAACTGAAGGGCTGGCGCATCGCGCGTTCCCTGCTCGAAGTCGTCGAGCATCGCATGACTCTCACCGACGTGGCCCTCAAGTACGGCTATGCCTCGTCGTCCCACTTTTCCACCGAGATCAAGAACCGTCTGGGCGTTTCGCCGCGTTCATTGACGGATATCACCTCGCTACCTTTGGATTCGACGCAATGACCCACTGGAAAAACCGGGCGATTTGCCTGCTGATGATTCTGTCGATCACGCCTTCCGCCGTCATGGCCGCGCCGCAGGGCGCCGCGGTGGCGGCCGACGCCGTCGCGCAGGCCAAGCCCGCCGCGCAAGGCTATGTGGCGACCAACCAGGGCCTGCGCGCCTTTTTCGATGCGATTTCCGCCCGGCTGCACAAGCCTGTCGTGATCAGCAACCGTGCCGAGCGCAAGTCCATTTCCGGCAAGTTCGACCTGTCCGACCCGCAGGGGCTGCTCGAGCGGGTATCCCGGGAAATGGGCCTGGTCTGGTACTACGATGGGCAGTCCATTTATGTTTACGACGCCCAGGAGGTCAAGAACGCGGTCGTGGCGCTGCATCAGCTGTCGCTGGGCGCCTTCACCGATTTCCTGAAAAAATCCGGCCTCTACGACAAGCGCTTTCCCGTCAAGGGCGATCCGATGACCGGCGTGTTCTATATCTCCGGTCCGCCCATGTATGTCGACCTGGTGAGCAACCTGGCGTCCTTCATGGACAAGGATGTCCAGCACGATAGCTCGACCCGGGAAAAAGTCGCGGTCATTCACCTGCACAACACCTTCGTTTCCGACCGGACGTACCCGGTGCGCGGCCAAAGTGTGGTGCTGCCCGGCATGGCAACGGCGATCCAGAGCCTGCTGACCAGCGGCAAAACCCGTCTGGATACCTCGGTCCGGCAAAGCGCGCCGGCCGACACCAAGCCGGCTCCCCCCACGGCCGACGCGGCGAACCAGCCCACCGATCTGTCCGACTCCATCTCCAGACTGCGCGCGGCGCTCGCGCCTTCGGCCAATGCCGCTTTGCCCGGCGCCGCCGGCCAGAACGCGCAACCGGAAGTCGACGGGATGGTGCCGGTCAGTGTCGTGGCCTATCCGAGCACCAACAGCCTGCTGGTCAAAGGCACGCCCGAGGCCGTGCGCTTCGTGGAGAACTTGGTGGCGGCGCTGGATATACCCAAGCGTCAGGTCGAATTGTCGCTGTGGATCATCGATATCGATAAGCAGGACCTCGATCAACTGGGCGTGGACTGGCAGGGCAGCGTGGGCATCGGCGGCAAGCTGGGCGTGAGTTTCGGCGACAACGTACCGACCAGCACGCTCGATGGCGCCACATTCCTGGCCCGCGTGCAGGCTTTGAGCCAGAAGGGCAATGCGCAGATCGTTTCCCGTCCGGTGGTGCTCACCCAGGAAAATGTGCCCGCGGTATTCGACAACAACCGCACCATTTACACCAAGGTTACCGGAGAGCGTACCGCCAATCTCGACCACTACACCTTCGGCACCATGATCGATGTGCTGCCGCGTTTCGCCGATAACGACAAGGCCATCGAAATGCGCCTGAACATCGAGGATGGCAACGACGACGGCACCAGCGGCGATACGGTCGATGGTCTGCCGGCGGTGAACCGTACCACGATCAACACCGTGGCGCGGGTGCCCAAGGGCAAGAGTCTGCTGGTGGGCGGTTACACGGTCGACCAGGCCTCGGACGGGCAGAGCAAGATTCCGCTGCTGGGCGATATTCCCTGGGTCGGCGGGCTGTTCCGCACCACCCGGAAAAACCGTTCCAACGCCGTGCGGGTATTCCTGATCGAACCTCGTGTCATCGACAGTTCGGCCGGGCTCGACCCGTCCGCCAGCGGTCTGGGCGCGGACCTCGCCTCCTCGGTGAATCTGCCCGCCGATGCCCGCATGGACAAAGTGAAGCGCGTTCTGTCCGGAGCCTCGCATGCAAATCCGTAACGGGATCGCTTTCCCTCAGCCGCGTCCCCTGGAGACGCTCGGCGACGAGTCGGGCCGCCGCCCGGTCGCAGAGGGCGATGCGCCGGAGCAACTGGCCGTCAATGACTCCGCCCTGGAAGCCATGCTGTTCCAGGAGGTGTCCGCACAGGACGGATCCGAGCTCTACGCGGCGATGGGCCGGCGATTCCGCGACCGCCTGAAGGACGAGCGGTCGGATTTTCCGCAGGGCAATTTCGACCGCGTGCTCGAGGACGGCGCGTCGGACGGCGCCAGGCAGCTGCAGGCGCTGGCCGAACTGGAGGAGGTGCCGTTCGAGCGCCTGTTCCAGGAGGCCAGAAAGATGTTTTCGGACGACAGCGACCTGATTCTCGTGCTGCGCGAGCTGATGCGCCGCAAGGGCATCAAGGAAGTGGTTCGCCGCCGGCTGCGCCAGTTGCATGACCAGATCGAACAGCAGGCGGATCCGCGCCGCCTGAAGGCCGGCATCAACTGCGGTCTGAAGGCCCGCCTGTTCGGTTCGAAGCTGAAGGTCGATGCCCGGCTGCTGCGCGAAACCTACCGGCAGTTTCTCGAGAACGACGATAGCGGTGTGCCCAGCTACGAAGCCTGGATCGTCATGTATGGCGTCGAGGCGCGCGACCGGGTGCTGCGTTTTGTCGGCGACGCGCTGATCGCGGACATGAACGCGCTCGATCCGAGCTGCCATCGTCTCGAATTCTTTCCGCTGCTCGCTCGCATCGGCACCTTGCGCGTGCTCAGTTCGGCCGACCAGCTGTTTGTCGGACGGGCGCTCGCCACGGGCCGGTTGCGGGATCTGAACGACAGCGAAGGCGACTGGGTGGCTTTTCTGCTGGGGGCGCTGCAGTACCCGGACGAGATCGGCGAAGCGCTCGATCTGGCCATCGGTGACCGTTTGCCCCTGTGCCGCGCGGCCGAACGCTCGGAAGCCCTGCAGGCGCTCCTTCGTCACCTTTCCGCCGTGCCGGGAATACTGTTTGCCGGAGACGGCGGGCGTGATGCGGCCCTCGACTTCCTGCTGGAACGGGCCTCGGAAGCTTTTGACCATGAACAACGCGAGCGTCGCATGACGCACGGAGGCCAGCGATGAATCGCTTTTTGCAACATATCAAATCCCGGCCGGAACTCTTGATCCTGCTGTTGGTGGTGACCATCATCGCCATGCTGATCATTCCGTTGCCGACATTTCTGGTGGATTTCCTGATCGGCCTGAACATCACCATCGCGCTTCTGGTGTTCATGGGGTCGTTCTACATCGAACGCATTCTCGGCTTCTCGACCTTTCCCTCGGTGCTGCTGATCACCACGCTGTTCCGCCTGGCGCTGTCCATCAGCACCAGCCGGCTGATCCTGATCGAAGCGAACGCCGGAGAAATCATTTCCAGCTTCGGCCAGTTCGTCATCGGCGACAACCTGGCGGTAGGGTTCGTGATCTTCGCCATCGTGACCGTGGTGCAGTTCATCGTGATCACCAAGGGTTCCGAGCGGGTGGCCGAAGTCGCCGCGCGTTTCTCTCTGGACGGGATGCCCGGCAAGCAGATGAGCATCGACGCGGATCTGAAGGCCGGCACCATCGACGCCGACGGCGCGCGCGAACGGCGCAAGACCCTCGAGCAGGAGAGCCAGTTGTACGGTTCCTTCGATGGCGCGATGAAGTTCATCAAGGGCGATGCCATCGCCGGGATCATCGTGATTTTCGTCAACTTCATCGGCGGCATTTCCATCGGCATGGTGCAGCACGGCATGGACATGTCGACCGCGCTGTCCACCTACACCATCCTGACCATCGGTGACGGCCTGGTCGCGCAGATTCCCGCGCTCCTGATCGCCATCAGCGCGGGTTTCATTGTGACCCGCGTCAACGGAGAGGAGAAGAACCTCGGCCAAAGCATCATGGGCCAGTTGCTCGGCAACTCGTTCACCTTGCTGGTGACCGCGATCCTGGCGCTCTCCATCGGCTTTTTGCCGGGTTTCCCGCTGCCGGTTTTCGTGATCCTGTCGGCGCTGCTGGGCGGTCTGTATCTGCATCGCCTGCGCGCCTCCCGCAAGACCGAGGGGAGCGGCGCCGCTTCGGCGGATCAGGCCGCGGCCGACCCGCTGAACGATGACGGCGGCCGCATCATCACCGACCTTGACTCGCTCTCGGCCCAGACCGTGCCCCTGATGCTGGTGCTGCACGACAGCCGCAGAGCCGAGGCCGAATCCCTGCGCCTGGCCGAGCGGCTGCGCAGCCAGTACTTCCTCGACTATGGCGTGCGCCTGCCCGAGATCGTGCTGCGCTATACCGCGTCCACCACGACGAACCGCTGCGTGGTGCTGATCAATGAAGTGCGCGCGGACGAGCTGCCCGTGCATTTCGGCATGAGCCGGGTGATCAACGCCAATGACGAAATCGCGCATCTTGGCCTCGAATACGTGCAGGACATCCAGAGCATGGAGAGCGCGCCGGCTTTCTGGTTCCGCGCCGGCGACAAGGAGCGTCTGCAGGCCATGGGCTACGCGCTGCGCAGTGCCGAAGACGAACTGTATATGTGTTTCGCCAATCTGCTGTCCCGTTCGGTTACCGAGTTCTTCGGCGTGCAGGAGACCAAGAACATGATCGACCAGCTGGAAAAGGGGTATCCGGATCTGGTCAAGGAAGCCTACCGGCACGCGACCGTGCAGCGCATCGCCGAAGTGCTGCAGCGCTTGCTGATGGAAAAAATCTCGATCCGCAACATGAAGCTGATTCTGGAAGCGCTGGCGCAATGGGCGCCCCGCGAAAAGGATGTGATCGCGCTGGTCGAACAGGTGCGCGGCAGCCTCGGCCGTTATATCTGCCAGAAATTCGCCAATGGCGGCCAGCTTGCCGCGCTGATGGTATCCGCCGGGTTGGAAGAACGGATCCGCCGCGGTGTGCGCCAGACCGCGACCGGCACTTTCCTGAACCTGGAGCCGGCCGAAACGGATGACATTCTGGATACCGTCGCCGCGGGCCTCTCCGATCTGCCGATGTCGCAAAAAGACCTGGTCCTGCTGGCCTCGGTCGACGTGCGGCGCTTCCTGAAAAAACTCATCGAAAGCCGTTTCCGGGATCTGGAAGTGCTGTCTTTCGGTGAAATCACCGACACCGTTTCAGTCAACGTCATCAAGACACTTTAAAGAAGGAAAGCACCATGTATAGCCATAACCTCGATATCGCGCGTCTGGTCAGGGATGCCCTGACGGAATCCGGTTGTTCGGAATCGCTGATCGGCGATCTGGACGGTCACTCGACCATCGCACTGGACTTCAAGGATATCCCGAGCCTGTTCGTTACTGCGAACGAGGACGGTATCTGGATCTGGTCGCGCATCGCCGAGTACAACCCGGCCGCCATCGACAACCGCGCCGCCGCGATTTTGCAGCACCTGATGAGTGGGTCCGCCTTCATGGTCGCCGGCCATCCGGTGCTCACCGTCGGCGAGGGATACCTCGAATACAAAGCGCTGGTGAAAGAAGAGTGGCTGAGCGACAGCCAGCGCTTCTCCGAAGTGCTCAACGGTTTCTTCGAGCGCATCGAAGCCATGGACGAGATCGTCAACCGATGAACCAGACAACGCTGCTCAAACCGCTTGCACACCCGGCGAGGCTCGCCGGACCGCTGATCGAGGCGCCGCTTCCGGGCGTGTCGATCGGCGAGTTGTGCGAAATCCAGGCCTCGGCGAGCGATCCGCGCGTTGTCGGCCGCGCGCAAGTGGTCGGGTTTCAGGGAGCGGGCACGCTGCTCAATCTGATGGGCAGCCGCATCGGTCTGTCGCGCGAGATGGTGCTGGTTCCGACCGGCCGGCGTCTCGATGTGGAGGTGTCCGATGCGCGTCTGGGCAGCGTGATGGATCCGTCCGGCCGCGAAGTGCTGCGCTTTGCCGAACCCCGCGCGGGAGAGGACGGTGAACGGCGCGAGGCCGATGCCTTGCCGCCTCCGTTCACCGAGCGCGCGGGTATCCGCGATGTGCTGGCCACCGGAGTGCGGGCGATCGATTCGCTGCTGACCTGCGGCGTTGGCCAGCGCATCGGGATTTTCGCGTCGGCCGGCTGCGGCAAGACCACCCTGATGAACATGCTCATCGATCATAGCGACGCGGATGTCTACGTGATCGGCCTGATCGGCGAGCGTGGCCGCGAGGTGACCGAGTTCGTCGAAACCCTGCGCCAGTCGCCGCATCGCGACCGTTGCGTGCTGGTCTACGCGACCTCCGATTTCGCCTCTGTGGATCGCTGCAATGCCGCGCTGGTCGCGACCGCGGTGGCCGAATACTTCCGCGATCAGGGAAGGCGGGTCGTGTTGTTCGTCGATTCGCTGACCCGGTACGCCCGCGCATTGCGCGACGTGGCGCTGGCCGCCGGTGAAATGCCGGCCCGGCGCGGTTACCCCGCCTCCGTGTTCGATGCGCTGCCGGCCCTTCTCGAGCGCCCGGGCAATACCGCGCACGGCAGTATCACTGCGTTTTACACCGTGCTGCTCGAGAACGAGGACGAACCCGATCCGGTCGCCGAGGAGATCAAGTCGATCCTGGACGGCCACATCCGCTTGAGCCGCAAGCTGGCGGGGCAGGGGCACTTCCCTGCCATCGACATGCTCGCGAGCTTGAGCCGCGTGGCCACCCAGATCATCGGGCCTGATCACCGGGAAGCCGCCGACGAGGCGCGCCGCGTACTGGCGAGGCTCGACGACATGCAATGGACCGTGGAGCTCGGGGAGTATCGCCCGGGTGAGAACCATGACAACGACCGGGCGATGGCGCTCAAGGAACCGCTGATGGCGTTTCTGCGCCAGAGCACCGACGAAGCGGTGTCCGTCTCCGCCGCCCTGGAGCATCTGAGTGGAATCCTGGCGTAAGGCCGGCGGCCTGTTGCGCCTGGCGGATCTCAATATCCGCCGGTCGCAGGGCGAGATCGCCAGGCTCGAAGCCGAGCGGCTGCGCCTGACGGCGCGCCGCGCCGACATCGAGCGGCAGATCGCGTCGGTGAATGCGCTCCTGCTGGCTGAATACCGGCATAACCAGGTGCTCGACCGGGCCGGAATTTACGAAGCGCGCCGGCATGAAGCCGTGCTGCGCGCGCAACTGTCGGGATTGTTTTTCGAAACCGACACACTCCTTGGCGAGGAGGCGAGGCTGGCCATGGAACAGCAGACGTGCCAGGCGCGTTTGCGCTACTGGTCGGCCAAGCAAAACAAATTTCAACGTTGGGTGGCGGACAAACGGCGGGAGGCGCGCATGAAGCGCGATCTTGCCGACGAAGCCGAAACCCAGGAAAGGACGGTATGGAACCGATAACCCCGATGCCCGCCACCCGCACGCCGGCGCAGGGCGAGGAGGCGCGCTCGCTGACGTCGCGCATGGAAGAAATGCTCGGCAAACAGGGCGCGGCCCGTTCGCGGGGCACTCCCGCCCCGCAGGGCCGGGATGCGCGAGGCAAGTCTGGCCCGGCCAAAGCCCATACGGAAAAGAAAACCGTGCGCCATGAGGAAGCGCTGAATCTGGAGGGGTTGGTCTTGGCCCATCCGGCACCGTTGCCCGCGCATGCCGGCAGCGCCCTCGTGTCGCGGGGCTACGCCAAGGCCGGCGCTGCACGGCCCGCGCCGGAACGCGCGCCGGGTGCCGGCCGCGCGCTCCCGGTGGACCGGGGCGTCGCCTCCGCGGCGTCGCATGAGGCGCCGCACGCCTCGCCGCGGGGAAGCGTCCCGCCCCGTGCCGGCATCGTGGCCGGCCCATTGCGCGACGTTTCTTCCGGCAACCGTGCCCCGCAGGTTCCGGGCACGGATGGCCGCCTGACCGACCGGTCGCGCGCCCGGGACGACTCCCGGCATCGTGCCGGCGACATCGAGGGCGCCGCTTCGGTGAATGGATTCTTGCCGACCCACGCCATGCGCGCCGCGGCTCCCGCTCCGGCCGACAACACCCGGCCGGCCGCGCCGCCGATGACGCGCCCGTTCGTGGCGCCCGTTGTGCCGCCCCGTCCGGTTCAACCGGATGGCAGCCTGACCTACACCTTTAAAAGCTGGGAGGGCAACCGTTTCGTCACGGTCCGCGATATCCGCGGCGATGCGGATGCCGCGCGCTGGCGGCTGGAACCCTCGGATGCGATGGTCGGCCAGCGTCTGGCGTCGCAGATGCCGCACACGGTCGCCGGAGAATGGCAACTGGGCGACGGAAATTCCGGCGGGCATGCCCGCCATGATCAAGACCAGCATTCCGCCGGGCAACACGACAGCCACGATGAGGAAGAAGCATGAGCCGTCCCGTATTTCGCCGCCATGACACAGCATCGCTGTCGCTTGACGCCGCATGCCGGCGCCTGACGGCGCTGGGCGTTGAGGCCGTCATGTCGCGCTGTCATCCCGGCGAGCGTTATCTGTCGTTTTCGTGCGGCGAAGAGGGCGCGGCCTGGGAAGGATGCGTCCCGGCGGGCGACTGGCTGGCCGAGGCCTTGCCCGTTCTGGCCGGCGTATCGCTGCGCGGTCTGTCCGATGGCACCCTGGAAAACCTGGCCCGGCGATTGCCCCGTTCCGCCAGCCTCGAGGTTGCGGGATTGCCGACGCAGCCGTTCCGCGTGCTGTCCGTGTTCTCCGGTGGTAATGCCGTGGGCATCTCGGTCGGCCGTGTGCTGATCACGTCGGTGGCCGAGTCGTGCCTGCCCGCCGCGCCGGGCGCCTTACCCGCCAACTTGCCGGTAACGCTGGATTTTCTGGTGGGAACGGGCGAGATGCCGGTCGGTGCGATCAAGCGCCTCGTCCCCGGCGATATCGTGATGATCCGTTCGCCTGGCAGAACCATGCTGGCCAATGGCGAGCCGCTGTTCACCTATGCATTCAATGAAAAGGAAGTCGTAATGGAAGACCACCTGGATCCGGCCGCCGCGCGCGAGCCCGTCGCGGTGACTCCGGACAGCCCCGTGGGCATGATTCCGGTGAAGCTCGAATTCGTGCTGTACTCGGAGACCCGTTCGCTGGCCGAGCTGCAGAACCTGCGCCAGGGCGATGCCCTGACCTTGCCGGAAGACGCCGAGCGGCAGGTGAAGCTGATGGCCAACGGTTGCCGGATCGGAGTCGGCGAACTGGTGGAAATCCAGGGGCGTCTGGGCGTCGAAATTACCGAACTGACGGTTGGAGCACTCCATGCATAACGATTTCGCGCTGATCGCCATCATCAGCTTCGCCACCTTGCTTCCGTTCCTGGTGGCGTCCGGTACCTGCTACATCAAGTTCTCCATTGTCTTCAATATCGTGCGCAACGCGCTCGGATTGCAGCAAGTGCCGAGCAATATGGTGCTCAATGCCGTGGCGCTGATGCTTTCCTGTTACATCATGATGCCGATCGGGCAGGAGATGTACAACACCTACCAGCAACAGAATGTCTCGCTCGATAGCGCGCAATCGATCGTCAATTTCATCGATCAGGGCACCGACGGATACCGCAGCTATCTGCAGAAATACTCCGATCCGGATCTGGTCGCTTTCTTCGAGAAGGCCGCGGGCCAGCGTCCCGAAGGCGCGGCGGCCGCCAATGCCGACGATGGCGATGTCCGCCCGTCCATCATGACCCTGCTGCCGGCCTACGCCCTCTCCGAAATCAAGAGCGCGTTCACCATCGGTTTTTATATCTATCTGCCGTTTGTGGTGGTCGACCTGGTGATCTCCAGCATCCTGCTCTCGCTGGGCATGATGATGATGAGTCCGGTGACCATTTCCGTGCCCGTCAAGCTGGTGCTGTTCGTCGCGATGGATGGCTGGGGTCTGCTGTCGCGCGGGCTCGTTCAGCAATACCTGTCGATTCACCACTGAGGACCCATCATGGAAAACCTTGTTTACGCCGGCTCGAAAACCCTGCATCTGGTGCTGGTGTTGTCGGCCTGGCCGATTATCGTCGCCACCGTGGTCGGTCTGCTCGTTGGCCTGTTCCAGACGGTGACGCAGTTGCAGGAGCAGACGTTGCCGTTCGGCGTCAAGCTTCTGGCGGTGAGCCTGTGCCTGTTCCTGCTCTCAGGCTGGATCGGCCAGACCCTGATGAATTTCGGCCAGGAAGCGTTCCGCCTGGCTCTGGCTCACTGAGCGCGTGGCGATGCACAGCGTTTCCCTCGAATCCTTCTATCCGCTGATGTGGCTTGCGGCGATCGGTTATGCCCGGGTGGCCCCGGTGTTCTACCTGATGCCGTTCCTCAATAGCGGCGTGCTGACCGGCATGGTGCGCCAGTGCGCGATTTTCCTGACGGTGCTCGGACTCTCCCCGCTGGCGCGGTGTGTGCTGCCGCCTTTCGACATGGTGACCTATGCCGTGCTGCTGGCTCACGAGGCTTTGACCGGGCTGGTGGCGGGCGTGGTGCTGTCCATGCCGTTCTGGGTATTCCACGCGGTGGGCAGCCTGATCGACAACCAGCGCGGCGCGACCATCAGCAGCACCATGGATCCGGCCAATGGTGTCGAAACGTCGGAGCTCGCCAATTTTTTCAATCTGTTCGCCGCGACGGCCTTTTTGGCGGGGGGAGGCATGCATTTGCTGCTCGACACGCTGGCGCAAAGCTATGCGATGGCGCCGATCACCGGTCCCTTGCGGCTGGATCTGACTGAGGCGTTCCCGCTGATCGGGCAGTTGATGACCCGCTGCCTGCTGTTGGCGTCCCCGGTCTATCTCACCATGCTGGCCAGCGAGGTCCTGCTGGGGGTGCTGTCCCGTTTCGCGCCGCAGCTTAATGCGTTCAGCGTGGCGATGACAGTCAAAAGCGCGCTGGCGCTGATCGTGATGCTGATCTGCTTTGGCGGTTCTTACACGCCGGAAGTGGCGAAACTGAGCCATGCGCTGTCGTTCGCGCACTGGGTGGCCCACTGAGGGGGAGGGGACATGTCCGAAAACAAAACCGAAAAGCCCACGCCCAAGCGCCTGCAGGATGCCGCGCGCAAAGGGCAGGTGTTCCGCAGCAAGGATGTGCTGACGGCAATCCTGCTGTTGGCGGGCACCTTGTACCTGTCATCGCTGTTTTCCCTGAAATCGGTGACCGACCTGATCGTCGAAGCCGTCAAGGGACCCGCTGCGCTCGGTCTGGAAGCCTATGCCCTGTCGGTGACCCTGACCACGCTGAAGATCGCCGTGCCGTTCATCGGCTTGTGCGTCGTGGCCTCGGCGCTGCCGTCCTTGCTGTTCACGCGGTTCAGGCTGGCGACCGAATCGCTGAAGCTCAACTGGTCGGCCATCAACCCGGTATCGGGATTCAAGAAGATATTTTCCATGCGTACCGTCAAGGAACTCGTCAAAGCGATGCTGACGCTGACCTTGAGCCTGGCGGGCGGCTGGGTGTTCTGGCTCAACGAAAAACGCGCGCTGTTCTCCGGAATGAACGGCGATCTCGTCAATCTGGGCGCTTTGGCCGGCAGTCTGCTGCGTTCGCTGGTGTTCGCCATACTGGCGGCCCTGGTGATTATCCTGATTATGGATTTGCTGACCGAATACCTGTTGTTCATGAAAGACATGATGATGGACAAACAGGAGATTAAACAGGAATACAAAGAGCAGGAAGGCAATCCGGAAGTCAAATCGCGCCGCCGCGAAATTCACATGGAACTGCTTTCCGCACAGGATAAATCGGATATCAAGAATTCCCAGTTCCTGTTGACCAATCCGACCCATATCGCCATCGGTATTTTCTGTAACCCGGAAATCATTCCCGTTCCGTTCATTTCCTTCATGGCCAATAACCAGAAAGCCCTGGCGGCGCGACGCTACGCTGAAAAAATCGGTATTCCCGTGGTGAAGGATATTCCGCTCGCCCGGAAGATTTTCCGGACCCACCACCGCTACAGCTTCGTCAGTCTTGAAACCGTGGAGGAAATCGCCCGGATTCTCGTCTGGCTGCAACAAGTGGAAATGGCCGGGCAATGGCCGCCTGTCGCCCCGCCGGACATCGAACCGGACGAACAGGTCGACACCGATCCGCCCGGCAATGAAGCGGATACGTCGCCGCCTGCTTCGCACTGAACTCCCGTTTTACCGCACCGCTTTGTTTTTTCACCGGAAAAGCAGGGATCGGTGCGGCCTGAAACCGGAAAAAACAGACATCGGAAACGATGATCGATTTATGGATGAGCGCTTTTGGCGCAACTGATTTAATCACATTGACCACCCCCGACAGGGTGTCTCACCAGGAGTAATGAAAGATGACGAATTCAACGCAAACCCTGAACGCCGAAACCATGGAATCCCTGTGGGATGCGATCAGCCAGGGCGCAACGCTCAAAGACCTGCGCGGCATTCCCGACGATTTGATGGAAGGGTTATACGGCTATGCCTACGACTTTTACCAAAAAGGCCGTCTGGACGAAGCCGAGGCTTTCTTCCGCTTTCTTTACCTGTACGACTTTTATAACGCCGACTACGTAATGGGACTGGCCGCGGTGTACCAACTGCGCAAGGCCTATGAAAAAGCGGCCGATCTTTACGCCGTGGCGTTTGCGCTGGGCAGAAACGACTACCGGCCGGTATTCCAGGCCGGTCAGTGCCAACTGGCCATGAACAAACCGCACAAGGCCCGCCAGTGCTTCGAACTGGTGGCCGAACACGGTGACGAGGCACTCAAGACACGTGCCCGCGCTTTTCTGGAAACCCTGGCCAAAACGCAGGAACCGGAAGAGGGCGGGGAAGACTCCGACGACTAAGCAAGGAACCTATCATGACCGCTATTAACTTCAACATCAACCGGGCCGCCGTACCGTCGAGTCTCGCCAAGGAGGCGGTGCGTCTGACCCGCTCCCAGGCGGGCTCCCTGGTCGGCGAGGCCGATCACGCCGTTCAACACCTGCTGGCGACGTTCGCCGCCGAAGGCGCGAACGATCCGGTAACGGGAAAGCGCCGCGCCAACGCGCCGCAATTGCGCTCCCCGGTCAAGGGTTTCGTCGTGCCCAGGGACGAGGCGCGCGAGACCCCGGCCTCCACCCGGGACAATCATGCCGGCGAAACGGCGGGACGCGAGGTGTCGTTCGCCGCCATGGGCGATACCGGTCCGGCCACCTCCGCCAGCGCCGGCACGCAGGCTTCCGCCTCGCAAACCGCGCATCGCGATGCCGCCAGCTCCCTGACGGAGCTGTTGGCCTATCTTGCGAAACTGGTGGGTGCGACATCGGTGCAAACCCTGCAGACCAACATCGGTATTTTCCAGGACATGATGTCGGCGCAAGTCGCCGCGTCCGCGGCCGCTTCGCTCGAATACGCGGCGCAAGTCGCCGCGATGAATGCGGCGTCGGCCCAATTGCAGCAGGACCTGGATGCCGCGCAGCAGACCAAGAATGCGCTGGACCAGGCGAGCCAATCGGCCACCAAGGCGCACGCCGCTCTGGACGCGCTCTCTCCCAAGGACAAGGGCTATCAGGACGCGAAGGCCAAGGCCGATGCCGCCGATGCCAAGGTCGCGACACTGTCGTCCAAGTACAAGGACGCGACCGATGCTGTTTCTCTGGCATCCAAAGCGGCGGACGAGGCCAGCGCCAAAGCCAGCGCGGTCCTGAATCTGCTGGATGTCGGCGGAATGAACCGTCAGTCCGACTCCTCGCTTCAGGGCAATCTGGATGCGCATCGCGATGCGCAGAGCGAACTCGTAGGGCTGATGGCTCGTTTGTCCGCGCTGATCGGTGACAGCAACGACGAAAACCTCAAGACCCAGGCCGATATCCAGCAGCAGTCGAATATCGCCCGAGAGAAGGATCTGGAGAAGCAATCCAGCGATTACGAAGCCAAGGTGGCCAAGCAAGAGCATCTGAACAAGGCGATGGGGTGTGTCGGCAAGATTCTCGGCGCGCTGCTGTGCGTGATCGGCGCGGTGGCCGCGGTGTTTTCCGGGGGGGCGAGCCTGGCCTTGTTCGCCGTCGGCCTCGCGCTGACCGTCGCGGACAAGATCTGCAAGAAAGTGACCGGCACGTCGTTCATCGAGAAGGCCATGGAGCCGCTGACCAAACTGATGCAAAAACTCGCCTCGGCGATCAGCAGCCTGGTGACCAAGGCGCTGGAAGCCGTGGGCGTGCCAAAGGACAAGGCCGAGCTGGCCGGCTCCATCATCGGCGGCGTCGTGGCGGCGCTTGCCGTGGTCGCCGCCATGGTCGGCGCGGCGTTCGTCGCCAAGGGCGCGGCTTCGAAGATGGCCGGCGTGATGACCAAAACCCTGGAAAAAACCATCGGCAAGCTGATTCCGCAGGTTCTCAAGGATGTCGCGGAGGACGCCGGCGCGATGGTGTCCAAGGGCTTTGGCCGGGTGCGCAGTTTCCTTGGCGCCGGTGACGAGGTCAGCGCCCAGCGGATGGCCAAGCGTGCGCAGATGATGCACACCGGCCTGAACGCCGCTTCCCAGGTCACGCAAAGCGGGCTGGAGATCGGCTCGGCCGATGCCGGCAAGAAAGCCAATGACGCGTTGGCCAACCTCAAGCTTTACGAGCGGGCCGGCGAAGTCCTCAACGACCTGTTCAGCCACATGCTCGACACGTGGCAGCAGCAGTCCGGCGTGATGGAGGATTTCCTCAAGGAAATGTCCAGCGTCATCGCCAACATCAATCAAACCGGTATCGCGATCGCCCAGAAAGCGGCGATCTGATCAACAAGACAGGAGCAAGATCATGACACGAATCACTCAAGGGCCGGTGATGACGGCCGGCTACAGCAAGGCCAACTCGCTTGACGCATCCAGCCTCGATAATCAGCCGATGGCGCTTAACGCGCACAACACCAAAGATCAGAAGCGCATCGCCGACGCCCTGTCGAACGGGCAGCAGGTGGTGTCGCAAATGAAAAACTTTCTGCTGCGTTCCCCCTCGGTGCGGATGAACCACCAGGACCGGGTCGATGCCGTGCGCATGCTGAACACGCCGGAAGCTCATAACATGCTGTCGTCCCTGATTCTCCAAGCGGGTCAGGAAGCGTCGGAGGGGCAGACGCAAACCGGAGGCGGCGATCTTGTCTCCAGCCTGGTCAACAGCAATTCCGTGCTCTCGGCGCTGATGGTCAAACTGATGGACATCGCGCTGACTCAGAACCAGGCCAACTCGCAACTGCAAGGCGCTTTCGGCACGATGGCTTTTGCGGCCAGCGAACAGGAGGCCAGCGAGACGATCAAGGCCGGCCAGGCCACCTTCGCCGGCGCCGTCAGCGGCGGTGTCCTGAACATGGGCGCGACCCTCGGCGGTTCGGCCATGACGCTCAAGGGGCATAGCATTTCGGCGGATTCGCTGAAGAACAACGAAGCCGGGCGGATCGGCATCGAAAGTTCCTTGCGCAAGACCGCGCCGGAATTCGCCTCGGGCAAGAACATCGAAGAGCGCGGCGAGGAACTGCAGAGCCTGAAGCTCAATCGCCAGCAAGGTTCGGGCGAGGAACTGGACAACCGGAACGAACCGGTTTCCGAATCCGGCGCGCGGCCGGATACGCTCGCCGCCGGCGAGGATGCCGCGATGCGCGGCGCCAACGAGCGCGTGCGCACCGCCGACGGCGATGTGAACGATGGCGATGCGGGGAATGCTGGCGATAGCGGTGCCGATAGCGCAAACCAGCCGGACGCCGCGAACAAGGACGACGCAAAGCTCAAGGCCGGCAATGAGCACTTGGCGAAGGACCACTCCGGTGCTATCGAGAAGAGCCAGGAAGATTTGAAGCATGAGGCCGAGCTGAAGGGGCTTACCCATAAACAGCAATCGGTTGTCGCCGACCGCCATGTGACGATCGGCCGCACCATCGGCGATATCGGCCGCCCCATCGGCGATTCGGTGAACGCGGCCGGCAACATGCAGGCTTCCTCGGACAACGCGCAGGCGAAACTGGACGACGCCGGCTCGAAAGTGGAAGGCTCGGTCTCCAACGATGCCGCCGATGCCCGACGTCAGGCTCAGCAAATGGCGGACAAGATGCTGCAGGTCATCGTGCAAATGATGATGGCCAACACCGACGCCATGGGTTTTGGTGCCCAGAAAATCTGATTCAGCAAAGGAATGACTCATGAAAATCCGTCCCAGTGGCGAGGCCCACGTCTCGCCGCTGGCCGGCGCCGCTAACTCGGCCCCGGTCGGCCAAACCGATGAAACCCGGCACGAAACCGTATCGAACGACACGCTCTCCCGCTCCGTCGCTGCGCGAAGCGGGCTGGGCAGCGTGATGGCGAACGCCAAGGTGAGCCTTGATGGCGTCGCCGATAAGCTCTCCGCCCTGTTGAAAGCCTGCCGCCGCACCGGCAAGATCGGAGGCTCCCCGGTTGCGGGGCCGGCCCCCTTTGCCGGCAGGCCCGCGTCGCCTTCCTTGCGGATCCAGTCCTCCACGAAAGCGGCGAAACAGTCGGTATCCCAGCTGTGCCTGTCGCTGCAGCAATTGAAGAGTCATCTTGACGGCCACAAAGCGGGGCGTGGCGCCTCTTTCGTGTCGTTCGCCAGCATGCCGCTCTCCGATGTCCAGCAGTCGATGATGGCAACCTTCGGCACTCCCCTGACCGATAACAAGATGGTAGATGGCTCGCAATTCCAGGCGTTTCAATCTTCGTTCGACGCGACGATGCAATCATGCTGGACGATGATGGAGCAGTTGGGAAAGATCGGCGTATTGTCCAGCGAGCAGATTGAAGACATGCTCTCCAAGTCGCTGAGCGAGGTGAATACCGACTACCTGATGAGATGGTCGGACCTGGCCGACAACTATGCGGATTTTTACAACGATCTGTGCACCGATGTACAGGAAGCCGAAACGGGCTGCATCGACAGTTCCGCGCCGAGCGACAGCAACCACAATAAGTTCGACGCCAAGACGTTCAACGACAAAATCGTGGAAATCCAGAAAAAATACTGGAACACCTCCGGTCCTGGCGGCATGCCCGATCCGAACAGCCCGCCGACGTTCAAAATGCTCTCCGGTCTGACCAAGGATCAGGCGGACGCGTTTGCGAAATCCACGGAACTGAAGGTCTACCCGGATAGCGACGGCACTTATTATCTGGGGCTCGACACCATGCCGCTCGCGGATATTCAGGGAGTGATGACAAAAACCTTCGGCAACCCGCTGACCGATGGCAAAGAGGTCGACTCGGCGCAGTTCCAGAGTTTCCAGACCTCGTTTTCCTCGTCGATGCAGACTTATCAGAACAAGATGCAGCAGTTGGCGCAATTGTTCAGCCAGGCGAACTCGACGTTCGACAACCTCAACAAAGTACTGAGCAGCAGCATCCAGTCGCTGCTGCAAACGGACCAGGGCTTCCTGAAGATTTAAGGAGAGAAACATGGGAATGGAAATTACGGGACGTCAGCGCAGTGCGTCCATCTCGGATGCCCGTGTGTTGTCGTTCCATCCGGAGTTGATGAAACCGGAAAAGGTGCGCGCGGATTCCGCCGTTCCCGTACCCCCACCTGCCGCTCACGCGTTCGCCGGGTCGACACCGAATTCGCTGGTCCGGGATTACAAGGATCGCGCGCACCAATACATGGTGGCCACATTCGGGTTTCCCGCTCACGAGGCATTGACGGAGATCGAGCCGCTCTTGCGTCTGCAGATCGAAGCGTTCGCCAATGTGTGTTTCCTGCTGCAGCTGAACGGGGCGCCGTTACCGGAAAACGTACAAAAAGCAGCAAAGAATTTTTCCACGTATCTGAAGGGAAACATCGGCACCCTTCAGAAAAAGGATGCGAACTCGGCTTCATTCAGAAATATCCAGAATTCATTCGCAACGCATGCCAAAGCACTGAACAAAGCCATCGATGCCGCCGGTTGGGACAATGCGCTGACTTCGTTGAAGCACGGGGAAGTGGGGCGCCTCGTTGCCTCCCACATGGACGGGAAAGTTCAGGATAGGCATGGCGCCTCGCTGCACCATAGCGAGTGGAACAACGGGCATGCGATGCTGGACGGCGCCGCGAATGGCGCGGCGAACGCGGTACAGAGCACGTACAGCGAGCACAAAACGTCGCAGCTGTATGTCAGAAACGCTTCGATAATGCTCGAATTGGCCCGGGTGCATTTTATCCGCGGTCTTGAAAGCGCCTCGGGCGCGTCATCATCCAAACCTGCTGCCGATGCCTCCAATCGTATCAACGACGAAAAGCCCGCCGCGACCACCACGAGTGATGCGGCAACGTCGATGGACAGCGGGGTCGAAACGGCAGAGGCAGGGGTTCAAACTAAAGCGGCGGAAGACACGCAGGACACTCTGCGGTCCGAGACGCCGTCGTTCGTGAAATCCGACACCACTAGCATGGATAGCACGTCAAGCTCGACCGGAACAGAGATGTCCAGGGTGGATATGTCCGATCAATCGACGGATATGGAGGGTTTTGATGACAACTTGCTGAGTGAGCGGGCCAAGGCAGCATTGAATCAGGATCCTTCCGCGACCACCACGAGTGATGCGGCAACGTCGATGGACAGCGGGGTCGAAACGGCAGAGGCAGGGGTTCAAACTAAAGCGGCGGAAGACACGCAGGACACTCTGCGGTCCGAGACGCCGTCGTTCGTGAAATCCGACACCACTAGCATGGATAGCACGTCAAGCTCGACCGGAACAGAGATGTCCAGGGTGGATATGTCCGATCAATCGACGGATATGGAGGGTTTTGATGACAATTTGCTGAGTGAGCGGGCCAAGGCAGCATTGAATCAGGATCCTTACGATACGATTTACTTCGACCCCTCTGCTAAGGCCTCGTCCTCTGAGGATCTATCCTTGAAGGAGCCGAGACAGCAACTGTTCCCTGATGTTCCTGTCGTGACCACAACCGTGGAAGAGGATGGTTCCCTATTGGAACCTGTGCCGAACTTGGAATTCGTTGGGCGAGAGGTATCGATCCAGTCTTTGGTAGTGGATGGCGCATCTCGGTCAAACCCTATCTCCGACGCGGTTGATCAAGCCGGTAGCGGTTCTCATATCTCAGTTGCCTCGATTGAGTTGGCTCCCATTACCGCGGCACTTGGCCGGGTGTCGGAGCTGTCTTTGAAGCCAGAAAAAGCGCCGGCTTACGATTTTGGCAGGATGCGCATCGTCGGCCCGATGCCGGTGCAGTTCGAACCTCCCAAGCAGTTCAATGATGCCTCCTTCGAAACGATACCCATGCGCTTGCTTTCTCTGATCAAGGCGTCGCTGGATACGGTTACCGACCCCGGCGACTGGCAAGCCTCCCGCGCGTTCCGCAAACAGGTGAACCAGGTTGTTGACAGGCTGGAGAGAACGCTACGAAATTACCCCGATGGGATCCTGGACGATGCCTTTCAGGACGATCTTGGCAGGATTCGGGATGTGCTTCAACGGCTGGGCAAGGACACAACCCGGGGAGACGCGTCGCTTGCCGGCAAGGAAGCCGAGCGTTTCCTCCGTCATGCCACCGTGATCGTGACGGCCGGGCGCGCGCTCAAGGACAACGACCGGTTCAACAAACCGTCGTCTCCCGAAGGCGTGATCTGGTCTCTGGTCGCAGCGTACCTGGGCGAGGATAACGCCAATAACTTGAAGATGCTGTCCTCCGGCATCGCCGATGGCAGGGCGCGCGGTTCCCTGGGTGTGCTTCTGACGGAAAAGGGCGCGCTGACGAGGCATGCTGCCGAATTCCAGCGCGAGGCCGGCAACGCTTTCCTGTCTCCTGTGGAAACTGTGGCCGCGTAAGCCGTTTTCGCTGTGCCGCCGTCGCCATCGTCAAGGTGGCGACGGCGTTTTTTCCCATTTTCCTCCATTCCATTCCTTCCCGCCGGGTGCCTGCCCCGGTCAAGCGGGCGGACCCGGAACCCGCGCAGTTTCGGATTCCTCTGATCTTCTACGCTTCGCCGTCTCTCTAAAGTAACCACATCGGCGGACACGAGGACTGGGCCCGCGTCGGACCCCCAGCTCATTGCTGCCTTGATTTATTTTTTGGGAGACAGCACATGAATCTTTACTCAAACAGCCAAAGCATCGAAGAGCGCGTCCGCAGCCTGATCGCCTGGACGTTCGTTATCGATGAGGCCGACGTGAAGGATGATACCCACTTCGTCAAGGACTTGGGCGCCGACTCGATGGACCTGATCGAGTTGGTGATCTCTGTCAACGAAACCTTTTCGGTTGAGCTGGACGCGACCCATCTGGAAAGCATGCTGACCACGTGCGGCCTTATTCAGACCATCAAGACGGCCAAGGAAACCGTCACCAACTGAGTCGTCCGGATCCCGCCAGCCACCCCCGCGCAGTTGACTGCGTCGGGGGTGTCTTTTTTTGTGCGGTTTTTTTCTTTTTTCGCTTTCGGATTCCTCCGATCACTTTCTCATCCCGCGAAAGATAAATTGGTTGCCAATTCAGTGATTTAGCCATGTGGCGGGAGCGGGTATGCACAGCGACAGAACATTTGCCGGTCAGTTTGTCTTCGGCGACTTCGTCTTGAAGTCCGAAGGCGTGCTGTCGCGCGGCGGAAAGGAGACGCGGTTGCCTCCCAAAGAGACCCTCGTTCTGCTGACGCTGGTGAAATCCGCCGGTGAGCTGGTCAGCAAAGACGCACTGCTCGACGCGGTGTGGGGTGCCGAGTCGGTCGGTGAGGAGTCGCTGACACGCTGTATCTATACCTTGCGCCGCCTGCTTGGGGAAACCCGTGACGACCGGTATATCGAGACCGTGTACGGCAAGGGATTCCGTTTCAACCGCGTGGCGACCTTCATGCCCGCCGCGCAGCGCGTCTCGCAGTGTTCCCTGGCGATTCTGCCGTTTCAGATCTCCGGTTTCGACAGCCTGGCCGTTCACGGCAGCCTGATCCACAAACTGTCGCGGCTAGGCCATTATGGTGTCCATGTCGTGCCTGCGGTCATGAGCCGCGAGGCGACCTCGAGCGCCGGGATCCATGCGCTCCTCGAAAAAGTCGCCCCCGATTACTATCTCGCCGGCGAAACCGTGCAGCGGGGCGGCAATCGCCTGCTCAAGCTCGAACTGGTCCGGTCCTCCGATCACGCGCTGGTATCGAGCCACACTCTGCTGCTTGTCGACGGCATGTCCGATGCCACGCTGATTCAGCGTATCGCGGCGGAGCTGCCCGGACAGATTCCGGGTTTCGTTCCCTCCCGGGCGCTGCCTTCCGACGGCGCGTCGCTGGATGTGATGCTGTCTTGTCAGCAGGCGCGCCGTTACCTGCGTCAGCCTTCCCGGCGCAATCTCGATCATGCGCTTCACTATTTCCAGATGGCGCTTGGCGCCGACCCCGGTTATGCGCCGGCCCACTGCGGCGTGGCCGAAGTCTATCTGGCGCTGGCTTCCCTGGGATACCTGCACGTTCAGGATGTGATGGAGCGCACCCGGCAGGCGCTTGAGACGGCCGAAACGCTGGACCCCAAATCTCCGCTATTGCTGGCCGTGAAAGGCTGGTACTGGCGTTTTGCCGAAGGCGATACCGACGCGGCGGAGCAGTGCTTCCATGAAGCGCTGTCGATCGGCGCGCCGATCGCCGAACTGCACTATTACTACGCATGCCATCTTGTTCATGAAGGCCGCCGCGCCGATGCGCTCGCCGAACTGGAGCGGTGTCTGGCCATCGATTCTGGCATGGACCGGGCCCGGATCGAAACGATCTGGGTGTTGTTCCACCTTGGCCGTTTTGCCCTGGCGCGGGAAACCGGAGAGGCGTTGTTGCGCACGTCCCCGTGTCCCGGCCCCGCCGTGTACGCCGCCCTGGCGGTGGTGCTGATGATGCAGGGCGATGCGGAAAGCGCTGTGGCCATGGCAAGACGTATCGGTGTGGAAGAGGAGGACGCCTTGTGGCTGTCCGCCTGTCATGCCTGGGTGATGGCTTCGGTCGATCCGGACCGGGTTGCCGGACTGATACCTGCATTGCTGGACGAAGCCGGCCGCGAGCCGCCGATGCTGTCGGTTTTTCTGCCGGTGGTCCGCCTGCTTGGCGGCCCCGACGCGGCCCGCTCGCTGGAAATCCGTGCCGAGGCCGCCGGTTGCCGCTGGCTCGGACTGATGCGCGCCGATCCTCGCCTGTCCGATGATCCGGCCATGCCGGCCGGTGAGTCCGGGCGATCCCGTTCCCTTTTCAAGACAACCTTTAACAGCGAAGCACGAGTATGAACGAGGATTTTCTGAAACCCGTCGCCCCCGCCGCCTATACCCTGCGCATTCTTGGCGGTGCGCTGTCCGGCGCCGAGTTCGAGTTGCCTGCGGGACGCACCCTGCTTGTCGTGGGCAGTGAGACGCTGCTTGCGCCCGGCGCGGACGACGCCATGCCGGATATGCCGGAGGATGCGCTGTATCTGCCTTCGGACACCAACGGTCCCAATATCGAATTGCGGCTTGCCGAACCGGACTCGGTTCTGGCCGAGCCGCTCTCCATCACCATTCATGCCGCGGATGGCTCACGCGATGAGGCGGCGCAGCTCAACCGGGTGTTGACCGCCGGCACACTGCGTTTTGCGGTCCGGCGCATCGACGAACCCTGGTCCGAAGAGGTGCTGGGCTTGGCGATGACTTCGCCGCCGGCCGGAACTCCCCTCGTGTCGGCTCCGTCACGCGCTCGCCGCGCCGCGTTGGCGGCTCTGGGGTTCGTGGCTGTGGCGGCGATTGTCGCCGGCGCCTGCCGGTTCGTCTGGCTGGCGAACCATCCGACCGTCGATCAGGAAACCGCTTCGCTTGCCGCGATGATGACCGGCACCGGGCAGCCCTGCCTGATCCGGGAGAGCGAGGGCCGGATGTATGTCGTCGCGGCTTCCGAGGAGGATGCCAACTGGGCGCGGCAGGCCCTCGTTCGCACCGGCAAGATCGCCGGAGTCACCGTCGTATCGAAAGAGGAGGAGAGCGCGCGGCTCGGCCGTCTTCTTGATGAACGGGGCACGGCCTGGTTCGTGCTGCGGCTGGAGGATCCCGCTCATCCCGTACTGCTGGTCAGCCAGGACCGCTCGAATACCGACGCGCCTTCGCTGCTGCAATTGCGCGGATGGCTTAAGCACCAGCTGCCCTACGCTTCGAGCGTCAGCGTCGAAACGCATAGCGACGCGGAGGTGGCGGATGTCGCCCGCGAAGGTCTGAAACGACTGGCCATCCCTTTCGACGAGATCCGCCACGAGGGCAGTGTGACCTTCGTGACGCGAGGCGACCTTGACGACGCCGCGCTCTCCCGGTTGCGAGCGTTTTCAGGACAGTTTTACCGGCAATGGGGATCGCGCTACGTGCATTTCTCCGTCGAGCTGAAAGAGGACTGGCTCAAGGGCAAGTCCTACCAGTACGGCAGCGAGGGCTACGTCAAGCTGGCGCCCCGGCAGTGGTATTTCCCCGAACCGATTTCCCCCCGTTAATTTCATGTAAGGAATCATGTCATGCCCAGTCAATACCCTATCGTCGTAGGCCCGAACCAGGACGCCGGCAATGCCGACAACTGGAACGGCTGGTTGACCAATGTGTCGAATCAATTCGACTCCGGTGTCATCGATCTGAACAACAAGGTGTCCACGACACTTTCCGCCCTGACCAGCGATCCGTCCGACCCGAGCAAGCTGGCCGACTACCAGAAGGCGTTATCCGAATACACCCTGTACCGCAATGCGCAGTCCAGCACCGTCAAGTCCTTCAAGGACGTGGATAGCACCATCCTGCAGAACTTGCGCTAAGACGGCCGCAACGCGGAATCATTGTTTTCATTCTTCGAGGACGCCACATCATGTCTGTTGCTCCGATCCAGCCGCTGTCTTCGCTGGCCGAAAAGGTCACGCTCAACGAGGACGCTACTGTCATGCCACTGGAAGACCGCGTCATGCAGGCCATGGCCGATACCACCGTGGAAGGCACGAAACTGCGCGGCGATATCCTGAAATCCATCAGCGAGCCGGGCGCGCTGTCGTCGCCCGACAAGCTGATGAAATTACAGGTAATGACTTCGAACTACTCTTTGGAAGTTTCATACATCAGCACCATGGCTCGTAAAGCCACCAATGTCGTGGAGACGTTGCTCAAATCATGAAAAACCACAAAACCGGCCTCGTGGCGACGCTGGGCTTGTGCGTACTGCTGACCGGGTGCAAGCAAGGATTGCTCACCGGCCTGGATCAACGCCAGGCCAATGAGGTGCTTGCCGCCCTGCAGCGCAACAACATCAGCGCCAGCAAGGAGGACAAGGGAAAAACCGGCTATGACGTGGATGTCGACAAATCCGACTTCGTGGCGGCCGTGGATCTCCTGAAAACCTACAATCTTCCGTCCGGTCCGCGTGTCCAGATCGACAAGCAGTTCCCGGCCGATTCGCTGGTGTCCTCGCCCCAGGCCGAGAAGGCCCGGCTGACCTCCGCGATCGAGCAGCGTCTCGAACAGTCCTTGTCGTCGATGAACCATGTGGTCTCGGCCCACGTGGATGTCAGCTATGACACCAACAGCGCCGACGACAACGACAAGCAGGCGCCCATGCATGTTTCGGCCTTGCTGGTCTATGAGCAGGGCACCGATCCGCAGGCATTGATCAGCGATGTGAAGCGTTTCCTGAAAAACAGCTTTTCGGATATCGACTACGACAACATTTCGGTCGTGGTCAATCCGCGCCCTCCCATGCAGCATGTCGCGCCCGACGCGCCGCGCCAGCATGGCGGTATCGCCATCGGCGGCGCGCTGGCGGCTTTGCTCGGCCTGTTTGCCGGTGTCGGTGCGTGGTGGTACCGCAAGCGCAAGATCCGGGAGTCGTACGATGTGTGACAATGCCTCCGGCACTGTCCGGCTGCAGCGGATTCTTTTCGATCCTCTCGCTTACATTCATCCCTCGCGTTTTGACGCGGAGCGGGTGCCCGAAGAGGCGGGAATCCGTTCCGCGGTGAACGATGTGCTGATCGAGATGTACCGGCTGCCGTGCCAGGTGCCGGGGCTCTCGCGCCAAGATTGGTCCGAATGGTTCGTCGATCACTGGTTCGCACTGCCGCATGTTGTCTTCCTTCTGGGATGCCATGCGCTGCGCGATGCCTTGCCGCTTGGCGGTGTCTGGCGCAAGGTGCCCGGCTTCGCCCGGCACTTTGCCGCCATCCCGCTGCCGGCCCAACCGGCCGGGATCCGGAGAACGGTCCGCGAGATGGATATCTGGCGGCAAGGCGCGCTGCGCTTGAGGCCATTTTGCCGGCTGCTGCCCGAGGCGCTGCTGCAGCGCCTGATGATCATGCTGCCGGAAGAGGCGGCGGAGTTTCTTCATTCCGATCCGGAGGGGACGCGCCAGTCCCGAGACCCGGTGATACTTACTTTGGCGGTTCAACATGCCACGCGAAATCTATATCAACCATGCCGTTTCCGTGATTGACGGAGATGTCGTCACGGCCCGGCGCCTGGGCGAGGCGCGTCAGGCGAATCGTCTGCTGCTGCGGGCCCGGCGCCAGGCGACGACCATGATCCGCAAAGCGCGGGAGGAGGCCGACAATTGCCGGCAACTTGGATTTGTCCAGGGATACCGCGACGGTTTTTTCTCGGTGGCGATGAACACGGTCGATTTTCTTGACGCGAGGTCGGCGCTGTTCGCGCGCGTGGAAGCCGATATCGTCGAACGCCTGCGCCAGCGCCTGTCCGGAGCGATGGCCAATCCCGCCGTCTTGCTGTCGCTGATCGATGAATGGCAGATGCGGCAACCCGCCGACGCGGATACACCGGTTCTTTTGCGGCTGCCGCGCAGCGTCGAGGAACCGGCCTGCCTGCTCAAAGCCAGAATGCCGGGACGGCCGCAGCGGCGGTTCGAGATCGAATATCACGACGAGCCCGGTTTCATTCTGGAAGCCGGGGACGAAGTGGTGCGTTTCGATCCGCAGGAAAGCGCCGCCGATATCGCGGCGCAACTGAAGCGCTCGCTGATGAAGGAAACCTTGCCGCAATTCGCCGACTCGGCGATCAATGACGCGATTGAAAACCTCTGGTATGCGCTGCAAGAGCGCTACCGTTCACACAAGGAAGAAGAGAATGACGACGATTCGATCGATGCAGGCGATCGCGCCTTCGCCTCTGGCGAATGAGGACGCCGTTTCACTGGCGGAGCGGGTCCGGACCGCGGCCGCCAAGACTGGCAGCACGCAGGACACGGATGGGAGCAGTCACGACAATGTCAGTGAGGTGATCAAATTGGAACAGAAAATCGCGTTCCAGGATTTTTATACCCAGCTGATGATGCCGGATCCGGATGATCCGGCATCGCCTCCCCAACTGGACACACAGTTGATGTGACGCCCGCTCAGGCCGCCTCCCGTTTTGCCCGTGCGTCCAGCCAGCCGTCCAGCACGGTTTCGGCATCGGCGGGCAGGTGCAGTTTGAGCTTGGAGCGGCGCCACAGGATGTCTTCCGCCATGCGCGCCCATTCGGACTTAACCAGATATTCAATTTCGGCCTCGTAGAGGCCGGGAAGGATTTCCTCCCCGAGATCCGCGAGGCTGCGGGCTCCGTCGAGTACCCGGTGCAGGCGGCTGCCATAGGCTCGCGCCATGCGGACCAGCATGGCTTCGGGCAGCCATGGGTAGCGCGCCGCAGCCGACTGCACGAACGCGTCGAAGCTTGGCGCCGCGAGATCTCCGCCAGGAAGCGCGGCGTTCGCGGTCCAGGTCGCGGCGGTATTGCCCAGCAGCGGTGCGATCATGCCGACGGCTTCCTCGGCGAGTTTCCGGTAGGTGGTGATTTTGCCGCCGAACACGGACAGCAGCGGCGCGCCGTCGCGCGACAGTTCCAGCGAATAGTCGCGCGTCACGCTCGCGGCGTTGTCCGAGGCGTCGTCCAGCAGCGGGCGCACTCCCGAATAGGTGCTGACCACGTCGGCCGGCGTGATTTGTTTTTCGAAGTAGCGGTTGCTCATGCGGCACAGGTAGTCGACTTCCTGCGCATCGATGGCGACTTGCGCCGCGTCGCCATGGTATTCGACATCGGTGGTGCCGATCAGGGTGAAGTCGTTTTCGTAGGGAATCGCGAAAATGATGCGCTTGTCCGGATTCTGGAAAATGTACGCGTGATCATGGTCGAACAGCTTCTTCACCACGATGTGACTGCCTTTGACCAGGCGCACCGACTTGGGCGAGGGCAGCCGCGCGCGGCCAGTGATGAAGGATTCCACCCAGGGACCCGCGGCGTTGACGAGCGAACGGGCGCGAACGGTGCTGTCCCGGCCGTTCGAGTCGCGCAGCGTCACATGCCACAGCTCGCCGTGGCGCTCGGCCGCCACGCACTCGGTGCGCGTGAGCACGCGGGCACCTCGTTCGGCGGCATCCATGACGTTGAGCACCACCAGGCGGGCGTCCTGCACCCAGCCGTCCGAATAGGCGAAGCCGTGGGTGAACCCGGCCTTGAGCGGCGCGCCGGTGCGATGACGGTCGAAACGGATGGTCTCGGTGCCCTTGAGCCGCTTGCGGCGCGCCAGGTTGTCATACAGGAACAGACCGGTGCGGATCATCCACTTGGGGCGCTGGGACGGGTCGTGCGGCATCACGAAACGCAGCGGCCACATGATGTGCGGCGCCGCGTCGAGCAAGACTTCGCGCTCCTGCAGCGCTTTGCGCACCAGGCCGAATTCGTAGTATTCGAGGTAGCGCAATCCGCCGTGGATCAGTTTGGTGCTGGCCGATGATGTGTGGTTGGCCAGATCGTCTTTTTCGCATAGCAGAACCGACAGCCCGCGGCCGGCCGCGTCGCGGGCGATGCCCGCGCCATTGATGCCGCCGCCGATCACTATCATGTCATAAGTCTGGGTGTTCACAGTGTGTCCGCCTGAGGTATCCGGTTATGGATTCATTATAGACAAGCAATCACAAAACAAACATTTTATTTGCGAAAAATGTTGGTTTTGCACGGATTTTGTGTTCGTTTTATGTTCGTTTGTTTGGGCGAGCAGAAAAAAGCCGGCCTGCAAGGCCGGCTGTCCAGTCCCGCGCCCAAGGTCAGAGCGACAGATGCCCATGCACCAGCGCGGCCAGCACGCCGCCGATCAGGGAGCCGATCACCGGCACCCAGGCATAGCCCCAATCGCTGTCGCGCTTGCCGGGAATCGGCAAAATGGCGTGCATGATGCGGGGCGCCAGGTCCCGCGCCGGGCTCATCGCGTAGCCGGTGGTGCCGCCCAGCGAGACGCCGAGTCCCAGTACCAGCAACGCCACCGGCAGCGCATCCATCGCGCCCAGCGAGGACTTGGGCGCCACCATGCTCAGCACGCCGAACACCAGTACGAAGGTGGCGATGATTTCGGAGGCGAGGTTGCTGGCGATGTTGCGAATCGCCGGTCCGGTGCAGAAGACCGCGAGCTTGGTGTCGCCGCAGTCGGTGGACGCGAAGTGGTCGCGGTAGATCAGCCAGACAATGAAGGCGCCGGCCATGCCGCCCAGCATCTGGGCGGCGACGTAGCCGGGCACGCGGGCCCATTCGAACTTGCCGGCCACCGCCAGCGCGACCGAAACGGCGGGATTCAGGTGCGCGCCGCTATAGGCCGCGACGCTGAACACACCGATGAACACCGCCATGGCCCAGCCGAAGGCGATGACGATCAGGCCGGAGTTCTGGCCCTTGGTCTTGTTGAGGATGACGTTGGCGACGACGCCGTTGCCGAGCAGCACGAGCAGGGCGGTGCCGATGAATTCAGCGAGCAGGGGATTCATGTCATGCGTTCCTGTAAGGTTCAGTCCCGGGTCCAGGCGATGGTTGAGGCGACCGCGCGGTGCCAGCCGTCCAGATTGCGCTTGACGTCGGCGTCGTTCATTTGCAGCGCGAAGCGGCGGTCCAGTTGCCACTGGTTCTGCACTTCGTCGAGGTTTTTCCAGAAGCCGACCGCCAGGCCCGCGAGGTAGGCGGCGCCCATGGCCGTGGTCTCGGTCACTTTCGGACGGATCACGTCGGTGCTGAGAATGTCTGACTGGAACTGCATCAGCAGATTGTTGACGGTGGCGCCTCCGTCCACGCGCAGTTCGGCGACATGAATGCCGGCATCGGCCTCCATGGCGCGCAGCACATCGGTGGTCTGATAGGCGATGCTCTCCAGCGCGGCGCGCGCGACGTGGGCCGAGGTGGTGCCGAGCGTCGCGCCGAACAGCGAGCCGCGCGCGTCCTGGTTCCAGTGCGGCGCGCCCAGTCCGGCGAAGGCCGGCACCAGGTAGACGCCGTCGTTGCCGGACACTTCGGCGGCCAGTTCGCCGACTTCGCTCGAATCGCGGATGATTTTGAGGCCGTCACGCAGCCATTTGACCACGGCGCCACCAATGAAAATACTGCCTTCGAGCGCGTAGGTGACCTTGTCGCCAAGCTGCCAGGCGACGGTGGTCAAGAGGTTGTTCTGCGACGCCGTCGGTTTGTCGCCGGTGTTCATCATCATGAAGCAGCCGGTGCCGTAGGTGTTCTTCACCATGCCGGGCCGGGTGCACTGCTGGCCGAACAGCGCGGCCTGCTGGTCGCCGGCGATGCCCGCGATCGGGATGCGCGCACCGAAGTGGGATTCCTGGGTGTGGCCGTACACTTCGCTGGAGGAGCGCACGTGCGGCAGCATGCTGCGGGGAATCGAAAAAATATCCAGCAGTTCTTCGTCCCACGACAGGGTATGGATGTTGTACAGCATGGTGCGCGAGGCGTTGGACACGTCGGTCACGTGCGTCTTGCCATGGGTGAAGTTCCACACCAGCCAGGTGTCGATCGTGCCGAAGGCCAGCTTTCCCTGATTGGCGCGCTCGCGGGCGCCGGGGACGTTGTCGAGGATCCACTTGATTTTGCTGGCGGAGAAGTAGGCGTCGATCTGCAGGCCGGTCTTGCCGCGGATCGTGTCGTTCAGGCCCCGTTCTTTCAACTGGTCGCAGAACGCGGCGGTGCGGCGATCCTGCCAGACGATGGCGTTGTAGACCGGCGCGCCGGTTTCGCGATCCCAGACCACCGTGGTTTCGCGCTGGTTGGTGATGCCGATGGCCGCGATGTCGGAGGTTTCGATGCCGGCGGTGGCAACCACTTCGGTGGCGACACCGGCCTGGCCGCCCCAGATTTCCAGCGGGTTGTGTTCCACCCACCCTGCCTGCGGGTAGATCTGGGTGAATTCTTTCTGGGCGATGGAAACGATATCGCCGGCGCGATTGAACAGAATCGCTCTGGAACTGGTCGTGCCCTGGTCCAGCGCGAGGATAAACTGGTCGTGCATGGAACTTCTCCTCCTTCGTTGTTCACCTGCGCGGCTCGATCGGCCGCGCGACTTTGTCATTCGAGCATCTAACTTCGACGGGTGCCAGGCCGGCCGGAAGTGTTTGTTTTTTGTCTGTTTGGTCTTCGTATCGCCGATATTACATCGTCAAGCGAAAATAAACCGAACGAAATACGAAAATGCTGACGGATTATACGAAAAAAAACCGCACTGAGTAGTGCGGTCATTACAAAAAGTGCAAAAAAACTGTCATGCGTGTTGCGCGAAGGTGGTGTCAGGGGGCGACATGGAGGGCCGTGTTGCCCTCCCTGAGCACGTCGGCGATCTCGGCCGACACCGGCTGGTCGGTGAACAGGGCGGAAACCTGCGACAGGTGCCCGAGCTCCACCAGGGCGGGGCGGCCGAACTTGGAATGGTCCGCCGCCAGAAACACATGGCGCGACTGCTGGATGATGGCCTCGGATGTCCGTACCTCGCGGATGTCGAAGTCCCTCAGCGTGCCGTCGCTTTCAATGCTGGAAATGCCGATGATGCCGTAGTCGACCTTGAACTTGCGGATGAATTCGATGGTCGCCTCGCCGATGATACCCCTGTCGCGCGGACGCATCACTCCGCTGGCCACGATGACCTCGCAGTCCGGGTAGTTGCACATCATCGCCGCCACGTTCAGGTTGTTGGTGATCACGTGCAGACCCCGGTGGGCGTGTAGCGCTTTCGCTACTTCCTCGGTGGTCGTGCCGAGGTTGATGAACAGCGAGGCGTTGTCCGGGATGCTGGCGGCCACGCAACGCGCGATGCGCTGTTTCTCTTCGATGCACAGCACCTGGCGCGCATTGTAGGCGACGTTTTCCACGCTGGAGTGGATACTCGCGCCCCCGTGAAAACGCTGCAGCATGCGATTGTCGGCCAGCAGCGAGATGTCGCGGCGGATGGTCTGGTGGGTGACGCCGAAATGCGTGGCGAGACGTTCGACCGTCACATGCCCCTCGCGCTGCACCCAGGCGAGAAGATCCTGTTGTCTCTGGTTGAGAATGATCATGCCGGCATTATACGGCGGCTTCACTGTTCTCACCTCCCCATTCGACGGTATCGAGGCAGAATAGGGAGGTTCTCAGTTTGTGGTGATGGGGCCTCGCAGGAAGTGGATCGGCCGGAATCGCGTGCTTCATCTTCATTTACGCCGCCATCCGGTGCTGGACTGCGTCTCGGCGTCAAACGCGGTTTAGTGTTTTTGTTTCGCCAAAATTGTGTAGTTGACCGGGTAACCCTCGCTCCGTTGCCCTTATCCGCCAGAAAGTATCGGTGTGCGGTCGGACTTCCCCTTTCTTAGGCTGCCTATCCGGCAGTGAACCTCGCGGGATCTCTTTCACTCCCACGGTTTGCTTTCTAAGCTGCCTATCCGGCAGTGAACACCGGCATTACCGGCTTCGATCAACGGGCTAATTTCTAAGCAGCCTATCCGGCAGTGAACGTTTTGTCATCAGGCACGGCCGATGCGTCATGTTTCTAAGCTGCCTATCCGGCAGTGAACGGGAGCCTGACCCTCGACAACTATCGCTCGCTTTTCTAAGCTGCCTATCCGGCAGTGAACCCGAGCCCCTGGGCGTGCCAGGGCAATTTCATTTTCTAAGCTGCCTATCCGGCAGTGAACTTGCCACGGCAGTCTTGTGGATGCTGCGAGGCTTTCTAAGCTGCCTATCCGGCAGTGAACAGCACCGTCGACCACGCCGCCGCTTGCTCACTTTTCTAAGCTGCCTATCCGGCAGTGAACACCAGAAACGACCGCAACACCGCGAGAGCAACTTTCTAAGCTGCCTATCCGGCAGTGAACGCATCGTTCCGTTCGAAACCCTCATTGATGCCTTTCTAAGCTGCCTATCCGGCAGTGAACCGATGGGTTTGGAACGAGATCAACATGATGCATTTCTAAGCTGCCTATCCGGCAGTGAACCGTCGCTGGAGACTGTGAACCCGTGCCACTCTTTTCTAAGCTGCCTATCCGGCAGTGAACCTGTTCAGCCAGCATCCCCAGCATGATGTAGCTTTCTAAGCTGCCTATCCGGCAGTGAACCAGTTCCTTCGAATCGTAATTGATAGGGTATTTTTCTAAGCTGCCTATCCGGCAGTGAACTCCCAAGCTGGCCAGTCCGGCGGTCCACACAATTTCTAAGCTGCCTATCCGGCAGTGAACAAACGGATCATGGACAACTTCGCATGCATCATTTTCTAAGCTGCCTATCCGGCAGTGAACGAAACTTCTTTCAGGGCGACCTGATTGCCGACTTTCTAAGCTGCCTATCCGGCAGTGAACGTCGAGTATCGCAGCATGGCCGAGCTGCTGAATTTCTAAGCTGCCTATCCGGCAGTGAACTGTTGTGGCGGACAACAAAGACCTTCTGGAAATTTCTAAGCTGCCTATCCGGCAGTGAACCAGCGCATTCCGCGATCTGATCGGGAATGAAGTTTCTAAGCTGCCTATCCGGCAGTGAACGTCAAGCGTTACGGTGAGACGCCGGGTGTTGTTTTCTAAGCTGCCTATCCGGCAGTGAACGCTGCGAACGTGTATACCTGGGAAGGCCTTAATTTCTAAGCTGCCTATCCGGCAGTGAACTAGAGGCATTTCGTTCGAAATTCATACTGGGCATGGTTTCTCGACGAAAAGGCGCTGGAAACCCTAATGAGCGGGCGTTGTGTAACCTTTTGATTTTTAATGATCAGATATGGCTCTGAAAAAAAGGGTTACCCGAGGGAGGGCGGGCAACCCTTTGACTCACCACTGGGGCAACGTTGCGCTTGGGCTTAGGCCATAAGCGTTAAAACTGCCTTCGACAATTTTTGCTGCTGATAGCTGTTGGATGAATAGACGGAATCGTTGTCCGGTGCTGGAACTATCTACCGTAAGGAAGGGAAGATCCAGCCGTTTTGCTTTGCTGTCCGGAATACATCTGCATGCCTCCTCCAGGGAGAGATTCTTCCTGCGCATCAACCGGTCTCGTTCCCGTGCCGGGCAGCTTTTCACTTGCCGCCGAAGAACGCGGATATGGCTTGTGCTGGCCGGGACAGGCAAGATATTTCCCGTGATGGCATGGTCGGCGAACCCCGTCAACCAGCGACGGGCCATCAAATTGTCCAATGCAGCCGCCGTACCATGCAGGCGCAGCGTCAGGCCCAGCGAAGGCGCGCATGGTGTTCCGCCTTGGCTTTCCGGGGCAAGATCATAACCGGGGAAGCTCACGCCAATATCGGTTCGCTGTTGAGTGACCAGTACGCGGTGAAGCTTCGCGTAGAGCGCGTTCATCAGAACCGGTGGCGAGAAATCGGCATCCGGCAGCAGACGGATATCGAGGTAATAGTCCATCAGCTTGCCTCGCCAAACACGCCACCGCGGATCAGGGTGGCAATCACAAAGTGCTGCTGCTCCGTGGTCGGCGCTTCATCCTTCAGTACCCAGTTGTCCAGCAGGGTATAAAAGTCCTGTTTTTGCTTTGGTTGACGGTAAGCCTTGCCTTGGGTGGTCACGGACCCATAGGGCTCGACCGCAATCGGGCCATTGTCTTCCGCGCCCGGATACCAGGTATCGATAGTCCGGAGGGCATTGCCGATTTTCTGGGAGTGAATGGCGGCAATGGCATGGGCACCCTGTTTGACCTCATAGAGTGTTTTGCTCTTGTCGCCACGGCCACGTTCGAGGATCAATTCCTGTGAGGGAAAGACCTCTTGCCCGGCTCCGATCCGCACAAAAGCCGTCGCCTGCAGCAAGACGTGCTGTTTGCCGTTCAAGCCTTCCGTGATCAGGTCCCCCAGTTCTGTCAGCGCCTTGCCTCCCGCCACAAAGTCTCGCAAGCTCAGATCCAATGCATCGAAAGTCCAGTTCCGCGCGGCCTTGCCATCCACCAGTTGAGCCACATGCACTTCAATCTGTTCGGCTCCGATGCGATTGCGCCACAGGAAGCGACCATTCGCCAGATTAGTCGCATAGCGACGGGCAAGCTCGGTGAAGCCGGTACCTTCCCGGTAACTGGCCACGGTATTCTGCAGTTTCTCCCTGTACGCCGCGTCATTGCATGCAGATGGGATTCCGGCTCCTGCGAGAATCCTCAGGGTGAAGCGCACTTGAAGGGTATCCGCATTGTGGGGCAAGGCCGCGACGTCCACGGTTTGCAGGTTGGGGTTCTCGATGGCGGCATCGAGTTTGGCCGGATCCTGGTCCTTGGCTTTCAGACGGTTGGAGATGGTTCCGCGTACGGATTTGGGCTGAATGGCAATGTGCGGCCATGTCTGGCTGGCGTCGCGGGCATCCCAGTTTCCGGCGAAGAACAAGGCATCGGAAGGATCGAGTTTGCGTTCGAAGGCGAGGACGGTGGCGGTTTTCAGTTGGCTCATGCGAGTTCTCCCAGGTTGTCGAGTGCGGCGTGATGGTCGATTCGATAGTCGTTGCGGCAGCGGTATACCCCGGTCTCGGGATCATGACTCGGGTACCACAGCAATTCAGCGTGGTGCGTCAGTCGGTGCGGACTCAGCCATTCCCCCAGTGAGTACAGGCTTTCCACAAAGCGGAAAGGCGTGGTGCTATCGCGGGCATGGCTCACGGAGCCTCCCGGCTGCAGGGGCGATATCGCACCAAAGCCCACCGGGATCGGTACGATCCAGCCGTCACCCGGCTGACGCGAGCCGGTCCATTCGGTCTCGCCGGACTTCGTCTGCTGAGGGTTGTAGTTGATTCGAGACTTGTCCAGCCACGCATCCAGCAAGGAGGCCTCCTCGTTGGTCTTTCGCAACTTGGCGTGGTGAGCGTGCAAGAGATCGTCGCGAGCGACGAGGGCAAATCCGGGCAACCAGCGGCGGCGAAGTTCTCGGAAGAGCAGGGCGATGCCTTCCTCGTCATCGGGCAGGGGATGCAACTGGGGATGAAGAGGATAAGGCCCCGGAATGAGGGTGCCGCCTGCGATGCGCATTGTCTCCAGAGTGCGGGCAACGTGCCGGGCCAATTCGGCGAGCGCTTCGTCATCCCGAGACAGCGCCTCTCCCCCCACGCCGAACACCAGCGTGATGTCGAGGTGGATGCGTCCCTCTTCGACGATTGCCGCGGTGTCTCCATTCTTGTCGACCGGATTGCGCGTGAGATTGAAGCGCTGCACATAGTCTCCGGACGTTTGAGCCTGGTGGTCATGGCAAATGACACCCACCCCGTAGAATTCCAGTCCGATGTCCCTGCCCAGTTTGCGTTCCAGTCCAGTCATCTGGCCCGTGAAGGCCGTTATGGCCGGGAAACCCCAGGTGTGTTGTCCGGAAATTGCATTGGCGTTTTGTACGCGCAGATGAGGCAGGATAAGCAGCCCGCGAACATTTGATATCGGGTTAACGCGCATGTCCGTCTCCCTTGGCGCGAGCTGCCGGCAGCAGCCGGGTGCCTTGTTTGCGCAGGCTTTCGTCCAGTTGACGCTGCCAGGCCAGGTCATGCGACAGTTCCTTCCGCCAATAGTGATATTCGGCTTCGGACAGCTGCAAGGTGTCGCTTCCGAGCTGGCCGTTCAGCCAGCGACCGAACCGTTCCGCAATTTGGCCAGGCCAGTCTTGCCACTGAAAATCCTGGCTGAACGCCTCATCCGTGTCCGCCCGGTAAGGATCAAGCCAGAAACACTCTTCCGGAGGTAGACGGCATTCACTGTCCGCGCTCCACCCCGGCGGCAGCTGATTGACGAAGGCGCCGCGATATTGGATCAGTTCGGCAAATAGCTCTTCTAGGTAAGCATCGCGGCGTTGACGTATATGCATGTTGCTACGACCGGAGCCGTTGCCATCTTGATTCTGTTTCATCAGCCATGCTTTGAATTCGCGCACGAGGGCACGAATGGTCTTTCGCTGGCCGAACCTGAGAAAGGCGCTGTCCGTATGAAAAAGCGGGCGAATATCGCGGCTTTCCCACGTCGGTGGCAGCGAGGCCAACAGGTAGTTACTGCCTTTGCGTTCACTGTTGAGCTGAGAAATATTCTGCGGCTTTGTGCCGCCTTTCTTTTCTTCGGCCAGCATCGGATAGACGCAATATCCGTGTGGATGATCCAGCTTCTCCCGCGCAGCCTGACGGGCGCTCTTGGCGTCTTCGCTGAACCGGTCATGCTGGATACATTGGTAGAGCCAATGTGACAGAGAGCTGGAGTAAAGAGGGGCAAGCAAGTGAAAGTGCCGGTCGTTATGCGGGTCGGGCAGCATGTTTTCATCGGGGGATACCGGCCAGTAAATCTGTTTGGCGAAGGTATGGCTGGCATAATGACTCGCGGGTTCGGTGATACTGCAGAACGCATCGCGCCAGTTCGCCGCCGTCTTTGGGTCGTCGCTCAATGCGGCGAGCGCATCCGGATCATTGGCTTGCAGAAGGGAAAGTAGAGTTTCTCCTTCATAAATCAGATTCAAAAAACCAACTAGATACAGGGCGGCAGCATTATCTACTGCGACATCAATGAACTGGTTGCCTCTGATTAAGTGGCTTGCAACCAATGGATGCTTTGATGTTGCTTCATGCTTTAGCCAGATGCTTGTTGCGCGTTTCGCTTGTGGATGAACCCCCTTCGCCAAGTGCGTTGCATACCGCAAACACATGACGTCATTGGCAGCTTTTTCGATCCATTTGCATGGTTCATTTTTGTTTTCAGAAACAACATCATAGTTTTGGTTTTTGGCTAGTTTGGCATTTTGTTTTTCAGAAATTTTATTGTTAATAAAGTCAATGATGACTTTATTGATTTCTCTTGATCTGAAACTGTTTTCATTCATACCCTAATCCTATTAGTAATTTTCTTGGAGAAATATCCATCATTACTGCTAGAAATGCGCGCTAAGTGGTTGGGTTTTGACGTTTAATATCAACTTTATGGCAATACGGTGTTCATGATGTTTAACTGGTGTTACAAACAGTGTTTCTAACGAACAGCCGCGGCCAGCCCCTGGTTGGCCGCCTTCTCATCGCTTCTGACAGAAGCCCAGAGCCGGGTGAAATAACCAACCCTGATGGTTGTCAGGGTCGAACTTCAGCGCCACATGGCCGAAACGTCGTGCGCAGGCCTCCGGCGACATGTCCAGTTCCCCCGCGAGGGCCGCCAGCTCATCCAGATAGTTTTCATTGCCCCATGCTCCGATGCCAGGTCCTCTGAAAAGATCCTGATCCGAGATCCGGTGCAGCAGGTAGTCGCTGCGCAACTCGTTTTTCTGGTGTGTCCGATCGTCTTCCACTTGACGGATCAAGCGGACGTTTTGCTCTTCCTCATCGGGGAGCAGAACCAGTTCGCACTCTTCGGCGTAATCGTTCTTTCTGAATGGCTGAACCCGTTGCAAGCCGGCCTGCAGCATGGCGTGGGCGATCTGCCAGCAACTGGCCGCGCATAGCCTGCTGTGGCCTGGGGAACCCGCGCGGGAGACGGCAACGGTTTTGAGAGCGTTGCCGTTGATTTCGGCGTCGAGGCGGGCATGCTCCAGATCCACCAGACTGTGGTGAGGCCGCAAGGCCGGGCGCGCCAGCAACCTGGGCCGCGCATCGATGCGCCGGTACTCGTCCTCGGTCAGCAGGGCATTCAGATCAGGGGTGACAAGCCTGAATTCCTTCGCTGTTTCGAAACCCGGTCGGGAATAGGCCGGTCGATCCGGATCCAGCCAGCTTTTGATGTTCTGTTGAAGAATCAGCAGATTCAGCGTGTCGAAGGGAGCCGGCCAGTGCCGGCGGACTCTCCCTGCCAACTGGATCAACGAGCGCATGGAAGAGGGCTCGGCAATTGCCCATGAATAGCAATGGTCACGTCCGACTTCGGTCACCGGGCTGCCCAGTACGATAAAGAGGTGATCGCCGGCGGCATGACCATTGAGGCGGGCCCGGATATCGGTTTGCGCAAACAGGGCCGCCGGGTCATGCCGGGTCAGTGCGGCGTCCAGCCGGCGCTCTATGGCGGAGCGCAGCAGCAGCGGGTATTGCGAGTGATAGACACAGAGGTGAATCCGCACGCCGTGCGGCGCGCCCAATCGGCAGAGTTCTTGAGCCAGCGGGTAGATCGTGTCGATATTGGCGAAGCGCAGCAGACCGATGCTCACGTGTTTGCCGCTGCTCGGATCGATATCGTGATTCAGCGCGTGCAAACGAAGGGCATTGTCGCGCAGCAAGGTGGCCAGAGCGGGGAAAAGGCCCTGCCGATTGCGCGGCAAGCCGGTGAGCGGCAGGAGCTCGGCCGTTCGCCGTCCGGGCTGCGTGGAGAGCCAGCCGGCTCGGCGGTCCGCGAAGGCAGCATGTGCGCTCGCGAAACCGGAGCGATCCATACAGTCGGCGGTGAGTGTTTCCCGCTCGTCGGTCCATAGGCAGCAGACACTCAGGAGCTGGCCGGGTTGCCCCCGGTGACGCTGAAACTGGCGACGCCCTTCCAGATAGGCATCGAATAAGCCTTGAGTCAGGGCGGGAGGCAGGGTTGCCGAAGAGATCAGGACACGGCTTCCCAGCAAACCGGCCCAATACACCAAACGGATCAGCGCCGGCATGTCCTCCACACTGAAATCATCCGGCTCGTCGAGCACCAGATCCGAGCTCATCAGGCGCAGCATCGGTGCAATCTGACGCCCGCCGCGGGTACTCTCCGTCGCCGGTGTCAGATGGTCGATGGTGCATACCAGCAAAGGGGCGGCCAGCAGTGCGTTGAACTTCGGATCGTGGCTCAGGCGCTGCAACAAAGGATGGTCGGGATTGCCGTCATAGCGAACATAACCATCCGTATCGAGTAGTGGCTGACTGGATTCGGACCCCCTGGCTTCCGCCATATCGGCCAAGTGTTCGAATAATTCACGGCTGGGGGCCCCTCCAACGCGGATGGCCAGATCGCCATCATCCAGCTTCAGCTTGTCACGGAAGGCGAGTCCCGTTTGCAAGGTGAGCGTGCGAAGCCCCATGGCGAAGACGCAGCGCATGCCTGTCGCTGGATTGGCCAGAGCGTACATGATGCGCGCGTTGGCGAGTGTCTTGCCGCAGCCGGTCGAGGCCAGATTAACGATGAATGCACCTTGGGTCAGCGCCTTGTCGCGCATACGACCGGCCAGATCGAAGGCCTTGTCCTGCCAGCGAAAGCGGGCGTCCGCGCTGCGCTGTTGCAAAATGCGATGTCGTCCGAGCGATGCCAGCCCTGTTGCAAGGCCGGGCAGGGCTCGTGCTGCACCGAGTGCGTGACGCATTACGCCGGTCAGGTGCTCCGGCAGCGTCTGATTGAAACGCCGATCCGGATCATCTTTCAGCGTATTGGCGAAAGCGACATTGTCCTCTTCTCCGGGTTTCCAGCTCTGTTTGACGTTCTGGCTGGAAAAGTGGTGGTCGGCCAGCATCAGAAGAAGGCGCGCCAGGTGCATGGGGTAAGGTTCATCCAGCCATGCCATGGGCTGCAGGCGTTTGCCGAGTTCCCCTGCCTGCGAGGCCACACGCTCCCGCCACAACCTGTCATCGCACGGCAGGCCGTAAGGGAACTGCCAGTAGGGCTTGCACTCCTTGCCGGCGACCTTGTCAAAGGGCTGGTTCCACTGGCTGGTCAGATCATTGAGTCCCTTTTTCATCCTGTCGAAGTTGATGACATCCACGCCGGGGAGCGGTAGGCGGTGGTGGCTGAGTACCAGCCAGCAAACCGCCGCGGCCAGCGGCGGCAATACTCCTGGGGCGAAAGGTTTGCTGATTCTGGCCGCATCATCCAGCCCGTCGCGCAATTGCGCTGTTTTCAGGCGGGTTTCCCATGCGCGCGTCGTCATCCAGGCCGGATCTTGCAGCCGCGCCAGCCACCCCGCGTCATCGTCCTGGCCGACAAAGGCCTGGACCAGCCGCAATGAGACCCACTCATGGCGATAGATATTAGCGATGGACGAGCCTTTTCCACGAAGGCGCGACTGGAAGGCGGCGCACGCTTTGCCCAGGTCGTGAAACAGGGCGGCCAGGCCTGCGAGCAGGCGGATGTCTTCTCCTGTCAGCCAGTCGTTCTCATCATCGGAGCGCAGAACATCGCGTTCGGTCGTGTTGGTCGGAACGGAGCCGTTGCTGTTGAAACGGCGGCTGTCGCCAACAATCCACAACAATTCGGCGTGATCCCTTCCTCGCAGCCAGTGGCAGGCCACGGCGGTGTTTTTGCGTGCGCTCTTGCGCAATAGACGGCGCAGGGTATCCAGCCCGGCCTGAGTGATCGGTGTTTGCCAGACCCGGTCTCCGCGGCGTTCGGCAAACTGGTCAAGGATCCGCCGGGTTTCTGTGAGCGCGCGTTTATCACATTGCGAAACCAACATGATATTCATGCTGTCCGCCCCAATTGCTCGGCGATCAGCTTCAATTGATCGATCATGAAATCGAGTGCTTCGCAGCGCGTCAATTGACCGATGCAATGCAGGCGGAAAGTCTGTTCATCGTCGCCGCGCATGGCGCTGACGAAAGCTTGCGGCAGGATGACGGCATCCTTGATCAGGTCCGCCGCATCGAAAACCAGTCCGCCGCGCCGGGTTTTGCCGTGCAGTATGGCCAGTCCGTGCGGCAAGCCCAGTACCCAGGTGGCGGTTGCTCCCAACCCGTAGGCCAGGTAGTTGCCGTGATCCAGAAACCGGTTGGCCGGGTCGGCGCCGGATCCGCGCTTGGCCCGCGTGAACTCGCCGTAGCCCGAAGCCTGCGCGGCCAACCTGAAAAGTTGCCTGGACAGTCGCCCCTCTTCGGTTAGAAGCATGGTATGGTCCGGCACGTGCTCAATGGCGTGACGGCTTTCTTCCAGAAGCGACTCCAACCTGTCGCTATCCACGGCAAATCCCGCTTCGCGCAAGGATCGGTTTTCCAGCCACTGGGTTCGGATCCGGAGCAGTCTGGCCTGTTGAAGCCGTTTGGCGGCTTCCAGCCGTTTTGCGTCGTCAAACCAGAATCCGACCCACCATTGCAGGTACTCGGTCAGGCGGTACTCGCTTTGCGGTGATTGCCAGGCAATATCCAGCTCGCGTTCTCCCGCCGAGAACAGTGGCGTGCCGCCCCCTCCACAGAATCCCACCACCACACCGGCTTTGGCCAACTCGCGCATGGCCGCCTGAGTGATCGAGGTTCCGGTTCCCAGCAGGATCGAGGTGGTATTGGCGATCGGAATGTTCCAGTACAGGGACTGCTGGCCCGCTTCCGTCACGTACTCGACTCTACCTCCATTGACCAGTACGCGGCAGTGTTCCAGATAGTACAGATTGGCGCGTTTGGAATGGAGGATAGATTTCAGGTCCGAAGAAGCGATGTCATTGGGCATGATGTCGGCGCTGTGGTCAGGTCTGCATGCGATGCGATTGGGTTGATCGAAACGTCACCTTCCGTCAGGACTCATTTTGCCCTGCCGGTGATTACTTTGTGATTGCGCTGCCACAACCAAAATGGAAAAAAATGCATTTTGGTTTTTTGTCGTCATGGTGATGACCGCATCTGTTCAAACAGGGCGTGCCAAGCGGGCGAGCGCCGCCGCGAGGCGCATAACGCGTTAGCGCCGCTGATTCGGTGCGCGGGATGGAATCGTGCTGTCGGTCCCAGCGTGACATTCGTGGATGTCGTTAGAACTGTCGTGGTTGTTTGCCGGAATCCCGGTTCGGCCGCGGGTTCGCATGCCGGGCGGCGATGCCATCAGTCTGCCGGTTATGTCAGCCATGGCGCCGGACAGGCGCGGAAACCCGGCGTGTTCGATCGGCCGTTGCGGGCAGAGCGGAAAAACCTTCCCTTCAGTCCCCTTTTTACATTTCCGGAACGGTGATGCGCAGCCTTGCCTGGAAGGCATGTGAGGACGAATGAGTGCTTTCCTTGGACGGAACGGCATGTCACCCCCTGTTTGCCGGTGCCCGGAACAGGTTTATTTAGAGGCTCCTTTTGATCAAATAGAAGTGATTGCCATGAAGAGGATAAAAACAGAGGTCCGCGCGTTAGTTTGCATGGGGCTGGCATGTGTGCTGATGCCAGCGGTTTGCGGCGCGGCGGCCGAGGAGAGGCCTCCCGGGCCGGTGGGAAAGGACAATTCGGTGCCGATCGTGATCGACGCGGGGGTACCGGCGCATATCGTGGACGATGCGCTGAAAATCATCGAAGACAAGACCACATTGCGTTTTCGGCGGCTGGATTCGTCGGCGGACGTGATTCCGGACACGGTCATCCGGGTGCGATGGCATTACCTGAAAACCAGGTTCGACAGTCACCCGTGCCGCGTCGACAGTACGGATCCGCTGAACATCGAGGTGACCTCGGCCTGCGCCTATCAGGGCTTTGTGCTGCGCGGCCTGGCCGCGGCGCTGGGATTGCATCATGTTCACCGGAACACGACCAACGAAACGCCCTACATCGTCTGCAATGACCCCAATACCATCCTGCACGACGCGTCGATGATCCTGCATCCCGCCCGCGCGGCATATTGCCCGGTCAAGCTGGATCGCGACTCGCCGTTGAACGACGATCCGGCGTGCAGCCCGACGCATACGACCCGGGTCGATACCGGCGGGGTGATCGGCAACCTGTCGGATGCGGATATCGAGCAACTGAATAAGCGCTACCCCTCGCCCGGCGGCAAGTCGCCGCGCTCCATCGGAGCGACCGTGGCGACCATCGTGAAAACCAATGCGGATCCGGCCATCCGCGTCGTTCACAACCATTACAGGCCGGGTGGCGGTCTGACGAGTATCAGCAGTCTTGATCCCGCCACACCGATTCCGGTCGTGACGCTGTTCAAGAAAGGGCATGTGCTGAGCGATCCGGATCTTGATGTGAATAACGCCTCCCGGAGTCCGGACCCTGATTTTCATCTGCGCAATGTGGTGGCGATTCCGGCATCCGGTCCGACGACCAACCTCGTGACGGAGTTTCAGCCGTACTTGTTGGCCACACGTCCCAAATATCACGCGATGTGGAAGCTGTTCATCAACAATCCCGCCGCGGCCTGGGTCAGGGATCATCCGCACCGTGTCGTCGCGACCTACGGCTCGGTGGAGGAGCCGAAGATCCGTGTGTTCGATTTGCCATTGCGCATTGTGCTGGACAACCCTCCGGCCAGCCCGCTTTTTACGTTTACGGAGCGGTGACCCCCGGTGTCGCCGGGGGCGATCCGCCGAATGAGAGTTTTTCCCGTGACGAATCGTCTGACCCCCCCTGTTTGCCGATGCCCGGAGCAGGTTGACTAGAGCCTCCTTTACCAAACGGAGCGCGGGTCATGAAAAGAGAAAAAACACGGGTGCGCGGATGGCGCGGCCTGGGAGCCGCCGGCCTGCTGATGTCCGCGGTTTGCGGTGTGGCGCAGGCCGACGAAAAAAAGGGTCTGGTCGGCATCGACAATTCCGTGCCGATCGTGATCGACGCCGGAGTGCCGGCGCATATCGTCGAGGACGCGATAAATATCATCGAGGACAAGACCACACTGCGTTTCCGGCGGCTGAATCCGGTCTCGGATCCGTTTCCGGAAGCGGTCATCCGCATCGGGTGGCGGTATGTGCGGGCCGAGGCCGATAGCCGGCCGTGCCTGACCGGTTCGGACGATCCGTTGACCATCACGGTGACCTCGGCCTGCGCCTATCGCGGCTTCGTGCTGCGCGGCCTGGCCGCGGCGCTGGGTGTGCACCATATCCACCGCAACACGACCAACGAAACCCCCTACATCGTCTGCAACGACCCCAATACCATCCTGCACGATGCGTCGATGATTCTGCATCCGGCCCGAGCGGCGTATTGCCCGGTCAACATGGATCGTGACTCGCCGCTGAATGACGATCCGGCGTGCAGCGCGACGCATACCACCCGGGTTGATACCGGTGGGGTGATCGGCAATCTGTCGGACGGCGATATCGAGCAACTGAACAAGCGCTACCCGTCGCCCGACGGCAAACCGCCGCGCTCGGCCGGGGCGACTGTGGCCTCCATCGTGACAGCCAATGACGATCCGGTCATCCGGGTCGGTTTCTATGTTTATGGCCGCAACGGCCATCAGGAGGATATCGTTATCGGCGATAATGTCGCCACACCGATCCGGACCGTGGAGATGTTCAAGAGAGGGCATGCGCTGGGCGATCCGGACTTGAAGGTGAAAGACTTCACCGAGGGCCGTGGATCTTTGCTGAGACATGTGGCGGTCATCCCCGCGTTTGGTTCGACTACCAACCTCGTGACGGAATTCCGCCCATTCCTGATGTATCAGCGCTTCGACCACCACAATGCGTGGAAGATACACATCAATAACCCCGCGGCTGCCTGGGTTCGGGATCATCCGCACCGGGTTGTCGCGACCTACGGCACGGTGAAGGAACCGAAGGTCCGCGTGTTCGATCTGCCGTTGCGCATTTCGCTGGGAACCCCGCCAGCCTATTTTTCGTTCGGGGACAGGTGACGCTCCGGAAGGCCGGCGAGCGGGCGATTGGGAAAACAGGAAGATGCGAATGCGTATTTTCCTCGCACTTTGCCAACGGAGCGATAACCATGAAACGGAAAGAAACGATCGGGCGTGCAATTCACGGCATGGGGCTGGGTGGTCTGCGGATGTTCGCGGTGTGCACGGTGGCGGAGGCAGGGGAGACGTCAAGACTGGTCGGAAGCGACAATGCGTTCCGATCGTGATCGATACCGGAGTGCCCCGGCATACCGTGGACGACGCAATGAAGATCATCGAGGACAAGACCCTATTGCGTTTCCGGCGGCTGGATCCGTCGGTGGATCAGATCCCCGAGCCGGTCATCCGGATCGCATGGCGGCATCTCGCGGCCGAGGCCTACAGCCGGCCGTGCCTGACCGGCACGGAGGATCCGTTGAACATCACGGTACCTCGGCCTGCGCCTATCAGGGCTTTGTGTTGCGCGGCTTTGCCGGGGCCGGGTATCAATACCGACCCCGTGACGGAATTCCGCCCGTTTCTGCTCGATGACCGCCGCCGGAACACCCGGACTTTCGGCGCATCGACCGTTCCATAGGTCGCGACCGCCCGGTGCGGATGATCCTTGACCCAGGAAACCGAGGAATTGTTGATATGCAGGTACCCGTTGCCGAGGTACCGGCCCTGCTGCCCTTCGGGGAGCGGTGAGGCGGCGCCGGCCGGCGGGGCTAAACGGGGTTGGGCGGCGCGAGGCGCGCCCGAAGGTAGGAGCGCGCCATGAATTTGACTTCGGCCAGCATGACCTCGGCAACCCTGTCGTCCATGACCATCGCCAGGCGCAGCACGGCGCCGATGGCCCGGGTCAGCATCGTGGTGATCGCACGGGCGTCCGCTTCGTCAAGGTGCGGGAAGCGCTCCCGCAGTGTCGAGCTCATCAGATCGACATTGCTGAGCAGATCCTCCTGATCGAGCGCAGCGAGTTCCGGCATGGCGCCGATGCCCGACCAGACTTCGCGGTAGGCCGGCTCCTTGCGGTAAAAGTCCGCGAAGACGTCGATGATGGTATCGATGTCCCCCGGAATGTCGGCGCTCTGCGCGAAACGCGCCATCGGTTCGCGCAATTTTGCCAGTTGGTGCTCCGCCAACTGACGCACCACGGCGGCCTTGTTGGGGAAATACCGGTACAGCGAAGCGAGGGTGATGTTCGCGCGCCGCGCGACCTCGGAGAGGGTGGCGGCTTCGAGGCCGACCTCGGCGATGACCAGGGCGGCCGCATCGAGAATGTCCTGGACGCGCTGCCGACTGCGCTCCTGGCGCGGCGCACGGCGCGGCGCGGCACCGGAAGAGGGGGGCTTGATCGTTTCCGTCATGCGCCGATGTTACCACAGGGGCGCCGGTACGACGGACAGGCCGTTGCCGCCAAGCAGCAGCAGACGTTTTCCCGGCAGCGCGGCGAGCCCCGCAAGATTCTGTCGTCCGGACGCCGTGTACGTTCGCGCGCCGGCGAACGGCGGCCGCGCGTGCAAAATGGCGCCGTCCAGGCCGCTTGCCAGCACGCTGCCGTCCGCCAGTTCGATGCCTCCGGTCAGGGAGCGCTCCGTGCCGGTGTCCACCGTGTCCCAGCGCTCTCCGCCGTTGCGCGAGAGCAGCAGTTGTCCCTTCAGTCCCATGACCATCACCGAGCCGTCGCGCAACACCAGTCCGCCCCACAGCGAACCGCGCGCCGGCGTCGCGCGAACGCGCCAGTCCCGTCCGGCGTTGGTCGAGTGGAGCAGGCGTCCCTCCTCGGACGTGACCCACAACGCCTTGCCGTGCCCGAATACCTGGTACAGATGACGGTCTTCCATGCCGGCGGGCAAGGCCCGCGCCCGCCAGGTGCCGCCGCCGTCGTGCGTTTCCAGCAGCAGGCCGAACGCCCCGGCGGCAAAACCGTGCAGCGGTGTTTCGAACCACAGGGAGAACACCGGCCGGTCATCCTTGCCTCCCCGTTTTTGCACTTGCCAGGTCTCGCCCGCGTCCTGTGTCGCCAGGATGACGCCGCCGTGGCCGGCGGTCCAGCCGCGCCGCTTGTCGGCGAAAAACAGCGCCGTCAGGGTGGTGTCTTGCGGAACGCGGCGGGCCTGCCGCCAGTGCGCGCCGGCATCATCCGACAGCAGGATGGTGCCATGATCGCCGGCGGTAACGATCCGCGTTCCCGCCTGCGCCACCCGGAACTGCGCCGCGCGGGTCGCGTGAGGCACGATGAGCGCATCGCGGGGCGATGCCGCCGCGGGCACCGGGATCGCCAGAACAAGGAGGAGAACAAGAGCGGGGAGTCTCATGCTTCGTGTCCGAAAGGAAGAGGGCGGCGGCGTCGCGCCGGCACCAGGGTTTCGAGTGTGATGGCGAGGGCCGGCAACGCCGTCATCGCCATCACCATGTTGGCCAGGAACATGAAGGCGAGCAAAAGCCCCATGTCGGCCTGGAATTTCAACCCGGAAAACACCCAGGTCGATACGCCGATCGCCAGCGTCAGGGCCGTGAAGATCGTGGCGTTGCCGGTCTCTTTCAGGGCGAGCGCGAACGCGTCGGTCACGACGTGTCCGCGGCCCAGGTGGGCCATCAGGCGGTTGTAGATATAGAAGGCGTAGTCGACGCCGATACCGGTGGCGAGCACCATCACCGGCAAGGTGGCGACGGTCAGTCCGATGGACAGCGCCTGCATCAGGGCATAGCCCATCTGCGTGGCGATGGTCAGCGGCAGGCAGCAGGCCAGCGCCGCGCGCCAGTCGCGGTAAACAGCGAGCACCAGAAGCACGATGACCGCGTAGACGTACATCAGCATCGGCCCCTCCGAGCGTTCCAGCACGTCGTTGATCGCGGCGATCACGCCGACCGAACCGCTGGCGAGCCGGATCGTGATGCCGGGCAGGGTTTCGGCCCGGGTGTCGTGCCGGATGGCCGCGACCACCCGGTCGATGGTCGCGGCACGATGATCGGCAAGGTTGATCTGCAAGGGCAGGGCCGTGCAATCGGCATTGGCCAGAGCCAGCGTTTGCGCGCCGTCGACATCATTGGCCAGGGCCTTGGCGCTGACCGGCAGGGCGGTCCAGCCGGGGTAGCCTTCGTTCCATCCCGCGTTGGCCTCCTTGGCAAGGGTCGCGGCCGACGCGACCGATACGACGCCGGGCACGTTGCGGATACGCCAGCCCAGCCGGTCAAGGTAGGTCATCACATCGTGGCGGGTGCAGGCGTCGCGAGGGCCTTCCGCGATCACCGTCAGGATGTCCAGCCCCAGGTTGAAATGGCCGGCGATGAACGCCGCGTCGAGGTTGTAGCGCGAGTCGGCGCGCAACTGCGGCGTGCCGGGACGGACATCGCCCACCTGCCTGTCGAGCGATGCGATATGGCACAGGATGCCCGCCACCGCGACGAGGGCCACGGTCAGCCGCGCATTGCGCGGCCGGGCCACCCAGGAGAGCCGGTCAAGCCAGCGCGAGTGACGGAGCCGGGCCTCTTCGATGCGCCGGGCCTGCCTGGCATCGAATCGCAGATAGCTGGCCAGTACCGGCAGCAGAAACAGGTTGGAGATGATCTTGAACCCCACGCCGATGCCCGCGGTGACCGCCAGTTCGCGAATCATGTCGATCGGGACCAGGAGCAGCGTGACAAATCCGGTCAGGGCGGTGGCCAGCGCCAGCGTTCCCGGAACCAGCAGGGTGCGGAAGGCGCTGCGCGCGGCGTCCCCTGCGCTGTGACCGGCGGCGATCTGCCGACACAGCACGTTCACCTGCTGAACGCCGTGGGACACTCCGATCGAGAACACCAGAAAGGGGATCAGCATGGCCAGCGGATCGAGCCCGTATCCCGCCAGACGCAAGGCGCCCAGTTGCCAGACGACCGACACCGCCGAACAGAAGATCGTCAGCAGGGTCAGACGCCAGCTTTTGGCGTACAGGTATACCGCCAGTGTGGTGAAGAGACCCGCGAGCAGGAAGAACCCCGCGACGTTGCGGGCCTGGCGGGCGATTTCGCTCATTTCGCTGGTGAAGCCGATAAGCCGGATCGTCACGCCGGGTGTCTCGAAGCGTTGCCGGATGTCCTTTTCCAGTGACTGGCCGAGCGCCAGCAGATCCACCGGCCGGCCGGCCGCGTCATGCGCCGCGACCTGGGCGCTGATCAGGGCGGCCGAGCCGTCGGCGGCGACCAGCGAGCCGATGTAGCCGCCCCGGCGCGCATTGTCGCGGATCTGGGCAATGCGGGAGGCGGTCAGGTTGTCGCGGGTGATGTCTCCGTCGATCAGCGGACCGCCCTTGAACCCTTCTTCGGTGATGGCGGTATAGCGCGCGGCGGGCGACCACAGCGACATCACCGTGCGCCGGTCGATGCCGGGCAGGAAAAACATCGCCTGGTGCGCATCGGCGAGCGCGCGGATACCATCGGGCGTCCAGATGCCTCCCCGGCGCGGCTCGACCGCGACGATGACCTGATTCGCCCCGGAGAACGTATCGGCGTACTTGACGAAGGTCCGGATGAACTCGTGCCCGGCCGGCAGCTGCTTGTCGAAACCGGCGGACAGTTCTAGACGCAGCGCGGCCTGGCCGAGCAGGACGGTCAGCATCGCCATGAGCACGAGAAACGCGCGCCGATGGGCGAACAGGAACGCTTCGAGACGGGCTGTCATGCCATCCCCCTCCTCAGAAATTCACGCTGAAGCTGGCCGAGACGAAGTCGCGATCAGAAAGGGGATTGTTCAATCCGCCGCCCCAGAACGTGGTGTAACCCAGCGAAGCCTTCCACTGGGATGTGCGCGAAAGGTTGAGGTTCAGGGTGGCGGCCTTGCGCCCCGCGACGAAGGGGATGGTGTTCGGGCTGATGCCTTTTACATCGTGGGATACGCTAAGCTCGGGGGTGAACGTCAGGTTGCTGCCGAAAATCCCCGGGTACTGCGGCGACACTTGCAGAACATAACCCCAGGAGGTCTTGCTCACCGAGGCTCCGCGCGGGTAGGGCACGAAATAGGCTTTGCCGCCGCGGCTGAAATCCCAGTGCACCGGCGCATCCGGCGTGTAAGGCGCCGGATTGAGGCCGGGGTAGTGGACCACGGCCGCCTCGGCCGACAGATCGACCTGCGAGGCTCCCAGCAAGGACACGAGTCCCGACAGACTGTTGGACGGTGTCGCCGAATAGACCGCGCTCACGTTCCACTGCCATTTGCGCTCGGTCGCGTAGCCCGGGCTCGTGAAACTGGCACGCCCCAGCGGATCGACGGGCGCCACGATGCCCACCGAGTCGCGCGGCCGGTACGACAGCTCGCTGCCGAGGGCCAGGTCGCCGAGCGAGGTGTGACCGCTCAGGCCGAACAGTTCGCGCCGGGTGCCCCAGTTCATGAAAATCTCGCCTTGCGGCAGGCCGAACACCGGGTCCTTGCCGAATTGCCGGAAACCGACCTGCGGCATCTTGTCGTTGTAGCGCAGGTAGTAGAAGGCCAGTTCGCTGCCCGCGTCATCGGGCTTGTAACGCAACGCCATGCCGTATTGCCGGTCGCGCGCGCCGGGACGGTTTTCCCCGGCATAGGGAAAGAATGGCTTGCCGCCCGGAATGTCGGGCGTGGCGAGTCCCGCGCCGATATCGGGACCCAGCTGGGCGCTCAGACTGTTGCCGAAATAGATCCCCCGGGCGCCCTTGCCCACGGTGTCCATCGTGGAAAAGTAGCTGCCGGCCGGATCCATGCGCCAGCTGTTCCATTTGAATTGCCAGTAGGCTTCGGCGGACCAGCCGGCGCCCAGGTCTCCGTTGAGCGCCAGCATCGGCGCCGGCCGCAGGATTTCCTTGACCGGGGTGCCGGGCAGGTGCGCGCGCTGGGAGTCGATGGCGTTGATGGTGTTCACTCCGCCCAGAATGAACAGATCCTCGCCCCAGCTGACGACCTGGTTGCCCAGGCGCCACTGGACGCGATGACCGGCAAGCTCGGTCTGGTGGAACACGAAGGCATCGAGCAGTTCGGTGCGGGTCACGATCTGCCGCCGCGCATCGGAGGCCAGGGGAATCGCCCGGGTCTTGCCCGCGCGCCAGTCGTGCAGCCAGCTTGCCCGCACCAGCGCGCCGCTCGCGCCGTCCAGGGTTTTGACGGACAGTTCGTGCAGCCCCTTGAGGTACAGGGAAAACAGGTCTCCCCTGTTGTAGTTGCGGTCGCCGTCGTCGCCGTTCAGGAAATTCAGTTCGGGATCGGGGCCGCAGCCGCCATTGTCCTGACCGATGAAACGGCAATCGCGCGCGTCGGTGCGCGCGGCGAATCCCAGCGTGATCGTGGAGTCCACGCTGCCGCGCAGCGCATCCGTCTCGAAGGTCACGGCGCAGGACAGGGCGGGCCAGACGAGCGCCATGGCGGCGCCCGCAGCGAATCGGGTTGTCATGGGGAATCCTTTCACGGGTCAGCGCGTGCCCAGGCGGCGCAATTCTTCGGGCGTGAACATGGCCGGAGAGAGCCGGCCCTCGCGTGCGGCCAGCCAGTCGGTCTCCCGTTCTTCGTTGCCCCACAGATCGACGCTGTAGCGGCCGTCCACGAGGTCGTACACCACATTGCCCTCGCTGACGCAGGCCGGCAGTTCCGGGGCCATGTAGAGCGTGTTTTCCAGTACGCGCCACAACTTGCCGTTCTGGTCGTAGGTGTCCTCGTGCAGCACGGTCCAGCTGTCTTCGTCGATATAGAAATCGCGCCGCGCATACAGATGGCGCATACCCGGTTTGAGCACGGCCTCGACCTTCCAGACCCGGTGCAATTCGTAGCGCGGCAGATCGCGGTTGACGTAGGCGCCCTTGAACACTTCTTTGTATTTGCGCGTCTTGTCGATGAGCCGGTAACTGTTGTACGGCACCAGCATTTCCTGTTTACCGACCAGCCGCCAGGTGTAGCGGTCGGTCGAACCGTTGAAGAGCTCGGTCGAATCGACGGTGTTCAGCGCCTGGGTCAACGGCATCGGCGCGTCGTAGCTGAACACCGGCGCCTTGCGCACGCGGCGCTGACCGGGGAAGTACAGCCAGGTATCGCGCGGTTTGCCGACCGTGTCGGAAATCAGGGTCAGCTCCCCGGCGTGGGAGGCCGGCGCGGTGACTTCATTGAGAAACAGGAAAAGCTGGCCGCGGGTGTCGGCCAGTTTGCCGTTGCGCGACGAGGCGGCGGGCGCCAGAACACGGTTGATCTGCCGGTTGGCATCGAAATTGCCGTCCTTTTCCACGACCCCGGTGACAAGGCCGCTGATCCAGCCTTCCCCGCGATAGCGCAACTTGTGATTCCAGATGGCTTCCAGGCCGTTTTTCGGAGAGGGGAAGAGCACGCCGGCGCCACTGCCTTCGGCCAGATCGCCCGCGTCGTTGAGCGCCGCGCCGCGCGCGTTTTTCCGGGTGGCCTCGTAGACCGACTCGGCGTAGCCGCAGCTGCGGTGAGTCGGGTAGACATCCATCCGGTAGCCCGGTTTGCCGGTGATCAGCGCGATCTGGCCGGCGGACAGGCGCGCGCGGTGCGTGTCGACATTCGTGGCGTCGACGCGGTAAAGCGGCCGTTCGCCGGCATACGGATCGGAGCGTTTCATGCCCGGTTTCCAGTTGGCCGGCGCGCGGATGTCGCCGCCTGTCCAGGCCGGAATGCTGCCGTCCCGGTTGCCGGCTTTTTGCGCGCCGACCGGTGTCAGGTCCTTGCCCGTTCGCTCGCTGTCCGCGGCGCCGGCCGCGGTGGCGATCAGTCCGGCCAGTGCGATGCAGCCCAACTTTTTCATGGTTTCGTTCTCCTCTTGGCGTCTCGTTCGGGTGTCCCTGGCCGCTTCCCCTTGGCGAGGCGCGGTCTGTTTATTAACGTGACTTGTTGTCACGTTTTAAATATGGGACTATGCTGAATGAAATGCAACATGTTGTCACGTTTTTGTGGCGCGTCGGAAGACAATGGGGGAGGGGATGGCCGGAATCGCCGCTGATATGACAAGCAGGTCATTGTACGAAACATATGCGGAAGCATTGGGTGCGAGTCCGTTGCCTCTGGCATTCGTCGATCTGGATGTCTTCGACGCCAATGCCCGCGCCATGGCCGAGCGGACGTCGGGCAAACCGATCCGGGTGGCCGGCAAGTCGGTGCGCTGCCGGGCATTGCTGGAGCGTGTGCTTTGCGCGCAACACGGCATGAAGGGTGTGCTGTGTTTTCATCCGGATGAGGCGGTGTTCCTGTTCGGAAAGGGGCTTGACGATTTTCTGGTGGCCTATCCGAGTCTGCGGCAGGACAGCCTGCGGCGGGTGGCCGAGGCGGTGGCGCGGGGGGCGACGATCCGGCTGATGGTCGACCATCTTGCTCAGGCGAAGCTCGCCGACCGGATCGCCCGCGACGCCGGCGTGATTTTGCCGTTGTGCATGGACATCGATATGTCTTTATCGTTGCCGGGACTGCATGCCGGCGTGCGCCGCTCGCCGCTGTCGGACGAAACGCGGGCGCTGGCCCTGTACCGGGAGATCGCCCGTTTGCGGCATGTGCGCCTGGAAGGGGTCATGGGGTACGAGGCGCAGGTGGCCGGTGTCGGCGATGCGCAGCCGGGCCGTCCCGCGCGCAATGCCCTGGTGAGATTTTGCAAACGTCTGTCGCGAAGCCTGGCGCGGGAGCGGCGCGCGCGGGTGGTGGCCGCGCTGCGGGAGGCCGGCGCGCCGGTCACGCTGGTCAACGGCGGCGGTTCGGGCAGTCTCGCTTCGACGGCGGCCGACCCGTGCGTGACCGAAATCGGAGCGGGCTCGGGACTGTTCGCACCGCATCTTTTCGATGCGTACCGGGAGGCGGTCTGGCGGCCGGCCGCCGGTTTCGTGCTGGAGGTGGCGCGCATTCCGGGGCCGGGTTTTGTCACCTGCGGCGGGGGCGGGTATGTGGCCTCCGGGCCGTCCGCCCCCGATCGGTTGCCGCGACCCTGGCTGCCGGAAGGGCTGGCGCTGTTGCCGCTGGAGGGCGCGGGCGAGGTGCAGACGCCGTTGAGCGGCGATGTCGGGGGGCTGGAGCCGGGTGACAAGGTGTTTTTCCGGCACGCCAAGGCGGGCGAGTTGTGCGAGCGGTTCAATGAGCTGGTGCTGATTCAGGCCGGCAAGGTGGTCGGCCGCGTGCCGACCTATCGTGGAGAGGGGATGCAGTTCATGTAATAACGGCGCCGGGCGGATCCGGCGAAAGGAGTCGCGGAATGGTTCACGATTACATCATTGTCGGCTCCGGGCCGTCCGGCGCGGTGATGGCCGACGCCCTGACACGGGCCGGCGCGGATTGCCTGATGCTGGAGGCGGGCGAGGCGCGGCCGTCGCCGGCGTTTCCCGATAACGAACTGGCGGCCAACAGTCGGCTGTTCTGGGGGGGCGGCATGGAGCTGAGCCGCGATGCCCGCACGGTGTTGCTGCGCGGCAAGGCGCTGGGGGGCGGCAGCATCGTCAATCAATGCCTGCTCGACCGGTTTGACGAATTGGCGTTTTCCCTGTGGCGTCAGGCCAGCGGCATCGCCGGTTTGAGCCTCGAGGCGTTCGAGCCCTGGTATCGGCGCACGGAAAACCGTCTCGCGCTGGAAACGCTGGGCCGCGAAGGCTGGAACCGCAATGCCGCGCTGTATGCGGAAGCCTTCGAGCGGTGCGGTTATGGCTGCGCGCCGCTGCGGCGGGGGCAGAGCGATTGCGGCGGGAACGACTGCGTGGTGTGCCTTGGCGGGTGCCGGCGCGGATCGAAGCAAAGCACGCTGATGACGTTTTTGCCGCAGGCTTGCCGCCAAGGGCTGACGATCCGTTGCGGATGTCAGGTCGAGGCGCTGTCGCACGACCGCCATGGCGTGACGGTGACCGGCTACCTGGCCGGACGGCCGGAAGTCTGGCGAGCCAGAAAAGTCGTGCTTGCCGCGGGAGCGCTCGGCACGACCGGCATTTTGTTGCGTTCCGGGCTGAAATCCCGCCTGCCGGCGCTGGGGGAGGGGTTTTTCTGTCACCCGCAATGGATGACGCTGGCCCTGTTCGATGAAATCGTGGATGCCCACAAAGGCGCTTTGCAGTCGCTCAAGTCGGACGAGCCGCGTTTTCGTCAGGCGGGGTTCAAACTGGAGAACATTTTCGCCGGTCCGGTCGCGATCAGTCTGCTGGCGCCGGGCATCGGCAAGGAGGCGGCGCGCTGGATGCGCGACTACCGCCGCATGGCGAGCATCGAGGTGGCGATCCGCGACGAAACGCCGGGCCGTGTGCGGCTTGCCGGCGGCCGGCTTGAGGTGGAGAAAACCCTTGGCGACACCGACCGCGCGCGGCGCGATGCGGGGCTCGCCGTGGTGCGGGAACTGTTCGGCGCGGTGGGCGCGAAAAAGCTGCACCAGGCGCCGCTGCGGATCGGCCTGCACCTGATGGGCGGTTGCGCGCTGGGCGTCGACGGCGCCCGTTCGGTGACGGCGCCGGATCACCGGGTGCACGACCACCCCAATCTGCTGATCGCGGATTCGGCGTGTTTTCCGGCGGCGCCGGGCATCAACCCGTCGCTGTCCATCATGGCATTGTCCGGGCGGGCCGCCGCCATGGAGCTGGGACAGGCGGCCCTCGAACCGGTCCGGGAGGCGGCGGCATGAACGATTCGCGATTTCTGAGCAGAACCGAGATGAACGGGTTGATCCGGGTCGGCGGCGCCCTGCTGCCGGGGGAGGAGGGATTGCCGGCGTTCGCCGACACCGGCTGCGCGGTGCTGGTCGACGAGGCGCTGGCCGTGGCGAGCGCCGAGGATGTCGCGAGCCTGCGTGGCTTGCTGCGCATTCTGCGTTTCGCGCCGGCGTGGCTGATCCGCGCGCTCTTTGGGCTTGCCGGACGGGCGGAGGCGTTCCCGGATGTGCTGGGAACACCCCTGCGCCGCCTCGATACCGGACTGCGCGGGCTGGTGTACAGCCTGTATTACTCGGGGCCCGCTCAGCCGGCCCGCGGCGCCGCCGGTGTCTGGTCCGCCATCGGCTATGACGCGCGCGTCGAACCCGCGGCGGGCCTTCGGGAGGAATGGATGATGGAACATGTCGCCGAATGCCGGCTGACCGGTACGACCGAGGAGGTGTGTCAAATGGCCATGGACCGCGCGCGCGCCGCGGCGCCTTGGCTGGCGGGCACGCCGGTGAAGGCGAGGCTTGCCGCCGTCGCGGCGGTGCGCCGCTGGCTGGTCGATCGCCGCCAGTGGATTGTCGACGAGATCGTCCGGGAAAACGGCAAGGCGCCGACCGATGCCCTGGTGTCGGAGGTGCTGGGCGTCATCGATTGCCTGTTTTTTCTGGAGAAGCGGGCGCCCGCCATCCTCGCCGAAAGCAAGGTGCCGACGCCGCTGATGCTGCTTGGCAAGGCTTCGCGCCTGCGCCACGAGCCCCTGGGCGTGGTGCTGGTGATCGCGCCCTGGAATTATCCCGTGCATACCGCGTTGACCCAGATCCTGTTCGCGTTCGCCGCGGGCAACGCGGTGATTTACAAGCCGTCCGAATTCACGCCGATGTCCGCGGTGCTCACGGCCATGTTGCGCGCGCATCCGCTTCTTGAGCGGTCCGTGGTGATCATCGAGGGCTCCGGTGAAACCGCCCGGCAGTTGATCGATGCGCGGCCCGACAAGATCGCTTTCACCGGCAGCGTCGCCACAGGCAGGAAGGTGCTGGAGCAGGCCGCGTCGCTGCTGATCCCCGCCAGTGTCGAGCTTGGCGGCAAGGATCCGATGATCGTGTTCGACGATGTGGATCTGGAGCGCACCGTCGCCGGCGCGGTATGGGGAAGCATGACCAATACCGGCCAGTCGTGCAGTTCGGTGGAATGCCTGTACGTGCATCAGTCGCTTCATGAGCGGTTTGTCGAGCGGCTGGTGGCGTCCGTCAGGGCGCTGACGGTGGCGTGCGGCGAATTCGCCGATGTGGGCGCCCTGACCACCGACGCGCAGCTGGCGACTGTCGAGCGGCACGTGGCCGACGCGGTGGCGCGGGGGGCGACGGTGCTTGCCGGAGGCGCTGTGATCGACCGCGCGCGGCGGCTTTACGCGCCGACGGTACTGGCCGGCGTGGATGATTCCATGCTGGTGATGCAAGAGGAAACTTTCGGGCCGGTGTTGCCTGTGCTGGCGTTCGCGAGCGAGGACGAGATTGTGATGCGCTGCAACCGTTCGCCGTTCGGGTTGTCGGCGAGCGTCTGGTCGAAAGACCCGCTCCGGGCCCGACGCGTCGCCGAGAAACTCGTGTGCGGCGCGGTGAGCATCAACAATGTGATGCTCACCGAAGGAAATCCGGCATTGCCGTTCGGTGGAGTCAAGCAAAGCGGCACAGGCCGGGTGCGGGGTGCCGAAGGGTTGCTGGCCTATACCCGCAGCAAGGCGTTGCTGATCGATCGCCAGAGCCGCAAGATCGAGGTCAACTGGTACCCCTATTCCCCGGACAAGTATGCTCTGTTCGACAGGCTTGTCGCGTATCTTGGCCGTGGACGTCTGCTTGGCGTGGCGCTGACCGGATGGCGATTGGAATCATTGTCCCAAAAATGTCGCCGCGCACCACGTTGAGTTCTCGCGGATTTGACAGGTATACGCTTGTCATCCGACACTTCGGCTCGTGAAGAGGGAGCCGTATCGGTTTTCCTTGTCGCCCGGGCCGGGAGGGTGTATGGCGAAGAAAATGGGGAAAGCGCAAACTGTCGATCCACGGGTGTTCTGCGAGGCGGTGCGTGCCGAGCTGTCGGCTCTGGCCGACGATGCGCGCGCGGCGCCGATGCGCGCCTACATGAAAAACCGCTATCCCTTTTTCGGTATTCCGACGCCGCGGCGGCGCAAGGCCGTGGCCCCGTTGCTCAAGCGCCTTGCCGGTCAGAACGGGGCCGCGCTTCTTGCCTGCGCCGCGCGGCTTTGGGAAGAGCCCGAGCGCGAATGCTGCTATGTGGCGGTGGATCTGCTGGCGAAACACACCAGGCAACTGCATGCCGGCCACTTGGCCGACATCCTCGATCTGGTACAGCGCAATGCCTGGTGGGACTCGGTGGACGGTCTGGCGGGCGTGGTCGGCGATATACTGCGCGGCAGCGATCCGGAACTGGTGGATCGGGTGTTCGACGTGTGCCTCGCGCACCCTGACAAATGGGTGAGGCGCGTGGCGCTGCTGCATCAATTGGGCTGGAACGAGGCGACCAGCGTCGAGCGGCTGTTTCGCGGAGCGCTGCGGCTCGGGACGGAGACCGATGTGTTCATCGGCAAGGCGGTGGGCTGGTCGTTGCGCGATTATGCTTGGCACGACCCCGCGGCGGTGCGCGAGTTCGTCGGCCGCAATGTGGGGCGGTTGTCGCCCCTGTCGGTTCGCGAGGCCCTGAAAAACCTTGATTAAGGCGCCGTGAAGCAAAAAACGCCGCGATGCGAAGGCATGCGGCGTTTTTTATCGAATCCTGGCGTCCCCACGGGGATTCGAACCCCGGTTATCGCCGTGAAAGGGCGACGTCCTAGGCCTCTAGACGATGGGGACCTGTGGTGGAGATAAGCGGGATCGAACCGCTGACCTCTTGCATGCCATGCAAGCGCTCTCCCAGCTGAGCTATACCCCCACTGGTTCCGAAGGGCTGTTGCCCGACAGAGATGCGAACTATACCGATGGAGAATTTTCCTGTCAACAGCCGTTGCCGGCCGCCGGTGATTTTTTTCCGGGGGCGCGGGCCGTGTCGCAAAAAAACCGGGCGGGGGAAGGTACCCCGGCCCGGTTGGCGTCTTGGCGTTTCTTAGCGTTTGCGCTGTTTCGCCGCCGCGTCGTTTCTTACTTCGCTGGTGACGGACAGCAGCGTGCCCCGCGCATCGTCACCGTCGAGCGACCAACTGAATACGCCGCCCAGCTGTTTGCTGCGCACGTAATCGAGTTTCACGCGTATCGTGGCCGGATCGTCATAGCTCCAGAACTCCTTGCCGTCGTAGGTCCACAATTGCCGCGTGACCGGATGGACGTAACGGGTCGCGTTGCGGGTGACCAGAACCTTGTAGTCGTTGTATCCGGCCTCGTAGGTGCCGGGCGCCGCGCCGGTGGCGCGCTGGTAGAGTCCGTTGCCGTCCTTGCCCGGGGCGACGCCGGTCCAGCCGCGTCCGTAGAAGGGGATTCCGATGTTGATCTTGGCGGCGGGAATGCCGCCGGCCAGCAGGGTTTTCACGGAGTCATCGACGTTGTAGTACACCTGGTCGCCCGTGACGGGCGCGGCCGGGTCGCGGTAGAGGTTGGCATGGAAATTGGTCGGGCCCTGCGCGTCCCAGCCACCGTGAAAGTCGTAGGTCATCACGTTGACCCAGTCAAGGTAGGACGAATACTTGGCGGGTTCCGTATTGCGGATCTTGTCGACCCCGGAGCCGATGGCGACCGTCAGGTAGTAGCGCCGCTTGTTCTGCGCGGAGAGCGCGTCAAGCTGGCGACGGAACTCGGCGAGCAGGAGCGTGAAGTTCTGGCGGTCGTTGGGGTCCACCGTGTTGGTCGGCAGTCCGCCGCCACCCGGGTATTCCCAGTCGATGTCAAAGCCGTCGAATACGCCAAGCGCGGCTCCCGGCCCGCCGGCATCCTCGCCTTTGGGCAGGTTGCCCTTGATATAGAGGTCGATGCAGGACGCTACCAGTGTCTGGCGCGACGCCTCGCTGGCGGCGAATTTGCCGAAATTTTTCGACCAGGTCCAGCCACCCAGCGAGATCAGGACTTTCAACTGCGGATTCTTGAATTTGAGTTTGCGCAACTGGCCGAAATTGCCGCGCAGCGTATCGCTCCATTGATCGGCGGCGCCGTCGACGGATTCTGCGGCAGGGAAGCTGCGCTGGTAATCGGCCCAGGCATCGCCGCCATCGCCGTTGCCGTTTTCGGCGCGGGTGACCATCCCACATTTTCCATCGGCGTATACATTTCCGAAAGCGTAATTCAGGAAAGTCAGCTTGGCGTCGCTGCCCGCGTCGACGAGTTTTCTCAGGGTGTATTTGCGATCATAAATGCCCCATTGGGTGAAATAGGATCCAACGTGTCGTCCGACAGTCGGTTTGGGCTCCGGCGGTACTTTGCCGCCGCCAGGATCGCCACCGCCCGTGCATTCGCTGGCCGGACGCTCCTCCCAGGGACCCCAGGCGTCCGAACCGGGTTGCGCGTTCTGGTTCCACCAGCGCGAGCGCCAGGTCTTGCCGTTGTAACGGGCGTAATCGCCGGAGTTGTAGATCTGACCCGCGGTCCAGTCGGTGCATGAGGCGGCGGACCAGGCGTCCGGGCTTGCCAGGACCAGGGCGGCGGCACCCAGCGCCGGGAGAAGAAAGAATCGGGACATGTCGTTTTTCCTCGCTCTCTTTGTTCGATGCGGATGGCGAACCGGCGTCGGGCGCCGGGCGATCCGTGCTCAGTGGTCATCGGGTGGTCTGCAAGTGGTATTGCATTGGTATCAGGATTGATGACGCGCGGGATTTTGCAAGGCGATTTGCCGGGGAGCTGGTCTTTTTGACAGGGGGAGAGCGGTAGAAAACCCCGGTCCGCCAAGGGGCGGCGCCGGGGTGGTTCCGGTTGATTATCCGGCCGTCTTGACGGCCGGCGCCGCGTGGTGGCGCTGTCCGTGATGGCGGTGATGATGGTGGCGTTTTGCCTGGGCCTTTTGCACAACGGCGGTGGAAGCGGCCTTGTGCGCGCGGGTACGGTGGAGCGCTTTGCCGTGCCGCGCGTGAGGCGCGGATGCCGCAACGGCTTTGGCCACGGGGGCGGAAGCGGTGGCGGTGGCGGCGAAGCCCGCTGTGGAAGCAAGGCCCAGCGCGGCGGCGACAATCAGTGCGGCGACAGTTTTCATGGTGTTTCTCCCGGTCGGTGGGGTGGAGGGCGGGACCGCCTTTCGGTGTGTCCTTGATGCCATCCTAGGCCGACCGGATGCCGCCGTCTGTGAGCCGCGTGTAAGGGCGTGTTCGCGCCATGTACGGCGGAGTAACGGTGTGTATCGGCGCCGGGTTAACGCGTGAAATTCGGATTGCGGATGACTCCGATGACGTGACCGAAGGGGTTGCGCACCGTGGCGACGAGAATGCCTTCCCCGACATCCGTGACGGGAGACATCAGTTCGGCGCCCAGCTCCGTCAGGTGAATAATCGCCGCTTCGATATCGTCGACACCCCAGTAGGCGACCTGATTGCTCCCCGCGCCGGGTTTGGCCGCATCGGGCTGCAGTCCCAGTTCGAATCCACCCACGTTGAATCCGACATAGAACGGTTCATCGAAGTATGGCGTCATGGAAAAGGCGCGGCAGAACCAGTTGCGAGCCAGGGCGAGGTCATCCGCCTGGTAAATTACCGTGTAGATCCCTTTGAAAACAGTCATGGTCCGTTCCTTGTCTCAAGGAAGCGCGGGCTTCCCGGGTGATTGATGACGGCGTGCCTGTTTATTTTTATGTCATTGTGCGGCCTGGCGAAAGCCGAACGGCGGTCAATCCGGCGACGAGCGGATATCCTGCCAGGTCAGGTAAAGGCGCAAGTCGAACTCCAACTGGTGATAGTCCGGCTCCATGTATTGGCAAAGCTGGTAGAACGCCTTGGTGTGTTCGCGTTCCTTGAGGTGGGCAAGCTCATGCACGGCGATCATCCGCAAGAAGGCCGGCGCGGTGTCGCGAAAGAGGGTGGCCACGCGGATCTCGTGTTTGGTCTTGAGTCGGCTGCCCTGAACTCTGGCGACCCGGGTGTTGGTTCCCAGTGTGCCGTGAACCGGGTGCTGCCGGCTGTCGTAGGCCACTCTGGACAGGGGCGGCGCGTTTTTCAGATGGCGCTGCCTGATCTGGTTGACATAATCGTACAAGGCGGCATCGGTCTGGATCGCATGCCGGTCGGCATAACGGGCGGCGAGCCATGCCTCGAGCCGGTCCTCGTCGATCAGCGCGCGAACCTTGTCGAGCACGGCGGGGGGATAATGCAGCAGGTATTTCAGGTCGGCGGTCATGACGCTGGGCAGACGGTCAAAACGGATAGTCGGCTCATTGTACAGGAAGGTGCCGGTCTCCGGCGGAGGCGGCACCTTCCCGGTGGACCCGGTTCAGAACCGGGCATTGACGGCGAACGTCAACCCAAAGCCGTGGAACGCCTTGCCCGACAGCGAGGTCTTGTAGTCGGCCTTCACATCGAGCCTGAGCGTTTTGCTCGCCCACCCCCCCACCCCCGCCGCCATGATCAGGCTCGAGCCCGCCAGGTCGGAGCCAAGGGCCGTGCGCGAGCCGTTTTGCGCGACAAAGCCGGTTTGCTGCGTCGCCTTGAACTCGTGCATCACGCTTGGTTGGAACCAGACGGTCAAGGGGCCCGCCGAGGAGCGCTGCAGTGGCCGGGCGATCCGCACGCCGACGCGCAGAGGGATGCTTTCGATGCGGCCGAACTGAATGGCCGCCGCCTCGTCGCCGGCATCCGCGAGCCTGAGCCGCTGGTAGGCCAACTGCACCTGCGGTTCGATCGTCACCGCGCCGGTACGGAACCCGTACCCGGCCTCCAGCGAGCCGAGCCAGCTCAGCCCGTGGGTACGCAGGGTCAGGTTGTTGGACGAACGGGTGGTCACCTCCGACCAGTTCGCCTGCAGCACTCCGTCCAGATACCAGCCCGCCGCACCGCGCCGGGTCCAGTAGCCGCCCAGCGCATAGCCATCCAGTGTCGCCTTGCCGGCCGGCCCGCCATCGGAGTGGGTGACATGGGCGGTGCTCCGGCCGATGGCGGCGTAGACGCCGGCCCGGTCGCCGGCGTCGCCCGCCCCGCTGCGCCGGTACAGATCGGCGCCGGCCTGGGCTCCGTACAGATCGGCGCGGAACTTCGCCGCGCCGCCGGCGATACCGTCCCGCGCGCCGTCGTGACGCACCGTCTGGGCCATCGCCCGGCCCCAGTACGGTTCGTCCGCGTCACCGCGCCGTTCCCGCCAGGAACCGGCCACCATCGCGCCGTACCTGAGCGCCACCGCCGGCACCGTCATGTCCAGCGAAACCTCGGAGCGGTAGCTCGGTTTGCCCCCGCTATCGGACGACAGATACCAGTCGTCCGGCTGCGCGGCACCGCGCTTTAGCCGGTAGTCGTAGGCGCCGGCCAGCACCGGCTGGAGCAGGGAGAGTTGCCACTGGGCGGTGCTGGCGCCGTTGACGGACTGAATGACCCGGATGCCGTCGCCCTGCGTCAAGCCGCCCAGGCCGCCGAGATTGCGCACCGCCAGCCGCGTGCTCCCCGTCGCCCGTCCGCCGTCGATGATGAGGTGACCGATGCTGGAGCTGCTGCCGCCCAACTGGGCGTTGACCGTCAACACGCCATTTTCGCCGACCAGGTTCGTGACGCGCAGGGTCTTGATCGACACCGTCCGGGGCACTTGGTAGGTCACGTTGCCGGCCAACTCCAGGGTGTCGATCGTCGAGTCGCCGGTCACCGTCCAGGTCGAGCCGGCCAGCACGCTGACATCCAGCGGATCGATGGCGCCGGTCAGCGTCGCGCCGTTCTGCAGGACCAGCCGGCTGCCCGGCCGGCCGATCACATCGCCGTTGAGACGGCCGCCTCCCGCGCCGCCGTCCAGGGTCAGCGTGCCGGCATTGATGCGCGTGATACCCGTATAGGTCAGCGCGCCGCCCAGCACCTGGGTATAGGCGCCGTCCTTGACCAACTCGCCCGAGCCCTCCACGGTGCCGGTGAACACGGCCGAGCCGCCGGCACCGTTCAGGGTCAGGGTATTGGCGCCCAGCGCCAGCGTGCCGCCGCCCTGCAGCCGCGCCACATGCTGGTCGAAACCGCCCAGCTCGAAGCGCGCCCCGTCGCCGATGCGCAGCAGCTGACTGGCGGCGATGGCGTCGGCCACGCCGGCCTTGAGCGTGCCGCCTTCGACCGAGGTAATTCCACTGTAGGTCTGCGCGGCGGCGAGCGTCAGGGTATGGCTGCCCTGCAAGGTCAATCCGCCACTGTCTCCGAGCACGGTGCCCCAGACGCGGTCGGCGTCAGGGGTGACGCGCACCTCGCCCTGATTGCGGATCGGCATCGTGCCGTCGAGGGTCGCTGTGCCGTTGATGCGGGTGACGCCTTGCAGCAGCCCGTCCTGATCGACGGTCAGCCGAGCGCCGTCGTTGACTTCCGTGTCGCGCGCGACGCCACCGGCCAGCACGGAGGTCACCCCGCCGGCGCTCAGGAGCGACGCGCTGGCGAGCGCGCCCGACGATACGGTCTGGATGCCGCCGGCCGCGATCACGCTGGCCAGCGCCTGCGCGCCGGACAGAATGACCTGCCCGCCGCCGCTGACGGATGTGGCGCTGGCGATGCTGCCCGACGACAGCACCTGCAGGCCGCCCGAATCGATGGTGGCACCGCTCACCCGGCCTCCCTGAAGGTTTTGCCGCCCACCGCTATCGACCAGCGAAGCTTGCACGGTCGCTCCTGCCAGCACGGTTTGTTCACCGCCCGACAGAATGTGGGTCGCGCGCGCCGCGCCGCCGGACGAAACGATTTGCCCGCCGCCGCTGTCGATCAATGACGACATGGCGTGGCCGCCGGCCAGGATCGACTGTGTGCCGCTCGCGTGTATCCGGGCCGAGGTGGCGACACCTCCATCCTGAATCTGCTGATTCCCTCCGCTGAAAATCTCCGCCGCGATCGTGGATCCCCCCGCGACGGTTTGCATCCCTCCGGACAGGATGCTGGTGCCGCTATCCACGCCTCCGGCGAGAACGGCTTGCATTCCGCCGGAGGAAATCACCGAGGCGGAAGCCACCCCGCCGGAAGAGAGGACTTGGCTGCCGCCCGCGGCCAGGGCGGCCGACGTGGCCGATCCTCCTGCCAGCACCGTCTGGGTCGCGCCATTGCCGATGGTGGCGCTGAAGCTCTGGCCTCCCGATACATATTGGGCCGCACCCGACAGGATGGATGCGGACTGGTCGATGCCCCCGGCGAGAACGGTTTGCCTCCCGCCGGAGGAGATCACCGAAGCGGAAGCCACCCCGCCGGAGCTGACGGTCTGGGTGCCGCCGGCGAGGATGGTGCCTCCGCTGTCAAGACCGCCGGCGAGGACGGTCTGGCCGCCGCCGCTGATGATCGCGGCGCTGGCCACTCCGCCGGACGAGAGGATCTGGCTGCCGCCCGCGGCCATCGTGGTGGCGCTGGCGACGCCGCCGGAACTGACGGTCTGGGTGCCGCCGGCGAGGATGGTGCCTCCGCTGTCAAGACCGCCGGCGAGGACGGTCTGGCCGCCGCCGCTGATGATCGCGGCGCTGGCCACCCCGCCGGACGAGAGGATCTGGCTGCCGCCCGCGGCCATCGTGGTGGCGCTGGCGACGCCGCCGGAACTGACGGTCTGGGTGCCGCCGGCGAGGATGGTACCTCCGCTGTCAAGACCGCCGGCGAGGACGGTCTGGCCGCCGCCGCTGATGATCGCGGCGCTGGCCACTCCGCCGGACGAGAGGATCTGGCTGCCGCCCGCGGCCATCGTGGTGGCGCTGGCGACGCCGCCGGAACTGACGGTCTGGGTGCCGCCGGCGAGGATGGTGCCTCCGCTGTCAAGACCGCCGGCGAGGACGGTCTGGCCGCCGCCGCTGATGATCGCGGCGCTGGCCACCCCGCCGGACGAGAGGATCTGGCTGCCGCCCGCGGCCATCGTGGTGGCGCTGGCGACGCCGCCGGAACTGACGGTCTGGGTGCCGCCGGCGAGGATGGTACCTCCGCTGTCAAGACCGCCGGCGAGGACGGTCTGGCCGCCGCCGCTGATGATCGCGGCGCTGGCCACCCCGCCGGACGAGAGGATCTGGCTGCCGCCCGCGGCCATCGTGGTGGCGCTGGCGACGCCGCCGGAACTGACGGTCTGGACGCCGCCGGCGAGGATGGTGCCTCCGCTGTCAAGACCGCCGGCGAGGACGGTCTGGGTGCCGCCGCTGACCTGCGCGGCGCTGGCCACCCCGCCGGACGAGAGGATCTGGCTGCCGCCCGCGGCCATCGTGGTGGCGCTGGCGACGCCGCCGGAACTGACGGTCTGGACGCCGCCGGCGAGGATGGTGCCTCCGCTGTCAAGACCGCCGGCGAGGACGGTCTGGGTGCCGCCGCTGACCTGCGCGGCGCGAGCCACTCCGCCGGAGGAGATATTCTGCGCACCGCCTGCCGCGATGGTCGCTGATGTGGTTGTTCCTCCTGCATGCACGTTTTGCGTGCCGCCGCTACCGATATTGGCGCTGAGGCTTTGCCCAGCAACGACCTGCACCCCTCCGGAAAAGACACTGGCGTACCTGTCCTCGCCGTCGGCCAGCACGGACAATGTGCCGCCGCTGCCCACCGTGGTGGAGAGGGCCAGCCCGCCCGACAGCACCCCCAATTGCCCGCGGTTCTCCAGAAGGACGTTGCTGGCCACATTGTTGCTGATGACAAAATTGCCCAACGCGTTGGTGCCGGAAACCGTCGCAATCGTGTAGGTGACCAGTCCTCCACCGCTCGACATGACGAGCGAGTTGGCGATGCTGCGGCCCTCGATAGTGATGAGACCGCCGCTGTGCACCGTCGTGTTGTTGGCCGTTCCCGCTTGAAGGTATTGTGTGCCGCCGCTGCTGACCACCGCGTTGAACGACGTGCCAGTCTGAGTAAACAGATTGCCTCCGCTGGCCGCCACGGCATCGTAGGAGGTACCGCCATGCAGTGACTGGTACCCGCCGCTGATCAGGAGGGAGCCGCTTGTCACTCCTCCGCCATAGACGTACTGGACACCGCTGCCCTGCACGAGGGTGCTGATGGTGGTCCCGCCGTAAACGTGTTGCCGCGCGCCTTGCAGGACCGACGTCTGGTAGGTCGTGCCATTGTTCACCACTTCGGAGCTGGAGTTCCCGCTGACAACCGTACCGGACGCGATCCCCCCGTCGATGTTCTGGGTACCGTTCGCGGAGACGAGGGTAGCGGATGCCACGCCGCCGGTTTTCACCGAGAGCGTGCCGCCGCCTTCGAGAAGAATGTTGGTCGTGGATCCACCGCTTATCGAAAAACCTCCGCGCGCGTTGGTACCCGAGACGACCGCTCCGGTGTCGGTGACCAGCGCGCCGCCGCTGGTCTGGTTGACGCTGGTGGCGGTGCCGCCCGAAGACACGATCAACCGTCCGCCGTTGGCGATGGTGGTGGAGGTCGCTGTGCCACCGGAGGACACGGTGAGGGCGCCGCTGTTTTCCAGGAGGACGTTGGAGGCGACATTGCCGGCGATCGAGAAGCTGCCGGACGCGTTGGTGCCGGACACGGTCGCGCTCGTGTTGGCGATCAGCGCGCCGCCACTGATCTGGTTGACGTCGGTGGCGGTGCCGCCCGAAGACACGATCAATCGCCCGCCGCTGGAAAGGGTCGTGGATGTCGTGACGCCGCCCGACGAGACGAGCAGTTGTCCGCTGATGGCGACCGTCGTGGAGGTCGCTGTGCCACCGGAGGACACGGTGAGGGCGCCGTTGTTTTCCAGGAGGACGTTGGAGGCGACATTACCGGCGATCGAGAAACTGCCGGACGCGTTGGTGCCGGACACGGTCGCGCTCGTGTTGGTGATCAGCGCGCCGCCGCTGCTCTGGTTGACGCTGGTGGCGGTGCCGCCGGAGGAGACGATCAACTGTCCGCCGCTGGTGATGGTGGTGGAGGTCGCCGTGCCGCCGGAGGACACCGTGAGAGCGCCGCTGTTTTCCAGAAGGACGTTGGAGGCGACATTGCCGGCGATCGAGAAACTGCCGGACGCGTTGGTGCCGGACACGGTCGCGCCCGTGTCGGCGATCAGCGCGCCGCCGGCCGACTGGACGACCCCCGCCGCCTGTCCTCCGGACGATACGGTCAGTGCCCCGCCGCTCTGTATGGTGGTGTCGCTGCTTGCGCCGCCAGCGGAGATTTTCATTGCACCGCCGGCGTTGAGGGTGGCGCTGGCCGCGCTGCCGCCCGACAAGACGGTCAGCGTGCCGTGGTTGTTGATGGTCGCATTGCTCGCCAGGCCGCCGCTGGAAATGTTCAGGCTGCCACTGTTATTGACTGTGGTACTGACAACCAGACCGCCGGACGACACGGTTTGCGTGCCGTTGCCGTTGAGGGTCGTGGCGGAAGCGACGCCACCGCCGGAGACGATCGACTGGCCGGTATTGTTGACCGTGGTGCTGACCGCCAGACCGCCGGACGACACGGTTTGCGTGCCGTTGCCGTTGAGGGTCGTGGCGGAAGCGACGCCACCGCCGGAGACGGTCGATTGACCGCCGTTGTTGACCGTGGTGCTGAGCGCCAGCCCGCCGGACGATACGATCTGCGAGCCGGCGGAGCCCACCGTCGTAGTGGATGTCACGCCGCCCGACGTCACATTCTGGGTGCCCGACGTAACGGTCTCCCCTTGGGTGACCATGCCGCTGCCGACCGGATCGGTGAAGGCGTGCGCGGGAGAACCGAGCGTCGCCGCCGCCAGCGCCGCGATTGTCCACGCGCCTGGGGCGCGCCCCGTCTTGCTCCTTCCTGGCGCCAGTTCGGATACGGCGATCCACATCCGGCGGCTGGCGCTCCAGATCAGGCGATAAATCCGGTTGGGCGAGGATGTTTTCATGGTTGCGTCTCGCAGGCAAGGCGGAGCGACGCCGGCAGGGCATGCGCGGCATCCTGCCTCCAGCGCGACTCTTCCAGGGCCAGGTCGAGCTGTTTGATGACCTGAAGCGACGTGATCAGCGCCGAGCATTCGTACTGGCGCGGAGTGCCTTTGTGATGCGGACACCAGAAAAAGTCGTGATGGTCAAAGCGCACCCGAACATCGTTCCAGCAGCCGTTGCAGGTGTGGACATTGAATACCCTGTACGGGGTATGAAATTCGTTCTGCGGCAAGGTGAAGCCGCTGATCAGCACGGTCGGGATCCGGCATGCCCAGGCCAGCCAGGCCAGGCCGCTCGAGACACCGACGAACGCCGAGGCGTGTTGCAACAGCGCGGCCCTTTCGGCGAGCGGACGCTCGCCGGTGAAATCCTCTGCCTCGCGCGGAAGATGCGTCCAGGCCGGTGTCTGTCCGTGCACGGCATCCTTGTCGATGCACAGCACACGGTAGCCTTTTTCCTTGAGATGGCGGACCACATCGTTCCATCCTGCCGGATTGTTCCACTTCTTGCATTGGGTCGAAGCTTGCACGGCGATGCAGACATACGGTTCGGCGATGGTGCGCGGCGCATCGAGTTTCAGGTTCGGCCTCGCTTCGCTGTTGTCGACACCGAGAATATTTCCCGCCGTGCGGTTAAGCCCCGCCATGCGGAAATCGACGGGCTGGCGGCTATGCCCCTCATCATCGAAGAACAGGCCCAGCCAGTAGCTGGCGTACAGCGTGTCGTCCGGAGCGTCTGGCTGGACATGGACAAGAGCGGGGTAGGTGTCGCTGAACAAGGTGGCGATTTCCTCGGCCATGGTGTAGGTGACAGAGCCGCGGTAGCGCTGGCGGAAGCGTTCGAGGTAGGGAAACCAGGCCAGGATGTCGCCCAGCGTTCCCACCGGAAAATGCACCCTGACCGGGCGGTTTTCCAGGGACATCTCGTGTTCCAGGCAGGGCGACGGTTCGCCTTTCACCCAGACTCTCAAGACGAAACGGACCAGGAATTTTTTGCCGCTGAGCACCCAGCCTTCGCGGGTGTCGGTGGTGAACAGCAGATTGCCCGTGTCGGCATCGGACAGTTCGACATGCCAGTCTCCGGGGGGCAGCAAAATACGCGCGCCGTCGTTGAAGTCGTAGCGGATGCCGGCAGGTCCGGTCTGGGTGGGCAGGCCGGGAGGGACCGCGCGGTAGGGGCGGACTGCCGGGAGGTCGTCGGCCGGGAGGGGCTGGCTCATGTCGGGATCACTCCGAATCGAAAGAAAACCCGGGTTGCGTATCCCGCTTTCCCGTTCGCGTTTTCGGGGCGGGACGGCATGGCCGTGCCAGGCCGCCGTTCCGGAAGGTGGCAATTACAACCTCATCCGCTGATGTGTCATTCAAGCGATGGGTTGTAACTGCATAAAGTCGATATAGACGATTTTTCCGGTCTGCCAAAGGGCTGGGGTTCTCAGCGTACCGGGTGGAGGGCGCGTGGAGGTATGGGTGTGGACAGGATCAGCGAGGTGCGGGTTTCGCCCGGGTGGCTGAGTGTGCCGACCAGCGTTTCCAGGTGCTCGGTATCCCGGGCCGCGACACGGAACAGATAGGAGTAGGAGTCGCCGCCGGTGACATGGTGGCATTCGAGCACTTCGGGCAGTCCTTCGAGAAAGGCGATGAATGCGTTCTTTTTCGGTTGGGGAACCGTGATGCCGATCCTCGCCATCAGCGGGTATCCGAGGCGCCGCGCCGCCACCCGCGCATGGTAGCCCTCGATCACGCCGGCATCTTCCGGACGGCGCAGGCGCTCGGCGATCACCGGCGTCGACAGCCCGTCCGTGCGACGGCCCCGGCCGCCCCCTCTGGGCGGGTTGGGGATCGGCCGTGCTGCTGACCCTGGCCAACCCGATGACCATTCTGTCGTTTCTGGCGGTGTTCGCCGCCTTTGCCGGGCAGGCTCCGGTCGAGCCCGCCGGCATTGCCGCCATGGTGTCGGGCATTGTGGCCGGTTCGCTGGCCTGGTGGGCCGTTCTGTCACTTGGCGTGGCCGGCATCGTCGCCCGGGGCGGCGAACGGTTCCGGCAGGCGATCGCCAGGCTGTGCGCCGTGCTGCTCTCGGTCATGGGCGTTTGTCTGCTGTATTCGGCGGCCGGTCTGCCTTTTTGGCGCTGATCAGGCGAATCGGGCAAGAATGGCTCGCGCCGCGGCGTCAGGATCGGCGTCGGTCGGATCGAATCCGACCTCGGGCGCGTCGCCCATGCGGCAAAAATGCTGGTTGCCGCTTTTGCGGTAGGCCGGGTCGTAGTGCCGCTCGACCAACTCGCGGAACAGTTCCGGCATGCTGCGGGCGTCGACCATCGCCTGCCAGGTTTCGATGGTCTTGCGGCCGTGCAGCGGCGCAAGGTAGCCGAGCTTTTCCTTGAAGGCCTCCGGCGTGTCGAACAGGTGGGCGTAGTCCCGGCACAGGAAGTCGATCCGCTTGCCGGTGTCGGCGCGCAGCTGCAGGCAAGGGGATTCGTGCAGGCGCGCGAGCAGCGTTTCGGGCAGGCGCAGGTTGCCGATCATGCGGCTTTCCGCCTCGACGAACACCGGCCGGTCGGGATCGAAGCGCGCCAGTTCCCCGACCAGACCGGTCTCGAACGCTTTTTGCGACGGCTGGCGCTCGCCCGGCAGGGCGCCGAGCAATGAGCCGCGGTGCCGGGCGAGTCCTTCCAGATCCAGCACCTGGGCGCCGGCCCGCGCCATGGCGTTGAGCAGCCGGGTCTTGCCGCTTCCCGTCGCGCCTCCGATCACGATATAGCGCACCCTGGCCGGGCCGGTTTCGAGCTGTTCCAATACCCAGTGGCGGTAGGCCTTGTACCCGCCCTCGAGCTGGCCCGCCTTCCATCCGATCAGGTTGAACCAGGCGGTCATCGAGCCGGAGCGCTTGCCGCCGCGCCAGCAGTAGATCAGCGGACGCCAGGCGCGAGGACGGTCGGCGAACAGGGTGTCCAGGTGGGCGGCGATGTTGCGCGCCACCATGGCCGCGCCCAGCCGCGTCGCCTCGAAGGCCGAGACCTGTTTGTACAGGGTGCCGATGACGACGCGCTCTTCATTGCTCAGGACCGGGGCGTTGATCGCGCCCGGAATGTGGTCGTGTTCGAACTCGAGCGGGGTACGGACATCGATGATCTCGTCGAAACGATGCCGTTCATCCAGACGGACAAGAGGGTGTTTCACAAGGCCTCGCTGGGGGATAATGGCAGGCGACACTTCAACTGGACGCGGAAGCTCACCATGGAAAACATCAGGTTGACCCAATTGTCGCACGGCGGCGGCTGCGGGTGCAAAATCGCGCCGTCGCTGCTTGCCGACATGCTCCGGGACCTGCCCGCCGCCAGCGGTTTCGCCCCGCTGCTCGTGGGCGCGGAAACCTCCGACGATGCCGCGGTCTACCGGCTCAATGATCAGCAGGCGCTGATCGCGACAACGGATTTCTTCATGCCGATCGTCGACGATCCTTTCGATTTCGGCCGCATCGCCGCGACCAACGCCCTGTCGGACATTTATGCCATGGGCGGCACCCCGATTCTCGCGCTGGCGATCGTCGGCATGCCGGTCAATGCGCTGCCCGTCGGGACCATCCGCCGGATTCTGGAAGGCGGGGCGAGCGTTTGCCGCGATGCCGGCATCCCGGTGGCCGGCGGCCATTCGATCGATTCGCCGGAACCCATCTACGGACTGGTGGCGCTGGGACTCGCCCATCCTGACCGTATCCTGCGCAACAGCACGGCGCGCGCCGGCGATGTCCTGGTGCTGGGCAAGGGGCTCGGCGTGGGCATTCTCGGCACGGCGCTCAAAAAGGGCTTGCTGGACGGCGAGGGCTATCGCCAGATGATCGGCGCCACCACGCGGCTGAACCGGGTCGGCGCGGAGCTGGGCTTGCTCGATGGGGTGCATGCGCTGACCGATGTGACCGGCTTCGGTCTGCTCGGCCACCTGATGGAAATGTGCCGCGGATCGGGCCTGACGGCCCGCGTCGGCGCCGCGCGTCTGCCGGTGCTGCCGGCTGCGCGGCCGTTCGCCGAACAGGGCATCGGACCGGGGGCCATCGAGCGCAATCTGGCGAGCTTCGGCGCCGATGTGGAGTTCGGTGAAGGCGTCGCGGACTGGCAGCGGCGCCTGATGGCCGACGCGCAGACCAGCGGCGGGCTTCTGGCCGCCGTGGCGCCGGACGGAGCCGACGCCGTGCTGGCCCTGTTCCGGCAGAACGGCTTCGCCGACGCCTGCGTGATCGGACGGCTTGAGGATGGCGCGGCGAAGATCGTTGTCGAATGAACGAAGCGACGGAGAATGAACAATGAGCAAGACACTGAACGATTGCGTGATCGTGGTGGGGAACGACGGGCTGGGGCAGGGCGACGAGGCCTTGCGCCATAAAGTGCTGGGCAGCTATTTTCAGACGCTGCTGGAGCTGGGTGAACTGCCGACCGCCGTGGTGTTCTACACCGCCGGCGTGAAAATGGTGGCGGACGATTCGCCGGTTCTGCGCGTGCTGTCGTCCATCGCGGCCGAAGGCGTGGCGCTGATCGCCTGCCGCACCTGCCTTGAGCATTACGGACTGATGGAGCGGGTGGCGGTGGGCCGGATCGGCAACATGATGCAGATCGTCGAAGCCCAGACCGCCGCCGCCAAGGTGATCACGCTTTAGTCGAAACGGTACACGTCCATCGCCAGCGCGCCTTCCGAGATGCCCGCATGCACCCGGCTGGCGCCACCGCCGGCCGCGCCCCAGGCGACAAACAGCGGCAACAGGTGTTCGCTGGTCGGGTGGGCGCGCCGTCCTCCCGGCGCGGCCTCCCAGCCGAACGCCGTTTCGGCGTCGCCGGCCAGCACGGCGCCGCCCATCCAGTCCTGGAACGCGCGGACGTAGTCGGGGACGCGCGGGTCGTTTTCGTCGGCGCCCCAGACCAGATCCCACAAATTGTGAGTCAGGCTGCCGGACGCCAGAATCAGCACACCCTCATCGCGCAGCGCCGCGAGCGTTTCCCCGAGCCGGAAGTGGTGCCGCGCGTCCTCCCGGGGCTGCAGGGCCAACTGCACCACCGGGATATCGGCGTCCGGGTACATCGCGCGCAGCGGCACCCAGGCGCCGTGATCGAGTCCCCGCGTCGGGTTGACCGCCGTGTCGAAACCGGCGTCGCCGAGCATCGCCGCCGCCCGCCCCGCCAGCGCAGCATCGCCGGGCGCCGGGTAATCGATCTGGTAAAGCGGCTCGGGAAACCCGCCGAAGTCGTGGATCGTGGCCGGAGCATCGCTGCCGGTGAGGGCCGGTTTGAGGGTTCCCCAGTGGGCCGACACGGCAAGGATTGCGCGCGGCCTTGGCATGTCGCGCGCCAGCTCGCGCCAGGCCCCGACTGCCGGCCCCGCTTCGATGGCGAGCATCGGCGATCCGTGGGAAAGGAACAGGGTGGGCAGACGGGATGTCATGGCAGTCTCCTCGAGGTCAGGGGCGATGAATGATCAGCGGCGGTTACCGAACAGCGAGGCCGTGGACTTGAGCGTCAGCGCGCCGTCGCCGACGAGAGCCTGAACCAGGGCGGCGATCACCAGGAATACCGGGTATTCCCAGCCGCCGTTCGGGTTGGCGAACGACCAGCCGTTGGCGAAGTGGACCGTGCTCGCGCCGATCAGCACCGGCAGCAGCAAAGCGGCCACGAGGCGCGGCGCGATGCCCAGAAGCAGCAGGGCGCCGCCGCCGACTTCGGCGAAGGCCACCGGGTAGGCCAGAAAACCCGGGAAGCCGACCGATTCGAAGAACTGCGCGGTGCCGGGCAGGGTGAAGACCAGTACCTTGGTCAACCCGTGAGCGAGGAACATCGTCCCCAGGGCGAGACGGAGAACGAAAGCGGCGTACGGTGCAGTGCGAGTGTCGATCATGATGGTTGTCCTTTGCGTTGTGTTCTGAACGTGACGCGGTGCGTCGTGTTGGAAACAGTATGCTGTTGTCCGGTTTTGGGATAAATTGGCGTAATTGAAATTATTTGTCCCGATTTTCGGGTTAATTGAGGCGGGAATGGACAAGTTATCGGCGATGGAAGTGTTTGTCCGGGTGGTGGAGTCGGGCAGTTTCGTGCGGGCCGCCGAACGGCTCGGCATGTCGACCACCGCGGTATCCCGGCAGCTTGCCGATCTGGAGGCCCAGCTTGGCGCGCGTCTGTTGCAGCGGACCACGCGCCGGTTGCATCTGACCGACGCGGGGCGCGGCTACCATGCCCGTTGCGCGCAAATTCTCGCGGATGTCGAAGAGGCGGATGCCTCGGTCCGGACCGATACGCTGCGGCCGCGCGGGGTGCTGCGCCTGAGCGCGCCGGTGTCGTTCGGCCTCAAGCACCTGACCGCCCTGTTGCCGGCGTATCTCGCCGCCTACCCGGAGGTGACGCTTGACGTCGACATGTCGGACCGGCAGGTGGATCTCGTGGAAGAAGGCTTCGACGTGGCCCTGCGCATCGCGATGCGCCTGCCGCCGACGCTTGTTGCCCGGCGCATCGCCGCGATTCATGTGGTGCCCTGCGCCTCGCCCGCCTACCTTGCCCGCGAGGGCGAGCCGGCCCGCCCCGAGGATCTGGCCCGTCACCGCTGTCTTGTCTACACCCATGCCGCCGAACCCGGCATCTGGACATTCGGCGACGAGGCGCGGGTGAGCGTGGACGGTCCGCTCAAAAGCAACAACGGCGACCTGTTGCGGGCCGCGGCGCTGGCGGGGGAAGGCATTATCTGCGAGCCGAGTTTTCTGTTGGGGGACGACCTGGCGGCGGGTCGGCTCATGCCGCTGTTGCGCGGCGAGCCGACGCCGCCGCTGGCGCTGTACGCGGTCTATCCCTCGCGCCGCCACCTGTCGGCGAAAGTGCGGACCTTCGTGGATTTTCTGATCGGACGGATCGGCGATCCTCCGCCCTGGGACGCCTGGATGGAAATGGCCGAACCCCGCCGGAGCGGCCCGGAGGGGTTCTAACGCCAAAGAGAAGGACCGGCGGTTCCCGCCCCTTTTCGTCGTTGTCGCTTATCCCTCCCCGACAGCGGTGTTGTCGTCCAGTCCGCCTCCCAGCGCCTTGTAAAGCGCCACCGCATTGCCGAACTCGCCGCGCCGCAGGTCGAGCAGCGTTTGCCGGGCGGCGTACAACTGGCGCTGGGAATCCAGCAGCTCCAGCCTTCCGTCGAGGCCGGCGTGGTAGCGCAGACCGGACAGGCGGGTGCGGCGCTCGGCGTTGACGACCACCCGGATTTGCGCGGCGATCTGCCGGCCGAACGTTTCGCGGCCGGCCAGTCCGTCCGCCACCTCCCGGAACGCCGTCTGGATCGCGCGTTCGTATCCGGCGACGGCGGTCGACTTGCGCAATTCCGCGAGGCGCAATTCGGCCCGCAGGCGGCCCCCGTGGAACAGCGGCAGGGTGATCTGCGGTGAGAAGCTCCAGGCTCGGTGGTCGCTGTCGAACAATCCGCGCATCACCGGGCTGAGGGTGCCCAGCGAGGCGGTGAGCGACAGTTGGGGGAAGAACGCCGCGCGCGCCGCGCCGATATCGGCGTTGGCCGCCACCAGCTGCTGCTCGGCCTGCAGAATGTCCGGCCGGCGCAGCAGCAGATCGGAAGGCAGGCCCGCGGGCAGATGCGTCGCCACCGGCTGCCGCTCCAGCGGCAGCGGGGCGGGCAGGTTCGCGGGCAGTTCCGTCCCCACCAGAAACCGCAGCGCATTGCGGGCTTGCGCCACGGCCCGGGTGCGCGCTTCCAGATCCGCTTCGGCGCTGGCGACCTGGCCTTCGGCCTGGGCCACATCCAGGCCGCTGTTCTGATGGCCTTCTTTGAGGCGCAGCGCCAATCCGAGCGATTGCCGCCAGTCGGCCAGCGTGTGTTCCGCCAACTGCCGCTGCTCTTCGGCCAGGCGCTCGGCGAAATAGGCATCCGCCACGGCGCCGACCAGCGCGATCCGCACGGAGCGGCGGCCCTGTTCGCTGGCCAGGTAGCGGGCGAAGGCGCTCTCGGACAGTGAGCGCATGCGGCCGAACAAATCGATCTCGAAGGCGCTCAATCCGACGTTGACGCCGTACTGTTTTTGCGTCGACGGAGGGGTCGCCTCGCCGGCGGGCGAGCGCTGGCGCGTGGCGGAGGCGGTGGCGTCGATGCCCGGCAGTTGCGCGGCGCGCTGGATGCCGTACTGCGCCTGGGTTTCCTGCGCGGCGAGCGCGGCGAGCCTCAGATCGCGGTTATTGGCCAGCGCCAGCTCGATCAGGCGCTGCAGGCGCGGGTCGCCGAACATCGCGCGCCAGCCGGGAGTGGCCGCGCGCGCCTCGCCGACCGTCTCGCCGGCGGGGTAGGACGCCGGCACGGGCAGCGCGGGCTTGACCAGCGCCGGATTGAGCGAGCAGGCCGTCAAGGCCAGGGTCAGGGGGATAACGATAACGCGCATGATTCAACCCTCTTGTCCGCGGTTTGGCGGAACATCGCGCCGGCGCAGGCCCGGCCATTGTCCGAGGCGCTCTTGCAGGCTCATCACGAATACAAAGAAAACGGGAACGAAGAAGACCGCCAGCACCGTGGCGGTCACCATGCCGCCGAATACCCCGGTGCCGATGGCGTTCTGCGTCTCGGCGCTGGCGCCCGTCGCGATCATCAGCGGCACCACGCCCAGGCCGAAGGCCAGCGAGGTCATCAGGATCGGCCGCAGACGCAGCCGGGACGCCTCCACGGCCGCTTCCACGAGTCCCTTGCCTTCTTCGCGCAATTGTTTGGCGAATTCGATAATGAGAATCGCGTTTTTGGCCGACAAGCCGATCACCGTGATCATTCCGACCTTGAAGAACACATCGTTGGGCATACCGCGCAGCATGACCGCGCCGATCGCGCCGATCAGCCCCAATGGCACCACCAGCATCACCGACAGCGGGATGGCCCAGCTCTCGTAGAGCGCGGCGAGCACCAGGAACACCACGATCATCGACAGCGCCATCAGCATCGGCGCCTGGGCGGCGGACTGGCGCTCCTGCAGCGACTGGCCGGTCCACTCGATGGCGTATCCCGGGGGCAGTTGCCTGGCCAGGCGCTCCATCTCGGCCATGGCGGCGCCGCTGGAGTAACCGGGAGCGGCCGTGCCCGAAATGCGCGCGGCGGGGTAACCCTGATAACGGATCAACTGCAGCGGCGTATCGGTCCAGACCGGCCTGACCACCTCGGAGAGCGGCACCATGCCGCCGTTGACATTGCGCACATAAAGTTTCAGGACGTTGTCTATTTGCATTCGCGCCGGGGCGTCGGCCTGAAGGATCACTTGCTGCATCCGTCCCGCGCTGGGAAAGTCGTTGATGTAAGTCGAGCCCGTTGCCGCGGACAAGGTGTCGTTGATGGCGGTGAACGGCACGCCGAGCGCCTCGGCCTTCTGCCGGTCGATGTCCAGGCGGATGCTGGTGCCGGGCGGCAGGCCGTCAGGGTAGACGCCGGACACGATCCGGCTTTGCGCCGCGAGGGCCAGTAACTTGGTCTCCGCGGCCTTGAGCGCGTCGTAACCCCGGTTGCCCCGATCCTGCAGGCGCATGGCGAAACCCGAGCTGGTGCCCAATTCGTCGATCGCCGGGGGCAGCAGACTCATCACCGTGCCTTCGGTCACGCCGGCCATGGCGTCCTGGGAGCGCCGCGCTTCGTCCAGGGCGGTCGCGCCCTTGCGATCTTTCCAGTCCTTGAGCACCGCGAAATTCAGCGCCGCATTGGTGCCCGATCCGGAAAAACCGTAGCCGATAATGGAAAGGCTGGACTGGATTCCCGGCCGGGACGCAAGATGCCGTTCGAGCTTCGCCACCACATCCCCGGTACGTTCGACCGTGGCGTCGGCCGGCAGCAGAAATCCCGTCATGAAGTAGCCCTGATCCTCTTCGGGCAGAAAAGCCGAGGGCAGGGTCGCGAAACCGATGACCAGTGCGCCGGACATGGCGGCGAACAGCAGCATCGTTCTTCCCGTTCTGCCAAGCAGCATGCCGACACGTGTCACATAGCCTTGCGTCAGGCGCTCGAAACGGCGGTTGAACCAGCCGAAGAAACCGCGTTTTTCATGATGTCCCTGGCCGACCGGCTTGAGCAGGGTCGCGCACAGCGCGGGGGTCAGGGTGAGCGCCAAGAGCGCCGAGAACAGAATGGACACCGCCATCGACAAGGTGAATTGGCGATAGATCACGCCGACCGAGCCGCTGGACAGCGCCATCGGAATGAACACGGCGGTCAGCACCAGCGTGATGCCGATGATCGCACCGGTGATTTCCTTCATCGCCCTGGCGGTCGCGTCCTTCGGCGACAGTCCTTCTTCGGTCATCAGGCGCTCGACGTTTTCCACGACGACGATCGCATCGTCGACGATGATGCCGATCGCCAGCACCATGCCGAACATGGTCAGCGAATTGATCGAGAAGCCGGTGGCCAGCATCACCGCGAAGGTGCCGAGCATGGCGACCGGGGCGACGATGGCCGGAATCAGGGTGTAGCGCGCGTTCTGCAAGAACAGGTACATCACCAGGAATACCAGCGCCATCGCCTCGATCAGCGTGTGGACGACCTTCTCGATCGAGATCTTGACGAAGGGCGCGGTGTCGAACGGCACCGAGCAGCTTATGCCGGCGGGCATCGCCTTTTTCAGTTCGCCAAGACGCGCGTGAACGGCTTCGGCCGTTTTGACCGCATTGGCGCCCGGTGCGAGCTGCACGCCGGCCACGGTGGAGGGCTTGCCCGTTTCCCTGTTGGCGAAGTTGTAGTATTGCGAACCCAGCTCGACGCGCGCCACGTCCCCCAGCACCACCTTGGAGCCATTGGCGTTGGCGCGCAGCACGATGGCGGCGAATTCCTCCGGCGTGGACAACTGCCCCTGCACGGTGAGCGGAACCGTGACGCGCTGCCCCCGCAGGGTCGGCGAGGCGCCGACACCGCCTGGCGCGATCTGGACGTTTTGCTGCGCGATGGCGGTCGTCAGATCGCTCATCGACAAACCGTAGGTGATCAATCTGGCCGGATCGACCCAGACGCGCATTGCCTGTTCCGCGCCGAACAACTGCACGCGGCCCACCCCTTCGATACGGCGCAGCTCGTCGATGACACGGCGTGCCATGTAGTCGCTGAGGGCCCCTTCACTGACATGGCCGTTGTCGGATTTGAGGCTGACGAGCATCAGAAAGCCCGAGGACGCGGATTCGACGATCACGCCGTTCTGGCGCACGACCGCGGGCAGCCGGGGCTCGACCGTTTTGAGCTTGTTTTGTACATCGACCTGCGCCATCTCCGGATCGGTGCCGGGCTTGAAGGTGACCGTGATCTGCGCCACGCCGGAGGTATCGGCCGAGGACTCGAAATAGAGCAGGTTCCTGACCCCGGAGAGCTCGCGCTCGATGAGGCTGAGCACGCCGTCGCTCAGGGTTCGCGGGGTGGCGCCGGGGTAGGTCGCGGTGATGGTGACGCTCGGCGGCGCGACCGGCGGATAGCGCGCCACCGGCAGTTGGGGGATGGCGATGGCGCCCGCCAGAATAATGAATAACGCGATGACCCATGCAAAAATCGGGCGGCGGATGAAAAACTGAGCCATGACTGGACACTCCTTGCTGTTACCGCGCCAACGCCGCCGGGGCGGATGGCTGTGTGGCGGAGGGGGCGACCAGGGCGCCGTCGACGAGACGTTCCATGCCTTCGACGACGATTTTCTGGCCCGCTTTCAGGCCCGCGCGGATGCGGTACCGGCGATTGGCCAGTTCGCCAAGCTCCACCATGCTCAGGTGAGCGCGGTTGCCCGCGTCGATCGTCCAGATCTGCGTTTTGTCGCCGTTGCGCACGACCGCCTGTTGCGGCACCGTCAGCGCGCTGGCGTATTCGGCGCGCGGAACACGGGCGCGCACGAACATGCCCGGCAGCAATTGCCGCCGCGGATTGTCCACCAGTACGCGCAGCAGCACGTCGCCGGTGCCGGCGTCGACATTGACGCCCGAGAACAGGATGCGGCCTTTCACGTCGTACGGTTCGTCGCTGTCGCGCAGGATCGCCACCGGCAAGCCGTCGCCGGAGGTTTCAGGTCGCTCGGCGAGGGTCTTGCGCACGGCGTCGAGCGCCGCCGCCGGTTGGCGCACGTCGACATAAACCTGGTCGATCTGCTGGATGCGCGCCATCGGATTGCCGTCGTTGCCGCCGACCAGCGCACCCTCTGTGACGAGCGCCTGGTCGATCCGGCCCGCGATCGGCGCCTCCACGGTGGCGAATTTCAGATCCAGCTTGCGCCGCGCGAGCGCGGCGCGCGCCTGCGCCACATCGGCGGCGGCCTGGTCGCGCGAGGAGACGGCGTCATCGAACACCTGGCGGCTGACCGCATCGGAGTCGACCAGCGACTGCAGGCGGGCGGTCTGCACGCGGGCGCGGGAGAGCGCGGCCTCGGCCCGCCGCAAGGCGGCGCTGGCCGTGTCCACCTCGGCCCTGAAGGGGGCCGGATTGATCTGGAACAGCGGCTGGCCGGCTTTCACTTCGGTGCCTTGCTCGAAAAGCCGGCGCATCACGATGCCGGCGACTTGCGGGCGGATTTCCGCGATGCGCACCGCGGCCACCCGGCCGGGCAAGTCTTCGGTCAATGTGAGCGGGGCGGGGGCCACGGTCATGGCGGCGACCGGAATCGCCTGCGGGGTGCCCGGCGATGGCGGTTGTCCGCAACCGGCCAATATCGCTAGCGCCAGGGCGCACGCACTGCCATAGCGGCGATGTCGTTCGTTCTTCATTCTGGACTCCATAAGGCGCGGGCAGACGTCTGCCCGTCAACACACGCGAGGCAGTATGCGTGCGCCGGATGGGGTTTTTCGTGTGGTAGCATGGAGGTTTGATGGAGACTCCGCATGGATGTGAGACAGGTGCCATGACTGATGCATCCCGCCTCGATGAGACGACCCAGAGCCACCAGGCGCTGGTTCTCATCGCCGAAGACGAACCCGAGATCGCCGACATTCTTGCCGCCTACCTGGCCCGCGGCGGCCTGCGCACCGCGCGCGCCTCCGATGGCAAAAAGGCGCTGGAATTGCACCTGTCGCTCAAGCCCGACCTTGTGCTGCTGGACGTGCAGATGCCGCATGTCGACGGCTGGAAAGCCCTCGCCGAAATCCGGCACCGGGGCGACACTCCCGTCATCATGCTCACGGCGCTGGATCAGGACATCGACAAACTGATGGGGCTGCGGATGGGTGCCGACGACTATGTGGTCAAGCCGTTCAATCCCGCCGAAGTCGTGGCGCGGACACAGGCCGTGCTGCGCAGGTCGATGGCCGGGATCGGCCCGAGGGACCCGCGCGTGCTGCGCGCCCCGCCGTTCGAGATCGATCTGGACAACCATGAGGCCTCGGTGCGAACCGGCGGTCAGCGCCATGTGCTGGCCCTGACGCTGACCGAGTTCAGGCTGCTCGCCCAACTGGCCCGCGCCCCGCGGCGCGTGTTCAGCCGCGCCGAACTGATGACCGCCTGCCTTCCCGAGGGCGATACGCTGGAGCGGACCGTGGACAGCCATGTCAGCAAACTGCGCAAGAAACTCGAGGAGGCCGGCGTCACCGGCACGCCGGTCGGCGTGCGCGGCGTGGGCTACAAGCTGTGGGGCGCCTCGTGAGACTGGAAGGCATCAGCCGCCAGATCGCGCTGACCATGGCGGCGATGGTATTCGTCGTAACGCTATTGATCGTGGTGACGGCCAGCGCGTTTTACTATTTGCTCTTCCCGTACTGGGACACTCCCTCCAGCCCTCCGACCTGGATTCCGACGGCTCCGGAATGGGTCTGGCTCGTGCTGATCACGGCGACGGGGGTGGCGCTGTCGGTCGGTGTGGCTGTCCATCTGGCCCGCCGCATCCTGGTGCCGCTCAACTCCGTGGCGGAGGGCATCCGTCTGGTCGCCAAGGGGGATCTGGCCGCGCGGGCCGTGGCGGGAGACCGCTCGATGCGCGAGGCCGCCGCGCTGGCCGATGATTTCAATGCCCTGGCCGGGCAGTTGCAGCGCATGTCCAGCGAACAGGCGTTCTGGAATGCCGCGATCGCCCACGAGCTTCGCACACCCGTCACCGTGCTGCGCGGACGGTTGCAAGGGCTGGCGGAAGGGGTGTTTCCTCCTGACGAGGCCCAGTTTCGCAGCCTGCTGGCCCAAGTGGAGGGACTGACCCGCCTTATCGAGGATCTGCGCGTCGTGAGTCTGGCGGAAAGCGGCCACCTGGACCTGCAACGGCGTGACGCCGACCTGTCCGCCGAAGTGCGGTCGGTAGTCGAACTGTTCGACGAAGCGCTTGGCGCCGCCGAACTGCGTCCGGAGCTGGATCTGGACGGACAGTCCGCGAATTGCGATCCGGTGCGCATTCGCCAGGCCCTGCTGGCTTTGCTGGACAACGCGCGCCGCCATGCCGTGCCCGGTTCAGTCCGGGTCCGGGCGCGCGTGCAGGACGGGATGTGCCGTTTGTGTGTCGAGGACGATGGGCCGGGCATTCCGGATGACTTCGCGCCGTACGTTTTCGAGGCGTTCCGGCGAGCCGGCGGAGTGCGCCAGGGAGGCGGCAGCGGCCTGGGGCTCGCCGTGGTGGCGGCCATCGCGCACGCGCACGGCGGACAGGCGCGGTGCAGTCCGGCCGGCGGCGGAACCCGGTTCGAATTGAGCTGGCCCGGCGAGCCACCCCCGGCGGCCGGTGAAAATCAGGGCATGCCCCGGGAAATCAGGGCGCATCCGCCGGCCGCCCCCGGTGCAGACGGATGATCGCCTCGCCGGTGCGCTCCGCGACGAGATCGGCGAGCGTGTAGCCGTTCAGGCTGCGGTAGAATGCCTCGAGCCCCTCGTCCAGCGCGCTCTTCAGCCGGCAGCCGGGCATAAGCAGACAGGGCGGGGTGGCGCAGTCGATCAGCGAACCGGTCGCCTCCAGCGAGCGGATCACCTCGCCGATGCGGTACTCGGCCGCGGGGCGGGCGAGCGCGATGCCGCCGCCTTTGCCACGGGTGGTCACCAGCCAGCCCTGTTGGCCCATGGCATGCACCACCTTGACAAGATGATTGCGCGAGATACCGAAACGTTCGGCGATCCCGGGGATGGTCACGGGCACCATGGGGTCCCGTTGGGTCAGATACATCAGGACTCTGAGGCCCAGGTCGGTAAAGCGGGTCAGTTGCATCGTCGCTTGCGGAATGTGCGGATCTGGCCGCAAGCATACTCTCAGGGCCGGTGCCGCGACAATCTGTCCTCGCCCGCGCCGCCCCGGCGTATACTGCAATGTCTTGTGGCTCAAAGGAGCTGGTTGTGTACCGTTTCATCGCTTCGGATCTGGATGGCACCTTGCTGGACAAGGCGCATCGCGTCCATGAACACACGGCGCGGACCCTGCGCGAAATCGCGGGTCTTGGCGTGCGGTTCGCCCTGGCGACCGGGCGGCACTACCTTGACGTGCGCGGCATCCGCCAGAGCCTCGGCATCGATGCTCACCTGATCACCGCCAACGGCGCGCGCGTGCACGACCCGGACGACCGGCTGATTTTTCAGGCGGACCTGCCGCCCGACGCCGTGCGGGCGATCGCCGCGCCCGGCGTGGCGACACCGGACTGCCTGACCAATTTCTATCTGGACGAAGGCTGGCTGATCGACCGCCCCGCGCCCCAGTTATTGCATGTCCACAAGGATTCCGGAATGACCTACCGCGTCGCGGACCTGTCCACCCATTCCGGCCTTGGCGTCTACAAGGTGCTGTACATCGGGCGGCATGACGAACTGCTGGAGGTGGAGCGCCGCTTGCATGAACGGCTGGGCGATGGCGCCTACATCACCTTTTCCGCGGACGACTGCCTGGAAGTCATGGCCCGGGGCGTCTCCAAGGGCCACGCCCTGCAGCTCGTGCTCGACCGGCTGGGAATCGATGCGAAAGCGTGCCTGGCGTTCGGCGACGGGCAGAACGATATCGAGCTGCTGCGCGCGGCCGGCCATCCGCGCCTGATGGGCAACGCCCACCGGCGGCTGGTGGAGGAGCTGCCGGACCTGCCGCAAATCGGCCATCATCATCCGCACGGTCTTGCCAACCATTTGCGCGAGCTGTTCCGCCTGTCCGAGTGAAGACGGGAGCCTGTCAGGGCCGGGTGACCCGGGTGCCGGCCAGCCTGTCGTGCATAGCGCGCCTGTCGCGGTCGATCGCGATCGCGAGGAAGCCCAGACCGAGCACCGCGGCCGAGAGGCATTTGCCGGCCTGACGGGCGATGGCGCGCCACAGGGTGAGCCGCCGACCCGATCCGTCGCCGACGCGCAGGCCAAGGATTTTCTTGCCGGGAGTGGCTTGCCAGGAGGACGACTCGAACGCCGCCGAACACAGCCACAGGATGGTCAGCAGCAAGGCATTGCCGAGCCATTGGCCCGCGCGCTCCGCCTCCGACGGATCCGCGCCGCCGAGCAGGGCGTCGGCGGCCAGGCTCAACGGGCCGATCAGCAAGAGTCCGAGCATCAGCGTGAACACCAGATCCAGCAGGGCGGCGAGCGTCCGTATCCAGAACCCTCCCGGGGCTCCTGCGTCGTGCGCCGGCGCTCCGCAGGCGGCGCATGCCGAACGAGTTTCGCTGTTGTCCTGACCGCAGTGCGCGCAATACATATGGTTTCCGTTCACGTAATAATTATGTAACCCGAGTTTGCCACAAGCCGGCGCCGACGTGGGGACGTCATTCGGCGGAGGGGCCGAGCAAGGCTTTCTGATAATTTTCGACGACAAGACTGATCGGCTGCCCGTTGGGCAGCGTCAGCAAGGTGCGGTGCCGCAGCAGGACGGCGGGCGCCTCCGGTTCCGTGGCGGGCCACGCTTCCTCGACGGACAGCGGCACGCGCACCGGCGAGAGCGCCGCGATCGCGGCGCCGAACGGCGTGTCGCTGGTATCGAGCGCCGTGTTCATCGCGGCGGTGAGCCTTGCCGGAACATACCAGTTATCGGCGATGGACAGCACCGCCTGCCCGCAGCGCAAGGCGACACGACGGTATTTCACCGGCTCCGACGCGGAGACCGCGAGCCGCCGGCGGATTGCCTCGTCCGCATCGATCCGCACGGAAAGATCGCGATCGGCGACGATGCGCGGCGCCGGCGCCAAATGGCGGTCGCGGCACCAGGCCTCGAGCGTGCGCGTGGCGCTGTGGCTCGCCATCAGCGCCTCGTTGAACCGGCGCAGCAGGGCGCGTCCATCGCTGTCCTCTGCGCGCGCGCAGGGCATGGCCAGTCCGAGCAGGACGAGCATGAGTTTTCGCATGATTCGTCTCCTTGCGAATGGGAAAATGTTCGATCAGAACGGCAGCGCGCGTCCCATGATTATCCGGGTGCGCCGGGCAAGACCGTGCGCCTCCTCGCGTTCGACGCATGCGCGCAGCGGCGCGTTCCAGCGTGTCTCGGGCCATTCCTCGAACCCCAGTGAAGCGTAGAACGGACGGTTCCAGGGCGGGTCGCGGAAGGTGGTCAGGGTGATGACGCCGCTGTCGCCAAGCGCGGCGAGCACATGGGTCAGCAATTGCCGGCCCACGCCGCGGCGGCCGTGATCGGGGTGCACATCCATTTCCGCCAGATGAACGTGCTTTGGCGCGAAGTGTTCGACAAGCGCGAAACCGACCGGCGTGTCGCCGTTGAGCGCGATCCACAGGCGCTGTTCTTCGCGGGCTCGCGCGAACTCGCCGGCGGTCAGTCCGTTTTCCAGGGCTGCGGCGGGCGCATAGCCGGCGAGGAGGGTGGCGGCGGCCCGTTCGATGGCGGGCAGGTGCGGCACATGGCGGGCCGTGGCCGGTTCGATGCGGTAGTCGTTCATGGCGTGACGGTCGGGAATCGGAGTCGGCCATTATAGGGGGCAACCATGACAGATGGCCTATGACGTTGCCTGACCCGGTGTTGCATCCTTGCCCGTGGCGGGCCGCCGGCCTTGCCCGTTGCCGGGTTTCACGCCAGAATACCAAACCGACTAAGCGGTCTCTTTTATGACAAGAGCGAACAGGAAGCCTAAGCAGCCCGACAAAATGCGTGCGGCGTTGCTGTCCGCCGCACTCGACATCATGATCGAGGAAGGCTTTCATGCCGTGACGCTGAATGCCGTGGCCCGCCGGGCGGAGGTCAGCAAGGGAGGGTTGACGCATCACTTTCCCAGCAAGCCGGCGCTGATCGATGCCCTGTTCGACGGGTTGGCCGACGAATTCCTCCGATTCTACCGGGCGTTGCGTCAGAGCGAGGGCGAGGGATCCACCTCCGGTGTCGATGCGTATATCAAGGCCAATCTTCTGGACGCCGGTACCGGCAAGCACCAGATGGGTCTGGCGATTTTGCTGTTCAACTGGCCGCCATGCAGGGAACGCGCCCGGTCAATGATGGCCGGATTTCTCGATGAGGATGATCAGGGCCCGCCGGAACGGGCTCTGACCTTTCTGGTCTGCCGGCTGGCCGCCGAGGGGTTCTGGTTCGCGAGGCTGCTCGGTCTTTATCCGTTGCCCGAGTCCAGGACCGGCGCCCTGCTTTCCGCCTTGCTGGAATTGTCCGCGCAGGCCGCGAGGAGCGCGGACGGGCAGTAGAGGCGTTTTCCGTTATCCGGATTTTTTATGCACACAAGCCAATCGATTAAGACACTCCCGGTTATTCTGGCGCTGCTTGGCATCGCCGTGACAGGTTGCTCCCCGGCGCAGCAAGAACCTGCGCACGGCCCGACCGAAGTCCTGGTCCGGAAAATCGAAGCGCGCCCCGCCGTGCTCGATACCGAACTGCCGGGGCGGACCGCCGCGTTCACCCTGGCCGAAGTGCGGCCGCAGGTGGGCGGCATCGTGCTCAAGCGTCTGTTCGAGGAGGGCAGCGATGTCAAGGCCGGCCAGCCTCTGTATCAGATCGACCCGGCCACGTATCGGGCGACGCTGGACAGCGCCGAAGCGAACCTCGCCGCGCTGAACCAGAAGGCCGAGCGCTACCGGCAGCTGTCCGCCGTCGATGCCGTCAGTCGCCAGGATTACGACGATACGATGTCCCTGCTCAAGCAGGCGCGGGCGACGGCCGAAACGGCGCGCATCAACCTGAATTACGCCCGTGTCACCGCCCCGGTGTCCGGGCGGATCGGCAAGTCGAACGTGACGATCGGCGCGCTGGTGACCACCGGGCAGGCCGAACCGCTGGCGACGATCCAGCGGCTCGATCCGATCTATGTGGACGTGACCCGTTCGACGGGCGAGCTCCTGCAGCTCAAGCGGGATCTGGCCAGCGGCGCGATCAAGAGCGCGGGCGCCACGGCGGCGCGCGTCAAACTGATGTTCGAAGACGGTTCGGCGTATTCCCGGGAGGGCAAGCTGGAGTTCTCCGATGTGACGGTGAATCCGAGCACCGGGTCGGTCACGCTGCGCGCCGTCTTCCCCAATCCGCGGCATGATCTTCTGCCGGGCATGTTCGTGCGCGCCCGTCTTGTGGAAGGCGTGAGCGAACAGGCGATCCTCGTGCCGCAAAACGTCATCGCCCGGGACAGCAAGGGGCAGGCGGTCGCCATGGTGGTCGGCAAGGACGGCAAGGCCGAACAGCGCGTGGTGCAGACACCGCGCGTCGTCAATGGCGAATGGCTGGTGAGCGCCGGCCTGAAACCGGGCGATCTGCTGATCGTCGGCGGCTTGCAGCATATCCAGCCCGGGATGCCCGTCAAGGCGGTGCCGGCTCCGCAGGACCATGCCGCCGGCGCGGGGGAGTGACCCATGTCGCGCTTTTTCATCGACCGTCCGATTTTCGCCTGGGTCATCGCCATCGTCATCATGCTCGCCGGCGTGATGGCGATCACCGGCTTGCCGGTTTCCCAGTACCCCAACATCGCCCCGCCGCAGGTCAGCATCAACGCGAGCTACCCGGGCGCTTCCGCCTCCACCATCGAAAACACCGTGACCCAGGTGATCGAGCAGAACATGAAGGGGCTGGACGGGCTGACCTATATGTCGTCGACGAGCGACTCGGCCGGCGGCGTCACCATTTCGCTGACCTTCAATGCCAACGTCAATCCCGATGTGGCTCAGGTGCAGGTGCAGAACAAGCTGCAGCTGGCCACGCCGAAGCTGCCGCAAGTGGTGCAGAAGGCGGGCATTTCGGTGTCCAAATCGGTCTCCAATTTCCTGATGGTGGTCGGCCTCGTGTCCGAGAACGGCAACTTCAATGGCGCCGATCTGGACGACTATGCGTCGGCCAACCTGCTCGATCCGATCAGCCGGGTCGACGGTGTGGGCGGGGTGCAACTGTTCGGCGCGCCCTACGCCATGCGCGTCTGGCTCGATCCGAACAAGCTGTTCAGTTACAAGTTCACTCCGGCGGAGGTCAGCGCCGCCATTTCCGCGCAGAACGCCGAAGTGTCGGCCGGCCAGTTGGGCGGCACTCCCTCCGTCAAGGGGCAGAAACTCAACGTGACGGTGACCTCCCAGTCCTTGCTGCGCACGCCGGCCCAGTTCGGCCAGATCGTATTGCGCGTCAATGACGACGGTTCCGTGGTGCGGCTGAAGGACGTGGCGCGCATCGAGCTGGGGCGGGAGAGTTACGATTTCGTGTCCCGCTTCAACGGTAAGCCGGCGACCGGCATCGCGGTCAACCTGGCCACGGGCGCCAATGCCCTGAAAACGGCGCAGGCGGTCCGGGAGACGATCGCCGATCTGGAAAAACAGTACCCGGCCGGAATGAAAACGGTCTACGCGTTCGATACCTCGCCGGTGGTGAGAATTTCCATCCACGAGGTGATCGTGACGCTGGCCGAAGCCATCGTGCTGGTGTTCCTGGTCATGTATCTCTTTTTGCAGAACTTCCGGGCCACGCTGATTCCGACCATCGCCGTGCCGGTGGTGCTGCTCGGCACCTTCGGGGTGCTGTACGCCTTCGGCTATTCGATCAACACGCTGACCATGTTCGCCGTGGTGCTGGCCATCGGCCTTCTGGTGGACGACGCCATCGTGGTGGTCGAGAACGTCGAGCGGGTGATGAGCGAGGAGGGGCTGTCGCCCAGGGAGGCGACACGCAAATCGATGGACCAGATCACCGGCGCGCTGGTGGGCATCGGCCTCGTGTTGTCGGCGGTATTCGTGCCGATGGCGTTTTTCGGGGGATCGACCGGCGTGATCTATCGCCAGTTCTCCATCACCATCGTCTCCGCCATGGTGCTGTCGGTGCTGGTGGCCCTGGTGCTGACGCCGGCGCTGTGCGCGACCTTGCTCAAGCCGCTGGACAAGGAGCACGAGAAGTATCACAAGGGCTTTTTCGGGTGGTTCAACCGCCAGTTCGACCGCGGCACCGAGCGCTATCGGGGTCTGGTCGGCGGGATTCTTGGCCGAACCGGCCGTTTCGCCCTGCTGTATCTGGCCATCGTGGCGATCATGGGGGTGCTGTTCTGGCGGCTGCCGACGTCCTTTTTGCCGGACGAGGACCAGGGCATCGTGTTCGCCCAGGTGCAGCTGCCGCCCAACTCGACCCAGGAGGATACCGTCAAGGTGCTCAAGAAGGTCGAGGACCATTTCCTGGTCAGCGAGAAGGCGAATGTGGAGTCGGTGTTTTCCGTGGCGGGCTTCAGTTTCGGCGGCAGCGGCCAGAATGCCGGGATGGCGTTCGTGATGCTCAAGGACTGGAGCCGGCGCCCGGCGGCCGAACAGAAGGTTCATGCGCTCGCCGGGCGGGCCATGGGGGCGTTTTCGCGCATTCACGAGGCGATGGTGTTCGCGTTCGCGCCGCCCGCGGTGATGGATCTTGGCAATGCCTCCGGCTTCGATTTCCAGCTGCAGGACCGGGGCGGGCTGGGGCACGCGAAACTCGTCGAGGCGCGCAACCAGCTGCTTGGCATGGCGGCCAAGCACCCTGATCTGGTCGGTGTCCGGCCGAACGGCATGGACGACACCACGCAGTACCGGCTGGAGGTGGATCCGGCCCGCGCCGGCGCCTTCGGCCTGAATATGGCCGATGTCAACGATATGCTCTCGACGGTGTGGGGCGGCAGCTATGTGAACGATTTTCTCGACCGTGGCCGGATCAAGAAAGTCTACATGCAGGGCGAGGCTCGCTACCGCATGCAGCCACAGGATCTGGATCGCTGGTACGTGAAGAACAGCAAGGGCGACATGGTGCCGTTCTCGGTGTTCTCCCGGGCCCGGTGGACGTACGCCTCGCCGCGCCTCGAGCGCTATAACGGCGTGCCTTCCGTCCAGATCATGGGGCAGGCGGCCCCGGGCCGCAGTACCGGCACGGCCATGAAGGCGATGGAAGAGATCGCGGCGAAACTGCCGGCCGGCATCGGCTATGCCTGGACCGGCCAGTCCTACCAGGAGCGGCTCGCCGGTTCCCAATCCACGCTGTTGTACGCGCTATCGATGCTGGTGGTGTTTCTCTGCCTCGCGGCGCTGTATGAGAGCTGGTCGATTCCGTTCTCGGTGATGCTGGCGGTGCCGTTGGGCGTGGCCGGCGCCTTGCTGGCGACCTGGTTGCGCGGCCTGTCGAACGATGTCTACTTCCAGGTCGGTTTGCTGACCACCATCGGTTTGGCGACCAAGAACGCGATCCTGATCATCGAGTTCGCCAAGTCGCTTCAGGAGCAGGGCATGGAGCTCATCGAGGCGACGGTCGAGGCGGCGCGCATGCGGCTGCGTCCGATCCTGATGACGTCGATGGCGTTCGGCCTGGGCGTGTTGCCTCTGGCGCTGGCCAACGGCGCAGGCTCGGGCGGCCAGAACGCCATCGGCACCGGCGTGCTGGGCGGCATGGTGGCCTCCACCGTGCTCGGCATCCTGCTCGTTCCGCTGTTCTTCGTGCTGGTGCGCCGTCTTTTCCAATCCTCCCGATCCGGCAACGCCGCGTCGTGACACAGGACGCGGTGGTCACTGGCCACCGCGTCTTCACTTCCTTCTCCTTTCCCGTTTTTTGCCGGTACCGATGGCGTCTCCGCCGAGGTTTCGTGTGAATGTTTTTGTCATTTTTGTTGCATAGACTGCATGGCGCAGGTGGACCAGGACACGCCTGTGGCCAATGAAAGGGGCAACGACAGTGATGAAAAGAACGGCAAGGCGGGTCTTGATGAACCAAAAGGGGCGAATTGATCGCATTGCCTTGGGTGCGGGGGTTGCCGTGGCGATGTCGATGGGCGTTTGCGGGGTGGCGAGCGCGGATTTGGCGTGCGATCCGGATCGTCTGGCGTTCTCGCTGGAACAGCTGGGCCGCGTCGATCGGAGTGTTCGCAACCGGTCTTTCGATGACCCGGATGCGGTGGCGAAGATCTTTCGCGTCGATACGATAGCCAGGCCAACCTGAACGCCATCGTCGCTCACGCTGGCTACCGGTTCATCGCGCGGGATTTGCGCCAACAACGATGACAACATTACTGCTTCGCGTGGGCTAGGGTGTGCCGCAATCTTACCCAGCTGCCACGCAGGCGAATTTGTGCAACAAGAGCAGAAACCTCCACGCCTATCCCTCAAGGGAGGATGAAAGGAACTTCGCGGTCCGCGCGACAATGCGCTATGATTAAGACCATAGTTCATGACCATGGTTGGAGTGTGTATGGAAACCGTTATTGGCGCTGGAGCCTTCAAGGCACGCTGTCTGCAATTGCTGGACGATGTGGCGGCGACAAGGGAGCCTATTGTGATTACCAAACATGGCAAAGCCGTGGCCAAGGTTGTGCCGATTCCCCCGGCTGCCGAGTTATTCGGCGCATTGAAGGGCAGTGTGCTGCTCGATGCGGACATTGTCGCACCCTTGGAAAACGACTGGGAGGCCGCCCGTTGACTTGTCTTTTGATTGATACGCATGTTCTGGTATGGCTCATGCAGGGTGACAGCAGTCGTTTGTCCAACAGAACCGTTGAGTTGATCGAGCAGGCCGCTCAGGAGGATACCCTGTATGTTTCTGCTATCACGCCTTGGGAAATCGCCATGCTGGTCAGCAAGGGGCGTTTGTCGCTGGATCGTGATGTAGGGGAATGGCTGCAGCTGGCGCTGTCGATCTCCGGTATCCGCATTGCGCCCTTGTCGCCGGATGTTGCCGTGGCTAGCACGCGTTTGCCTTGGGAGTGCCATCCGGACCCGGCGGATCGCATCATTGTCGCCACGGCTCGGCACCTGGGGGCTGTCCTGGTTACCGAGGATTTGCTCCTGCTTGGCTATGCGGGGCAAGGGCATTTCCAGGCCCGGCAGGCAAGCCGTTGAAATCCCTGGCATGACTTGTCGTGGCGGGGCCACGAAAAACATCCGAGTTCTTGAGAACCCTTCCGGCAACAGGCTGGAACCACTCAAGGGGGATCGGATCGGACAGTACAGCATCCGCATCAATGAGCGGTAGCGCGTTTGCTTTCGGTTCCGGGACGGGATTGCCTCCGATGTCGAGATTGTTGATTACCACTGATTGACGTGATGGCCGGGGCGGAAGCCCCGGCTCTTTGGGAGGTTGTATGCGTGAAGCTCCATTAGCCCACCCCGGCGAAATTCTTGCCCTTGACTGGCTGGAGCCTATTGGCGTGTCTCAGTACGCGTTGGCAAAAGCCATCGGCGTGCCGCCGCGCCGCATCAATGAGATTGTCCACGGCAAGCGCTCCATCACGCCAGACACTGCGCTGCGCCTTGCCGCTTTTTTCGGCACTGATGCACAATCATGGCTGAATTTGCAGGCTCACTATGATCTTGAGACGATGCGCGACAAGATTGCCGACGATCTGCAGAAGATCGAACCGCACAAAAGAGGCGGCACGATTCCGCACGACGTTGTGAGGCGCCTGGTTGATGGGGCGACACCGGCACGAGCATGGCGCGAGCATCTGGGGCGAGCACAGGCCGACGTCGCGGCGCTGTCAGGCATCAGCGTGTCGGACTATGCCAAGGTCGAGGCCCTAGACGAGCTGTCTCCCGAGCATCGTGAGATGATCGCAGGTGCGCTGGGCATCGCCCCGGATCTGCTGGACTTTTGACCCGCTGGGCACTTATGCGGCCAATAGCTCCGGCGCTTCTATTTCCGCAATAGGTCGGCTGCCCAGCCATGGGAAGACATCGAGTTCAAAGCGGCGAATGACTTTACTGGCATGCCCTTCTGCCCACGTTGGTTGCTGCTTGGCAAACCACTCGCGCGCCACGGCCTCAACACGGTTTTCTGTTTGAAGTGCCTTGGCGGTCTTCTGGGTTTTCCGGTGTACACCGGGGTCGATGTCCTCAGATAGCTGACGGTGGGCATCCTCGCGCTTTTGTCTGGCTTCCTTCAAAGGCACTTCGGGGTAGACGCCAATGGCAAGCAACTTCTCCTTGCCTGCGAAGCGATACTTCATGCGCCAGTTTTTGCCCCATTGGGCATGACCCGAAGACTCAGACCTTGCCCATCTGCGAACTTTGCGATCTTGCCATCCGCCTTGGGTTTGGCGTTTTTGATTGCTGAATCGGTGAGCGGCATCTGTCAGCCTTTCATTGGGTTGGGGGTATCGACCTTGATGACATAGGTTTCTACCCAAAAATATACCCCCTGATACCCACGGATTCAATTGGCATTCTCTGGAACGGATAGGCAACAAAAAACCCGCATAGCCTTTGCTAGTGCGGGTTGTCTGGTACTTGTCGGTACTGCCGGGAAGTGTTTTTGGTGGAGCTAAGCGGGATCGAACCGCTGACCTCTTGCATGCCATGCAAGCGCTCTCCCAGCTGAGCTATAGCCCCGTGTTCCAAACACAGTGGGGCGCATTATAGGTGCGGCATTTGTGCTTGTAAAGGGAAAATGCGGCGACAGGCGGTGAAATATTCAAGTCAATGTCAGGGTATAATCCGTTTTGTCATTACAACTCTTCGGGCTGCACGCGAATGTCAGTCGGTCACTACGAAAACTTTCCGGTCGGGTCCCTGGCGTTGCCGCGCCGCATGCGCAAGGCCGTGCATGCCGTGTATCATTTCGCACGGTACGCCGACGATGTGGCCGACGAGGGGGAGATGGCGGCCGCCGAGCGGTTGGCGATGCTTGACGAATTGCGGCTGGAGCTTGACCGGGTGCGCGATGGCGTCGCGCCGCACATGCCGATGATGGCGCGCCTGGGCGAGGCGATTGCCGCGCACGACTTGCCGCTCGAACCGTTTTACGACCTTTTGTCCGCGTTCTCCCAGGACGTGGTCAAGACCCGCTACCAGAACTTCGCCGAGCTGGTCGATTACTGCCGGCGCTCGGCCAATCCGGTCGGACGCCTGATGCTGGCGATATTCGGAGAGACCGATTCGCGGCGTGTCGCGATGTCCGACGGCATCTGCACCGCGTTGCAGTTGATCAACTTCCTGCAGGATGTGGCCGTCGACTGGAAGAAGGGCAGGGTCTACCTGCCCGCCGAGGATCTGGCGCGATTTCGCCTGACCGAGGCGGACATCGGCGCCGGTGCCGCGTCGGGCCGCCCGTCGCCGATGTGGACGCCGATGATGCTGTTCCAGATCGATCGCGCCCGCCGCATGCTGCAAGGCGGCGCGCCGCTCGGACGCCAACTGCCCGGGCGTCTGGGATTCGAGTTGCGCATGATCATCCTCGGGGGGGACAGGATTTTGTCCAGGTTGCACGAATCGGGCGGCGACGTGTTCGCGTCTCGCCCGGTGTTGAACTGGAAAGACTGGCTTTACATGATTCGCCGCGCCCTGCTGGCGCGCTGAGTCCGAACAACCACGATATAACCAGAACAGGAGCGGGGCGTGACTCCCGATCAATATTGCCAAGAGAAGGCGGCGTCCAGCGGGTCGAGCTTCTATTACAGCTTCCGCTTTCTGCCTGAAACGCGCCGCCGCGCCATCACCGCGCTGTATGCCTTCTGCCGCGAAGTCGACGATGTGGTCGACGAGTGCCACGACGAGAACGTCGCCCGTACCAAGCTTGGCTGGTGGCGCGGCGAACTGGACCGCCTGTACGACGGCAAGCCCGACCATCCCGTGACGCGTGCCCTGGCTCCGCATGTCGGAGCCTTCTCGCTGGACAAGGCGCTGCTCGCGGAAATCATCGACGGCATGGAGATGGATCTGAAGTACGCGCGCTACGACAGCATCGATGACTTGCTGGTGTACTGCCACAAGGTGGCCGGTGTGGTCGGTCAGCTGGCGGCGCGGATTTTCGGGTTCGTCGATCCGGCGACGCTCGATTACGCTCACGAGCTCGGCATCGCTTTCCAGCTGACCAATATCGCCCGCGACGTCGGCGAGGATGCCCGGCTCGGACGCATCTATCTGCCGATGAAGGAGATGGAACGCTTCAACGTTCCGGCCGCCGATATCCTGTCCTGCAAGGAAACGCCCGAGTTCGAGGCGCTGATGCGGTTTCAGATCGAGCGCGCCCGGGAGCGTTATGCCGCGGCCTGGGCGAAGCTGCCCGCCGCCGACCGCAAGGCGCAGCGTCCCGGTCTGTTGATGGCGGCGATCTACCGCGCCACGCTCGACGAGATCGCGCTGGACGGGCCGGCCAAGGTGCTCAATCAGCGCCTGTCGCTGACCCCGGTGCGCAAGCTGTGGCTCGCCTGGAAAACCTGGACGTTCGGATACCGCCCATGACACCGCGCGTCGCCATCGTCGGCGCCGGCTGGTCCGGACTTGCCTGCGCCGTGGAACTCGCGGGGTCGGCCGACGTGACGCTTTTCGAAGCGGGCCGCGAGGCGGGAGGGCGCGCGCGCCGGGTCGAAACCGCTTCGCGCTTCCTGGACAACGGCCAGCATATCCTGATCGGCGCCTATCGCGACACGCTGGCCCTGATGCGCAAGGTCGGCGCGGATCCGGAAACGCTGTTCGAGCGCACCTCATTGCGCTGGTACCGGCCGCGCGGCCTGCGCATGTGGTGCCCGCCGCTGCCGGCGCCGCTGCATCTTCTGGCGGGTCTTGTCCTTGCCCGCGGCATAGGCTGGAAGGACAAATACCTTCTGGCCCGCGCGCTGACGCGCCTGAAGCTCGCCGGATGGCGGCTTGACGAAGACATGCCGGTCTCGCGCTGGCTTGCGCGGGAACGCCAGAGCGACACGCTGTGCCGGCTGTTCTGGCATCCTCTGGTGCTCTCGGCGATGAATACTCCCGTCGATATCGCTTCGGCGCAGATTCTGGCCAATGTCCTGCGCGACAGCCTGGGCGGCGAGCGCGGCGACAGCGATCTTCTGCTGCCGCGCAGCGATCTGTCCGAACTGTTCCCCTTGCCGGCTTGCGCATGGCTTGGCGGGCAGGGGGTGCGGCTGCGTTTTGGCGAACGGGTCGCCGGGATTGCCGGCGACGCCGGAAACTGGCGAATCGGAGACGAGACCTTCGATGCCGTGGTGCTGGCCGTGGCGCCCTACCATCTGGACGGACTGGTCGACGATGAGGGACTGTTGTCGGCCGTCAAGGCATTCGATTACTGTCCGATATATACCGTGTACTTGCAATTCCCGGTGCCGGTCAACCTGCCGGTTTCGATGTGCGGCGTGCGCGATGGCGCCCACTGGCTGTTCGACCGCGATTTGCTGACCGGCGAGACCGGCATGGTGGCGGCGGTGATCAGCGCGCCGCGGGAAGACGAGGTCGCCGACCGGGACGTGCTGGTCCGCCGGCTTGTCCAGGAAGTCCGGGAGATCGACCCCGCGCTGCCCGAGCCGGAGCGCTACCGGATCATCGTCGAGAAGCGGGCCACCTTCGCCGCGCGCGTCGGCCTGGCTCGTCCGGCGACCCGCTTCGGGCTACACTCCATGTATCTGGCCGGCGACTGGGTCGCCTCCGACTATCCGGCCACGCTGGAAGGGGCCGTGCGTAGCGGAATCTCCGCCGCTCGGGCCCTGCTGCACGATTTTACTCAGAACGCAAAGTGAAGATGATCAACGAATTCGCAAAAGACTGTCTGGCCGGCCGGGTGATTCTGGTTACCGGCGCTTCCCAGGGGATTGGCCGGGCCGTGGCCGAATGCTATGCGCGCCACGGCGCCTCCGTGGTGCTGCTCGCGCGCAGCGTGCGCGGGCTGGAAGCCGTGTACGACGGCATTGTCGGGGAAGGGCTTGCCGAACCCGCCGCCATCACCCTCGATCTGCTGACCGCCACGGAGACGGAGTTCAATAATCTGGCCTACCAGATCAAGGGAACGTTCGGGCGCCTGGACGGCATCGTGCACTGCGCCTCGCACTTTTACGCCTCGTCGCCGCTGGTCAACCAGGGCATCGAGGAGTGGATGAACCAGTACCGGGTCAACACCGTCGCGCCGTTCGCGCTGACCCGGGCCTGCCTGCCCCTGCTCAAGGACGCGGAGGACGCCTCCGTGCTGTTCGTCGGCGAAACCCACGGCCTGCATCCCGGCGCGTTCTGGGGGGCGTTCGGCGCCTCCAAGCAGGGGTTGGGCTACCTGACGCAGGTGGCGGCCAGCGAGTGGGACATGTTCCCCGGTTTGCGCGTCAACCTCCTGGTGCCCGGTCCGGTCAATTCGCCGCAGCGTACCCGCACCCATCCCGGAGAAGACAAGACCGAGCGCGCCCAGATTGCCGATCTCATGCCGCATTTTCTGTTCTGGATGAGCCGCGAGAGCCGTGGTCGCAGCGGCGAGATCATCGAGCTTGACTTGCGTACGGTCCGACCCTGAGGAGACGCGCCATGCGGGTGCTCTTGCTGTTGCCCATTGTCCTGTCGCTGTCGGCCTGCAACTGGCTGACCAATGTGACCGGCCTGTCCAAAGACGCCAACAAGGCGATCGGAGCGGCATGCCGTCAGACCGGACGCTCCCTCGAGGAGTGTTACCTGCGCAACCCCGATGCCGACAAGGCGGCCATCTACGCCGGCTGGCGCGAGATGCAGGAATACATGGTCAAGCAGAAGCTTGGCGAGATGGAGCGGCCCGCCGAGCCCGTGGCATCGGCGCCGGCGGCTCAGGCGCCCCGGGCCGATGCTTCGCGCTCCGCCGCGGCTTCGGCGCCGCAAAGCGCCGAACGCAAGCACCTGACGAGCGAAGAGGCGGATCGCATGGCCAAGAACGACCCTCAGGTCGAGGCCGTGCTTGCCGCCATCAAGAAGCAGAATGCGTCGGACAGCAAAAAACGCGCGGGCCATGGTGGCGAGAATCGCAAGATCCTCAACCTGATCAACGAATTGAACCAGAAGGACGGCAGGGGCGCGGCCAAGCCCGAGCCCAAGCCGGCCGAATGAACGGCGAATGGCCAAGATAAAAACCGTATACACCTGCGGCGAATGCGCGGGGCAGACGCCCAAGTGGCAGGGACAGTGCCCGCATTGCGGCGCCTGGAACACCCTGAGCGAAACCGTTTCCTCCCCCGCCTCCGGCGGCGGTCGCTTTCAGTCCTGGTCGACCGGCTCTTCGGTGCAGTTGCTCTCTGATGTGACCGCCGAGGAAGTGCCGCGCGATCCGTGCGGCATCGACGAACTGGATCGCGTGCTCGGCGGCGGTATCGTGCGCGGCGCGGTGATCCTCATCGGCGGCGACCCCGGCATCGGCAAATCCACGCTGCTCTTGCAGGCGCTGTCGGCCACCGGCGAGCGCCGCAAGGTGCTGTACGTGTCCGGCGAAGAATCCCCCCAGCAGATCGCCCTGCGCGCCTCGCGCCTCGCCGTCGATCCGTCGCGGGTGCGTTTTTTGGCGGAGATCCGGCTTGAGGCGATCTTGCCGGCCATCCGCAAGGAGGCGCCGGAAGTCGTGGTGATCGACTCGATCCAGACCCTGTACACCGAGCAGGTGACCTCGGCGCCGGGCTCGGTGTCTCAGGTGCGCGAATGCGCCGCCCAGCTGACGCGCATGGCCAAGGAAACCGGCACCGCCATCATCCTCGTCGGCCACGTCACCAAGGAAGGCGCGCTGGCCGGTCCGCGCGTGCTCGAGCACATGGTCGACACGGTGCTGTACTTCGAAGGCGACACGCATTCGAGTTACCGGATGATCCGCGCCATCAAGAACCGTTTCGGCGCGGTCAACGAGCTGGGGATTTTCGCGATGACCGAACGCGGACTGCGCGGCGTCTCCAACCCCTCGGCGATTTTTCTGTCGTCCTACCGCGACGACGTGGCCGGCTCCTGCGTGCTGGTCACCCAGGAGGGCACGCGTCCGCTGCTGGTCGAAGTGCAGGCGCTGGTCGATGATTGCCACGGCTTCCAGCCCAAGCGGCTGACCGTCGGGCTCGAGCAGAACCGCCTGGCGATGCTGCTGGCCGTGCTGCACCGCCACGCCGGCGTGGCGGCGTTCGATCAGGATGTGTTTCTCAATGCCGTCGGCGGCGTGAAGATCGCCGAGCCGGCGGCGGATCTCGCCGTCATCCTTTCCATCGTGTCGTCGTTGCGCAATCGCCCCCTGCCGGAAAAACTCGTCGTATTCGGCGAGGTGGGACTCGCCGGCGAGGTGCGGCCGGTGGCGCGGGGCCAGGAGCGTCTCAAGGAGGCGGCCAAGCTCGGTTTTGCCCGCGCCATCGTTCCCCGGGCGAACGCTCCGCGACAGCCGGTGGAGGGCCTGGAAATCCATGCGGTGGAGCGTCTCGAAGAGGCCGTGGCGTTCTGCCGCGGCTGAGCGGGGGCAAAAAAAGCCGGGCGCGCGGCCCGGCAACATGAGCTTCAGAATGGCTTCGCGGGGAAAGGTCCCGTGTCAGTGCGCCTTGCGCCTTGACGCGTTGGGACAGTCGTTCGGGCAGGCCGCGCAGGTTTTTTCACCGATGCCCGCGCCGTCAAGGCAGGTTTTGAGTGAGCACACGGACCGGCGGCAGGCGATGAAGCGGATGTTGTGCTCCTGCGCCAATTCGCGGAAATGACGCATCACGTTGTGCCCGAGAAAATCCGTGAACAGTATCAACAGATCGGTACCGGCCGGCAGCCGGTCGAGCTTGCGTTGGTGCGAGCGGTTGCGGCCGCTCAGGTGGCGTTGGATGGTAATGCCGTACCCGCTGAGTACGTCAGGGATGTTGCCCAGGGTGTCGGCTCCGACCAGCATGGCATTCACGATGCGAACTCCTCGTTACGGTTGATGTTTGCAAATGCTAATCATTATCATTTGCGATGTCAATCGCTCCGTTTTGTCATGCCGCCTGTCCTCTTGAACAGGGGCCATGGTATGAAATTCAGTCCATTTTGCCCGCCCGCCAGATCGACATGACAAGCCATATGCTGTTGATCATGGCCAGCAAAAAGCCGATGAAACCCAGGAAAGGCAACCCGAAAAGCTTGGGGCCGGCGTTAACAGTCATGACAATCGAGGAACCGATGATCAGCGCGCCTGTCACTATACCCATGGTCAGCCGATTGACGCTGCGGTCGATCTGTTTGCCGAAGGCATCCAGACGTTTGAGGTCCAGATTGATTCGGAACTTGCCCTGGCGGATTTCCTTGCCCAGTCGGATCAGGTCGCGGGGCAGGCCGGAAATCATGCCGATCGCGTCGCTGATGGTCTGGCGGCCGCGCTTGAGCAGGGTTTCGGGGCGATAGCGGTCGAGGATCAGGCGGCGCACGAAGGGGCTCAGGTGCTCGACGAGCTGGAATCCCGGATCCAGCTGACGCCCCAATCCTTCCAGGGTGATCAGCGCCTTGAACAGCATGGCCATATCGGGCGGCAGCACGATGGAGTGGTCCCGGATCAGCGCCATGATGTCGCTGATCAGGCGGCTGATGTCGACATCCTTGAGCGGCAGGTGCTCGTACTGGAACAGAAAGTCGCTGATGTCATAGGCGAATTTCTGTTCATCGACCGGTGTGGAGCCGGTCCAGCCGACCAGTACATCGAGGATGGAGGCTTCGTTGCGCTCGGCCAGCGCGGCGAGCAGGTCGACGATTTCGTCGCGGCGCTGGTGGCTGATGCGGCCGACCATGCCGAAGTCGATAAAGGCGATGCGCTCGTCTCTGAGGAAGAACACATTGCCCGGGTGCGGGTCGGCGTGAAAGAAGCCGTTGACGAGGATCATTTTCAGGACGGCGTCGGCGCCCTTGTGGGCGAGCGCGACAGGATCGAGTCCATGATCCTCGAGGTGTGCCAGTTCGCTCGCCGGAATGCCGTCGATGTAGCTTTGCACATTGATCGCCGGGTTGGTGTAGTCCCAGAACACATGGGGGACGATGACGCACGGATCGCCGGCGAAATCCCGCGCGAAGCGCTCCATGTTGCGCGCCTCGACGGCCAGGTCCATCTCGCGCTTGAGCGAGCGCGCGAACTGGCTGACGATCTCGCGCGGCTGAAAGCGCCGGGTGTCGGGGAACTCCAGCTCGATCAGGTCGGCAAGATGGGCGAGGATGCGTAGATCCGCTTCCACCTTGTCGACGATGCCGGGGCGGCGGATTTTCACGGCGACCTCGGTGCCGTCGTGCAGTATGGCGCGGTGCACCTGGGCGATCGACGCGGAGCCTATCGGCGTGAAATCGAAGCTCTTGAAGAGTATTTCCGGAGGGCTGCCGAGGGCGGCATTGATCAGTTGGGGCACGCGTTCCGGCGCGATCGGCGGGACGTGGCTCTGCAGCTTTTCGAATTCGGTGATCCATTCGGCGGGAAACACATCCACCCGCGTGGAGAGAATCTGTCCGAGCTTGATGAAAGTGGGACCGAGTTCTTCGAATGCCAGCCTGACGCGCACCGGCGGTGGCAGGTGCTCGTTGCCGTCGTTGAGCTTCAGGTTGAGCCATTCGCCCGCTTTTTCCATGGCGCGCGGCAGGCGCAGGCGGCGGGTGAATTCACCCAGTCCATGACGAATTAATATTCCGCTGATCTCTTTGAGACGCGGCAGATCACGCATTGCAACAAAGGTTTCTCTGAGCATGAGGGTTCCAGTTGTTCACCTTGGCTTTACACTACCGGCCCTGTCCGATAGAGTTCGGCCTATGAAATTGCAACTTCGTCTAATGGCCATGGTGTTGGCGGGTTTCATGACATTCTGCCATGCCGCGCCCGACAAGTCCCAGAAGGAAGACCGTCCGGCCGCCGAGTCCTCTCAGGATGATCCGATTTCCAAGCTGACCTCGCCTGGCGAGGACGCCGTCGGCGACCTGCTGCTGCAGGCGGTGAGCCTGCTGGGCGTCGCCTACAAGTTCGGTGGCTCGTCTCCGACCACGGGTCTCGATTGCAGCGGCTTCATCCAATACGTATTCCAGAAGTCGCTGAAGGTCAATCTGCCGCGGACGTCGGCGGAAATGGCCAGAACCGGCCGGGCTGTCGACAAGGGCGAGCTGGCCCCGGGCGACTTGGTGTTTTTCAATACGCGGGGTTTTGCCAATTCCCATGTGGGAATCTATATGGGGAACGGCAAGTTCATCCATGCGCCCCGCACCGGGAAGAATATTGAAGTGGCCAACATCAACCAGTCCTACTGGGTGGGGCGCTACAACGGCGCCCGCCGAGTGGCGCGGGGTGTGGGACAGGCCGAGCCGGTGGAGATCCGCGTGCGCAACGCCGAGGCTGCCCCGGCGGGGAAAGCGCCGGCGACCGCAGCCGCCGCGCCGGTCATCAAGTGCGCCAAGGGAGCCCGGGGCCGCAAGTGCAGGCAGGAGGCGGCCAGGACCGCCAAGGCCGCCGCGGCGGAAAAGCCGGCCAAGGGCAAGAGCGCCAAGGCCGGCAACACCGACAAGCCGGGCAAGGACAAGTCCGCCAAACCGGGCAAGAGCGCCGCGAGTCCCGGCAAAAAGGGCAAGAAAGCCAAGAAGCGCTGACCTCTTGGCACGGCCGCCCAAGGCGGCCGTTTTTCATTCATACGAGCCCGGAAACGGGATGGGACAAACAACGTGGCTATCGAATTACCCGTGTGGCGCGACCCGGAAGGCAATGTGGTCGCCTGTGTCGAGAAAATCAAAGTGATGCGGGAAAACCTCGAGGAACTCGCCCAGATGGCGCAGGACGCCTTCGAGGACGCGATCCTGATGGGATGCGACGAACATCAGGTGCGCGATTTTCTCGCCCAGCTGATGCGCGAGCTGCACAACCCCTATCAATCCTGAAAGACGGACCATGCTACAAACCTTCGAGGCGTTCATCGGCCTGCGCTATCTGCGCGCCCGCCGCCGCAATGGTTTCATTTCCTTCATTTCCCTGGTGTCGGTGATCGGCATCGCGCTGGGCGTCGCGGCGCTGATCATCGTGCTGTCCGTGATGAACGGATTCCAGAAAGAGGTGCGCGGGCGTTTTCTGGGCATCGTCTCCCACATCGAGGTCAGCAATTACCAGGCGCAACTGGCCGACTGGAGAGGTGTCGACGCGGTCGCGCGTCGCGACGCCCGCGTCAAGGCCACCGCGCCCTACGTGAACGCGCAGGCGCTGCTCGCCTCGGCGGGGCAGCAAAGCGGCGCCGTGGTGCGCGGCATCGATCCTGCCCGCGAGGATGGTGTGGTCGATATCGGACGCAACATGGTGCGCGGCCGTATGGATAATCTCAAGCCGGGCGAGTTCGGCATCCTCCTCGGCGCGGGGCTGGCGCATCAGCTCGGTGTCGGTATCGGCGAGAAAGTGACGCTGATCACCCCGCAGGGCAATGTGACACCGGCCGGCATGGTGCCGCGCCTGAAGCAATTCACGGTGGTGGGGATTTTCCGGGCGGCGGCGTTCAACTGGGACTCCTCGCTGGCGATGATTCATTTGCGCGATGCCCAGGTGCTGTTCCGCATGGGCGATAGCGTATCGGGCCTGCGCCTGAAGCTTGACGACGCGATGGCCGCGCCCGCGGTCAAGCGCTCGCTCGCCTCGGCCTTGCCGCCCGAGGACACGGTCTCGGACTGGACCGACATGAACGCCGAATACTTCCGGGCCGTGCAGGTCGAAAAACGCATGATGACGATCATCCTTACCCTGATTGTCGCCGTGGCGGCGTTCAACCTGGTCTCGACGCTGGTGATGGTGGTCACCGACAAGCAGGCCGACATCGCCATCCTGCGCACGCTCGGCGCCTCGCCGGGCAGCGTGATGCGGATTTTCATGATCCAGGGCAGCGTGGCGGGCGTTGGAGGAACGATCGCCGGCGTGCTGGGCGGGCTTGCGGTGTGCGCCAACATGGACCGGATCTTTGCCGTTATCGAGTGGGTGATCGGCGAACCCTTGCTGTCGGCCGATGTCTATGGCATCAATTATCTGCCGACCGATGTCCAGAGCGGGGATGTGCTGACGATCACCGTGATTTCCCTGCTGCTCGCCCTCCTGGCGACGGTGTATCCGAGCTGGCGCGCGGCGCGTACCCAGCCTGCCGAGGCGTTGCGCTATGAGTGATGTGATGACTGATGTGGTGAACTGCCGGGGCTTGTCCAAAACCTATGCCGAAGGCAACCTGAACGTGACCGTGTTCGACGGCATCGATCTGGACGTGAAAGCCGGGGAGCGGGTGGCCATCGTCGGCGCGTCGGGCTCCGGCAAGAGTACCCTCCTGCATCTTCTGGGGGGGCTCGATATCCCGACATCGGGGAGCGTCACGGTACTCGGGCGGGACATGGCCGCGATGAGCGAGGCCGAGCGCGGCCAGTGGCGCAACCGCAAGCTCGGGTTCGTCTATCAGTTCCACCATTTGCTGCCGGAGTTCACCGCCCTGGAGAATGTCATGATGCCCTTGCTCATCCGCCGCGAAAAGCGCGCGGACGCGGCGCGGGAAGCCGGTGCGATCCTCGCGCGCGTGGGTCTGGGCAAGCGCCTGGAACACAAGCCTGGCGAGTTGTCGGGCGGGGAGCGGCAGCGCGCCGCCATCGCCAGGGCGATGGTGACCCGTCCGGCCTGCCTGCTGGCCGACGAGCCGACCGGCAACCTGGATGTCCATACCGCTTCGCAGGTGTTCGATTTACTGATGGAACTCAATGAAGGGCTGGGAACCAGCCTGCTGATCGTCACGCACGACATCGAACTGGCCGGCCGCGCCCAGCGCGTGCTGCGGCTCTCCGAGCAGGGTTTGCGTGCCGACGAAACCGGAGGAGTGGCCGAATGATCTACCGCAAGGAAGACATGGGCCTGCAGGCGATGGCGGACTGGCTGTCGACCTCGTACGGTCTGATCGAGCTTGTCATTGCCGGTCTTTGCGTGCTGGCCGGCATGTGGGTGTCGCGCAAGGTGTTCCAGCGCTGGTTCACCGGCCAGCCCGAGCGCCTGGAGCATTTTCTGCCTTATGTGGGCTACCGGATGGTGCTGCCGTTGTCCGCCCAGGTGCTGGTGGTGCTGTGCTCGGTGATCTGGGTGCTGGTGCTCGGTCATCGCGCCCACGTGCTCCAGGTGATTTCCGCCATGCTGTTCTGGATGACGGTGATCCGCGTGCTGGCGGCATTGCTCCGGCAGGCCTTGCCGCGGGGACGTTTCGAACAGCGCACCGAGCAGATGGTGGCGATGCTGTGCTGGATGGCGTTCGTCGCCTGGGCCGGCAACCTCGACGATTACGTGCTCGACGGCTTGCAGTCGATCACCTTCCGGGTCGGCAAGACGCAGCTTGACCTGTTGATGGTGCTGACCGCGCTGCTTTGGATCTCGGTCATCGTACTGGGAGCCCTGTCGCTCAGCCGGGCGATCGAAAAGCGCCTGATGCAATTGAGCGAGCTCGATGAGAACCTGCGCCTCGTCCTCGCCAAGCTGACCCGCACCCTGCTCGTGGTTTCCGCCGTGCTGATCGCGCTGCCGGTGCTCGGCATCGATCTGACGGTGCTGTCGGTATTCGGCGGCGCGGTCGGTGTCGGTCTTGGTCTGGGTCTGCAGAAGATCGCCAGCAACTACATTTCCGGCTTCATCATCCTGCTGGACCGCTCCATCCGCATCGGCGACAGGCTGATGATCGACAACCGTGTCGGCTATGTCAGCAAGATCACCTCGCGCTATGTGGTGCTCAAGGGGCTGGATGGCTCCGAGGCGCTGGTGCCGAACGATACCCTGATCGCCAATACCGTGATCAACCAGTCCTACTCCGACAAGAAAATCTGGACCAGCATCAGCGTCACGGTGGCGTATGATACGGATCTGGACATGGCGCTCGGGCTGTTGCGCGGCATCGCGCGGCATCCGCGCATCGCGGTGGATCCGGCGCCGAACGCCTATCTGGTCAATTTCGGGGACAGCAGCATCACCCTGGAGCTCGGCTACTGGGTGCTCGACCCGGAAAACGGTTTTCTGGGGCTGAAATCGGAATTGCTGCTGGCCATCTGGCGCTGCTTCAAGGAAAACGGCATCACCATGCCGTATCCTCAGCGCGAGGTGCGCATCGTCAATGCCAGGGAACCGGTTGTTGACAGTGACTGACGGAGGGAAGGGCATGGGGCTCAAGCAGCCGGTGTCGGTACTGGTCGTCATCCATACCGTCGCGGGCGAGGTGCTGCTGATCGAACGCGCGGATCGTCCCGGTTTGTGGCAGTCCGTGACCGGCAGTCGCGAAGGCGGGGAAACGCTGCTCGAGACCGCGCGCCGCGAAGTGGCCGAGGAGACGGGGCTTTGCGGCGACGAGCTGAAGTTCGCCGATTGGGGCTACTCCACGCGCTACGAAATCTATCCGCAATGGCGCCACCGCTATCCGGAGGGCGTGACCCACAACGTCGAACACGCCTTCGGCCTGTGCCTGCCCGCGCCCGTTCCCGTGGTCTTGTCGCCGGATGAACATATCGCCTGGCGCTGGGTGGACTGGCGGCAGGCGGCAAGGGCGGTGTTTTCCCCGTCGAACGCCGAGGCGATCCTGCGCCTGCAGGGTAAGCTGGGGTTGACCGAAAGATAACGATGAAACCGCTCAGGGTGGTCAGTTACAACATCCACAAGGGGATGTCTCCACTGAACCGTCATGTGCGCGTCGACGATATCGCCCGTGCGCTGGGCTCCCTCGCGCCGGATCTGGTGTTCCTGCAAGAGGTGCAGGGACGCAATGCGCTGCGGGCCCTGCGTCACCCCGCCTGGCCCGCCGTTCCCCAGCATCACTTTCTCGCCCGTCACCTGAACTGCAAGGCCACCTACGGGCTCAATGCCGCCTACGATCATGGGCATCATGGCAATGCGCTGCTGTCACGCCATGCCGTTGAGACCTGGTGCAACCGCGATATTTCCGTCAATGCCTTCGAGCGGCGCGGTCTGCTGCACTGTCGTGTCACGCCGCGCGACTGGCGCCGTTCCGTGGCGGCGCTGTGCGTGCACCTGAATCTCCTGGGCCACGACCGCCGCAAACAGTGCAGGGAACTGGGAAGCTATATCCGCGGCGAAATTCCCGAGGACATGCCGTTGATTCTCGCCGGCGACTTCAATGACTGGAGCGGGGCGGCCAGCGCCGATCTGTTGCGCGATTCTGGGCTCGAGGAGGTGTTTCAGACTCTGCATGGACGGCATGCGGCGAGTTTCCCGGCGCGACTGCCGCTGCTCGCCCTTGATCGCATCTATGCGCGCGGCCTGGTGGCCACCGAAGCCAAAGTGCTGCGCGGGGCGCCGTGGAGTCATTTGTCCGATCACTTGCCGATTGAGGCGACCTTGGTGTTGAAAGAATGAAAAACGACGTATAATTTCATTTTTGAGACGTTTTTTGGGGGATTTGCGGCCGGTGGCTTGACCTGAACGGGAAATCCCTGTTCAATTTGTCTCAACAATTGATCGCCGATTTGACACAGCTTGCGGGCGTTAAACAGCTAAAGCGTGGGTAGCCCGTTTCATCACAGGCTGCATGTCTTCCCGATGTCGTTGAAGATTTCCACAGCAGAAAGCCCGCCGCAAACCGGCGGGCTTTCTGCTTTTTGGGAGTTTTCGATGATTCATCTTAACCAGGTCGAGAAACGGTTCCAGCGCCCCGATGGTGGCTGGTTCACCGCCGTCAAACCGACAACGCTGTCCATTCGCGAAGCGGAAATCTTCGGCCTCATCGGGTTTTCCGGGGCGGGCAAATCGACCCTGCTGCGCCTGATCAATCTGCTCGAACGGCCCGATTCCGGTTCCGTTCTGGTCGGCGATCGCGAACTCACCGGCCTGTCCGGCCGGGCGTTGCGCGAGGCGCGTCAGAATATCGGCATGGTTTTCCAGCAGTTCAATCTGATGGCCAACCGCACCGTCGCCGACAACATCGCTTTCCCGCTGGAAGTGGCCGGCTGGTCAAAAGCGGATATCAAGTCACGGGTGGCCGAGTGCCTCGACATCGTGCATCTGTCAGACCGCGCCGCCCACTACCCCGCGCAGCTGTCCGGCGGACAGAAGCAGCGCGTCGGCATCGCCCGCGCCATGGCTTCGCGTCCCAAGGTGATTCTGGCCGACGAGCCGACCTCGGCGCTCGATCCGCGCACCACGCAATCCATTCTTGACTGCCTGTCCGAGATCAACCAGCGCTTCGGCGTGACGGTGGTGATCGTGACGCACGAGATGGGCGTGATCCGTTCGATCTGCCACCGCGCCGCCCTGCTCGACAGCGGGTCGGTCGTCGAAATCATGGACATTGCCGGTGGCGAAGTGGATGCCCGCTCGGAACTGGCCATTTCGCTTCTGGAGGCCGCGTAATGGATGCCATCACCTTCGGCGAAGCGATCGCCAATCTGCAGTCGCTCAGCCCGGAAATCATTCAGGCCTGCCTGGAAACCGCCCAGATGCTGTCCATCGGTCTGGCGAGCGCCATCCTGCTCGGCGGTCCGCTGGGCATCTGGCTCTATCTGTCCCAGCCCGGACAATTGTTCGCCAACCGCGTTGTCAATGCCGTGCTCGGCTGGTTCGTGAACCTGGTGCGCTCCTTTCCGTTCATCATTCTGCTGGTGACGCTGGGACCGGTGACCCGCATTCTGGCCGGATCGACGATCGGGCCGTTCGCCGCCGCGGTGCCCCTTTCGTTCGCCGCCGTACCGTATTTCGCCCGCCTGGTGGAACAGACGCTGCGCGAGATTCCGCGCGGCGTGGTGGAGGCGGCCGAAGCCATGGGCGCCGGCCCGTTGCGTATCATCGTCTCCGTGCTGCTCAACGAGGCGCGCTCGGGACTGATTTCCGCGCTGACCATCCTGACCATCAGCTTTCTGTCCTACTCGGCCGTGGCCGGCGTGGTGGGCGGCGGCGGCATCGGCGACCTGGCGATCCGTTACGGCTACTACCGGTTCCAGACCGAGGTCATGGTGGCGATGGTGCTGCTGCTCGTCGCCATCGTGCAACTGATCCAATTCGCGGGCAACCGGCTGGCCGCCCGCCTCGACAAGCGTTAAGAAAGAGGAAAACTGCATGAAACACTTCGCAAGCAAAACCGCCATCTCCGTCCTCCTGGGTCTGTTCCTGTCCGGCGCCGCCGTGGCGGCCGATCCGGCCAAAAAGGAGATCGTCATCGGCACGACGGTCGGAGACTTCGGCGACATGGTGCGCCAGTCGATCAAACCCATCCTGGAAAAGCAGGGTTACAAGGTGAAGCTGGTTGAGTTCACCGATTACGTGCGCCCCAATCTGGCGCTGCAGGAAGGCTCGCTGGATGTGAACGTGTTCCAGCACAAGCCGTATCTCGATACCTTCGTGAAGGAACACAAACTGAGCCTGTCGCCGGCCTTCCAGGTGCCGACCGCGCCGCTGGGGATTTATCCGGGCAAGATCAAGGCGCTCAAGGATGTGAAGGCGGGCTCCACGCTCGCCGCGCCGAACGACCCGTCCAACTTCGCCCGCGCGCTGGTGATGCTGTCCGACCTTGGCTGGATCACCCTCAAGCCGGGCATCAATCCGCTGACCGCCTCGGAGCGCGACATCGCCACCAATGCGAAGAAGATCAAGATCGTGCCGCTGGAGGCAGCCCAACTGCCGCGCGCGCGCAATGACGCCGACTTCGCGGTGATCAACGGCAACTATGCGACGAGTTCCGGCATCAAGCTGACCGAAGCGATCTATCAGGAAAAGAGCTATGCCTACGTGAACTGGGGCGTGGTTCGCAGCGCGGATCTGGCCAAACCGTGGGCCAAGGATGTGGTGGCGGCCTACAATTCGCCGGAATTCCGCAAGTGGGCGAGCGCCAAGTTCGCCGGCTACAAACTGCCGGCGACCTGGAAATGAGGGTTTTGCAGTAAACCGTGGTATCAAGGCTTCTCGGAGGACTTCGGTCCTCCTTTTTTTATGGTTCGATCCCGTCGGGGTGCCATTCTTTGGCGAAGGCTTCGCGGAACGCCATCACGGTTTCGAGACGCTCCCATCCCAGCCGCCGGCCCGCTTCGGTGCGCATCCTGTCCGGCAATCCGGCGAGCTTGACGACGATATGATCCAGCGAATAGGCCGTATCGTCCAGCTCCCGCGCCAGGGCGAGCGGATCGTCGGGGTGGGCGAGGCGGTGCCCGAGGCGGCCCGCGATGTAGAATAGCCGCGCGATGCCGATCATGCCCAGTGCGTCAAGGCGGTCGGCGTCCTGGACGATTTGCGCCTCCAGCGTGATCGGTTCGATATTCGCGGAAAAACTGTGCGCTTCGATCGCATGCGCCACCGCGTCGAGCTTGGCGGCGGGGTAGCCCGCTTCGGCGAGCAGAACACGGGCCAGACTGGCCGAACGACGCGAGGCCAGGTGGCGCTCCGGATGGTTTTTCGGGAGATTGACCAGATCGTGCAGATAACAGGCGGCGATGACGATTTCGGTATCCGCGCCGGGGGCCGTCGCCATCAGCTGGCGCGCCGTGTTCCAGACGCGGTCGAAGTGGTTGATGTCATGGGAGCCGTCGGCGTCCTGTGGCTGAGCCGCCAGAATGGCGAGCAGGCGGGGTCGCCAGTCGATGGCGGTGTGCGGCATGGCGTGTCTTTCAGTGCAGGGTCAGGTAGTCGCGCGAGAGCAGGCTGTAGCAGCAGTCGTCGCACCACTGGCCGCCAAGCAGGCTGTTTTCCCTCAGCATGCCGTCAAGCCGGAAGCCCGTGCTCTCGAACAGTTGGCGCGCCGCCTCGTTGCCGGCGGTCATCACCGCGACCAGTTTGTGATAGTTCTCGTGCGCGAGCGCCCGATGGATCAGCGCCTGCAAGGCCTCGCCCGCGTAGCGGCGCCGCTGGAATTCGGGGAGCACAAGCACGCCGACCTCGGCGCGCAGATCGCGCGACGAGTCGGTGCGCAGGCCGATCAGGCCAACGGTTTGCCCGCTGTCGCGCTCTTCCAGAATCAGGGTCAGCCAGTTGATGCTGTCCTTCTCCCAGGAGGCGAGCCGTTCCTCGAACAGGGCTTCGACCAGCTCATCCGGCAACGGCTCGGCGATCCATCGCATGACTTGCGGGTTTTGGTACAGCCGCAGAAAAAGTTCCCAGTCCAGGCGGGAAATCGGCCTTAATGCCAATCTGTCGGTATAGAGCGTGAACATGGAGCGGATCGCGAAGAGTGATCCATTGATTCTATGCCGAAAGACGCCACCTGGCGAGGTGGCGTCGTGTCTCTTGTCAGAGCCGGCTGTATTCCGCGGCGATGGCGGAGGCCAGGCGGGCGTTGTTCAGCACCAGCTGGATATTGGCGGCGAGGCTGTTGCCGCCGGTCAGTTCGCAGACACGGGCCAGGAGGAACGGTGTGGATTCCTTGCCGTGGATATGCTGGGCCTCGGCTTCGGCGAGCGCTTTTTCGATTGCGGCGTCGATTACCTGACGGGACATGGCGTGCGCTTCCGGAATCGGGTTGGTCACAACCATGCCGCCCTTGAGTGCCAGATCCCATTTGGCCTTCATGGCCGCGGCGATCTGGGCCGGCTCGTCAAGACGGAAGTCGACCTTGAAGTCGCTGTCGCGGGTGAAGAAGGCGGGTAGCTTGTCCGTACGGTAGCCGATGACCGGCACGCCCTGGGTTTCCAGGTATTCCAGGGTCAACCCCAGATCCAGGATCGATTTGGCGCCGGCGCATACCACGGTGACCGGAGTCTGGGCCAGTTCCTGCAGGTCGGCCGAGATATCGAAGCTGGTCTGCGCGCCACGGTGTACACCGCCGATGCCGCCGGTGGCGAACACGCGGATGCCGGCCATGGCGGCGATGATCATGGTGGAGGCGACCGTGGTGGCGCCGGTCAGTTTGCCGGCGACGATGAAGGGCAGGTCGCGGCGGCTGACCTTGGCGACATCGCGGCCGGATTTGCCGAGGTATTCGATTTCATCGCGGGTGAGGCCGGCCTTGAGACGGCCATCGATGATGGCGATGGTGGCCGGAATCGCACCGTGCTTGCGGATTTCCTCTTCCACGTTCAGGGCCATGGCCACGTTGTCGGGGTAGGGCATGCCATGGGAAATGATCGTCGACTCGAGGGCGACAACCGGCTTGCCGGCCGCCACGGCGGCGGCGACTTCGGGATGAATATCGAGGTAGGGATGCGTGCTCATGCCAGGTTCCTTGTTTCGAGATAGGTATTGACGGCCACCGCCGACAGGGAAGGGTTGTTGGTCGAGGCGCAGCCGAGTGTCAGGGCGGCGCAGCCGACAGCGAATTCGAGGCTGTCGGCGAACGATTCGTTGGAGAGCCATCCGGCGGCAAGACCGGCCATCAGCGCGTCGCCGGCGCCGGTCGCGTTGACGATGGCGACCTTTGGCGGCAGCATCCAGCCGGCCGCGCCGTCGGCTTCGCTGTAGTAGATGCCTTCGGCGGCTAGGCTGAGCACGATGCGGGCGACACCCGCCTCATGGAACCACGCCGCGACGGCCGGCGCGTCTTCCGGCCCCGCCAGGGGCAAGCCGGAGAGCGTTTCCGCTTCGATCCGGTTGGGCTTGAGCGTGTGAATGCGGCCAAGCCACGGACGGACGCGTTCTGCCTTGAAGGCGGAGACGGTGTCGACGAAGACGGGCACACCGGCGCTTTGCGCGAAAAGCCACGCCAGGGTATCCGTGGCGAGGTTGGTGTCGAGGATCAGCAGGCCGGCGTGACGGATGAGCTCGCGCTGGGGCGTCAGCCGTTCGGCGGTCAGACGCTGCAGGATGTCCATGTCGTTGATGGCGATGGCCATGTCGCCGTCCGGCCCGTGCAGCGACAGGTAGGTCGAGGTCGCCGCGTCGGGCAGGACGACCACGGCGCGGGTGTCGACGCCGGCGCGCTGGGTGGTTTCCATCAGCGAGCGGCCATAGAGGTCGTCGCCGAGCGCGGTGATCAGATGGCAGTCCTGGCCGAGGCGCGCGAGGTTTTCCGCGATGTTGCGCGCGACGCCGCCTGGCGAACAGCGCACCGAGCCGGGATTGGAGTCGCCAAAACGCAGGGCCGCGGCCGTATTGCCGCAGATGTCCATGTTGGCTCCGCCCGCGACCACCGCGTAGCGTTGCTCGGCGAGGATATATCCCTTGCCGCGGATGAAGCCTTTTTGCACCAGATTCATGATATGACCCGCCACGGCCGATCGGCTGATGCCCAGACGGTCGGCCAGGACTTGTTGGGGGATCAGCGGGTCCTGGCGCAGGAGTGTCAGTATTTCTCGTTCACGCGCAGTCATTTCGGACATTTGTTTGGTTTGCTAACAATTGTTCGGTATTCTACCCGTCCATGTGTGAATTGGCAAATCCCGGAGCGGCTATCGCGCCGATAAAAAGGATTCAATGGTGCCGGGGCGGCGCGGGGGCTATCGTGGGAAAGCACAGGCCGGAATGATTCGGCGGCAACGGGAGAACATTATGAGATCTTTGCGAAAATTGCTCGCGGCACGGCGCGGAAGGTACGGGAAGACGGGAGATCCGGCGGGGTCCATCGAGTTGCTGGCGCGGCTGGCGGCGATCGAGGAAGCGGTTGCCGCGGCGGAAAAGCGGAGCGGGCAGGAAAAAAACGGGACGCCCGCCTGGGCGGCCCGTTATTGAACGGCGTTACCACATGACCTTGACGGCGTTGTCCCCCAGCCATTCACGGAGGCCGGACAGCAGTCCGTCGTCCAGGCGCACGCCCCAGGCGGGTGGCAGCATCAGTTCCCCGCGCGCCTTGCCGTTGTTGTAGAGGATGCGCACCGGACAGCCGGCTTCCTCACTGCGGTAGGGCGTCATCTGGGATCGCAGGCGCGCGAGGTCCGGCGCGGCGTCCAGCGACATCCACAAAAAGCGCGCGTAGCGGCTGCGCGCTTCGCCCAGTTCGTAGATCTTGTCGGCGATGATGCGCAAGCCACCCGAGAAGTCGTCATTGCTGACCTTGCCTTCGACGATGAGCACCGTATCCTCGCGCAAACGTGCGCGATTGGCGTCGAACACCTCGGAAAACACGCTGACTTCGAGCTTGGCGCTGCCATCGTCAAGCTGGACGAACGCCATCTTGCCGCGGTTGCCGACCTTGGTGCGGATTCCGGTGACAAAGCCCGCCAGAAGCTGCGGTTCCTTGCGCGCCGACAGCCTTGCCAGCGGGGTCTTGATAAATCCCCTCACTTCCCGTTCGTAGGCGGTGAAAGGATGGCCGGACAGGTAGTACCCGATGGCGATCTTTTCTTCGGAAAGCTGCGTTGCCTGGTCCCACGGTCGGATCTCGACCATGTCCACGCCCGGCGCGGAGCCGTCGTCGAACATATCGAAGAGTCCACCCTGATTGGCGTTGGCCGCCTCCTGCTCCGCGGCTTCGAGGCACAGGCCCACATTACCGAACAGTCTGGCGCGATTCGGATCGATGGCGTCGAACGCGCCGGCCCGCACCAAGGCTTCGATGACGCGCTTGTTGACGATCTTCTTGTCGGTACGGCGGCAGAAGTCGAAAAGGTCGGTGAAGGGGCCGCTTTCCTCGCGGATCCTGACGATGTGTTCGACGGCGGCTTCGCCAGTGCCCTTGATGGCGCCCAGCGCGTAACGGATGTGCTGGCGGTCCACCGGCACGAAGCGGTAGAAGGATTCGTTGACGTCCGGCGGCAGGAAAACAAGCCGGTTCGCCAGCGAGTCGTCGTAGAACACTTTCAGCTGGTCGGTATTGTCCAGTTCGGACGACATGGTCGCCGCCATGAAAGCGGCGGTATGGTGAGCCTTGAGCCACGCGGTCTGATAGGCCACCACGGCGTAGGCGGCGGTGTGCGACTTGTTGAAGCCGTATTCCGCGAACTTGGCCATCAGGTCGAACAGGTGCTCGGCCAGCTCCTGCGGGTAGCCGTTCTTCAGGGCGCCCTCGACGAACAGACCCCGGTGCTTGGCCATCTCCTCGGCTTTTTTCTTGCCCATGGCCCGTCGCAGCATGTCGGCCCCGCCCAGGGTATAGCCACCGATGATCTGCGAAATCTGCATCACCTGTTCCTGGTACACGATCACGCCGTAGGTCGGGTCCAGACAGGCTGTCAGGTCGGGGTGGAAGTAGTCCACCGCCTGTTTGCCGGCCTTGCGAAGAATGAAGTCATCCACCATGCCCGATCCGAGCGGACCCGGCCGGTAGAGCGCCAGCACGGCGATGATGTCTTCGAAACGGTCGGGCTTGAGCTTTTCGAGCAGCCGTTTCATGCCGTCCGATTCAAGCTGGAAGACGGCGGTGGTGTTCGCGTCCTGCAGTACCTTGTAGGCGGCCGGATCGGTGAATTCCAGAAGGTTCAGGTCGGTGTCGAACGCCGGATCGAGATCCTTGATGTAGCGGACGGCGAGTTCGATGATGGTGAGGTTGCGCAGCCCCAGGAAGTCGAACTTCACGAGGCCGATCTGTTCCACGTCGTCCTTGTCGTACATCGAGACCGGCACGGCGTCGTCGCCGCTGGCCTGATAGAGCGGACAGAAATCGGTCAGCTTGCCCGGTGCGATGAGCACGCCGCCCGCGTGCATGCCGATGTTCCGGGTCAAGCCTTCCAGTTTCTTGGCCAGCTCCCACAGCTGCCGCACTTCTTCTTCGTTTTCCAGGCGGTCGCGCAGGATCGGCTCCATCTCCACCGCGTCGTCGAGGCTGTACTGCTTGCCCGGCGCGGCGGGGATGAGTTTGGAGAGTTGATCGCAGAAGGTGTAGGGCAAATCGAGTACGCGTCCCACGTCGCGCACCACCGCCTTGGCCGCCATGGTGCCGAACGTGGCGATCTGGCTGACCGCTTCGGCGCCGTAGGCTTCCCGCACGTATTCGATCACGCGGTAGCGGTTGTCCTGGCAGAAGTCGACGTCGAAGTCGGGCATCGATACCCGTTCGGGGTTGAGGAAGCGCTCGAACAGCAAGGCATAGGCCAGGGGATCGATATCGGTAATCCCCAGCGAGTAGGCGACGAGCGAACCGGCGCCGGAGCCACGGCCCGGACCCACCGGGCATCCGTTGTTCTTCGCCCAGTTGATGAAGTCCGCCACGATAAGGAAGTAGCCGGGAAACCCCATCTGGATGATGGTGTCGGTCTCGAACTTGAGCCGCTCTTCGTAGCGTTGCCGGTTGGCGGCCAGTTGTTCCGGATCGGGAAACAGCGCGGGAAGGCGCTTTTCCAGGCCTTCCCTGGCCTGCTGGATCAGGAAGTCGTCCAGCGTCATGCCGTCGGGAGTCGGGAAATCCGGCAGGTAGTTGGTGCCGAGATTGACCGTGATATTGGCGCGCCGCGCGATTTCCACCGAGTTGGCGAGGGCTTCGGGGATATCGGCGAACCGGTGCTCCATTTCCTCGGCGGACAGGAAATACTGGCAGTCTGAAAAAATCCTCGGGCGGCGCTTGTCCGACAGCGTGTAGCCCTCGGCGATGCACACCCGAGCTTCGTGCGCCATGAAATCGTCGCGATTCATGAACTGCACCGGATGGGTCGCAACCACGGGCAGGTCGGTTTCTCCGGCCAGCCACAGCGTTTGCTGAACCACGTTTTCCACCTGGGGATTGTCGACGCGCTGCAGTTCAAGGTAGAAGCTGCCCGGAAACAGTGTTTCCCAGTGGCGCGCCCGGCGCAGGGCTTCGTCGCGCTGTCCGTTGGCCAGCGCGACCCCCACGTCGCCCAGGTGCGCCCCAGACAGGCAGATAAGGTCGCGGTTGTCGCCGTTTTCCAGCCACTCCTTGCGGATCTCCGCACGGCCGCGGTACTGGTTGCCGGTGAAAGCGTCGGCCAGTAGCTGGCACAGCCGCAAGTAACCGTCACGGTTCTTGGCCGTCAGCATTAACCTGAACGGTTTGTCTCGGTCGTCCTCGTTTTCCAGCCAGATGTCGCAGGAAATGACCGGTTTGACCCCCGCGGAGCGGCAAGCCTTGTAGAACTTGACCATTCCGAAGATGTTCATCAGGTCGGACATGCCCAGTGCCGGCATGCCAAGCCTGGCGGCGTGTTCTACAGCGTCGTCGAGGCGGACGATGCCATCCGTGATGGAAAACTCGGAATGGAGGCGAAGGTGAATAAAGCGTGGTGCGTTCATCCGCCAATTCTACCAGATCGCGGGCGGAAGGCATTGGACTGTCGGGGCGGGGCGATGAGCGATTTTTGCAAGTTTCGCTGATAAGGATATCGGTACGCTAGGTGGCATTTTCGGATGCCTTCCGGTCTTGACGGGCGGCTTCCGTTCCTGTCCATGCTTCCTGATGAGAGCCCCCATGCCATTACCTGATTTGTCCGTTCGTCCTTCCGATCATGCCCATCGTGTTTCCTCCGACAGTACCTCCGATTCACGCCGACGGTCGTTGAGCGGTGCCATCAACGTTGCGGATTCTCCGACTGTCGCAGCCGTTCAATCCGCGACAAATGTGCGTTTCCAGAATGGCGGGGGAGAGACGGTCGAGCTTGACATGGCGTGGCTGAATCGACAACTCGGAGAGAGTCTGCGACGTTACCTCAATGCCTCCGCGGCCCGTGGCGATGAATTTCTTATCGATCAGAAGCGGATGAAGCAGCTCGCCGCCGCTTTGCAAATTGGCGAGAGCGAACTGGTTTCGATTATTCTGGACAAGGATCCAGGCCGGATATGGGCTTTCGATTCCGCAATGCGCATGGTCAGCCAATTACAGGCGCTGCCGGTGCGCAGCCGCCATAAGGCGCAGCTTGCCAAGGACCTGCGGACACTTTTCAGTCAACAGCCTTTGTGCACGGTGATGCGGATCGAGTTTGACGGGCAGGAGATCGTCAGAGTATGGAGTCCGAGCCGCTGGCATGTGCAGAGCCGCGAAGGCTGGAGAATAAAAGAGGCAAGCGCGGTGGCGCAGGTCGCCGCCGTGACCGGTCAAGGATGGCAGCCTGGTGTCGAGCCCACCGGCGCCAGTAATCCGCCCGTTGCATTGCAAGCGCAGCCACAGCCGCAGCCGCAGCCGCAGCCGCAGCCACAGCCACAGCCACAGCCACAGCCACAGCCACAGCCACAGCCACAGCCACAGCCACAGCCACAGCCGCAGCCACAGCCGCAGCCACAGCCGCAGCCACAGCCACAGCCACAGCCACAGCAGCAACCGCGGTCACAACCGCAACCGCAACCGCAGGAAGCTCCGAAAGCGAATGAGGTGGCTTCCGGGGTGGCTGGCGGGGAGTCCCCGCATGCGAGCGGTAAATCGCTCACTCTTACTGCCGGCTGCGAGTACCGTCCGGTCAAAGGAGGGAAGGCAGGGTGGGGCAGGCTCATGTTTTGGAAAAAAAGGACGCATCCTTTACCGGTGTCTCGGGTTCCTGTTGCGGCAGGCCATGCCGCGTCGCCGGTCTCCCAACGGATTTCGCAAAAAACGGTGCCTGCGGTCACCTCGGCTCCCTCCGGCTCCGGAGACCGGATCCGGCCGGATCCGGGCATGCGCACCGCTGAATCGGGTTGCGGCGAGTTGCTCAAGGTGTTTCAGACGTATGCCGACGCGGGGCACCGCAATAAGTTGAGAAAGGAATTTGCCAGGGATGCCGTGCTAGGCAGCCTGTTCTCGATGGAGAAGGAGGGGGCTGTGGCTTGGCGCGCCGAGTACGTGACCGTCGATGAGCTGGCCTTGCTGCCCGTGGCGCTTGAGCGGCTGAATCACAAAAAACTCCTCGAGAGCGTCTCCCATGTGCTTGTCAGCCGCTTTTCGGACCTCCCTGTTGGCCGCCATCTGAACGAGCAGAGCGCCAGTTCGGTGGCCGAGCGAGCGGCCCGCAAGTGTCCGTCAGGCTATCGCGCCTTGCTGACCGACTACCTGCGGGCGGTGGCTTTGAATGACGAGACAGCGGAGGCAAAGGCCGTGGTGCTGATGGAGGCGTATGTCAAAACCAGCATTCGGGATGAAGGTGTGGCCAGCGAGTTGGAAAAATACCCGAATCCTCTGCGGTTCAAAGATCACAAAGGCTTGTTCGGTCATAGCACGGATACGGAAATCGAGAAATGGAGCAATGCGGTCAAAGTGGAGAAAGCGCGGCTGGAGAAGTCCATGGTTCGGTTGTCCGCGTTCTTGACAGACAAATTTGACGGCAAATCGGCCCCGTTCCGGATGCTTGTTGACAATGCGGTGAATGAAGTGAAATCCAAAATTCCCTTGACGTCCTCCGCTGCGGCTCATTCCGTAGTCATGGACAGGGCCAGGAGTCAGCAGTATCAGCGGTGGGCTCTGGATGTGTCGCGCAAGTTTACGGCTTACCTCTCCGAGTCGGTGAATGCCTTTCAGTTGGAACGCCTGGCCGGCATTAAATCGTCGGAACAGGCCCAGGCAAAAATCAACCAGGTTCTGGGGGCGTTCGAGAAAGAAGTGGCGACGGTCCAGGCCATGAACGCCAACTTGGTGGCTTGGGCAAGCATGGTGCCAGAGAGCGGCAAAGACGAGTTCTGCGCGGCGCTTCAGCGTGAGGAAAACCGCTACAGACAACTCGTGTCGGCATTGTCCAAGGAGACGCTCGATGTCGTTGCGCAGCGTTTTATCGACGATATCGGCAAGGTGAACCTCAATGCCATTGATAGTTGCCGCGAGATTCGTCGTATCACGGAGTCTGGGCTCGATGCCTTAAGACTGGGGAAGGCACGGCTCAATCAGGATGATGAGACAAAAAGCCAGGAAGAGCGTTACTGGAGTCAGGTCATCAATATTCTGAGCACGGCCAGAATCAAGCTTGAAGAGAAAACCAATGATCCTGTCAGTCTCTGGGGCAAGATCAAGAAGGCATTGAATGTCGGGAAGATTTTCCGGGGCCTGGAAAGCACCGTGGGCACGATTCTGGGCGTGGTCGGCGGGATTACGTTCATTGTCAGCATGGCGCTGGGGCCGCTGGCGCCTGTCGGGCTTGCCGCAGGGGCTTTCCTGATCACGCTGGTGGGGGTGGGGCTCCTGTTGCATAGCGGCTGGGGAGAGTTCAAGGCGCTTGTGACCGGCCTTGCCCATAGCTGGGAAATCTGGCGGGCAAAAAGAACGTTGCGCAGCCAGTTGAGCAAGGCCAGACAGAAATACCAGTCGGTGACGGGGAAGCCCTGGGCGGAGTTCTAGGCTAGGTGCCGGCTCGCCCGAGCGTTGCGGCGAGCTGCCGGCCCAGTTCGTCCATCAGCATGTAACGCCGCTGATACTCCGAGCGCTTCTTGCTGGCGATATCCTCCATGGCCTTGCGGGGAATCGCCGGCGGCAGCGTATAGAACCCGTCGGCATCGCGCTTTCCGTCCAGGGTTTCCCAGAAACTGTCGTAATCGGCCTCGAAGTCCTTGCGGTAACGCCAGGAATTATAAATATGCATGTCCTTGGAGACCGCGCGGATCCTCTTGATTCCCAGCGAGGCGGCCAGTTGCGTTACGGCCTCCATGGCCACCCGCTTGGGGAACAGCCCGTGGCAGGCCTTGGTTGCGTCCTTGATGCATTCGGGACCGTGCTGTTTGCGCGGCCCCTGAAGTCCCCCGATGATCAGCGTATCGTCCGGCGCCAGCGTGAAGGTGACCAGTGTCAGGGGGACGCCGTTCGGATCGCCCAGCTGCAGCGACAGCTCGCCTTCCTTGTCGAAAGTATGCTGGTGGGTCAGCGTCACCCGGTAAGTCCGCTCATCCTTGCCGGTCAATTCGGCCAGCACGAGTTCGGGTTGGGTCAACAGATCGGCCAGCACGCGCGGAGCGAAGCGTTCCGTTTCCAGCGCGTAGTGCGCCGTCAGCATGGCGAGTTTGCCGGTGGTGGAGAGCCGTTGCTGCAGATAAGGGCGGTGCAGCTTGCAGGCGATGCGCGGATTGGCCCGCAAGAAGGCGAATAGCGCGTCGTTTCCGCTGAGCACGGCAAGCCATCGCAAGGTGGCCGGCAAGGTCAGCAGGCTGCGGAATGCGAATTTGAAGCGGTGCTTGAATTCGTCGAACCCGTCGTTCCGGGACAGGCGTCCGCGGGCGAGGTCGATCAGCAAGGCGGCGGGCGTTGGATGGTTCATGCGGACAGGCAAGGAAAACAGAGGGCGATCATTGTAACGGTTTCCCCTGCCTGCGTCTTGTTTGCGGTGCTCAGTTTTCTTTGGGCTTCATGGCCGCCAGCGCGGCTTTCTGCACTTCGAGCGTCTTGATCTGCATCGTCAGCATGCCCATGTTCATCGCGAGCCAGCCCTCGACGACGCGCAGCTCGGCGATTTTCCGTTCGATTTCCTCTTCGCTCATGGGCGGGAGGAAAGGTTGGGCGCCTGGCGGGGCGGCCTGCTGCCAGAATTGCCGGAACAGGGCGAACGGGTCGGACGGATTGAAGTCGGCGCTCACGGAAACCTCCTGTGTGGACATGAAAAAAGGGTGGCGCTCCGCCACCCTTCCAGTATACGACGGGATGTCGCTATCAGCCGGCAACCTGGGCGTCCACGCAGGCGAGCGCGACCATGTTGACGATGCGGCGAACCGACGAAATCGGCGTCAGGATGTGCACGGGCTTGGCGATGCCCATCAGGATCGGGCCGATGGTCACCCCGTCCGCCGCCGATACGCGCAGCAGATTGTAGGAGATATTGGCCGCTTCCACATTGGGCATCACCAGCAGATTGGCCGAGCCCTTGAGCGTGTTGTCCGGCAGCGCCTGCTGGCGGATGTGCTCGACGAGCGCCGCATCCCCCTGCATTTCGCCTTCGATCTCCAGGTCCGGCAAGGCTTCCTTGACGAGGCTCAGCGCGCGGCGCATCTTCTCGGCGGACTCGCAGGCGATGGTGCCGAAGCTGGAGTTCGACAGCAGCGCCACCTTGGGCACGATTCCAAACCGTTTCATCGCGTGAGCGGCCATTTCCGTGATGCCGGCCAGTTGCTCGGATGTCGGGCTCGAGTTGACGTAGGTGTCGGCAATGAAGATGTTGCCGTTGGGCAACATCAGCGCATTCATCGCGCCGGCCAGCTGGCTGCCGTTGTTGTACCCGACCACCTCGCGCACGATATCGAAATGCTGGCGATAGGTGCCGTAGGTGCCGCAGATCATCGCATCGGCATCGCCGCGGCGAACCATCAGGGCGCCGATCAGCGTGGTGTTACCGATCACGCGGCGGCGGGCCTGTTCCTGAGAGACGCCCTTGCGCTGCATCAGCGCGTAATATTCCTGCCAGTACACATTGAAGCGCGGGTCGGACTCGTTGTTCACCAGTTCGAAGTCCTTGCCGGCTTCAAGATGCAAGCCCAGTTTTTCGATGCGTTTCTGGATCACGCTCGGGCGGCCGATCAGGATCGGCAGCGCCAAGCCCTGGGTGACGATTTCCTGGGTGGCGTGCAGCACGCGCTCGTCCTCGCCCTCGGTGAGCACGACACGCTTCTTGTCCTTCTTCGCCTGGGAGAACACCGGCTTCATGAACAGGTTGGTCTTGTAGACGAACTGGGCCAGTTGTTCGACGTAGGCGTCCATGTCGGCGATCGGACGGGTGGCGACACCCGACTCCATCGCCGCGAGGGCCACGGCCGGCGCGATCTTGACGATCAGGCGCGGATCGAAGGGTTTCGGAATCAGGTATTCGGGGCCGAAGGACAGTTCCTGGTCACCATAGGCCGAGGCGACGACGTCGGACTGTTCGGCCATCGCGAGGTCGGCGATCGCGCGCACGCAGGCGAGCTTCATTTCCTCGTTGATGGTGGTGGCGCCCACATCCAGCGCTCCCCGGAAAATGAACGGGAAGCACAGCACGTTGTTGACCTGGTTGGGGTAGTCGGAGCGGCCGGTGCAAATGATCGCGTCCGGACGGGCTTCCTTCGCCAGCGGCGGCAGGATTTCCGGTTCGGGATTGGCCAGCGCCAGGATCAGCGGGTGGGCGGCCATGCTCTTGACCATTTCCTGGGTAACCAGCTTCGGTCCGGACAGACCAAGGAAAATATCGGCGTTGGCGATGGCATCCTTGAGGGTGCGCATGCCGTTGTCGCGGATGGCGAAGCGCTTCTTCGATTCATCCATCTTTTCGTCGCGACCATCGAAAATCACGCCCTTGGAGTCGCACACGACGATGTTCTCGCGCTTCATGCCGAGCGACAGCAGCAGCTCAAGGCAGGCGATCGCGGCCGCGCCGGCGCCGGAGGTGACAAGACGGACGTCTTCGATGGCCTTGTCCACCACGCGCAAGCCGTTGAGCACGGCCGCGGCGGTGATGATGGCGGTGCCGTGCTGGTCGTCATGGAAGACCGGGATCTTCATGCGCTCGCGCAGCTTCTTCTCGATATAGAAGCACTCGGGCGCCTTGATGTCTTCGAGATTGATGCCGCCGAAGGTCGGCTCCAGCGAGGCGATGATGTCGACGAGCTTGTCCGGATCCAGTTCGTTGACCTCGATGTCGAACACGTCGATGCCGGCGAATTTCTTGAACAGCACCCCCTTGCCCTCCATGACCGGCTTGCCGGCGAGCGCGCCGATATTGCCAAGGCCCAGCACAGCGGTGCCGTTGGAGATTACCGCGACGAGGTTGCCGCGGGCGGTGTACTTGTAAGCATTGAGCGGATCGTCGACGATCGCGTCACAGGCCGCGGCGACGCCCGGGGAGTAGGCGAGCGCGAGGTCGCGTTGCGTCGCCAGGGGTTTGGTCGGAGCGACCTGGATCTTGCCGGGGTTGGGATACTGGTGGTACTCGAGTGCGCTTTGGCGCAATTGCTCGTCCATTACGAGAGCTCCTGAGTGGTTCTGAATGGTATTGGTATTGGATTTTGATCGGCCATTATAAGGACAATCCCGGCGGCGGGCTATGGCGTGTCCGACAAAAAACGCGACAGCCCCGGACAGCTTGAGGACACGGTCTACCTGTTTGTCCTTGTAGACTTTTAATCCGGGGGCATCGCCGGGAATCGTGCGGCTAATGGCTTCCTTTCTGTGCGGGGCCGGCCGGAGTCAGTACCGTCTCCCTTCCGGTGGCCTGCGCGGCGGGGTAGTCGCGGCTAAAATGCAGACCGCGGCTTTCCTTTCTCGCCAGTGCCGAGCGAACGATCAGTTCGGCGGTTTGCACGAGGTTGCGCAACTCGATCAGATCGTTGCTGACATGGAAATTGCTGTAATACTCGTCGATTTCCCCTTCCAGAAGATGGATGCGGTTAAGGGCGCGTTCCAGTCGCTTGTTGGTACGGACGATACCGACATAGTCCCACATGGCGCGGCGCAGTTCGTCCCAGTTGTGGGAGATGACGACCTCTTCGTCGGGATCCGTGACACGGCTGTCGTCCCAGTCGGGAATGGCGGGCAAGGGAAGCTTGTCGCCGGAGAGAATGTCCGCCGCCGCCGCCTTGCCGATGACGAGGCACTCCAGCAGGGAGTTGCTGGCCAACCGGTTCGCGCCGTGCAGGCCGGTGCAGGCGGCTTCTCCGACGGCGTACAGTCCGGCGACATCGGTGCGGCCGGCAAGGTCGGTGATCAGTCCGCCGCAGGTATAGTGCGCGGCCGGGACAACCGGAATCGGCTCCTGGGTGATATCGATGCCCAGTTCCAGGCAGTGCGCATAGATGTTCGGAAAATGCTCTTTGATGAAATGCGCCGGCTTGTAGGATATATCGAGGTAGACGCAGTCAAGCCCGTGCTTTTTCATTTCGAAGTCGATGGCGCGGGCCACCACATCGCGCGGAGCGAGTTCCGCGCGGGGGTCGTGCAGGGGCATGAATCGCGTGCCATCCGGCAGTTTCAGTATCCCGCCTTCTCCGCGCACGGCCTCCGAGATCAGGAAGGACTTGCTGTGCGGGTGGTAAAGGCAGGTCGGGTGGAACTGGATGAACTCCATGTTGCCGACCCGGCAACCCGCGCGCCAGCCCATGGCGATGCCGTCTCCGGTGGCGGTGTCCGGGTTGGTGGTATAAAGGTATACCTTGCCGGCGCCGCCCGAGGCGATGATCGTGTGGCGCGCCGCGATGGTCACCACCTCGTCGGCCCGCTTGTCGAGCGCGTAAGCGCCGTAACAGCGATTGCCTTCCAGTCCGAGCTTGGGGGAGGTCACCAGATCGATGGCGATGTGATCCTCGAGCAGCGTGATGTTCGGGTGGGCCTTGATCTTCTGGCCGAGCGTGGAGGTGACGGCCGCTCCCGTGGCGTCCGCGGCGTGAATGATGCGCCGGTGGCTGTGCCCGCCCTCGCGGGTCAGGTGGTAGCCGGTCTTGTGGGTGTCGTCGCGGGTGAACGGCACGCCAAGATCGATCAGCCATTCGATCGCTTCGCGCGAGTGCTCGACGATGAAGCGGGTGGTGTCCGGGTTGCACAGGCCGGCGCCGGCGATCAGCGTGTCGCGGATGTGCTCTTCCACGGAGTCTTCGGTGTCCAGTACGGCGGCGATGCCGCCCTGGGCATAGGTCGAACTGCCCTCAAGCAGATCGCGTTTGGTGATGAGGCCGATCTTGCGGTGCTCGGCCAGATACAGGGCGAGCGTCATGCCGGCCAGTCCGCTGCCGACAATAAGAACATCGAACTTGAGCATGGTGAGTAATGTCCCGTCGGGACGCGTCCATCTATGCTAAAGAGATTAGCCTACCAGAATTCGGGCCGCGAGGCGTAGCGCCCGGAGCGGAAGGGCGCTCGTTTTGGCTCGGTGTCAATGGTGTGTGTCAATGGGGTTCTTGTCGAATCAATGGCTTAAGTGATTTCCTGGTTTTTTGTAGGATGAAGGAGTTGACGGGTGTGGGTTTGGGGGGTATAGTTCGCTTCCTCTGCTGCAGCGAAGAGCGCGGCGCCGATCTTTAATAATGCGAATAACCGATAGGTGTGAGTGTTTGGCGAAGCCGACACTTGCACGGCAAGACAGAAATGAACCTGGTTTTGTTTCTTTGATCTTGCGTGCCAGAAGTAAAGTTAGCGATTGAACTGAAGAGTTTGATCCTGGCTCAGATTGAACGCTGGCGGCATGCTTTACACATGCAAGTCGAACGGCAGCACAGGAGCTTGCTCCGGGTGGCGAGTGGCGAACGGGTGAGTAATGCGTCGGAACGTGCCGGGTAATGGGGGATAACGCAGCGAAAGTTGTGCTAATACCGCATACGCTCTGAGGAGGAAAGCGGGGGACCTTCGGGCCTCGCGTTATCCGAGCGGCCGACGTCTGATTAGCTAGTTGGGGGGGTAAAGGCCCACCAAGGCGACGATCAGTAGCGGGTCTGAGAGGATGATCCGCCACACTGGGACTGAGACACGGCCCAGACTCCTACGGGAGGCAGCAGTGGGGAATTTTGGACAATGGGGGCAACCCTGATCCAGCCATGCCGCGTGTCTGAAGAAGGCCTTCGGGTTGTAAAGGACTTTTGTCGGGGAGCAAATCCTGCCTGTGAATAGCGGGTGGGGATGAGAGTACCTGAAGAATAAGCACCGGCTAACTACGTGCCAGCAGCCGCGGTAATACGTAGGGTGCAAGCGTTAATCGGAATTACTGGGCGTAAAGCGTGCGCAGGCGGTTGGACAAGCTTGATGTGAAAGCCCCGGGCTTAACCTGGGAACGGCATTGAGGACTGTTCAGCTAGAGTACGTCAGAGGGGGGTAGAATTCCACGTGTAGCAGTGAAATGCGTAGAGATGTGGAGGAATACCGATGGCGAAGGCAGCCCCCTGGGATGATACTGACGCTCATGCACGAAAGCGTGGGGAGCAAACAGGATTAGATACCCTGGTAGTCCACGCCCTAAACGATGTCAATTAGCTGTTGGGGGTTTGAATCCTTGGTAGCGTAGCTAACGCGTGAAATTGACCGCCTGGGGAGTACGGCCGCAAGGTTAAAACTCAAAGGAATTGACGGGGACCCGCACAAGCGGTGGATGATGTGGATTAATTCGATGCAACGCGAAGAACCTTACCTGCTCTTGACATGCCAGGAACGCTGCTGAGAGGCGGCGGTGCCCGAAAGGGAGCCTGGACACAGGTGCTGCATGGCTGTCGTCAGCTCGTGTCGTGAGATGTTGGGTTAAGTCCCGCAACGAGCGCAACCCTTGTCATTAGTTGCCATCATTAAGTTGGGCACTCTAATGAGACTGCCGGTGACAAACCGGAGGAAGGTGGGGATGACGTCAAGTCCTCATGGCCCTTATGAGCAGGGCTTCACACGTCATACAATGGTCGGTACAGAGGGTCGCGAAGCCGCGAGGTGGAGCCAATCTCATAAAGCCGATCGTAGTCCGGATCGCACTCTGCAACTCGAGTGCGTGAAGTCGGAATCGCTAGTAATCGCAGATCAGCATGCTGCGGTGAATACGTTCCCGGGTCTTGTACACACCGCCCGTCACACCATGGGAGTGGGGGATACCAGAAGTGGGTAGGCTAACCGCAAGGAGGCCGCTTACCACGGTATGCTTCATGACTGGGGTGAAGTCGTAACAAGGTAGCCGTAGGGGAACCTGCGGCTGGATCACCTCCTTTCTAGAGAATGGCGACGTCAAGCGCTCACAACCTATCGGTTATTCGGAAGTTGGCAAGTAGAGACTGGGTTTGTAGCTCAGCCGGTTAGAGCACCGTCTTGATAAGGCGGGGGTCGTTGGTTCGAGTCCAACCAGACCCACCAGGACTCTGAAGGGGGGCATAGCTCAGTTGGGAGAGCACCTGCTTTGCAAGCAGGGGGTCGTCGGTTCGATCCCGTCTGCCTCCACCACAGTGCAAATCAAAGAGGATGGGAAGGGATCCGTCGTTTTTGATTTGCGTTGTAGCCAACGCGTTGATCTTTAACAAATTGAGAAGCTGATATGTAAAGTTCACCGATCCGGAGGAATCCGGGTGGGTGCGACTTGGGTAGATGATTGTATCGACGTGACGGTCTTGAAGGGGATCGTGACGTGTCGCGAAACTGGAGTCTGGGTGGTTTAGGCTGTTCAGATGATAGGGTCAAGCGATTAAGTGCATCTGGTGGATGCCTTGGCGATCACAGGCGATGAAGGACGTGCAAGCCTGCGAAAAGCGTGGGGGAGTTGGCAATGGAACATTGATCCCACGATGTCCGAATGGGGAAACCCGGCCCTTAGGGGTCATCCCTTCCTGAATATATAGGGAAGGCGAAGCGAACGCGGAGAACTGAAACATCTAAGTACCCGCAGGAAAAGAAATCAACCGAGATTCCGCCAGTAGTGGCGAGCGAAAGCGGAATAGCCTGTACGAGATAGTCGCGGCGTTAGTGGAAGGCTCTGGAAAGGGCGGCCATAGTGGGTGATAGCCCCGTACACGAAAACGTGGCGATGAGACTAGGCGTACGAGAAGTAGGGCGGGACACGCGAAATCCTGTCTGAAGATGGGGGGACCATCCTCCAAGGCTAAATACTCGTGATCGACCGATAGTGAACCAGTACCGTGAGGGAAAGGCGAAAAGAACCCCGGGAGGGGAGTGAAATAGAACCTGAAACCGGATGCATACAAACAGTGGGAGCCCTTGAAAAATGGGGTGACTGCGTACCTTTTGTATAATGGGTCAGCGACTTACGTTCAGTAGCGAGCTTAACCGAATAGGGGAGGCGTAGGGAAACCGAGTCCGAACAGGGCGACTGAGTTGCTGGGCGTAGACCCGAAACCGAGTGATCTATCCATGGCCAGGATGAAGGTGCGGTAACACGCACTGGAGGTCCGAACCCACTAGTGTTGCAAAACTAGGGGATGAGCTGTGGATAGGGGTGAAAGGCTAAACAAACTCGGAGATAGCTGGTTCTCCCCGAAAACTATTTAGGTAGTGCCTCATGTATCACTTCCGGGGGTAAAGCACTGTTATGGCTAGGGGGTCATTGCGACTTACCAAACCATGGCAAACTCTGAATACCGGAAAGTGCGAGCATGGGAGACAGACGGTGGGTGCTAACGTCCATCGTCAAGAGGGAAACAACCCAGACCGCCAGCTAAGGTCCCAAATGATAAGCTAAGTGGTAAACGAGGTGGGAAGGCACAGACAGCCAGGATGTTGGCTTAGAAGCAGCCATCATTTAAAGAAAGCGTAATAGCTCACTGGTCGAGTCGTCCTGCGCGGAAGATGTAACGGGGCTCAAGCTTATAACCGAAGCTGCGGATGTGACTTAGGTCACGTGGTAGGGGAGCGTTCTGTAGGTCTGTGAAGGTGTCCTGAGAGGGATGCTGGAGATATCAGAAGTGCGAATGCTGACATGAGTAGCGATAAAGCGGGTGAAAAGCCCGCTCGCCGAAAGCCCAAGGTTTCCTACGCAACGTTCATCGGCGTAGGGTGAGTCGGCCCCTAAGGCGAGGCAGAAATGCGTAGTCGATGGGAAACGGGTCAATATTCCCGTACTTTTGCAAGGTGCGATGTGGGGACGGAGAAGGTTAGGTCAGCGGCCTGTTGGAATAGGTCGTTCAAGCTGGTAGACGGGCGTGGCAGGCAAATCCGCCGCGCTGTTAACGTCGAGAGGTGATAACGAGGGTCTACGGACCTGAAGTGACTGATACCCCGCTTCCAGGAAAAGCCACTAAGCTTCAGCCTTGCAAAAACCGTACCGCAAACCGACACAGGTGGGCAGGATGAAAATTCCAAGGCGCTTGAGAGAACTCAGGAGAAGGAACTCGGCAAATTGATACCGTAACTTCGGGAGAAGGTATGCCCCGGTAGATTGTAGAGCCTCGCGCTCGAAGGTCGAAGGGGTCGCAGAGAATCGGTGGCTGCGACTGTTTATCAAAAACACAGCACTGTGCCAACACGAAAGTGGACGTATACGGTGTGACGCCTGCCCGGTGCCGGAAGGTTAAGTGATGGGGTGCAAGCTCTTGATCGAAGCCCCGGTAAACGGCGGCCGTAACTATAACGGTCCTAAGGTAGCGAAATTCCTTGTCGGGTAAGTTCCGACCCGCACGAATGGCGTAACGATGGCCACACTGTCTCCTCCTGAGACTCAGCGAAGTTGAAATGTTTGTGAAGATGCAATCTCCCCGCTGCTAGACGGAAAGACCCCGTGAACCTTTACTGTAGCTTTGCATTGGACTTTGAACAGACTTGTGTAGGATAGGTGGGAGGCTGGGAAGTGTGGACGCCAGTTCGCATGGAGCCGCCCTTGAAATACCACCCTGGTGTGTTTGAGGTTCTAACCTTGGTCCGTGATCCGGATTGGGGACAGTGCATGGTAGGCAGTTTGACTGGGGCGGTCTCCTCCCAAAGTGTAACGGAGGAGTTCGAAGGTCACCTAGGTACGGTCGGAAATCGTGCTGATAGTGCAATGGCAAAAGGTGGCTTGACTGCGAGACCGACAAGTCGAGCAGGTGCGAAAGCAGGACATAGTGATCCGGTGGTTCTGAATGGAAGGGCCATCGCTCAACGGATAAAAGGTACTCCGGGGATAACAGGCTGATTCCGCCCAAGAGTTCACATCGACGGCGGAGTTTGGCACCTCGATGTCGGCTCATCACATCCTGGGGCTGTAGCCGGTCCCAAGGGTATGGCTGTTCGCCATTTAAAGTGGTACGTGAGCTGGGTTCAAAACGTCGTGAGACAGTTTGGTCCCTATCTGCAGTGGGCGTTGGAAGTTTGACGGGGGCTGCTCCTAGTACGAGAGGACCGGAGTGGACGAACCTCTGGTGTACCGGTTGTCACGCCAGTGGCATTGCCGGGTAGCTAAGTTTGGAAGAGATAACCGCTGAAAGCATCTAAGCGGGAAACTCGCCTGAAGATGAGACTTCCCTGGAGGCTTGACCTCCCTGAAGAGTCGTTCGAGACCAGGACGTTGATAGGTCGGGTGTGGAAGCGCTGTGAGGCGTTAAGCTAACCGATACTAATGGCTCGTGAGGCTTGATCCTATCATTTGAACAGCTTGGGTGAGCCCAGGCTGGCGACGCGATGCGTCATCGACCCGATACATACTCCCGCGACGCGCGGGCGGCTTCTTGATTTGTTGACAGTTTATGTCTGGCGGCCATAGCGAGGTGGTCCCACGCCTTCCCATCCCGAACAGGACCGTGAAACGCCTTAGCGCCGATGATAGTGCGGTATTCGCCGTGTGAAAGTAGGACACCGCCAGACTCCCCCCTCCAAGCCCTGACCCTACGGTCAGGGCTTTTGCCTTTCTGGCGGTGTTCGCCGCGCGCGCGGCAACATGGCGCCCAGTCCGTCATCTCTTTCGGTCGCCGCCCTGACCCGCTGGCAAATATCGTCGAAAATGGCTTCCTCGGGCCTGTCGGCATCGATCGTTTCGTAGCCGTGGCGTACGGCAAGGTCCAGTATGTGACCGCGCACCTTGTCCTGATGCTGGATGAACGAACTGTCGGCGCAGGCGAAATCGCAGCCGGATTCATAGGGGCGATGGCGATGCCCCCGCTCGACGACCGCGCGCGGATCGATATCGACCACAAGGGTCAGATCCGGTTCGGGGAAAAAACGGCAGACATCGAGCAGCCAGGCAGCGGGCAGGCCGAACGCCGCCTCGGTGGCATAATGCTTGTGCCAGTAGCCATCGAGAAACACGATCTCGCCGGCCTCGGCCGGTTGGCGGCGCACCAGCACGGCATTCATGTAGATCAGCCAGAGAGCCCGGCATTCCCCGATCATTTGCGGCAGCAGGCGATGGGCCAACGTTTCGTAGGAACACCCGAAAAAATCGCATTCGGGGAAGCGTTCCGTATCGAAAATATCGCGTTTGGCCAGGCTTCGCGCGGGAATGCCGAGTTCGTCGCGCGACCAGGCGATCAGCCGTTCGATTTGCGTGGTTTTGCCGCTGCCGTCAGGCCCCAGGATGTTGATCAGCACGATGGCGCCACCTCTTGCCCTGAGTGGCTCGCGCGCTCGTCGGCCAGCAATGGCAGATCCAGTCCGAACAGGCGGATCGCGTTGTCGTGGACAATCGCCTGGGCCTCGCCCAGAGGCACATCCGCCAGCAGCTCGTTAACGAAGTCCAGCGAGCGCGGATGGGTCGATTGTTCGTGCGGAAAGTCCGAACCCCACATCATCCTGCCGACACCGATGCGATGCCGCATCTCGATGGCCAAATCGTCATAGATCAGCGAGGCCCAGACATTCTGGTCGAAGTAATGGCTCGGCCGTTCCTTGATGGGCGGTGTTTGCATGCGATGGCGGATGCGCCGTTCATAGGTCCAGTCCATCTGCCAGAGGAAATAGGGAATCCACGATGCTTCATGTTCGGAGGTTTCGATGCGCAGTCCCGGGTGGCGCTCGAACACCCCACCGAAGATCATGTCCGTCAGCGACATCCGCACCCAGTATTCGGCATTGACGCGCAAGCTGTAGGTCACTTCGGGGAACGGCACGCCATACGGTCCGTTGTGGTTGGTGAGGACATGCAGCGAAATCGGCATGCCCAGCTCTTCGGCAGCGCTCCACAAGGGCTCGTACTCGGGCTTGTCATAGGAGTGTGCCGCGCCGGGGTACACGCTGATGATGCCTCCCACCATGCCGCGCTTTTTGGCGCGAATCAGTTCGGCGACCGCGTCCGGCGGATCGTAGTTGTTCAGCATCGCCACGGCCTTGAGCATGTGGGGCGCCTCGCCACAGAACTCGGTGATCCAGTCGTTGTAGGCGCGACAGATGGCGCCGAACAGGCCCGCGTCCTCGATGCAGTAGTTGGTGATGCCTTGTGTCGGCCGGATGATGGCGACCCGCACGCCATCGGCCAGATTGGCCTTGACGTATTCGGACGGGATGTAGGCGGCCGGGTCGACTTGCTCGAAGGTCGAGTGCGTGAGCACAGCGCCGCGCGATGGAACGGCGGCGTCTCCCGGCGCCATGCTGCCTGAACGGCGCTTCCGGCCGCTCACCGAGCCGATGCGGCGGCCATTGCATTCCCACCAGTCGGTGCCGTCGACGCGCACCACGCGCGGTGCGACGTCGCGATAGCGGTTGTCGATGCGGCGGCTCCAGAGGTCGGGCGGTTCGATAATGTGGGAGTCGGATGAGATCAGTGTGTCGATCCGGTGAAAGACGCTGCCGTTCGTGTCGTTTTTCATGGGAAAACCTCGCTCGCCAAAGGCTGGATCAAACCGCGTGTCTCAAGAAGAAGCTGGAAGTCATCGAGCGTGCCGGCCATTTCCCGCGGCGAAGCGCGGGTCAGTCCGGCCAGGGACCGGACCGCTTCACGGCGCGAAGTGCGGCCATCGAAGCGCAGAAGCAGTTCATAGCCGGATTCGTTGAGGGTTAGCGTGGTGCCGTCATCGATCGCGGTCAGCACATAGTCGCCGTTTCCGGCGTAGCGCAGATGGCAATCCAGTTCGAGCGGTTCCAGCGGCGCTTCGGTCGCGTCGTGCCCGGAGTGATGATGAGCGGCCGGAGGGAAATCCTCGGGGGGTTCCGGTTGCGGTTCCAGCGCCGCGTTTTCCAGGAACCTTCTCTGTCCCCAGGGGATGATGGCGTGCCCCATTCGGGCGATGCGGCCAAATTCGCGTCTGACCGAGGCGGCGTCGGCCTCGCAAGCGATGTGCAGCGCCTGGAAGGATCGCGCCATGCCGGCGACACTCGCCCCGCCCGGCATGGCTGCCCGGCCGCCGCCGAGCGCCAGCCCGGCCAGTTTGCGCACCCGCCACTTCTCGGCGGGATTGGTATTGCCGTTCGCCGCGAGAAAGGCCGCGGCGAGGTGGCCGAGGTAATGGTGGAGCAGATGCCGCGCGCTGGCATGATCCCGGTCTTCGATCAGACCCAGGATGTCGACATGCAGGGAGTTTATCCATGCCACCGCATGGTCGAACAGAAGGCGCGCCAGGCGCCGGCCCTCCACCTGGCTGGCGATGCGCCGGAAAGCGTCCTCGTTGCAGATCGGCGCGCCGATGCGCAGGTTGTGCAGGAATTTCAGCTCCGCCGGCGCGAACGCCGTGGCCGAAACGCGTTGATCGCGCATCTCGTTGGATGGCAGCGACGCCAGACGCGCAAGCAGGGCATCGACGCGCGCAGGACTGATCACCTCGAGATCCACCGTGGTTCGTTCCAGCGCCATGATGGCCATCGACCCATTGATGAGGGTCGACGGCATCCCGCGATCAGTCAGCAGGTAGACGTCCAGGTCGGAGCGGCGGTTGCCCAGACCTTCGACCAGGGAGCCGGTAAGATAGACCGGTTCGTCCGGTAGCGGCGCGAACTGCTCTCGCACGAATGCCTCGAGCCGGGTCATGTCCAGACGGTGGCTGCGCAGGTAATCGGACAGGCGCATGGTGGTCGTATCCGTGTCCGCTCAGACGTCGAAAGCGAGCCGTGCTGTGCGATTGGCGAGGATTCCCGCTATGGCCGGCATCCGGTTCGGGTCGTTCGCCAATAGCCGCAGCGTCGCCTGGAATGGTGCGGCATCGTGGCCGTTCGCCGAGTTGGCCGCGACGTCCGCCGCCTCGTCGAGCAGGCCGTCTTCGGCCAGTACCTGGGCAAGAAAGACCGCTGCGCGCGTGTCTCCGGGTTGTTGCTTGAGCGCGCTTTCGTAGGCGCGCCTGGCCTGTGTCGTGTCGCCCGCCGCCCGGTAGGCATCGCCAAGCAGCGTCATGATCGAGACCGGGTGCCCGCTGATGTCCTTGAAGGCGAAGTCCGGCTGCCGGTCGGCAAGTTCCATGGCGATGGTCAGTCCTTTGGTGACGTTTCTGTCCTTCAGAAAAGCAATGGCGAGTCTTGCCCGGGCCTCGAGGTTGCCGGGATTCTTTCTGGCCGCGTCGCGGTAGCAAACCTGCGCCAGGCGATAGGTCTGGGCGATTTCGCGGATTTTGCCGGCGGCGACCAGCGCGGCGTCCTCGCTTTTACCCTGGGCTTCGTTGATGAGGGATTCGACGGTCTGGAGGATTTCCTTGCCGCGGATCACGGCCTCCTCGATCGCCGTTTGGCGTCCGTTTGTCATGATGGCCTCCTGCTGGGGTCGGGGGTGGTAACCCACTATAGGCCACGGCTTTCGGAAATCCAGTTGGTTTACACTATTTTAATTGACTGTTTAATATCGAGGGCTGTGAGATAAGGGGCATCGGACTTCCGGAGCGGGCGATCCGGTTCGGTCGCCGGTCCTTGCCGCGCTGCGGGACTGCTGGCAAGATGCGGGGATGAATCTCATTTTCGATCTCGATGGCACCCTGGTTTTTCAGGGCAAGCCTGTCAGTCCGTCCATCTCCGATGCCCTTCATGATTTGCGCCTCGATGGCCACACCATCGGTTTTGCTTCCGCGCGGCCCCATCGCGACATGCTGCCGGTGCTGGATGAACGTTTTCACGACGCGCTGCTGATCGGTGCCAATGGCGCCATGACTTGCGAGGGGGGAGTGCCGGTGCGTCTCAATTGCCTGCCCCCGGAGACTTACGATTCGCTGCGGGATCTGGCTGCCCGGTACCGGGCAGCCTATCTGGTGGATCTGGTTTGGGATTATCATGTCAGCGGCGATACCTCGCATCCGTTCTTTTCCCTGATCGATCCGGGCTGCCTCGGCCGGCATGTCGAGCATCATGAGGTCGAGAATCCGGTGAAGTTCCTCGTCGCGCACTGCGATGATCCGGCGGGTTTCCGCCGCGAGGTGCAGTCGCTGTCCGTGGCCGTGCACCAACACTCCGACATGCAGCTGTTCGACATGACGTGTCACGGCGTCGACAAGATGTCCGCGCTCGCGGACTACGGGGTAGGCGCCGGTCAGTTCGTGTGCTTCGGAAACGATTTTAATGACATGCCGATGTTCCGGCATGCGGCGCATTCGGTGCAGATCGGCGAGCACCCGGGACTTGCGGAACTGGCGAGCGAGCGCTTGCCTTCGGGGCCCGGCTTCGACACGCGTCTCATCGAGACGCTCCGCCGGCTGGCCACCTGATCGCAAGCATCACCACTTGCAGCCGGAGTCGGTGAGCGTGTCCCTGATCAGGAACGGCACGGCCAGGAGGTCGAGCTGCGCGTACGCGTTCCGGCAATTGATCCGCTCGCTCCTGTCTATCCCCTTGTAAAGACGGCTTTCCTTTTTGACCGGCGCGTCAGGGCGCAGCGCGGACGGCAGATCGTCTTTGCCGGCGCCCTTGGTCCTGCCGGCCCTGCCTGCGCCGATCGCGTCGCGGATGGCCTCCCGGTCGATGCGCACCGGAGGAGGCGCGACGGTCTGGGACTCCACTGGCGGTGCGGATGGCGCGGTGTGTTCCGCCGTTACGCGAGGCCGGGGTGCCGGCCGGTTCGGGCGCTTTTCCGTGGCAGGCGCCTGCGTGGTCAAGGGGCGCGCGACGGGCGCAGCCTCCCGCGCCGGTGTCGCCAGAATAATGCGCAGCGCCTCGGGCTTTGCCGGTAAGAGCGTCGGTCCGGCGGTGCGCCATGGCGCGAGAATCACGACAATGTGCAGCGCCAGCGAGGCGGCGATGAACCATCCGGCCTGACGCGCGGGACGCGCCGGGGCGTTTGAGGTTGTCAGTTCCATTTGCGGGCGGCGCCGTGTTCGGCCGGTGCGGGGCGGTCCGGCGACGGGCGGACCGGTCTGCCTTGCCAATAGGCGGCGAGCAGCGAGCCCGTGATGTTGTGCCAGATGGAAAACAGCGCCCCGGGCAGGGCGGCGAGGGGCCCGAAATAAATCTTGCCCAGCTGGGCGGCCAGCCCCGAATTCTGCATTCCCACCTCGATCGCCAGTGTCCGGCATACCGATTCCTCGAAGCCGAGCAGACGGCTGCCCCAGTAGCCGAAGAACAGCCCGATGCCGTTGTGCAGCACGATGGCGAGCACCGTTACCATGCCCACCGATGCGATGTGTTTCTGGCTGCCGCCGACAATGGCGGCGATCAGCAGGACGATGGCGATCATCGATAATAATGGCAGGACCGGTTCGATGCGGTGGAGGGCCGTCCCGGCCAGCCGCTTGGCGGCAAGTCCCAGGACGATGGGCATGATCACGATTTGCAGAATGCTCAACAGCATGGCGACGACATCGACATGGATGCTGGCATCCAGATAGAGGCGGGTCAGCAGCGGAGTCGCGACCACGCCGACCAGTGTCGACAGCGCCGTCACCGTCACGGACAGTGCGACTTCCCCGCGGGACAGGTAAATGATGACGTTGGAGGCCGTGCCGCTGGCCACACTGCCGACCAGGATCATTCCCGCCGCCAGTTCTGGCGGCATCCGGAACAGCCTGGCCAGCAAAAAGGCGGCCAGAGGCATCACAAGGTAGTGCAGGCCGATTCCGGCGAGCACCGGCGCAGGGCGCAGAAATACGCGGCGGAAGTCGTCGACGGTCAGGGAGAGTCCCATGGTGAACATGATCAGGGACAGCATCAGTCCGGTATGCGGCAAGAGCGGTGTGAACACCGCGGGGCGGAAGTAGGCGGCGATCGACAGCGCGATGGCCCATAGCGGAAAGAGTCGCGTCAGTAGTGCGGTCATGCCGGAAATCCTTTTGCGCGGAAGCGGGTGATTATTGTGACATTTGCATGCGATAGAACAACCGGAATGATGTTTCTCCCGGTAAGGTTGCAAGCTTGCAACATGATGTCATTTTTGTTTCATTGTTATGAAAAACAGCGAGCTACGCTGGGACGCGGGTTGCGGCCAGTTAGTTCCTGATGAGGCAAAGTAAGGATTTTATATTGTCTTACAGAAGTACGGCCAATCTGTATACAATAGACAGTTATCCGCACCGTGTTTTTTCATGTCCGACTCCAAGAGGCCGAAAAGGCCCCGGCGGCACCCACGGTGGCACGACAACAAACGGGAGCTTTCCATGCAATTTGAGGCCTTTGCTCACGCGCAATCCGCGCTGCGAGACAGTATCACGTCGGCCTATCGCCGTGATGAACGAGAATGTGTTCAATCCCTGCTGCCCCAGGCGGCGATGAGCGCGGAGCAATTGGCGTCGGTGCAGGAACTGGCGCGGCGCCTGGTCGCCCAGGTGCGCAGCAAGCGGACCCGCTCGAGCGGCGTCGACGCCTTGATGCACGAGTTTTCCCTGTCGAGCCAGGAAGGCATCGCGCTGATGTGCCTGGCCGAAGCGCTGCTGCGCATTCCCGATCGAACGACCGCCGACAAGCTGATCCGCGACAAGATCAGCCGTGGCGACTGGAAATCCCATCTGGGCAACAGCGCTTCGCTGTTCGTCAACGCCGCCGCGTGGGGGCTGCTGGTGACCGGCAAGCTGGTTTCCTCCCATAGCGCCGAAGGCCTGTCTTCCGCGGTCACCCGGCTGATCGCCAAGGGCGGCGAGCCGCTGATCCGCAAGGGCGTGGACATGGCGATGCGCATGCTCGGCAAGCAGTTCGTCACCGGAGAGACCATCGAGGAGGCGCTGGACAACGGACGCGAGCGCGAGGCGCGCGGTTATCGTTTCAGCTATGACATGCTTGGCGAAGCGGCGATGACCGAAGCGGACGCCGAGCGTTACATGAATGACTACGTGATGGCCATCCACGCCATCGGCAAGGCTTCGGCCGGCCGCGGCGTCTACGAGGGTCCCGGCATTTCGGTGAAACTCTCCGCCATTCATCCGCGATATTCCCGCGCCAAGCACGAACGCGTGATGGGCGAATTGCTGCCGCGCCTGAAATCCCTGTTCATGCTGGCCCGCCAGTACGATATCGGTCTGAACATCGACGCCGAGGAGTGCGATCGCCTGGAAATCTCCCTGGACCTGATCGAGGCGCTGGCCAACGACCCGGATCTGGCCGGCTTCAAGGGTATCGGCATCGTCGTGCAGGCTTACCAGAAGCGCTGTCCGTACGTGATCGATTATCTGGTCGATCTGGCGCGCCGCAGTCAGCACCGCTTCATGGTACGGCTGGTCAAGGGCGCGTACTGGGACGCCGAAATCAAGCGCGCCCAGGTGGATGGCTTGCCGGGCTATCCGGTGTACACCCGCAAGGTCTACACCGACGTGTCGTATCTGGCCTGCGCGAAAAAACTGCTGGCGGCGCAAGATGCGGTCTATCCGCAGTTCGCCTCGCACAATGCCTATACGCTGTCGGCGATTTTCAGTCTTGGCGCCGGCAAGGATTACGAATTCCAGTGCCTGCACGGCATGGGCGAAACCCTCTACGACCAGGTCGTCGGCGAAGCCAATCTGGGACGCGCCTGCCGCATCTACGCGCCGGTCGGCTCCCATGAGACGCTGCTGGCGTATCTCGTGCGCCGTCTGCTGGAAAACGGTGCGAACTCCTCTTTCGTCAACCGCATCGTCGACGAATCGGTGTCGATCGACGAACTGGTCGCCGATCCGGTCGCCGAGGCGTCCCGCCATGCCGGCGCACCCCATCGCAAGATCGCCCTGCCGCTCGACCTTTATGGCGGCACAAGGCGCAATTCCCGCGGTCTTGATCTGTCCAGCGAGCATGTGCTGGGTGTCCTGGAACGCGGCCTCGCCGAATCGGAAAACCAGCCCTGGGCCGCCTTCCCCATGCTGGGCGACGGCGACGTGACGCACGGGGTGTTCCGCGACGTGAGCAATCCCGCCGACCGACGCGATCTCGTCGGCAAGGTGCTCGACGCCAGCGCCGCCGAGGCGGCGCGCGCGCTGGATCTTGCCGAGGCCGCCCAGGGCGACTGGTCGGCGACGCCGGTCGCCGAGCGCGCCGGCATGCTCGAGCGTATGGCGGACCTGATGGAAGACGATATGGCTGCGCTGATGGGGCTTGCGGTGCGCGAAGCCGGTAAGACGCTGTCCAATGCCATCGCCGAGGTGAGGGAGGCGGTGGATTTCTGCCGCTACTACGCCGCCGAGATCCGCGCCCATTTCGACAACGCGAGCCACACGCCGCTCGGCCCTGTGGTGTGCATCAGCCCATGGAACTTCCCGCTGGCGATTTTTGTGGGCGAGGTGGCCGCGGCGCTGGCCGCCGGCAATACGGTGCTCGCCAAGCCCGCCGAGCAGACCAGTCTGATCGCCGCCCATGCCGTCAGGTTGTTCCATCGCGCCGGGGTGCCGCGCGCCGCGCTGCAGCTGTTGCCGGGCCGTGGCGAAGTGGTGGGCGCCGCCCTGACCTCCGACGCACGGGTCAAGGGTGTGATTTTCACCGGATCGACGGAAGTGGCGCAGATCATCAACCGCACCCTGGCTGAACGCGGTGGCGACATTCCCCTGATCGCCGAGACCGGTGGACAGAACGCCATGATCGTCGACAGTTCCGCCCTGCCCGAGCAGGTCGTGGCGGATGTGCTGTCCTCGGCCTTCGATTCGGCTGGCCAGCGCTGTTCGGCGCTGCGCGTGCTGTATCTGCAGACGGACATCGCCGACAAGGTACTGGCGATGATCCGGGGCGCGATGGATGAGCTGACGGTCGGCAATCCCGCGAAACTCTTCACCGACATCGGTCCGGTGATCGATGACGAGGCGCGCGCAGGGCTGGTGAGCCATATCGAGCGCATGAAGGCGATTGCGTCGTCTTGCCACCAGACGCCCTTGACCGATGAGGCCAGCGCTGGCACCTTTGTGGCTCCGACCCTGTTCGAAATCGACAGGCTGTCGCATCTGGAGCGCGAAGTGTTCGGGCCGGTGCTGCATGTGTTGCGTTTCGAGGCGGAAGCGCTGGACGGCGTGATCGACGAGATCAATGCGACCGGCTATGGCCTGACTCACGGCATTCACAGCCGGATCGACGAAACCATCGGGCACATCGTCTCGAAGGTTCACGCCGGCAACGTTTACGTGAATCGCAATATTGTCGGCGCGGTGGTCGGCGTTCAGCCGTTCGGCGGAGAAGGCAAGTCCGGCACGGGGCCCAAGGCCGGCGGTCCGTTCTACCTGTACCGACTGACCCGCGCGGCATGGCGGCCGAAACTCGATACGACGCCGTCGCAGCTGTCGTTCGCCCGGATCGACGAAGTGCAGGCGCGACTCGCCGGGCACGGTTTCGATGCCGTCGCGCTGGCGGCGCTGCGCCGTGATCGCGAACGCACTCCTCTGGCCGAAGAGGCTGTGTTGCCGGGCCCGACGGGAGAGCGCAATGTGCTGACGTTCGCCCCGCGCGGCGAGATCGGCTGCGCCGCGGTAACGCCGGAAGGTCTGGCGCTGCAGTTCGCCGCCGCGCTGGCCACCGGCAACCGGACGGTCATGGGCGATGCGCCTGCCGCGCGCTCGCTGGCCGAGCTTGCTCCCGGCTGGGGCCGGATCGTGCCGGATGTACTGGCCGCCGACGTGTCCGCTGTGTTGTTCGACGGCGGGCGCGACGCCGCCGACGAGGCGCGACGGACGCTTGCCCGCCGCGATGGCGCGCTGGTGCCGCTGATCGAGGCGCAGGAGGGCGTGTACAATCTTCACCGGCTGGTGGTCGAGCGCGCGTTGAGCGTCAACACCACCGCCGCGGGCGGCAATGCCAGCCTGATGAGCATCGGCGATTGAGAGGGGCGCGCCGGGGCCGAACGGCCCCGGTGGCGATCCTGTCGCCTGCAGCAACACTGGCCGGAAAAAATGGCCAGATCCCTACAAAAGATGGAGAGGAACTGAAGCATGAATTCTATGAAGCTGACTTCGCTGGCTGTGGCAACGGCTCTCGCACTGGCCGGCTGCGGCAAGAAGGATGAAGCCGCGCCGACCGGCAACGCTTCCGCCCCGGCGGCACAGGGTGGCGCGGCCGTGGTCAAGATCGGTTTTGCGGCGCCCCTGACCGGTCCGCAGGCCCATTACGGCGAAGAATACAAAAACGGTGTGACGCTCGCCATCGAAGACGCCAACAAGGAAAATCCGACGCTGGGCGGCAAGCCTGTCAAGTTCGAACTGGACGCCCAGGACGACCAGGCCGATCCGAAAACCGCCACCCAGCTCGCCCAGCGCTTTGTCGACGAGAAGATGAACGGCATTATCGGCCATTTCAACTCCGGCACCGCCATCCCCGCATCGAAGATTTACGCCGATGCGGGCATCCCGCAGATCGCCATGGCGACCGCGCCGACCTTCACGGCCCAAGGCTTCAAGACCACGTTCCGGTCGATGACGTCCGATACGCAGCAAGGCAGCGTGATGGGCAAGTTCGTTGTCGAGAAGCTCGGCGCCAAGCGGATCGTGATCGTCGATGACCGCACCGCGTACGGCCAGGGCCTTGCCGACGAGTTCGAAAAGGCGGTCAAGGCGGCCGGCGGCAATGTGGTCAAGCGCGAGTTCACCAACGACAAGGCCACCGATTTCGCGGCGATCCTCACCGCCATCAAGGCGGTGAAGCCGGACATCATTTACTACGGCGGCGCCGATGCCCAGTCCGCGCCGATGGCCAAGCAGATGAAACGTCTTGGCATCACCGTTCCGCTCGCTTCGGGCGAAATGACCAAGACGCCGGACTTCCTGAAGATCGCCGGCAAGGAGGCCGACGGCACGATCGCTTCGCTCGCCGGGTTGCCGCTCGAGCAGATGCCCAAGGGCAAGGATTACGCCACCCGCTACAAGGCGCGATTCAACGTGGATGTCGCGACGTACTCGCCGTACGGCTATGACGCGACGCGCGTGATGATCGCCGCGATGAAGCAGGCCGATTCGTCCGATCCGAAGGCTTATCTGCCGGTGCTGGCGAAGATCGATTACACCGATGGCGTGACTTCCGGTCATATCTCCTATGACGATAAGGGTGACCTGAAGATTGGCGGCATCACCGTGTACAAGGTGGTCAACGGCCAGTGGACCGTGCTCGAAACCCTGGGCGGCGCGGCCAAGTAATCCTCCTGGCCGGACAGGCGAGAGCAACCCGACAGCCCGGCGATGCCGGGCTGTTTGTTTGAAGGATGGGGCGCAACGGGCGTCCTCTGCTAACCTGCAAGAATCGTGTGATGATTTTGTCACGGTCGTCGATGAATTTCCGGTGCCTGGCGTAATGAAAATCCTGAGATCTGTCCGTGTCCTTACGCTTGTTGTCGCCAGTCTGGGCGTCGGCGGGCAGGCGGACGCCGACGGCGCCTGGGCTGGGCCGACCGCCGGTCCCCCGGGCCAGCCAGGCAAGGCCGTGGTGTTCCTTGCCCAGGATTTTCGTAATGGCGGGATCGCCAGCGTGTATCGCGCGTTTGCCAATGCGGCGCGGCAGCTGGGATGGACGGTGACGGCCGTGGACGGTCGGGACGATCTGGTCCGAATCCGTCAGGCCTTCGATGCCGCCATTGCCCGGAAGGCGGATGCCATTATTCTTGGCGGTGTGCAGGCCAGGGGGCCGGAGGACGAGATCGCGCGGGTCAGGCAGGCCGGTATCGTGCTGGTGGGCTGGCATGCGGTCGCCACTCCGGGGCCCGGCAGAGGCCTGTTCGCCAATGTCACGACCGATCCCCGGGAGGTGGCCAGGATCGCGGCCGAATATGTGACGCGCAATGCGAAGCGGCCGGGCGTGGTGATTTTCAGTGACGACAGGTTCGACATCGCCAACGCCAAGGTGCAAAGCATGAGGGATGTCATTCAGGCGTGCCGGCGCTGCGAACTTCTCACCGTTGAAAATGTGAAGCTCTCCGAAGTGGGGGCGCGCATGAAAGGCGCCGTGGCAAGGCTCAACGCCCGGTTCGGCGCGCGCTGGACGCACAGCCTCGCCATCAACGATCTGTACTTCGATGAAATCAATTACCCGTTGCTGGAGGCCGGACGTCGGGATATCGAGAACATCTCGGCGGGGGATGGCTCCGCGCGGGCCATCGGGCGAATTCGCGCCGGTCAGTCGCAGCAGGTGGCGACCGTGGCCGAACCTGTCAACGAGCAGGGCTGGCAACTGGCGGACGAGTTGAACCGGGCGTTCGCCGGAGTGCCACCAAGCGGCTATGTGTCCCGCCCCATCCTGGTGACGCGACCGGTACTGTCCGGGTTGGGTTCGGCTCAGATCGATTCGCGCCTGCCTTATGCCGAAGCATACCAGCGCATCTGGATGGGCAAGGAAGGCAAGCGCTGACGAAAAAGAAGCTCGGCAGGCCGTGCCAAGATCATTCGGCATGTTCGGTAACGATCCAGTGGCCGCCAAAGTCCCCGGGAGCCGATGTGGAGGCGGTGGGCTCGTCCGGAGGACTTGGATTGTTTCAAGCGTGGATGCGGGTATCGTTGACTGAAACGCTACCCGCCAACCACCAGGCCACAACAGACTTATGAACAGGAACGGCTGAATCAGGAGGCCTCCTGGGGCGCCGGTCAACCGCGGTCAGAGTATCGGCGGCAAGCCGAAAATTATATTTTCAAAGTGCGCGCCAGCATCGAACAGGTATTCGCCCCTCATTCATCCGGTTAGCGGCAAGTCGGTCCGAGCGAGGGGTGGGCGCGCGCGAACTTTAGCCTGGCGATAGTGGCCACCTGTCACGACTCCGCCGCGTCGGGTGCATCGGAAAAAGTCCGAAGTGGTGTCGCCAAGTGGACTGAAAAAAATGGGTTATTCGAGGTGCTCTTTATTTTTTCTCCAGCATTTTCAAGAATGCCGGCGGAGGATAAATGTCCGGCAATAGACGCGCGCGGCGCTCGCGTGTCTTTCGCCAGTCCCAGCGCCTCGATGTATCCTTGATGACCAGAGTCAGGAGGAAGCCCGGCTTCTTCCATGATCACAATCGGGATGCCGCTTTTGAAAAGAGCTATTTTTTTCTTTAGCTCCGTGTTCAGCATGTGTCTCAGAAACTCGATTTTCTGTTCAATTTTCTTTTCATTCGTCCCTTGTTTTTTCATCATGTCGGTTTCGGAGCCGACTATATCCGCAATTCTTTTTTCTCCGTGTTCTTTAACGTTTTCCAGGAAATTTGCCAGTTTTTCTTCATCAAACACAGAGTGGTCAGTCTTGTTTTCTACATGTTTGTCGGTATTTTCAATGGTATTGGCTGACGAATTGTTTTTCGGTTTGAGAAAGTAACTTTTGTCGAATTTGAAAAGGACAGAAAACTCACTGCCGTCAGGATAAAGAAGCTCGTCTTCTTGTGCTCCTATCTTTCCTGAAATGCCATCAATGGAAGCCGCGGACCGTCCAAACACAACCATGAGCTTGCTGTTTTTTGTGTCTTTTGAGGCGAAATTGAGCGCTACATTAAAATCGCTGCTTGTCGACGTGAATGCTTTTCGAAGCTGCTTGCCGCCTTGGGTGAAAATATAATCACTTGCTCCCTCTCCTCTGAAGGTTTTCTTTACTTTATTATCGGTCAATTTTTCTATGCCACTTCGCATTGCTTCCACCGCTGGTTTATATTTATCCGGCTCACCATTGCGCAGTGTCTTGTTCAAATCTTCAAAAAATGTATTGCCATATTCATGTAATGACATATATTCGTTTAGATTAATTGGTGGCTGGTTGTTTTTATGTGCGTTCTCAACGTAGTTCAGATAATTGTCCACACTTCCCTTGCTGAATTTTTCATTGTCATCAATTAGGTTTGGGTACATCGTGAGCAACATTTTTTTTGCCTCGTGAACCAGTTGTTCATATAGATGAGCACTTTTGCTCTTGTTGTAATCCTCGGCGTTGTCGTTGGCTTTGTTGCTCGTTCCTTTCGTGCGGGGAACAGGAGTCTTGAGTTGGTTTTTGTCCGTTTTCTCAATGGCTTTCCGAGAGCCGGATTCATCGGACGTGTGCGTCCTGATGCCAAGTAGTTTTTTTATTTTTCCAAAGAAACTTGGCCTTGCATAAGGAGAAGGGTCATCCCTCTTTGGCTCTGTCGGAGTGTTTCTGACGGCATCCAACTTGCTGTTGAAGTTCGTGGTTTTTTCATGTTCTTTATTAATGTGCACGATACGTTTGTCAGCGTATGCAATTGCTCTTTCAATACCCATTTGACTCACTCCTCACGATATAATCGCTCTGCGCCTGTAAATGCTTGTCAATCTGGATGGCCTCTCACACCGCAGTCGCTAAGCGTTTGCACCGACAATTTGCCGTGCAGAAAATACCAAATGCCACCTGTTCATGGTCGATTTCGACGGATGAAATACATTGATTTTGGCGTGAACAGCTTAGAAGAATGTCTGGCTGGTGTATTTCATAAAAAAATCTTCCATATGGCATTGATGAAATGATATGGATATGTTTTGGGGTTGGAATTTTCGGTGGGCGGGAATCCGGCGCGAAGGGAGGGCTGTGCGCCACCCGAATTCAAGAGTGGTTTTCAGGGGAGGGGGCTGGCAATGGCTTGAGCTCGTGCTCCTGAGGCGGCGTTGAGAATTTCACCGCGCTGCTGTTTTATGCTTTTGCCTTTTCCGGCCGATGAGCAAGAAAACGGCCGGACAGGCGAACCTGTCCGGCCGTCGTTTTCCGTCCGGTGTTTACTGCACGGCGGCGAACGCCTTGGCCACGGTCAGCGCGTTGCCGGTGTTGAGCCCGGCCACGCACATGCGGCCCGAGCCGACGAGGTAGATGCCGAAGCGCTCGCGCAGGGCGTTGACTTGTTCCACGCTGAACCCGGTGTAGCTGAACATGCCTTTCTGGGTGATGAGGTGGGAGAAGTCCAGCGCCGGCAGCTCGGTCTTGAGCACGTCGAACAGGGTTTGGCGCATCGTCTTGATGCGTCCGCGCATTTCATCGACTTCGGCGATCCACATCGCCTTCAGTTCCGGATCGCCCAGTACCGAGGCGACGATGCGCGCGCCGTGGGTCGGCGGGCTGGAGTAGTTGCGGCGCACGGTGAACTTGAGCTGTCCGAGCACGCGGGCGGCTTCGTCCTTCGAGGCGGTGACGACGCTCAGGCCGCCACAGCGTTCGCCATACAGCGAGAAAATCTTCGAGAAGGAGTTCGATACAAGGAACTCCACGCCGGCGTCGGTCATGGCGCGGATCGCGTACGCGTCGTCATCGATGCCGTCGCCGAAGCCCTGATAGGCGATATCCATGAACGGGATCAGCCGGCGCGCTTTCGCGACGCGGATCACTTCGTCCCATTGGGCGGGGGTCAGGTCCGAGCCGGTCGGGTTGTGGCAGCACGGGTGCAGAAGCACGATACTGCCGGCTGGCAGTCCGTCAAGGGTGGCGAGCATCGCGTCGAAGGCTACGCGGCGGGTGCCCGCGTCGAAATACGGATAGCGGTTGACGGTGAAGCCCGCGCCTTCGAAGATCGACACGTGGTTGTCCCAGGTCGGGTCGCTGACCCAGACCGCCGATTGCGGGAAGTAACGGCGGAGGAAGTCCGCGCCGACCTTGAGCGCGCCCGAGCCGCCCAGGGTCTGGATGGTGGCGATGCGGCCGCTGGTGACGGCTTCGTGAGACTCGCCGAACAGAAGGTGCTGGATCGAAGTGCGGTAGCCGGCAAGGCCGTCCATCGGCAGGTAGCCGCAAGGCTGCGGATTCCGTGCCATGGCGGCTTCGGCGATGTCGACCGCTTTCATGCGCGGCAGCCGTCCCTGTTCGTCGTAATACAAGCCGATGCTGAGATTGACCTTCTCCGGACGGACGTCCTTGGTGAAGGCTTCCATCAGCGAGAGAATCGGGTCGCCGGCGAAGGCGTCAACATGTTCGAACACTGCATATCTCCTTTACGAGTCGATCCGTATAACCATATCACAAACGCAAGGGGCATTGGACGGCAAAACCTGGACATTTCCGGGAAATCGTCGGCGGCATAGTGGTAAGAACCGGTCGGGGGGAAGAGAACGGGGTGGCGGAGAGGGGGGTATTTTATCTGGCTGGCGGTAAGTGGGTTGACATTCAATTTGCATGTAGCGGAAAATCGCCTCCGCCCGGTCGTCATTACCCGGCTATCGGGTGACCCTGTTCTTTACAGTTACCGGCTTTACGCCTCGATCTTTAGGAAAACCGCCTTATGGCATCGCTCTTTCATTTCCAGCCGCGACACGCGGTATCCGATGTGCTCGACGACACGCGTCAGAGCGTCCTTCTTCCCCTTTTCGATCGTTTTTTTGCGAGCTTCCGGCAAACGGCTTGCCCGGATGGCGACCCCGTCCTTGCCGACCGGCTGTGGCATGATCAGCGCTGGCGCCTCGGCCGGGGTACGTGACGGACTCAGTCCCCCGCCGGATGGCGGGGGACTGTCGGTCAGGCGGTGCGGAACGCGCTGACCGACTGATTGAGGTCGCCGGCCAGCCGGTCAAGCGACTCGGCCAGTTCGGACGACTGGCGTACGGCGCTGGCGTTTTCTTCGCTCATTCCGGCAATCTGCTCGACATTGCGGGCGGCATCCTGGCTGGCTGTGGACTGTTCGCGCATCGCGGAGGCGATTTCGAGAATCTTGTCCAGCATCTGGGCCGACAGCTGGTCGATCTGGTTGAGCGCATCGCGGGCGTCGCGCGTCAGTGATTCGCCCGTGGTGACCTTGCCGGCCGCCGAATGCATGCTGCTGACGGCGCGTTCGGTGTCCGATTGCACCGCCTGGATCTTGCCCGAGATTTCGTTGGTGGCCACCGCCGTTCTTTCGGCGAGTTTTCTGACTTCGTCGGCCACCACCGCGAATCCGCGGCCCTGTTCGCCGGCGCGCGCCGCTTCGATCGCGGCGTTCAGTGCGAGCAGGTTGGTCTGTTCGGCGATGTCGTGGATCACACTGACAATGCTGCCGATTTCGCTGGAACTCTGGTTCAGCGAGTTGACGATTTCAACGCACTCGCGGATCACCGTCGCGATTTCGCCGATCTCGCTGGCGGCCTGGATGGCCACCTGGTTTCCGGCTTCGGCTTTTTCCCGGCTGGTGCCGGCTTCCTTGGCCAGCGTGTCGGCGTGTTCGGCAACGAGATTGATGCTGACCGTCATTTCTTCGACGGCGGCGGCGGTCGACGACGCCGCGTCAGACTGATTGCGCGATGCCGCGGCGATCTGCCGGGATACCGACAGGACGGAGGCGGACGTGCCTTCCACATCCTTCGCCGCGTTCTGGGTGCTGACCATGAATTCGCGCAGTGAGGCCAGCAGGCGGGCCAGCGCCTGACGCGCGTGGCTGATTTCGTCGTTGGCGTCGGCCGGCGCCGCGAGCACCAGGCTGTTTTCCTGCGCCAGGCGATTCATGTCTTCCTCAAGTTCGTTCAGCGGACGGGAAATGGAACGCGCGATCAGCCAGGACAGCGCCAGCCCGATACAAAAGATCGCGGCGACGCCCCCGCCGATCAGGGCGATGCTGCTGTGCATGGAGTCGCTCATCGCGTCTTCGCTGCTCTTGCGCGAGGCTTCGGTGGCCTTGGCCAGCTCTTTGAGCGCATCGCGCAGCGCGTAGAGTTTCGGTTTGAACGGCGCGATGTCGGCATCGGCGGTATTGGCCTGGTGGATCTCTCCGGAGGCGATGCGGCTGTACAGCTGGTTCATGCCTTGCTCGTAACCTTGCAGACCGGCAAGCATCGCGTCGAACTGGGCCTGGTACGGCGCCGCGGCGGGGTTGGTGCGGGATGCGCCGACCACCTCGCGCAGTTTGGCGATATCCTTGCCCAGCAGATCCTTGTTGACCTGGATGCTCTGGTCGGAGTTGGCCGGGTTGCCGATGCTGATGAAGATGTTCTTTTCGTCCTGGCGGATGCTGAGCAGCGTGCGTTGCAGTTCTTCGACATGCCGGCTTAACGTGATTTGCTGATCGAGTGTGACGGACAGCTGATTGTCGATATTCTTGAGGGTGTACCAGCAGTAAGCGCCGATCGTGAGCAGACTGGCGAGAAGAAGGGTCGACAACAGCGTGATGCGCCGCGCTATGGTCATTTGCTGAAGCATACAAAGACTCCCTGAGTGGAATGTGTGGTCCCCGGACGCTTGTTTTGGCCGCCTTGCCGGGTGCGCAGGCCGTCCGGGAGGGAATCCCGGCGGGGGTGTTTCGTGCCTCCCCTTTTAACACGACTTCTGCCATATCAGGAATAGCTAATTGTACCGTTGCATTTCTGTGCCGGATGGCTGGTTTTTCGCGCAATTCCGGCAGGTTGCGACAAGGAATCATTTCATCGTGCAAGAACCGGAAAAAACCGTCTGGATCGTGCGTTTCGACTCGCCTTTGGGGGCGTTGACCGCGTGCGCGACGCAAGAGGGCGTGTGCCTCGTCGAATTCGATGAGCGAGAGCGCTTCGCTGCGGTTTTCACGAGTTTGCGGCGATGGCTGGACGGGCCGGTTGTCGAAGCCGACCACCCTCATCTGCGGCAGGCGCGGGCTGAGCTGGCCGAGTATTTCGCGGGGGAGAGGCAGGTCTTCGAGACACCGCTTCACTTGCCGGGAACCGCGTTTGAACGGGCCGTATGGCAGGCGCTTCTGACGATACCCCATGGTGAAACCGCGACATACGGCGCACTGGCCGCGAGGCTCGGAGAACCCGCCGCCGGGCGCGCCGTCGGCGCGGCCAATGGCCGCAACCGGGTCGCCATCCTGGTTCCCTGTCATCGCATGCTCGGCAAGGACGGATCGCTGACCGGCTACGGCGGAGGACTGGAGCGCAAGCGCTGGCTGTTGGCGCACGAGTCGGCCATGCGCCGGCCCCGCGCATGAGTCAGGCGTCGCGGTGATCGGCTTCGCCGGCCTTCCAGTACCCTTTGGCGCCGACACGCCGCGGATCCAGACCCCGTTCCTGAAGAAAATGGCGTTTCAATTGACGGATGCCGCCTGATTCGCCGGCCATCCAGACATAGCCGGGGCCCGGCGGCAGCGGATGACGCTGCACCGCCTGGCACAAGGCCGCGCCCGGGGCTTGCCGTTCATCGAGCCAGGCAAGCCGCAGCCGCGCGAGGCTCTCGACGGGTTGGCGGTCGGCCGGCGAGCGGACCTCGAGATGGATCGTCGCTTCGATGCCGGCAGGCAGCCGCTCCGCGATGCTCTGGATGCCCGGTAGCGCCGTGGCGTCTCCGGCCAGCATGACCCAGCGCGCATCGTCCGGAAGCCGGAATCCGCCGCTACGCGGACCGGCGATGCCGATACGTTCCCCCTCCCGCGCCCGTGAGGCCCAGGCGGATGCCGGACCGGAGTCGGGACCGGGCCCGTGAAGGACGAAATCCAGGTCCAGCGTCCCCGACCGGCGGTCGATGCGGCGGATGGTGTACGCGCGTCCTTCGCCGGAGGGAAGGAACACCTTTACCCAGGCGGCCGGTTCGTCGACTCCGTCCGCGAGCAGGAATCCGGCGATGTCGGCGCCGCCGACCGTGATGCGCCGCATGTGCGGCGTGACTGCCCGGACGGCCAGCACATCGGCGACCCTGTGTGCCGTGCGATTGGCATCAGGCATGAGCGTCTCCCTTTTGCCGGGTGGCCAGCAGCCGCGCCGCGACCGGCACGGACAGGGCCGCGGCGATGGCTCCGGCGAGGTAGACCGAGCTTACGCCCCAGACGCCTGCCGCGGCGCCCAGTGCCGGCCCGGTGACGCCCAGCGAAATATCCAGAAAAGCCACGTAAGCCCCCATGGCGACCCCGCGGTTTTGCGGCGGGGCGCGGCGCACCGCTTCCACGCCGAAGCCCGGAAACGCGAGCGAGTAGCCGAATCCCGTCAAGGCCGTTCCCAGATAGGCCACGACGGCCGTGTCCGCGCCCCGGATCAGCCATTGACCCGCGATCTCGATCGCCACGCACACCAGTGCGACGCGGGCGCCGCCCAGCTTGTCGGGCAGGTGGCCGAAAAGGAGGCGCGCGCCGATGAAGGCCAGGCCGAACGCCGTGAACGCCAAAGAGGCGTTGCCCCAGTTCCTGGTGGCGAACAGCAGGGAAATGAAGGCGGTGATGACGCCAAAACCCACACTGGAGAGCGCCAGTCCCATACCGGGAACCCAGACGTCGCCCAGCGCCTTGTAAAAGGGTGTGCGCCGTGCGGCCGTCGGGGCCACGGCGCGCACGCCGGCGATCATGCCCAGGGCCAGCAAAGGCGTCAGAATCGTCGCCACGGCGACACCGGCGAACCCGTGGCTCGCGTTCACCGCCATCCCGGCGGGAGCGCCCAAGGCGTAGGCTCCGTACATGGCGATGCCGACCCACGCCATGACCTTGCCGGCGTTATGGGGTCCGGCCAGACCGATGCCCCAGCTCAGGGCGCCGGTCACGATCAGGCTCTCGGCGCAACCTAGCAGCAAGCGTCCGAGCAGCAACACCCAGACGGAGGTCGCGGGCATCGCCACGAAGGCCAGCGAGGCGAGGTAGACCCCTCCGGAACACGCGGCGGCGAAGCAACCGGTCACCATTGCGCGTTTGGCGCCGCGCATGTCGGCCAGATTGCCGGCCCAGGCGCGCGAGGCGAGCGCGGCGGCGAATTGTGCGCCGATGACCGCGCCGACGATCAGTGTGTTCATGCCCAGACCGTCGCGCAGGTGCAAGGGCAGCACCGGTAGCGGCAGGCCAATGGTGAGAAAACCGATGAACACTGCCAGCGTGATGGGCAGCAGCGTCAGAAAAACGTTGACGGCGGGTGGCGCCTGGGACGCGCAAGCCGGCGCCGAGTGAGAACGGGAAGACATACGGGTGGACTCCAAAACATGAGCATTCGCTCGATATCCGTTATAATATGAGTCATTGCTCATGTTGAAAACTCGCATTCGGAGTCCGTCATGCAAGATCTTCCCCAGCCCCGAAGAGTGCCGCGTCAGGCCCGTTCGCGGGCGCTCGTGGAGGCCATCCTGGAAGCCACGGCTCGCGTTTTGGCCGAACGCGGTTACGCCGGCACCAACACCAACCTCGTCGCCGAGCGGGCGGGCGTCAGTGTCGGATCCGTGTACCAGTATTTCCCCAACAAGGACTCCCTGATCGCCGCGCTGCACGAGCGGCACGCGGCGCAGATGCACGCGGCCATGGAATCCGCGCTGGCCTCTGCGCATCCTCGCGATCTGCGCGGCTACCTGGCCGCCATCGTCCATGCCTGGCTGGCGGCGCACTTGATCGAACCCGAACTGCACCGCGTACTGGAGAAGGAGTTTCCATTCCTCGACGCGCCGGCTGAGCAAAGTCCGGCGGATCAGGGGATCTTTCTGCGCATCCGACGCTTGCTGGAGGAGCACAGGCGCGAGATCGTGCCGGACGACCTCGATCTGGCGACCTGGGTCGTGCTCCATGCCATGGAATCATTGATTCATGCGGCAACGGTCGCGCCTTCCGCGCCACATCCGGCGCAGGTCGTCGAGCGGGCGATCGTGGCGATGCTGTCGGGCTATCTGTGCGGGGAGCGGAGTCGTGCGTGACAGGCGCCGGGGCGGCACAAAAAAAGAACCCGGCCGGATAGCGGCCGGGCGAACGCAGATCATGAACAGGGGCGAGGGTACGCCCCTAAACTAGACTGTACGGTACGGTTTTAATATTGACAAGAGAAAGGTGACGGGCAACACTGTGGCCTCGTGATTTATCGGGGTTCGGCATGAGGGTGAAAAGTGAGGCCAGGCGTGAAAACATCGCGCGCGCAGCCATGGAAGTGTTCCTGGAAAACGGTTTCGAGGCCGCATCCATGTCGGATATCGCCCGCCGGGCCGGCGGCTCGAAGGCGACGCTGTACAGCTACTTCGACTCCAAGCAGGAATTGTTCGCCGAGGTGATGGACACCTTGTGCTCGGGCCGTTTCAAGGCGGTGTATGATCATCTTGAATTCGATGGCGATGTGGCCCGCACGTTGACTCGGTTCGGCACGGCGCTGCTGCTCACCCTGATGGAACCCGACCTGATGGCCATTCGCCGCACTGTGATCGCGGCGTCCAAACATGACGGGGTGGGCCGTTTGTTCTACGAACGGGGACCCAAGCTCGGCTGGTCGCGCATTCAGGCATTCCTGGAGGATCAAACCGCGCGCGGCACACTGGCCTGCCCGGATAGCTGGCAGGCCACCGTTCATCTGCTCTCTTTACTGGAGGGAGACTGGGGCATGCGCGCCATGCTTGGCGTGATCGACAAGGCGGAGCCGGCCGATGTGGAGCGCTATGTGGCGTCCGCGGTCGGCGTGTTTCTCCGCGCGTATGGCACGGAGCGCTCCCGGGTAAAAAAATGACCCGGCAAAGCCGGGTCCGAGGGTATCGGGAGACAGTCTCCCGCTCAAGAGAACAGAGCGAGGCCACGCATTTCGTCGACCAGCAGGTAAAGCGCCGTGCCGGCCATCAGGCCGGCCATGACCAGATTGAACGCCATCAGGGCGCGCGGCGATGACAGGGTGCGGCGCAGACGGTCTCCGGTCAATGCCCACAGACTGACGCACGGCAGGTTGATGAGGACGAAAGTCAGTGTCATCAAGCCCGCGTACCGCTCGCGGCCGATGCCGGAAGCCGGCAGGAACAGGATGGCGGCATTGATCGCCATCATCCATGCCTTGGGGTTGATCCACTGGAACAGCGCCGCGCCGAGAAACCCCATCGGGCGGTTTTCTTTCGCTTCGCCAGGGCCGGCCGAGCGGGCCATCTTCCAGGAAAACCACAAAAGATAAACGCATCCGGCCACGGCCAGCGCCAGCCTGAATCGTGTCAGCTTCTCCAGCAAGGCCGCCAGCAGCACCGCGGTCAGGCCGGCCTGCACGCCGGCGCCGATGCTGATGCCCAGGATGTGCGGCATGGTGCGCCGCATGCCGAAGCGCACCCCCGAGGCCGCCAGCATCAGGTTGTTGGGGCCGGGAGTGATCGACATGATGGCGATGTAGGACATCAGGGCGGGTTCCAGCATGATCGGGGTCTCCTGGGGGGTGAAGAGGAATGACCTCATGATACGAACCCGCATGCAATGGTGACAGATTCAGTTTTTGGTGATTGTCATGGTGACAGTTGCGATAATTGCCTGTCTGTTACCATTATTCCGGATGATGGCTGTCCCTGTCGCCCGTCTGTTCGCAAAGGCATGCTTCCATTATGAGCGAAACCGATCCGATTCTTTATCTCCAGCTGGCCGACGAGTTGGCCCTGGCCATAGACCGGGGGGCGCTGCCGGCGGGCGGGCGTCTGCCGTCGGTGCGCGAATCGGGGCAGGCGCGCGGCGTGTCGCGCAATACCGTGCTGGCCGCCTACCGCTTGCTCGAAGATCGCGGGCTGATCGAAGCGCGTCCCCGTTCCGGTTACTTTGTCCGCCCCGGGTTGCCCGCTCCGGTCCGGCGCGGCAGTGAAACCGCCGGCGAGCCGCGCGTGACCGATACGTCGGTGCTGGATCTGATCGGCGCGGTGTTCGCGAACCAGTCCAACCCCGATTTCATCGATTTGAGCCTGGCCTGTCCACGGGGCAGTCATTTCTATCCGGTGACGCGCCTGGCGAAAATCGTGAACCAGCTGTTGCGCCGCCAGCCCCACATGATCAGCACCTATGCCTTGCCGCCGGGATCGGCGCGCTTGCGGACACAGATCGCACGGCGCGGATTCCGGCTGGGAGCGACGCTCGATCCTGACCGGATCGTGCTGACGCACGGCTGCCTGGAAGCCCTGCAACTGGCTTTGCGCGCCGTGGCGCGGCCGGGCGATGCGGTGGGGCTCGAATCGCCGACTTATTTCAATTTGCTGCCACTGCTGTCCAATCTGGGGCTCTCGGTGGTGGAGATCCCCACGGATCCGGAGCGGGGCATGTCGGTGGACGCGGTCGAAGCGCTGCTCGCGACCGGGCGCCTGAAAGCCATCGTCGCGATGCCGACGGTGCAAAATCCGCTGGGCGCCACCATGCCGCTGGAGGAGAAAAAGCGCCTGGCCCGTCTGGTCAACCATTACCGCGTGCCGCTGATCGAAGATGCCCTGTATGCCGAATTGCAGTTCTGCGCCGTGCCATCCGCGTCCGTGAAGGCCTTCGATACCGGCGGATGGGTGATCCTGTGTTCCAGCTACACCAAGACGCTGGCGCCGGATTTTCGTATCGGCTGGCTGGAAGGCGGCCGCTTCGGCGAGGCGATCCGCAAACTCAAGCTTGTCAGTTCGGTGGCCGAGCCGGCGGTCCTGTCGGAGGCGGTGGGTCTGTTCCTCGAATCGGGCGGTTATGACCATCACCTGAGAACATTGCGCCAGCGTTATGCGACACAGGTCGCCCGGGTGCGCGCGCTGGTCGCGCGGCATTTTCCGGAAGGCACCCGCTCGACATCGCCCGCGGGGGGCTTTCTGGTCTGGGTGGAGATGCCCGATGGCGTGGATTGCGAAGTCCTGTTCCATCAGGCGATGGCGGAAAACATCAGCCTGATTCCGGGACTGCTCAGTTCGCCCTCGGGGAAATACCGCAATGCGATACGGCTGTCCTGCTGCCACGAACTGGATGACCGGTTCGTCGCGGCGCTGGCCCGTGTCGGGCAACTGGCGCGCGAGCAGTGCGGTGAGGTTCGCTGACCGGCGCGCGGCGTGTCAGATGCCTTTTTCGAGTATGGTCAGATTGAAATCGCACTGGTTTTGCAGCGCGGGCAACTGGTCTTCGCGAATCCGTTTTACCCAGCATTTCTCGAACACGCGGCCGCCGTCGCTTTGCCAGCGGAATCCCTTCTCCTTGGCCTTCTCCCTTTCCTCGTAGCCGACATTGGCCTGCACGATCAGCCATTTGCGCTGGCTATTGGCGATCACGGCCGCCAGATCGTAGCGCGACAGGATGGTGAGCATGGTCAGCACGTCGGTGACGGCGCGGTGAGGGAAGGGATTGACCATGCCATGAAAACCGGCGAGATAGATCAGGCTGCGGCCGGTGCAGCTGCGGGGATAGTCGATGTCGTACTGGGTGTCCAGCCAAGGTGTCGCCGGCATTTTCAGGCCGAAGCGCCGGTAGGCGGCCTCCATCAGCGGGCGGTCGAACTCCCTGCCGTTATGGGCGACAAGGTAATCGGCTTTCTGCATCAGATTGGCGATGGGCTGCAGTGTCCGGATATCGGCGGGGCGTCCGTGCCTGGCCAGCATGTCGTCGGTGATGCCGGTGTATTCGGCCGTCTCGGGCGCGACCGGTTGCTCGGGTTTGAACAGCAGCGACAGGAGGTCGACCGGCTGGGCGAATTCGGTGTCCCACAGCACCAGGCCGATTTCGGTGATGAAATTCGCTTCGGGCGGCGAATGAAACGTTCCGCCGGTTTCAAGGTCGAGTCCCAGCAGCAGCATGACGGTCGGCTCCGGATGATGGTAACCGGAAAATCATACCCCGGCCGGGGCATGGCGCGATACGGCGGATCTTCGTGAGTTCAGGGAGTGTTGTCCGGTCGGCCGGAAGGGGAGTATGGTGATCATGGCAAAACGATGACCTTGTGTGGCCATTCTGTCCGGAGCGGGATGCCGGAGCGATGAGGAGGCGTGGCGATGCTGACGGTGCAACACGATTCGCATGGCGGAGTGACGATTCAAGCCGGAACCCTGATGATTTCCGCCGTGGACTTCGCCCGCGAATTGTCCGATTCACTGGCCGAATGGGAACGCGAGGGCGTCCGAACGGTGTGGCTCGAGGTGGACGCCGGACAGTCCAGACTGATTCCGGTGGCGTTGTGCCTGGGGTTTTCGTTCCGTCATTGCCGTCCTGATCGGCTGACGCTGGCGCGGAATCTGGTCGAGGGGAGCGGGCTGCCGGAAGCCGCGACACACACCGTCAGTGTGGTGTCTGTCGTGCTCAACGGCGATGGCGAGGTGCTGACGGTACCGGAGCATGGCGATGCCGGCGATCTGCCCGGGCATTTTCGGCTGCCGGGCGGCACGCTCGCCCAGGGCGAACTTCTGGCCCAGAGCGCGGTGCGCCATGTGTTCGAAACAACCGACGTGCGGGCCGATTTCGTCGGTCTGATCGGCCTGCGCCACCAGCCGGGCGAGGGCGGCCCGCCCCGTCTTTGCGCCGTCTGCCTGTTGCATCCTCTGGATGCCGGAATCCGCAGCGACCGGACGCGGATCGCCGCGGCGCGATGGGTCGCCGCTGACGCTTGCCTGGCGCGCGAAGATACCGACCACTCTCTCAGGAGCGTGCTTGGCGCCGCGCTGGCCGGCCGGCCACTGTCGCCCGTTACTGTCGCGCCGGACGGCGAGCGCGACGAAGAATGCTACCTGCCCCGGCTGCAGGGCTGACCGGCCCTGCCGGTCTTTCCTATGAATCGAACCGGTAGCCGAACTGCACCCATATCTGGCGTCCGTACGGGGTATAGCTGCCGACCGGATAGAAGGGCCAGCCGTCGGAGTTGTCGCGCTTGATCGTGTCGAACACATTGTTCACGGTCACCGACGCACTGGCTTTCTTGCCGAACTGGTAGCGGGCGCTCAGATTGGCAAGCCAGGTGCGGCCGATGTACCGCTTGCCCGCGCTATCGGGTATCCGTCCGTAACGGATCGCGGTCAGGGTGGCGCCGGCGGGGCCCAAAGACCAGTCAAGCGAAGTGATCAGTTTGTCGGGCCAATCGCGGTTGCTCATGGACTTGAGCCGGTTGCTCTCCGTATCCGTGGCGAATTGCCGGTAGGTGTGGGTCAGGACCTTGCTGTAATTCACACTCCATATGAATGCGCCCAGCCGGTCGGTGCGCCATTTCCATTTGCCTGTCACGTCGATGCCACCGGTCTTCTCGCTGGCGGCGTTGATCGGGTTGACGCGGATTTCCCGTACCGCGCCCGGATTGAGCGTCGCGGTCAACGGATTGCGGGTAATGCGCGCAATCGTGTCCAGGCATAGCGCCGAGGCCGGATCCTTGACTCCCGTGCGGCAATCCGCCTCGTCGCGCAGCAGGGTGTCCGAGGACAGATCGGTCACCAGATCGGAAATGCGGATGTGCCAATAATCGACGGAGACGTCGAAGTTCGCGCTCGGCGACCAGATCAGCCCATAGCCGAACGATTCGCCATTTTCCGGTTTGAGATCCTTGCTGCCGGTCTGCACGTAATTGTAGCCGGGGGAGACGTCGGCGTACTCGCAATCGGCGACAGGCTGGCCCGCCTGTTTGCAACGGTAGTAATCCGTGCTGCTCGAGTAATAACCGCGCGTCTCCGTCGCGAAAATGTAATTCATGTCCGGTGCCCGGAAGCTGGTGGCGTAGTTGCCGCGCACAAGCAGCGAGGTGTGGGGGCGGTATTCCAGCCCCGCGTTGTAGGTCAGCTTGCCCAGTGAGCGCTCCGCGAACTTGAAGGCGTCGTAGCGCGCCGCGAGGGTGGTTTGCAGCGAATTGAGCACGGGAATCGCCAGTTCGGCCCCCAGCGCGTAACGTGAGCGCGTGCCGCTGACTTTCGCCACGGATTTGCTGTTGTAGAACACGCCCCGGGCGATCTGCGCATCGGGCGTGTTGCTGAATCCCTGGCTGCCGGCTTCCGCGAGGGCGGCCAGCTTGACGTTTCCTGCCGGCAGCGCGAACAGATCGCCATTCGCGCTGATCGAGAGCGCCTGCGTCCAGGCCTTGTTGGTGCTTTTCGTTTTGCCGGTCAGGGCATTGAAGCCGTCGGACGTGAACGGGCGGGCGAACCGCTCGGCGTCGGGCGCGTAAATACTGATGCCGTTGGCGTCCTGGCCCAGTTCCGGGCCGAGAAGCGCGGTGTCGAGGCCGCGCAGGAACTGCCGCACGAAGCCTTGGCTGGTGTAGGTGGAGGCATTGTAGGCGGCCTCGTAATTCCAGCTGGAGCCGGGCAATTGTCCGCGCACCCCGAAGGACAGGTTGGCCGCCGTATCTTCCCAGCGGCGGTTGAATCGGTCGGCGCCGCCGATTTCCTCCGGCGAGAAGCGTTTGGTCCAGACCTCGTACACGCCGGTGTTCTGGTTCAGGAAGTATCCGCTGTTGGCCGCGGCGGAGGTCCAGCTCGGTCCGCGGGTGTTGTTTTCCGTGGCGTTGAATCCGAGCAGCAGATCGCCGAACAGATCGGTCGATTCGTTCAGGGCGTAGTGCGCGCCCGCATAGTAATTCTGGCTCGCGTTCTTGGTTTGCAGTGTCCAGAAGTCCGGCGACGCCCGGCCGCTGCCGCAATAGGTGCCCTTTTTGCCGGTATAGGCGGCCACGCTGCCCTCGAAGTGGCCCGCCAGGTTGGCGCAGGCGCCGCCCGGTGCGATGTAGCGTTCCGTTTTGGCGTTGCGGCGCGACCAGACCACCGTGGGTGCCGCGCCTTGCAGGGTGGTCGATGACATGAAGTCGCGGTCTTTGCTCCACAGCGGGTCGCGCTGGCTCAGTTCCGCGGAAAACACCGTGCTTAGCGCGCCGAACTGCCCGCCCCCGCTGATCTGGATCCGCGCATCGTTCGCCCCGCCCCGGGAGGTGGTGCCCAGTTTGAGATTGACGTCGATGCCCTGAAGGTGTTTTTTCAGGATGATATTGATCACTCCCGCGATCGCGTCCGAGCCGTAGATCGCCGACGCGCCGCCGTTGAGGATTTCGATGCGCTCGATCATGGCCGCGGGAATGTTGGCCAGATTGACGAAGTTGATGGAGCCTTCGTACGGCAGCGGATAGTCGGCCACGCGGCGGCCGTTGATCAGCACCAGCGTGTGGTTGGGTCCCAGCCCGCGCAGGCTGACCGCATTGGCGGCCGGGGTGAAGGTGTTGCCGAAGTCGGCGCCCTGCACAAAACCGGTGTTCTGGGTTTGCTGGCTGATGGCATCGAATACGTTGCGGTACCCGGCCTGCTCGATGTCCTTGCCGGTGACGACCGTGACGCCGGTGGGGCCTTCCTTGGCCGCCCGGGCGATGCGCGAACCGGTGACCGTGACCTTTTCGAGCGGTTCGGCCGGGACCGTCCCGTCAGCGCGCGTTCCTTGTGACAGCGACGCCAGGGCCATGGCCCCGAGACGTAGCAGCATGGTGTGTTTGTTCATGTCACTCTTTCGCAAAAACGGCGCATCGGGTCGCCGGGGATCGCAGAAGACAAATCGCTGCATCGCGTCGCGTGCCAGCCATTTATCGCAAGAATGACATGAGGATAACTCTTTTGAATATACCTAAAAAGTCGAAAAAACTATTGTGATATATCAATGAATTATAACGATGGCGGGCATGCCGCCGGGCATGCGTGGCGCCGGGGGCGCCACGCGGCGAATCAGGCGGGAACGAGCACGGCGGTGCCGGCAATGACCACGACCAGTCCGACGGCGATCGGTAAGGAGGTGCGTTTCACAATCTCGAATGGCGACAGGTCCGCCATGCCGGCGCAGGCCACCACCACCCCCGCGACAGGGGAGACGGTACGGCCCAGGTTGGACGCCTGCAGCATGGGGATCGCCAGGAACGCGGGATGGATGCCGGAATGTGCGGCGAGCTTGGGAATCAGCTCGACAAAAGCGTAAAAGGGCGCATTGCCCGAGCCGGTGGTCAATGCGGCGAGCGTGGTGATGCCGACCAGCACCAGCATCAGGACAAAGGCGCCGGCATGGGCCGACTGGGCGAGACCGATCAGTGCGCCGATGAAACCGACGCAGGACAATCCCTGGGCGAATACTCCGGCGCCGACCAGCAGCATCACCACCGATGTGAAGCATTCACCCATGGCTTTGTACGCGCCGTCCAGTCCGGCGAAGACTTCACGGACATCGCGCGTGCGCACCAGCTCCAGTGCGGCGGCAACCATCAGGCAGATGACCAGCACGGTGACGATCGACAATTGGGGTGCGAGCTTCCCGTCGAACACCAGTACTCCGGCGATCGGCAGGAACGGCAACAGCACATAGAGAACCGGAGCGCGGGTTTCGATGGTCGCGGTTTCAAGAGGCGACGCTTCGTGGCGGGCCTTGCGATCAAGATAGCGCTGCCAGAACACGTGCGTCAGTCCCATGGCGGCGATCGCCGCGATGGAAATCGGCAAGGTGGTCTTGAAGGCGAAATCCACCAGAGGCACGCCGGAAGCCTCCGCCGCGAGCACGACATCGCCGGAGGTCGGCGAGAGAATGACCGCGGCGGGAGAGGCGCAGATCGCCGCGGCGGCGCCGCGGCTTATGCCCATGTTCACCATCAGGGGAAACAGCGTTGCCATCAGCAGCACGCCCAGTCCGGTAGCCGACGACACGGCCAACGACATGATGCAGGCGACAATATACGCGGCCAGCATCAACAGGTAGGGAGAGCGGATTGCGCCGAGCGGGCGGGCGGCCAGTTTGACCACCATGTCGTTTGCGCCAATCCGGGTCATGTAAGCGGCGAACCCGACCAGCGCCATGATCATCATGCCCAGGTCGGCGGCACGGTTGCTCAGCAGGTATTTGACGAATTCGGGGATATCGGTCAGAACCGAACCTGTGCTCGCGACCTTGGGCGGCAGGACCGGATGCCCGAGCGCCGCCGCCAGGACCAGCAGCAACAGGCCTCCGACCAGCAGAACCGAAGTGGGGGAGTAACCCTTGAAAATGGCGCGGCCGACCGCCAGGGTAACGATGCTGCCAGCGATAAGTTCGATCATGATTGCCTCGATTAATCAGAATATCATTAATTTCTTCTATGGATTTTAGACTAGGTTTCAAGTCATGGCATACCGTGGGTCAAACTTTGATGAAATGGCGTGACGCAGGATGTCCGTTTTGACACCTGTCATTTCGGCATCTATACCGTCTGATTTCTATGTCATAACCTTTGTTGTAGTGTATTTGTTTGTCACTTTTTCAAGTAGGAAGCACCGGGAGCGGTCAGTGATGCGCATGAAAAGCGGGCTGCTCGGGCTGATCGCCGCCGCGTGGGTCTGTGCAGGAAATCTGCCCGGCCGGGCGCTGGCGCAGGATGTGTCCGGGTTGTGGGATTTCGCCGATCCGGCCGCGAGCGAGGCACGGTTTCGCGCCGCGCAGTTGCGGGCCGTCGGCGACGACCGGCTGATTCTGGAAACCCAGATCGCGCGAAGCTACGTATTGAGGGGGGATTTCGCTGTCGCGCGCACGATTCTTCTCGGTATCGAACCCTCGCTGGCCGAAGCCGGCATCGAACTCAGGGTCCGGCATGCGCTGGAGTGGGGGCGGAGCTTTTCTTCATCCGCGCACCCTGACGAGACGCAGACGCACGTCAGCCGCGAGACGGCCCGCAACGCTTACCTGCGCGCATTCGCCCTGGCCCGCGATGCGCGCCTCGATGATCTCGCGATCGACGCGCTGCGTATGCTGGCCTATGTCGACAGTGCGCCACTCGACCAGATCCGCTGGACCGATATGGCCCTCGATCTGATGGAGCAGTCCGCGCAGCATACGGTCCGGCGTTGGGAGGCATCCTTGCGCAATGACAGGGGAAACGCGCTGCACCGGCTTGGCCGGTATCGCGAGGCGCTCGATGAATTCCGCCGCGCCCTGGCGGTGCGGGAGCGGTCGGGACGTCCGGCGTCGATACGCGCCGCGCGCTGGATGGTGGCGTGGACACTGCGCTATCTGGGGCGGACGGAGGAGGCTTTGGCCATTCAGCTGGCGCTGGCGAGCGAAGCCGAGGCCGCCGGCGCGCCCGACAGGGATGTGTACCAGGAGCTGGAGTACCTTTATCGTTCCCGGCATGAGCATGCGCGTGCGGACGAGTATGCCGCCCGCCGCGATGCGCTGTGACGCGCGTTGGCGGCCGCGCGTGAGCGGGCTATGCTGAATGGATTGTAGCGGGGGTTGTCCTCCGCGTTGCGGATAAATTTCGGATGTGTTTGCCATGATCACAATCAGTATCCTGTACCCGTCTGCGCCGGGGGCCCGTTTCGATATGGATTACTATCTTTCGACGCACATGCCGATGGCCGTCGCCTGCCTGGGGGGGCATCCGGGCTATCTGGGGGTGAGTGTCTCCAGAGGCGAGGCAACGCTGCCGTCAGGTTCGCCCGCGGCGTTTGTGGCGATATGCGAATTCCGTTTCGCATCCCGGGAAGCGTTCATGGAGGCATTCGCGCCTCATGCGGAGCGCTTGCAGGGCGACCTTCCCAACTATACCGATATCTTACCGCTGATCCAGGCGGGACAGGTTGTGCTCTGAGGCGCCGTCCGGCAGGCCGGAGGATAACCCTGACGGAACTGGGGTATAATCCTCCCCTTTTTGTCTTGCACAGGAATACCTTACCGATGTCGACGATTCCCGCTTGTCCTCAATGCGCTATGGAAAATACCTATCCGGATGGCGAAAACTTTGTTTGCGCCGATTGTGGCCACGAGTGGCCGATGTCGGCGGCTGTCGACGATGCGCAGGAAACCGTAGTGAAGGATGCCAACGGCAATGTCCTGAACGATGGCGACTCCGTGGTGCTGATCAAGGACTTGAAAGTCAAGGGTACCTCGATCACCCTCAAGCAGGGCTCCAAGGCCAAAAGCATCCGCCTTGTCGACGGCGATCACGAAGTGGATTGCCGTCTGGACGCGGGCAACTTCATGCTGAAGGCCTGCTACCTGAAAAAAGTGTAAGTCCGCCCGGGATGCCGGGGGTGTTTACCGGTCCCGGTATCAGAGTCCCAGGAATGCCGCGATGCCCACGGCCACGGAGGCGGCGGCGACCCCCATCGGTCCGGCCGCCTTCAGATCGCATCCCGGTATTGTTCGCAAAATTCCAGACCAGCCTTGAATCCTATGTCATAAAGTCGCGCCAGATTCGTGCGCGACCAGTCCAGCTCGCTCGCGCAGTCCCTGTCACTCAGATACGCATCGTAATTCACCCGCAGCACATCGCATCGAGGCTTGCCGGTTTGCGGGTCGAGGTTGTAGCGGCTCTCGAAGAGTTTCAGGTCATCGCGCGCCAGTTCGACCAGCGGGGTGATGATGGATTGGACCCAGGCGTCATACAGATCGGTTGGCGGCCGCATCAGGCGCTCGCAGCCCAGGACATCGAACACCACGACCGTGTCGATGCTTCGCCCGGTCTGGAACAATCCCTTGAAATTCAGCGTATCGATGGCCGCGCCTTCGATGTAGTACTCGCCGTCAATCTGGTAAGGCGGGTAGAGGAACGGAAAGGAAAGGGCGGCGAGAAACTGGTCCTGGCCGATTTCTTCCTTGCTCCAGCAACGCATGGCGCGGCGGCTCAGGTTGTAGGCGTTCAGATAGAACTCCGGGCCAATGGCGGCCAGTTTCGAAAAGTCCACCAGGTCGTCGATGAATGGCACATGGGCGCACAGTCCCGTGCTGGCGCAGGTGAGGCCGCTCGGGCACCAGCTCGCGAGCATCAGCTCCGTCCAGTCCGCCATGGCGCGGCCCAGGGCGCTGCGATCTTTCTGAAGATGCGACAGAACGGGGTTGCCGCGAGCCATGGCGCGCCAAAGATCGGCCAGGGCGCCCGGTTTATTGAAAACCTTGAAATTCACCGGGAAGAGCGCGTACAAGGTATCGTCCACCCCGGTTTCGATCAGCATCCTGAGCGCGCTTCGCGCATCGTCCGCACGCGGCGCCACATAGAGAAGTCCCACCAGCGCGCCGGCGCCGGCTGTCGAAATCACATCGAATTCGATGCCCTGTTCGATGAAAGCCTCCAGGGTGCCCGCCATCAGCGTGGCGTTGGGGGCGCCGCCGCCCAGTACCAGTGCGACGGACTTCTTGCCGGTTTTGCCTCGGGTTGCCATGGCGGCGTCTCCCTGCGAGTAGATGCTAAACATTAGCAGCATTTTTTGTCATATCGAAGATTTGAGTGGAATAGCGATCGGCGACGGCAAAATGGGCAGGCGTTCTTGCTTCTCGGTCGAACACGATCCTTAATGAGTAAGCGAGGGTTTGTGCCTGCGCAGGCCGGGCTGTCCATCCGGTATCGAATGTCTGGGAGAGGTTGGCATGAATCGTTTGTCGATCAAAAGCCGTCTTTTTTTGCTGGTCGCCGTGGCGGTGCTCGCCTTGCTGGTTGTCGGCGTGGCCGGTATCCGTGGCATGGGCGAGGGCCGGGCGGCGGTGGTGGAGCTTGGCTGGAACCGCTTGCCATCGATCAACGCGCTCAATGCGATGGCGCGCGGGCAGCTGGAAATCAAGATTCAGAACCGCACGGCGCTTCTTCTGGAAAACAGCGCCAATGCCGGTCCCAAGTTCGCCGAGGTGTTGCAGCGCAAAAAAGCGGCCTATGCCATGATCCGGCACGGCTGGGAGACGTATGATCCGCTGCCGCGTTCGGGAGAGGAGAACGAGGTCTGGCAGACCATCACCTCGGTGTGGCCCGAGTGGCAGCGCGGCAACGAAGCGGTAGATGCGCTGCTGGTCGAACTTGCGGCTCAGGTGAGTCCCGAGAGGCAAAAGGAGCTGATCAGGAAGTACTCGGCGCAAGTCGCGGAAAACGCCAAGCGTTCCGCCATTACCCAGAAGCAGGTGGAGCGACTCATCGACATCAATGCCCGGGTTGCCGACACCTACTATACCGACAGCCGCGACCACATGGCCCGCGCCACCTTGCTGATCAACGGCATTGGCCTTGTGGCGCTGATCGCCGTGGGCGGTCTTGCCGCGTGGATCGTCGCGTCCATCCTTTCCCCGCTCAATGCCATGCAGCGCACCTTCAGCGCGATCGAGCACGACAATGATTTCACCCGCAGGGCTACGCAGTCCGGTGATGATGAAATCAGCCGGATCTGCGGGTCGTTCAATCAATTGATCGGCAAGGTTCAGGCGTCGTTGCAGGAAACGCTGGCGAGCGTCACATCGGTCAGCACGGCCGCCTTCGCGCTGGCCGGAGCGGCCCAGGCGGTGGCTGCCAGTTCGGATCGGCAAAAGAAATCCGCGGTCTCCGTCGCCGCGACAGTCGAACAGGACCGGCGCAGTATCGCCTGCGTGTCCGAGAGCGCCAGTGAGGCGGCCGCGCTGGTGCGGGAATCGGAGGCGACATCGCGGGAAGGCGAGGCGATCATCGGCAAAAGCCTGGATGAAATGAATCATGTAGCGCGCATGGCCGATCGGGCTTCTGACGTCATCGCCGCTCTGGATGAACAGTCGAACCAGATATCGGCGATTGTCGAGGTGATCAAGGAGTTCGCGGATCAGACCAATTTGCTGGCGCTCAATGCCGCCATCGAGGCGGCGCGGGCCGGCGAGGCCGGACGCGGTTTTGCCGTCGTCGCCGATGAAGTGCGCAAGCTGGCTGAACGCACCACGGTCTCCGCCGGGGAGATTGCCGACATGGTCGGCAAAATCCAGGTGGGAACCCAGGACGCCGTCGCATCGATGGGGGCCGTCGTGGAGCGAGTGCATGCGGGCAAACAGCTGGTGTCCGAAGCGGGGGAGCGTGTCAGCCGGCTCCAGATCAGTGTCGGCAAGGCTGAAAAGTCGGTCGGCGAGATTTCCGTGTCGCTGCATCAGCAGACCGCCGCGCGCCAAACCATCGCGGGCAATGTCGACGATATGGCGTGCATGAGCGAAGAAAACAACGCGGCGGCCTTGCGCGCCGCCGACGAGGCGCAACGCCTCTCCGATCTGGCCGAGCGGATGCGGCAGAACGCCAGCCAGTTTCGGGTGTGAGTCCGGCAGGGGGGCCGCGGGGGCGAGGATTGGGAATCGTCCTAGAGGCGGGCGCGGCCACGGCGTTTACCATTCGGATTCCCCTTTTTTGTTTGCCCGGAGTTCATCATGCCGTCGCCCCGCACCGGCTCCATTCCCGTCGACATCCCCCACGCCCTGCTTGCTGCCGGGGCCGCACGCTTGTACGCATCGGGTCGCGCCCCTTTCGAAACGGCGACGCCGCCAACCGCGATCCGGGAGGCGCTCGACAAGGCGCAATCGTCGCTTTATCGCCGAAGTCAGGTCGCGCTCGACGAACTCTCCCGTCTGGAAGAGCGGTCCGGCGGCGATATCGCCAGTCTACGGCAAGCCATCATCCGCCGAGCCGACGCCCGGCTCCAGGCGATCGGCGATGAGGCGTTGCGCGCTTTTGGCAAGGCGGCATGCTCGGATTTGCTTGACTGCCTGAATTTGCTCAAAGCCGCATTGCGTTCCTGAGCCTCAATGAAGTTAGGAATGTTCTGACTGAAAGAAGCGGAGCTTGCGCATACAGTCTGCATTGTCAATTCACGGGTTTGCAAAGAGTTTTTCATGCTTTCGTCAACAACTCCGGCGCGGCTGTCCTCGCGCTCAATATCGCCCATTTCCTCCTCCGGGTCCGGATGCTCTTCCAATACCCGGGGCCATCACGATCGCCGGGGCGCGTGTCAGGCGTATCGGGAGCAGCAACGGTTGCTGGACGGTGAACGGGAAGCTCAGGCCGTCCGGGGGCATGTCGCTTCATTGTTCGGCGATGCCTTGCTCGCTCTGTCCGGATTGTGCCCGAGGGAGTCGGGAGAGCGCGACGCGATTGTCCGTAGCTCGCTGTGGAACATGGCGTTGACCGCCGTGCTGCGCATGCAGGGCGTGCTTGATAGGTCCGCCGCTGGCCGCCTGCGCGCCGGCGAGGCGAAGCGGATCGCGCATCATGCGATCGACCGCTTGTGGCGAGCGTTCGATGCGTGGCGGATCCGGCACGAGCCGGGCTGTGCTCAGGAAGAGCGCATGCGTCGCTATGTCATCGATCTGATCCAGGCTGTCGCCGGTGTCCCTGGCTTTGGAGACCGGCCGGACGATGAGGATGTCCCGGCGACGTTTTCCTCGCGCCGGTGAGTCCGGCGTAGCTTTTCCCCGCTTTTCCTGCCTGCCGTTACCCGGCATGACGCGTCGGTCTTAGTTGCGTGGTGTTGCATCCACGCCATGGGCCGGCCGGGCAGGGTAACCCTTATTTGCGCGTCTTCGGACCGGCTAAACCGGCTTGTCCGTCTTGATTTGTCTCAAAAAAATATCGGGGTTAACCGCCCTACCTGTCCGAAATGCCACGTGCGAAATCGATACCCCATAGGTAATTATTCTCTACAGGACTTTCAATAAAGGCGAACGCATTCCCGGTATGCGCCATGCCTGTCTGAAACGTCTCTCAGGCCGCCTTGCTTTGGGGGCGTTCTGCCACGAGGGATTGAGCGCGATCGTCATGCCGCCGTTGCTTTCCATGGGACGTACGGTCTGGCTCTGAGCTGTGACATGCGGTTTTTGCAACAGGCAAGTCTTTGATATGACGTTAAATTTCGTGATTTTTCCCGCGTGCGTGATACCATCGTGTTGCTGTAGTTAAAAGAGTTTAAACAATTAGACGTTTTAGTTGTTTTTATTGAAAAGTGGATCAGGCCCTTCGGCCAGTCGGGCTCTCATCAAGGAGTTTTCCATGCACTTATCGAAACTGATTGCAGCAACATTGCTTTTCTCCGCGGCGGCCGTGGCACAGGCGGATATTGTGCTCTATCCGAACACGCCCATCGTGATCAAGACGACGAGTAACGATCTGACGTTCTCGAACACGTTCAACTTCAATCTGTCGACACCCAGCATCGTCAGCGGGCAACTCGATCTCTTGAAGAGCGCAGGCAGCCATACCGCGCTGAAGCAGTTGGCGGCCGTTCTTTATTACGAATCGGCTCCGCACACCTGGACGCAATTGTGGAGCGATTCGGCCAGTTTCACCAAAGCGCAGCAAAAAGGCACGTACCACCTGAGTTTCGACGATTTGAACTCGCCGACGGGCAATTATCGTCTATTCCTCTCCGGGTCGGTTTACCCGCTCGCGATTTACGACGGTACGTACAGCTATCGCCTGTCCATCTCCGCGGTTCCCGAGCCTGAAACCTATGCCCTGATGGGGTTGGGCCTCGCCGCCTTGCTGCTGCGCCGACGTCGCAGCGCGATGCATGTATCCTGAGCGGTTCGTTTTTTCTTCATCAAAAGCGCCGGCCCCGAGCCGGCGTTTTTCCTTTGGGCGGGAAGGTTGTGGTTAGCTTGTGTTATTCTTTTGTCATTATCCGGGCGGGCCGACTGCCCGACCGACCGGCATCACCAGGGAGCGCATGTGCGAATACAGGGATTCGTTAGTCTGGCGGGGATTGTTCTGGCGCTGATGGTCGTGCCGGGAACATCCGCCGCATGGGGGGTGCGAGAGGGCTTCGATCGCGTGGTTTCGATGCTGGCGCCGCCGGTGAAAGGCTCGGGAGCGGAAAAGGAAGAGCCGCGCAGCTTGTCGTCATTCTCGTCGGTAACGGTGGACGGGGCGTTCCTTGTCGATTATCACCCGGCCGCTGAGACCGCGGTTCGCGTGCGCGCCCAGCAAAACATTTTGCCTCTGGTGTCGTCCCGGGTGGTCAATGGCGAGTTGAAGCTGTCGTTCTCGCGGCCTGTCAAGCCGGCCGGCCCCGTCAGGGTATCGGTTACCGCGCCGTCGTTGTCCGCCGTGACGTTGAATGGTTCGGGCATGTTCAGCGGTTCGGGCATGAAGGCGCCCGCGCTGGCGCTTTCGGCGAAAGGATCGGGAACGCTGCGGGTAAGCGGGGCCTTTGAGCGGCTGGACGCACGGCTTTCCGGAAGCGGCGCGGTGGATGTTTCCGGCAGCCGGGCCGAACAGTGCGTGTTCAGCGTGACCGGATCGGGAAGCCTGAAGGCGGACGCGCTGACCGGTCGGCGACTCAGGGCGGAGGTACTGGGGTCCGGAAGCATTAGGGCTGCGGGCAGGGTCGACAGCGTGTCGGGCCTGCTTGGCGGTTCGGGCAGTCTGCAACTGCGAGACATGCAGACGAACGAGGCTTCGATCGATGTGACAGGCTCGGGGAGCGCGAGGGTTCAGGCGACCAGGTCCGCCAGGATCGGTGTGGCCGGTTCCGGTTCGGTGGTGGTTGCCGGCGGTCCGGCGCGTCGCGAGACGCAGCGCACGGGATCCGGCTCGATACAGTTCGAGTAAGCCGCAACCGGTGCCTTGCCGAGGTCCGGACTGCGCCGCCGTCCACCGGTTTTTGTGCCGGCCTTGTCCGGACCGACGGCTTGAATCATCATGGCGTTCGTTATTCATCATCTAATGGGCTGGTTCGGCCAGGAACGCCGTACTCTGTTTTCTGGTAATGGCCGCCCCGCTCGGGAGCGCTAAATGTGGAAAACCGCCTACAGCATCGATAGCCGGGCGCGTCCGGAAACCATCTGGCAACTGTTTCGCGATGTCGAAGGGTGGCAAGCCTGGAATGCCGGTATCGAAGAGATTCAATTGCACGGGCCGTTCGCCGTCGGCACCTGGTTCACGATGACGCCGCCCGGGCAGGAATCCCTGCGCTCGGTGCTGACCGAGGTGGTGGAGCCGGTGGTCTTCACCGACGAAACACGTGTGGAAGGTCTGGTGGTGGTCGTGTCGCACCGTATCGACGAGTGCGAGGGCGGCGCTACCCGGATCACCTATGAAATCGAAGTGAGCGGCGATGGAGCGGAAGAAGCGGGGCGGGCCATTTCGGCCGATTTCCCGGATGTGCTGCGGGCCCTGTCGGGGCTTGCCGAAGCCCGCTCGGGGGGGTGATGGGCGGGGCGCGGGAGAGGGCCGGCGGGAAGCCTCCGGCCCGATCCTTCGCGACCGGCGGGATTACTCCGCGTCCGGAACGTTCAGCGCGTTGATGTTGTAGCCGCCATCGACGTAGGTGATTTCGCCGGTGATGCCCGAAGCGAGGTCGGACAGCAGGAAGGCGGCGGCGTTGCCCACTTCCTCGATGGTGACGTTGCGGCGCAACGGCGCCTGTTCCGCCACGTGGTGCAGCAGCTTGGAGAAGCCGCTGATGCCCGACGCGGCCAGGGTCTTGATCGGACCGGCCGATACGCCGTTGACGCGGATGCCGTCCTTGCCCAGCGCGCTGGCCATGAAGCGGACCGAGGCCTCGAGGCTGGCCTTGGCCATCCCCATCACGTTGTAGTTCGGAATGGCGCGCACCGCGCCGAGGTAGGAGAGGGTCAGCAGGGCTCCCTTGCGGTCGCGCATCATCGGACGCGCCGCCTTGGCCAGGGCAGGGAAGCTGTAGGCCGACACGTCATGGGCGGTCTGGAAGGCCTCCCGGGTGATCGAGTCCAGGAAATCGCCGGACAGGGCTTCGCGCGGCGCGAACGCGATGGCGTGGACGAGGCCGTCGAGACCGTCCCAGTCCTTGCCCAGGTCGACGAACAACTGGTCGATCTCGGCGTCGTTCTGAACATCGCAGCGGTAGACCTTGTCGCTGCCGAATTCCTTGGCCATGTCGCGCACGCGCTCCTCGAGCTTGTCCACCACGTAGGTGAAGGCGAGTTCCGCACCCTGGCGATGACAGGCCTGGGCGATACCGTAGGCGATGGAGCGGTTGGAGATCATCCCGGTGATCAGGATCTTTTTGCCGTGCAGAAAGCCCATCTTGCGTCCTTTGCGATAGAATCAGCCGGCCATTATAACCGGGCTTTGCCTTTCGCGACACAGCCCGATTGTCCGACAGAAGCCCGGTCCCGCACAGCGCGGGGCGAGGCGTCGCGCCTTGAAGCGTCGCGCTTTGGCCCCATTTGCAAGTTCAGGTCCGGTTGGTCGGGGTTGCCCCCGCAAAGTGCCCTTGCTACCATCCACACATCGATACCGTAAAGAACAACCCGAAGAGGAAGCCATGAGCGATCTGATCCAGCATGTAACCGATGATTCGTTTGAACAGGATGTACTGAAAGCCGAAGGCCCCGTGCTGGTCGACTACTGGGCGGAGTGGTGCGGCCCGTGCAAGATGATCGCGCCGATCCTGGATGAAGTGGCCCGCGATTACGATGGCCGTCTGAAGGTGGTCAAGCTGAACATCGACCAGAACGAGCTGACCCCGCCGAAATTCGGCATCCGCGGCATCCCCACGCTGATGATCTTCAAGGACGGCCAGGTCGCCGCGACCAAGGTCGGCGCGCTGGCCAAGGGTCAGTTGATGGCGTTTATTGACAGCAACATCTAAAGCGTCTATCCTCACTGAAATCTTCAAATGTAGCCGGGCGACTGAAGTTGGGTGTCGCCCGTTTCGTATCCGCTTCCACACTCCTGATTGGCTTCTCCGCCACATCGAACTTTCGAGTCGACATCGGCCGCTATGCACTTATCTGACCTGAAACACCTCCACGTCACCGAACTCGTTGAAATGGCTATCGCCAACGAGATTGACGGTGCGAACCGACTGCGCAAACAGGATCTCATCTTCGCGCTTCTGAAAAACCAGGCGAAGAAAGGCGAAAGCATTTTCGGCGAAGGCACGCTGGAAGTGCTGCCCGACGGCTTCGGCTTCCTGCGCAGTCCCGATACCTCCTACCTCGCCGGTCCCGACGACATTTACGTCAGCCCGAGCCAGATCCGCCGTTTCAACCTGCATACGGGCGATTCGATCGAGGGCGAGATCCGCACGCCCAAGGACGGTGAGCGTTACTTCGCCCTGGTGAAGGTCGACAAGGTCAATGGCGACTCACCGGAGAACTCCAAGCACAAGATCCTCTTCGAAAACCTGACGCCGCTGTTCCCGACGGAGCAGCTTCATCTGGAGCGCGAGATCCGCGCCGAAGAAAACATCACCAGCCGCATCGTCGATCTGGTCGCCCCGATCGGCAAGGGGCAGCGCGGTCTGCTGGTGGCGCCGCCGAAGTCGGGCAAGACCGTGATGCTGCAGCACATCGCCCACGCGATCACGGCCAATCACCCCGAAGTCGAACTGATCGTGCTGCTGATCGACGAGCGTCCGGAGGAAGTGACCGAGATGCAGCGCTCGGTGCGCGGCGAAGTGGTATCGTCGACCTTCGACGAGCCGGCCACGCGCCACGTGCAGGTCGCCGAAATGGTCATCGAAAAGGCCAAGCGCCTGGTCGAGCACAAGAAGGATGTGGTGATCCTGCTGGACTCCATCACCCGCTTGGCCCGCGCCTACAACACCGTGGTGCCGGCTTCCGGCAAGGTGCTGACCGGCGGTGTCGACGCCAACGCCTTGCAGCGTCCGAAGCGCTTCTTCGGCGCGGCGCGCAATGTGGAGGAGGGGGGGTCCCTGACCATCATCGCCACCGCGCTGATCGATACCGGTTCGCGCATGGATGACGTGATCTACGAAGAATTCAAGGGTACCGGCAACATGGAGATCCATCTGGATCGCCGCATGGCCGAAAAGCGGATTTTCCCGGCGCTGAACATCAATCGCTCGGGAACCCGACGCGAAGAGCTGCTGGTGCCGCAGGATCAGCTGCAGCGCATCTGGGTGTTGCGCAAGCTGCTCTATCCAATGGACGACCTGGAGGCGATGGAATTCCTGCAGGACAAGATCCGCGCCACCAAATCCAACCAGGCGTTCTTCGACTCCATGCGCCGCTAAGGCGGGAGACGCAGCACCGCTTTTCAGCGCCAGGCCCCGCGAGCCTGGCGCTTTTGTTTGTCCGTACGGATCAAGAGCATGGATACATCCCGATTCATCAATATGGATCTCATTTCGGCGATCGGCACCGTGGCCTTCGCCTTTTCCGGCTACCTGGTGGGGGTCCGGAAGCGGCTTGATATCCTGGGCATCATCATTGTCGCGCTGCTGACGGCGGTGGGCGGAGGCATTCTGCGCGACATGATGGTGCATCGCGTGCCGGTGGTCTTTTATGATTACACCAATATCATTATCATAGCGGTGTCACTGGTGCTGTCGTGGATGATCGGGCTGCATAAACGTAAGAGCGAGACGTTCGACCGCCTGTTCATCGTCGCGGACTCGCTGGGCCTTGTCGCCTTCAGCCTTACCGGCGCGCAGGTCGGACTGATGTTCGACATGAACGCGTTTGGTGTTGTCATGCTCGGGTTCGTCACGGCGGTGGGCGGTGGCGTGGTTCGCGACATGATGGTCAACGACATCCCTTTCATCCTGCACCAGGATTTTTACGGAACCGTCGCGATTTTGGTGGCGGGGGCGCTTTTCGTTCTGGACCAGTTCGTCTGGCTGACTCCGTTCACCTTGCATTGCCTGTTCGTGGCCGGTGTTGCCGTGCGCCTTCTGGCCCACTGGAGAGAGCTTGCCCTGCCCAAGATCGGCGAGGGCGGCAAAACCGTTTGAGGTTTTCGATGCTGGATCTGGATTTGCTTTCCGCCGCCGAGCCTTTGCGCCAGGCGCTGGCCCGCGGACCCGCCGCGGGCTGGGAGTCCGACGTGCCGTTCAAGCCGGAACGCGCGGGCATGCGCGAGGCGGCGGTGCTGGTGCCCATCGTGTGGCGCAGGGAGGCGCCGGCCATTCTCCTGACCCAGCGCACCGACAGTCTGCCGACGCACGCGGGGCAGGTGAGCTTCCCCGGCGGCAAGCGCGACGGAGCGGACGAGGATCTGGTCGCCACGGCGCTGCGCGAAGCCCGCGAGGAAGTCGGGCTCGATCCGTCCGATGTCACCATTCTGGGTGCCTTGCCGCGCTATACGACCGTCACCGGCTTTGTGGTGACGCCGGTGGTGGGGCTGATTCCACCCGGTCTTGACCTGACTCCCGCACCGGGCGAAGTGGCGTCGGTGTTCGAGTTGCCCCTGTCGTGGGTGATGGACGCTTCACGTTACCAGCGGCATCCCTACGTTCTTGACGGGCGGGAAGGTTTTTACCTGGGCTTTCATTTCCAGGCCTACTGGGTATGGGGCGCGACTGCCGCGATGCTGCGCATGCTGTGCGCCACGCTCGAGGCCTTGCCGTTTCAGAGCGACTGATCGTCGAGTTCCAGCCGGTTCCGTCCGTTGACCTTGGCAAGATAAAGCAGCTTGTCGGCGCGCGCCTGCATGGTCGCGACCGTGTCCCCCGGGCACCAGCCGGTCATCCCGCCACTGAATGTCACCGTTTCCTGCGCGAAGGGGAACAGCGTGCTCTCCATTTTGGTGCGCACCCGCTCCATGACCGTGTGCGCATCCTTCAAGCGCGTGCAGGGGAAAATCACCAGGAACTCTTCGCCGCCGACGCGGGCGCATACGTCGGTGCTGCGTGTGGCGTCGATCAGTTCGTTGGACAGGGCGATGAGGATGTTGTCGCCGACCTGGTGGCCGTACATGTCGTTGAACTGTTTGAAGTGATCGACATCGAAAATCGCGACGCTTAGCGGCTGGCCGTAGCGTTCGCTGCGGATGATCTCGTCCTTCAGCGACTGGTCGGCATAGCGCCGGTTGTAAAGGCGGGTCAGCGGGTCGGTCACGGCCATCAGGTTGAGTTGTTCGTTCTTGCGTTCGATCTCCTGCTCCAGCGCCTTGCGCTCACTGATGTCGTAAAGCCCGATCAGCGTCGCCGGTTGATCGCGAAAGCGGGTTGCCTGCATCGACACCATGACCCAAAGCCGGGTTTTGTCTTCCCGTTCGATCTCCACTTCCTTGTCGCGCACCGTTTCCTGGGTGAGCAGCCAGTCATTGATGGGAGTCAGGTGCAAGGGCAGGTCCAGAGGCGCGCCGTCGCGTTCGGTTTGCGCCGAAAAATGTTCGGGCAGATGCAGCATGTGACGCGCCGGAGTGTTGGCGTAAAGGATCGACTGGTTGAGGTTGTTCACCAGCATCAGCGCGACCGGGGCGGTATCCAGGGTCAGGCGGGCCTGTTCTTCGCTTTCCTTTATCTTGCGCGCGCTGGCCAGCAGCAGATCGGTTTGCCTCAGATTGGCCAGGTGGCTGCGCAGCGCGAGCAGGGTCAGCAGGGCCAGCAGCAGCCACGACAGGGAGTAGACCAGGATTTTTTGACGCAGGGCGACACCGAAGTCCTCCATCGAAATGCCCACGGCGACCTGCAGCGGGTAGTTGGCGGAGGAGCGCAGGCTGTAAATCCGTTCAGCGCCATCGACCGGGGAGGCGCCAAGGTAGAGCAGATGATTGTCTTCGCGCCTGAATATCTGTCGGGGCTGCGGCGAGCCGGCGATGTCGCGCGGCAGGGCGGGCCAGCGCGAAATGAGTTCATGACGCACATCCGTGACGAGAATCTCGCCGTGATGCCCCGCCGATACCCGTCCGACTTCGCTCCTGAAAAAATTCGGAGACATTTCGCCGATGGCCAGGCCTATAACGTTGTCGTGTTCGTCGGTGAAGCGCGAGGCGGTGACGATGCGCGCGCCATTCTGCTCGTGGCGGACGGTGGTGAAGCTGCTGTCGCTGTCGGCTCCCTTGCGGTGCAGCCAGCGGCAGTAATCGGTGCGGTTTTGATAGAGCCGGGTCCGTTCGTGCGTGCTGTAGATCACCTGGCAACCGGTGTCGAGGATGTCCACGCGGGACAGGTAATCCAGTCCGTGCAGTTTCTGGCGGATGGCGCGCCTGAGTTTGTCGTCGTCTTCCGCGCCGATGGTGCCGGCGCGCAGCAGCTTGGCGATCTGCGGGTTGTCGTCGAGATTGCCGAGGATCAGGCTGCTTTCGCGGATACCCGAGATCAACCGTTCGGAGAGCAGTTGGGAGAGCGCGGCGGCCTCGCTTTGCGCATCCTCCTCGTTTTGCCGGTAGGTGTGCCAGATTTCAAGGCTCATCAGCACCAGCAGCATCAGCAGGAAGCCGGCGGCCGCGAACCGGGCGGACAGGGCGGAGGGCGGCTGCCGGACAGGGTTCACGGTATGGCGGTCGGAGATCAAAGGCGCTCCCGTGTCGTCACAGCATGAAACGCATGGACAGGTCGATCGCCCGGACGTCCTTGGTGAGTTTGCCGACCGAAATGCGGTCCACGCCGGTTTCCGCCACGACTCTGAGCGTGGTCGTGTCGATGCCGCCGGAGGCTTCCAGTTGCGCGCGGCCGGCGGTCAGCGCCACCGCCTCGCGCATGGTGGCCGGCGACATGTTGTCCAGCAGGATCAGCGTGACATCGGCGCCAAGGGCTTCGGCCAATTGGTCGAGGGTTTCGACTTCGACCTGCACCGGGATGTGGGGCGGGGCGAGGCGACGGGCCGCCTCCACGGCGGCGCGGATCGAGCCGGCCGCCATGATGTGGTTCTCCTTGATGAGAATGCCGTCGTACAGTCCGGTGCGCTGGTTGCTGCCGCCACCCACGGTAACCGCGTATTTCTGCGCTATCCTGAGGCCCGGCAGGGTTTTGCGGGTATCGAGGATGCAGGCGCGGGTACCGGCCACGATATCGACGTAGCGGCGTGTTTCGGTGGCGACCGCCGAAAGGGTTTGCAGAAAATTGAGGGCCGAGCGTTCCGCCGTGAGCAGGGCGCGGGCGGGGCCCGCTATCTCGCACAGCGTCGTGCCGGCGGTGACCGACGCGCCTTCGTCGACCTGCCAGACGATCGTCACGGACGGATCCACTTGCCTGAAGCACTCGCCGAACCACGGCTGGCCGCAGATCACGGCCGCTTCGCGCGCGACCACTGTCGCCTTGCCTTGCCGGTCTGCGGCAATCAGTCCGGCCGTCCAGTCGCAGTCGCCGATGTCTTCAGACAAGGCGAGGCTGACTTGGCGGGCGATCTCGTGATGTTTCGGCTGCACGGACATACGGTAAAGCTTTCGGGGCAAAAGGCTATTGTAACGGGACTTGACGTCCTGCGCGATCACGGCCTGAGCTTTTTGACGCTCTGGTCTGTTATCATTATGCATATATGATTCACATGGTTACCCGATGAATTATCCGGCTTCGCTCTTTCCGTTCTGGCTGCCGATTGCCGCCGCGCTGATGTCGGTCGGGTTGCTGGCAGTGGCCGCGTGGCGCGTGAAGTGGCGTGCGCTTTCCCCTGAGGCGTTCAACGCGTGGATGGGCGCCACGGTGCTGGTCATGGTGATGTGGACGCTCAAAGGGGGCTTCAAGCCGGGAGTCAGCTTTCACTTGATGGGGGTGGCGGTGCTGACCCTGATGATGGGACCATGGCTTGCCTTGCTGGCGCTCGCTATCGCGCTTGGCGGTCTCGTGCTGGGCGGTCACGGGCAATGGCTCGATATCGGTCCTACATGGCTCGTGTGCGGCGCGGTGCCGGCCTTGCTGGTGGATGGCGTGCTGCGCCTTGCGCGCCGGTGGTTGCCGGGTAATCTGTTTGTCTATGTTTTTGTCAATGCGTTCATGGCCGGGGGCGCGAGCTATTTTGCCTCGGCGCTGGCCGGAATCCTGATGCTGGGCCTGCTTGGCAGTTATCCGTGGGACTACCTGCTCGAAGACGTGTTGCCTTTCCACTTTCTGTTTTCGTGGTCGGAAGCCTTCACCACGGGGCTGGTCATGGCCGTGCTGGTGGTATACCGCCCGCACTGGGTGGCCAGCTTCGATGACGCTCGCTATCTTGACGGGCCGCCGACCGACGGCCCGGTGTGATCAACCGTTGAGGAGGATGGGTCATGCCGTTTGCTTTGTGGAGTGTATTGATCGCCGCTTGTCTGCCCCTGCTTTGGGCCGTCATCTCGAAAATCGGCGCCCGACGGTACGATAACCATGCGCCCCGCGCGTGGCTGGCGAATCTTGACGGCTACCGGCAGCGTGCCAACTGGGCGCAGATGAACGCCTGGGAGGCCTTCTCGCCGTACGCGGCCGGTATGGTGCTGGCCTGGGTGCGCCAGGTGCCGGCCACGACTCTGGATCTTGTCGCGGGTGTTTTCATTGCCGCGCGCGTCCTGCACGGCGTGCTGTACCTCGCGGACAAGGCCGCCTGGCGTTCCCTTTCCTGGCTGATCGGATTCGCCTCGGTGATCGCGCTGTTCGTGCTGGCGGCCCGGGTCTGACTCAGAGAATGACCGGTTCGGCTTCGAGCGCGACGCCGTAACGCTCGAAAACCGTGTTCCGCACTTTGCCGGCGAGGCGGGCGATATCGGCGCCCGTCGCGCGTCCATAATTGACGAGCACCAGCGCCTGGCGGGTGTGCACGCCGGCGTCGCCGTCGCGATAGCCTTTCAGTCCGGCCTGGTCGATAAGCCAGCCCGCCGCGAGCTTGCTGTGTTCCTCTCCCGCCGGATAGCGCACGAGTCCGGGGAAGCGGCTGGCGAGGTCGTCGGCCACCGCGTTCGCGACGATCGGGTTCTTGAAAAAACTGCCGGCATTGCCAAGCGTGGCCGGATCGGGAAGCTTGGCGGCGCGGATGCGCATCACCGCGTCGCTGACATCGAGAGGCGTCGGGTTGGTGCGCCCCATGCGGGCCAGCTCGCCGGCGATGTCGCCATAACCGGTGGTCGTGCGCGGCTCGCGCGCGAGCCGGAAGCGCACCGCCGTGACCAGCAGGTTCGCGCCGGCGGCATGCTTGAAAATACTGTCGCGGTAACCGAAACGGCAGGCCTCGTTGCTCAGGACGACTTCGCGCCCGCCGGCCGAGAGGTCGGCGCACACCACCTGTTCGATCGAATCCTTCACTTCCACGCCATAGGCGCCGATGTTCTGCACCGGGCTCGCGCCGACCGTGCCCGGAATCAGACTGAGGTTTTCCAGTCCGTACCAGCCGTGTTCCAGTGTGCGGCGCACGAAACGGTGCCAGTTTTCGCCCGCCGCCGCCTCCACCACGACGCTGTCGCCGTCGTCCCGTGCGATGCGCACTCCCTTGAGCGCCAGCCTCACCACGAGCCCGGGCACGTCGCGGGTGAACAGTATGTTGCTGCCGCCGCCCAGCCACAGGGTGGGCGCGGGGGTGGCGGCGAGCAGGGCCGGCAGGTCGGCCGGCTCGGCCAGCTCTGCGTAGTGTTCGGCTCGGACATCGAGGCCGAAGGTGTTGAAGGGTTTGAGCGAAACGGAGTGTGAAATGGCGCAGGACACGATAACAGACCTAGGATGAGTGATGCGGGATGCGTTGGCGGCTTGCGCGCGCCAGATACCAGACCAGGAACACGGCGGCCGTGGTGAGGCTGATCACCAGGGCGAGCCAGAAACCGTAGATGCCCATGGGGCGGGCCAGCAGCCAGTGGGTCAGCCCCAGGGTGATGCCAAGTCCGAGGCCGACGCCCCAGAAGGCGGAAACGTGTATCGCCATTGGCACGGTGGTGAGCTTGTAACCGCGCAGGGCGCCGGATGCGATGGTTTGGGCGGCATCGGTCAACTGGTAGACCGCCGCGAAAAGCAGCAGCACCATGCCGATCGCGATCAGCCGTTCGTCCGAGGTGTACATGCGTATGATCTCTTCCCTGAGCAGCAGCACCATGATCATGGTGAGCAGCGCAAGGGCGAGGCCGGCGATGAGCCCGACGCCGGAGGCGAAACGGGCGCCCTTCCAGTCGCTCGCTCCGGCGTATTGCCCGACCCGGACCGACAGCGCGGTGGCGATGCTGGCCGGCAGCATGTAAATCAGACTGGAGAAATTGAGCACGGCCTGATGGCTCGCCACCACCACGGTGCCCAGGGGCGTCACCAGAAGGGCGATGAACGAAAACAGGCTGACTTCCACGAAGAACGACAGGCCGATCGGCAGTCCGAGCTTGAGAAAACCCTTCATCCGCGCAAGGCTGGGCGGGCTCGCCTTCGCGAACAGGCCGAAAGGCTTGAAGTAGCGGCCAAGGCCGATGTAGCCGAGCAGGGCGAAGAAGGCGAACCAGAACACCGAGGCGGTGGCCCATCCGCAGCCGGCGCCGCCCATGCGCGGCATTCCGAACAGTCCGTGGATGAGGATGTAATTGAGCGGAATATTCAACAATAAGGCCGCCAGGCTGACCATCATGATGACACGGGGCTTGTTGACGCTGGATGCGTAGGCATGGAGCGCCCGGTGCATCATCGCGCCGGGCATGCCCAGCGCGGCGCCGGTAATGAACAGAATGACCTTGTCCTCGACATCGTAGGGCAGGTCGAGCGCCCGCCGCAAAAGAGGCTCCGAGGCCAGCATCAGCAGCATGCCGAAAATCCCGGTGAACAGCCCGAACCACAGGCCCTGTCGCCCGGTTTCGCCGATCGCGGCGCGCTCGCCCGAGCCGAACTCATGGGCGATGATCGGGTTGAGTGCCGTGACCACGCCCATCAGCGTGCAGTATACGGTCACGAAGATGCTCGAGCCGATGGATACCGCGGCCAGGTCGTCGGTGGAGACCTGACCCGACATGACCGTATCGACGAAGCCGGTCGCGACTTGCGCCACCTGAGCGATCATCATCGGCAGGGCAAGCCGGGCAATAGCGGTGGCTTCGCGCCGGATTTGCGCGGAGGAAGCGTGGTTCAGGTCGAACAGCATGATTCGGAAGGCTCGCCAAAACCTGCATTATAAAGGACGGAAGGCGGCGCGTCAGACGGAATCTTGCCGGAGGGGAGGGGAAGGGGCGCGGGGCGCCCCTTGGCCGTTGGGCGCGGCGCTCAGCCGAAATGCGCCGGGGGATCGCGCCGCAGGTCGCAACTGATCAGCAGGGTGCCGCCATAACGGCGATTGGCTTCCAGTGCGTCGCGCAGAGTGATGTTGTGCACGTACAGCGTGTTGTCTTCGCGCTCCGTGTCGTAACCGGCCTCGCGGGCAAAGCGCGCGAGGGCGTCGAGGCAACCGGCCTCGCTCAGCGGCCGGGCGGACAGCACGCCGGCGAGCGGCCGCTCGGCGCGTGAGGAGGCGTAGGAAAATTCGGTGTAACTATCGTTCTGGCAGTCGTACATGTCGGGTCTCCCGGTCGTGGTTGGCGCGGCTGGCGTGCCCGGGTTCACGTCCGGGCGACGCTTTAGCAGGATTTTCAAGCGCCCTGCAAGTTGTCGATTAACTCGGCGCTGGGCACCCGGTGCTGGGTGCGGTGTGGCGGATGTGACGCGGCGGAGGCGTTTCGCGGGCGAAAATCAAAAACCCGCCTGCCGGCATGAAGCGGGAGGCGGGTCTGTCCGTCAACGCTTTAGCTGGCATTTGTAACGCGCCCGCAAGCTGTGTCAAATCGGCGCACGGTTTATGCTATGCCGGTTTCTTGTTCGGCGTCAACCGGTTTTGACTGTGCTGCGTTCAAGGGGGAGAATCGGCGCATCAGGCCGGCATGTCGGACCGTGCGCCGACGCGGCATGGAGGCAGACAGCGTGAATCGCGGGGGGCGGGTGTGTTTTTCGGAAAGAATCAGGCTATAATCGCAACCTTGTCTCCATCCTTGCGCGTTCTTTCTTTCGACGCACTCCCAATGATCCGCAAGCTAATCCGAAAAGTACTCGACCTGCCCATCGGCAGGAACCGCGCCCGTCCGCGCATCATCGCGGCGGCCCAGCACGGCATTCGTCGCGACCAGTTGAGCCATGCCGCGCTCAAGGTGACCACCCGTCTTCAGGAGGCCGGTTACGAAGCCTTCGTCGTCGGCGGCGCCGTGCGCGACCTGCTCCTTGACGTGACACCCAAGGACTTCGATGTCGCCACCAGCGCCACGCCCGAGCAGGTGCACCACTTGTTCCGCCGTTCGCGCATCATCGGCCGGCGTTTCCGCATCGTGCATGTCATGGTCGGTCCCGAAACCATCGAAGTGACCACCTTCCGTGGCGGGCAGATCGATGATCGCAGCGATTCGGGGCGCATCATGGCCGACAACAGTTTCGGCAGCCAGGAAGAGGACGCGCACCGCCGCGACTTCACGGTCAATGCGCTGTTTTACGATCCGTCCGGCGAAACGGTGATCGACTACCACAATGGCGTGCGCGACCTGAAGGCGCGTCGTCTGGTGATGATCGGCCAGCCCGCACGCCGTTATCAGGAGGATCCGGTGCGCATGCTGCGCGCCGTGAGGCTGGCGGCCAAACTCGGTTTCGAGATCGACGAGGCGACCCGTCGGCCCATTCGCGGCAACGCCCATCTGCTCAGAAAAGAGCCCGCAGCGCGCCTGTTCGACGAAATGCTCAAGCTGCTCACCTCCGGCCATGCCTACGCCTGCCTTGCGAAACTGCGCGAAGAGGGGTTGTCGCACGGTACCTTCCCGCTCCTGGACGCGGTGATGGGCGACGAGGAGGGCGATGCCTTCCTGCGCCTCGCGCTGGCCAGCACGGACAACCGGATCCGCGCCGACAAGCCGATCTCCGTGGGCTTCCTGCTGGCGACTCTGTTGTGGCGCCAGGTGCTGAGCCGCTGGAAGCAACGCATCGCCGATGGCGAAAAACCCCATGTGGCGCTGGCCGAGGCCATCGCCGATGTCGAGGGCGAGCAGGACAACGATCTGGCGATTCCGCGCCGCTTCAGCGTGACGATGCGTGAAATCTGGACGCTGCAGTCCCGCTTTGAAAACCGCGCAGGACAGCGCCCGTACCGTTTCCTCGAGCAACCGCGCTTCCGCGCCGCGTACGATTTTCTGGCGCTGCGCTCCCAATCCGGCGAAGTGGACCCCGCTTTGGTCGCTTGGTGGACCGAGTTCCAGGATGCCGGTGACGAAGGCCGCGAAGCCCTGATCGAGGCGGCGCGCAATGCTCCCGATGCGGCGAAGGCGCCGGCTCGCAGGCGTCGGCGTCGCCCGCCGCGCAAGCGCGAGGATGCTGAGTGACTCGCGCATTTGTCGCCCTGGGCAGCAATCTGGACAGCCCAGCCGAGCGGGTGCGCTCGGCGTTGAACCGGCTGGCCTCGGATTCCGGGCTGGGGCTTGTCGCCCATTCCTCTCTGTACCGCACCGCGCCGGTGGGGTATCTGGATCAGCCCGACTTCGTCAATGCCGTGGCGTGGCTCGATACGCTGCTGGCTCCGCATGCGCTGCTGGAGCGCCTGTTGGCGCTGGAGACGGAGGCCGGGCGCGTACGCACCTTCCGAAACGCGCCAAGACGGCTGGATCTCGATCTTCTTTGGCAGGAGGGGTACGTCATTGCCGATCGGACACTGACCCTGCCTCATCCCCGCATGCTCGAACGCGCGTTCGTGATGGTTCCGCTGGCCCAGATCGCCCCGGATCTTGTCATGCCGAACGGCAGAACCGCCCGTGAAGTGGCCAACGATCTCGCGCACGACGGTATCGAAGCGATCCTGGATTAACTCCTTATCCTTCAGGAAAGACCTAGATGACTAACTTGCGTTATGTGGTTGTGGAAGGCCCTATTGGCGCCGGCAAATCCTCTTTGGCCAAAAGGCTGGCGGCGCACTGGAACGCCCACCTGTTGGCCGAAGAGCCCGACGCCAATCCTTTCTTGCCGCGCTTTTACCGCAACATGACCCACCATGGCCTGGCGGCTCAGCTGTCGTTCCTGCTGCAGCGTGCCGACATCGCGCGCTCCATGTTGTCCGGCGACATGCCGGCGCCGGTGGTGGTCTCGGATTTCATGTTCGAGAAAGACGCCTTGTTCGCCAGTCTCAATCTGGACGAGGAGGAGTTGGCGCTATACCGTCGCCTCGCCGTTTCCGTGATGCCGGAGCATCCGGTGCCCGACTTGGTGATCTACCTGCAGGCCTCCGAGTCGGTGCTGCTGGAACGGGTTGCCGCGCGCGCGACGGACTACGAAATGAATTTCCCGGAGGGTTACCTCAAACGGGTGCATGCCGGGTACAGCGAATTTTTCCATCAATACGACTCGGCGCCGATGCTGATTGTCAACACGGATCATCTCAATCTGGTTGACGGCGACGAGGATTTTGAGCTATTGCTGCGCTGCATCGGAGAAATGCGCGGGCAGCGCAGCTATTTCAACAAAAGTGTCTGAACCCGGCCGAAAGTATCCGGGACAACGAGGAAGACCGCTAATGAGAGTAACTGTCGAAACCCTTCGCATCATGCATCGCGAAGGGCGCAAGATTTCCATGCTGACATGTTATGACGCAAGCTTTGCCCACCTCATGGACGAAGCGGGCGTCGAAGTCCTGCTGGTTGGCGACTCGCTGGGCATGGTCATGCAGAATCGTGGCTCCACCTTGCCGGTGACGATGGACGAGATGGTCTATCACACGGAGTGCGTGACGCGTGGCGCGAAGCAGGCGATGGTCATCGGAGACCTGCCGTTCGGTTCCTATCAGGAATCGCCGCAACAGGCCTTCGCCAGCGCGGCCCGGCTGATCCAGGCCGGCGCCCAGGTGGTGAAGCTCGAAGGCGGCGCGTTCATGGCCGATACCGTCCGTTTTCTGGTCGAGCGGGGCATTCCTGTCTGCGCCCATATCGGATTGACGCCCCAGTACGTCAATATTTTCGGTGGTTTCAAGGTCCAGGGTAAAACCGACGAAGCCGCTGATCGCCTTGTCGCGGACGCGGTGGCGCTGGAGGCGGCGGGCGCGAGTCTGATTGTCTACGAGTGCATCCCGGCGCCGGTTGCCGCGCGGATCAGCGCGGCCATCGATATTCCCTCGATCGGCATCGGTGCCGGCCGCGATGTCAGTGGCCAGGTTCTGGTCATGCACGACATGCTGGGCGTATACCCCGGCAAAAAGGCGCGTTTCGTGAAAAACTTCATGGAAGGGCGCGGTTCCATTCAGGAAGCCGTCAAGGCTTATGTCGACGAAGTGCGCGCGGGCACCTTCCCGGCGGACGAACACGCTTTCTGAACGGAGAACATCATGCAAGTCATTCGCACCATCAAGGAATTGCGCGCCTGGCGCGCGCAGCGTCCCTCGGTCGCCCTGGTCCCCACCATGGGCAATCTCCACGAAGGGCATCTGGCGCTGGTGGCTGAAGCCCGCCATCAGGCCGCTTCGGTCGTGGTCAGCATTTTCGTCAACCGGCTGCAGTTCGGCCAGGGCGAGGATTTCGGCGCTTACCCGCGCACGTTCGACGCCGACTGCGCGAAGCTGGAGGCGGCGGGGGTGGATGTGCTGTTCTTCCCGGACGAAGCGGAGTTGTATCCGCGGGTGCGGCAGGATTACAACGTTGAGCCTCCGCATATCCAGAACGAACTGTGCGGCGCGTTCCGTCCGGGTCACTTCCGCGGTGTGGCCACGGTCGTGAGCAAGCTGCTCAACATCGTGCAGCCGGATGTCGCCTGTTTCGGTAAAAAGGACTATCAGCAGCTGCACGTGATCCAGCGCATGGTCGAGGATCTGAATATCCCCGTCCGTATCGTGCCGGTGGACACCGGGCGCGCCGGGGACGGCCTCGCGTTGTCGTCGCGCAATGGCTACCTCGATGCCGGTGAACGGCAGGAGGCGCCGAGGCTGTACCGCAATCTCGAACGCATTCGCGATGCCTTGCAAGGCGGGGACAGCAACTATGCCGCGCTCGAGACCATGGCGTGCGAGGATCTGACCAATGCAGGGTGGGTTGTCGACTATATCGAAGTCCGCCAGGCGGATACGCTCGAAATTGCCCACGCAGGCGAACGTCGCCTCGTGGTGCTGGCGGCGGCGCGTCTTGGACGCACGCGACTCATTGATAATGTGGAAGTAACGAGATAATGAAACGTACCATGCTGAAGTCGAAGCTCCACCGCGTGTCCACCACGCATTCCGAGCTTCATTACATCGGATCCTGCGCGATCGACGAAAACCTGCTGGAAGCGGCCGATATTCGCGAATACGAAGAGGTGCAGATCTGGAACGTCACCAACGGCGAGCGTTTCGCGACCTACGCCATTCGGGCCGAGCGCGGCTCCGGCACGATTTCGGTCAACGGCTCCGCCGCGCGCCGCGCGGCCGTGGGCGACCTGCTGATCATCGCGACCTTCGCCCAGTACGAGGATGCGGAGCTGGAAGGCCATTCGCCGACCCTGGTCTTCGTCGACGAGAAAAACCGGCTCACCGACGTCAAGGGCTCGGTACCCGTCCAGAAGTCCTGATGCCCTGCCGGCCCCGTTCCTCTGCGGAATGGGGCCTTTCCCCGGTTGAGCGTTTTTTGAAAGTTGCCGCGCAAGCCCGCTCCCTATCATTTGTGTCTTTCCTTTTCTTCGGAACGACACGTCATGCCCTCTGTTTCCCATTCTCTTTCCGGCCTGCGTGCCCAGGGCGCCTCTCATGCCCGGCGCCAAGGCTGCTTTGCCCGGTTACGCGGGGTTCGCGCGACGACGGTCATGATCCGGATAGAACGGTTTTTTTGCCGGGTGACGGATGTGTTCCGGCGCTTTCTTGACCGGATAGCGGGAGTTCGAGGCACCGTGAACGGCGCAATAAGCGATCCACCCGACCTGAGCCAGGCCGTACTGCTCAACCCGACGACCGTGCATGGCATCATGAGCGGAGAAAACAGCGAGGCCCGCCCCGTCGCCGATATCTCTCCCGATAAGCCGATGGAACAGGTCTTTTCCGAGTTTACGGCGAAAGCTCGGCAAGAAGGCCGGCTGGATGGAATGCAGGACAAGCTGGCCACGATGGTGCGGCGTCATCTGGCGAGCAAGCGGGCGCAAGAGCCGAATGAGTTTGGCTACCGGCGCTTTGTGGCTCCGGAGAGGATCAAGGGTCGCTTCGGAAAGCCGCGGCTTTCGCACACGTTTTATCTCCCGGCGCAGGGTGGCAGACCGTACTGCTACGAAGGCGATCCCGCGCCGGAAGGTCGGGCCCTGGCCAAGGGAGGGTTCAAGGAAGTCATGGCGCGTTCTCCCCGTCATGTCGCGTTCCGGCCCGTCAAGTCCCAAATGCCGTTTGCCAAACCGGCCATCGATCCCGCCGAATATGCCGATCTGAAGACCATTGTGCCCAATCACGTCGTGGATCGCGATGTCATGATTGCCTCTAACGCCGGAACCATGCTGCGCGCCACAATTCGCAGAGATCCAGCCAAACAGGATGATGCCCGGTTCACGGCCTTTCGGCCTTTATTGGCCGATCTGGCCAAGCTTCACGACCGGGGCGTTTTTCATCTGGACATCAAACCGGAAAACCTCGCGGTGAGAACCGATGCCAGCGGGCGCGTCGTTTCTGTCTCGCTGATCGATACCGATGGTATGGTGAAGGCCGGTAGAGCGCTGGGTAACATCAGCTATACATCCGGCTACCTGCCATTTTTGTTGAAATTCGATGTGGCTCGAGGCGATGTCCGTGCCTGCCGTACGGCCGACGAATTTGCCATGCTGTTCTCCCTGATGGAAAGCGATGCGTGCCGTTTTCCGGGGTTGGAGCCATTTTTGAGAGAGGTACGGCTGGACGCGGCCGGGAGGTCGGTGTTTCCCGATTACTCCTGCCGGGCTTTGCGAAACTGGATGAAAACCCGTATCAAGCCCGAATACCACACGCTGGTGCGTGATCTTTTGCATTTTCCCTATCTTCACCGGGTGGGCTGCAACGAGCCGCCCGCACTGGTCGACATGATACGGTGGCCTGCCAGCACCGGTGCGGTGTGAAGGTGGCCACCGTTTCATGCTGATTTCCGAAGCCGGCGCAAGCCGGCTTTTTAGCGTTGGCCCCTTCCTTGGAATGCCCCGGCGCTGCGTGGATCGGAGTCTGGGCCGCGGGTGTCACTCGGCGTTTTCTGAAAGTTTTCATACGGTGACGGGCGTACTCTGGTCTCACACATTCAGCCAGGAGGCAAGTATGAGTTTCAGCGTATTCAAGTCATGTTGTAGCCGCCGCACGATGAGCATCACCCCTGACGCCACCGGACACAAGTCGCGCTCGGCGCTGGTCGCCAAGCTGCGGAGCGTGCGCAATACGGTTGCCCGCATGGGAAGCCAGTGCCGCGCCAGGGTAGCCAGCGCATTCACCCGTGTGAAAAACTGGCTGGCCGGCGTATCCCGGGCCAGCAGCGTTGTGCAAGCCAACAGCGAGCAGAGCCGTGGCGATGAACCGGTATGCGTTGGGCAAGAGTCACAGAAAACCTGTCGGATCTCGGAGAGGACTCTCTATGATGAAATTGATTTTTCTGATGATGAGGCAAGCCGTTCGGATGGGCTGTCCGACGCCCTTCCTCCTCCGCCGGTCGAGGTGCTGGCTGAGGTATTCTACAATAAGCGGCTGGATTTTTTTGCCGCAGAGCGCGAACGCCGTGGCAGGCTGTCAACGATTGCCGAGGAGAGTGAAGAGGTTGTGATGGGCGCTTCCTGTGAGCAACCCCAGGTTCAATGCGCCGCCAGACAGAATCGACCAGACAAGGTCAATGGAGCGGTCTCCGCGGAAGATGTGCTTGCCGAACTGAGGCAGGCGCTTGCCAAACGGCGGGTGCCCTTGGCGGAGTCGAGCGATTCCGAGTCGAACCGCTCCTGCAGCGACAGCGACAGCCACAAGAACTCCATCTGACCCGTTTGTTTCCGGTTGCCTTGTCGTTCCTTGGCCGGTCTCGCCCCCGGTCCCTTTCGCGGAGCCGGGGGTTTGCCTGTGTGTCAGGCCTCCCGGGGCCGGGTTTCGCCGAAGGCGCGGACCGCGTCGCCCAGTTCCATCATCTGCCGGTCCAGGCGGCTGACGGCGTCGGCGATGGTGCTGGTTTCCGCCGACAGCGTGCGCGATGCCTCTCCGACCGCGGTGATGTCCCCGGCGAATTGCGCGAAGCCCTTGTTCTGCTCTTCCTCGGCCACAGAGACTTGCCCCAGCACGGAGGTGAGCGACTGGCTGTCGCTGATGATGCCGGCCAGGCGGGTCTGCGCGTCGGTGGCGTTGTCCCGTCCGGATTTGAGCTGACTGTTGCCGTCGCGCATCGCATCGATCGCCTGATTGGTTCCGTCGACGATGAGCCGGATCTTGTGCTCGATATCCTGCGTCGCATGCTGGGTCCGTTCGGCGAGTTTCCTGACCTCGTCGGCGACGACCGCGAAACCGCGCCCCATTTCTCCGGCCCGGGCCGCTTCGATGGCGGCGTTCAGCGCAAGCAGGTTGGTTTGATCGGCGATGTCCCGGATCAACTGGACAATGCCGCTGACTTCCGAGCTGCGCTGCCCCAGATCCTCGAGTTTTCCCGCGGCCTGGCTGATCACCTCGCTTGCCTGATGCAACTGGCGCACAGCCTGATCCATCGCTGTTCCGCCCTCGTTGGCGGCAATGCCGGCTTTTTGCGCCATGCTGTTTGCCTGCAGCGATTGCTCGGCGTTCTGGCTCGTGACAACGGCCATCTGCTGGGCAATGGTCACCATGTCGTCGGCGCGTTCGCGCTGGCCTGCCATGGTTTGGGCCATCTGCTGGGTGGCGCCGGCAATGTCGCGGCTCGCGGCCGAAGCGGCGCCGATGGAGCGGGTGACCTGTTCGAGCATGGCCTGCATCGCCCGCGAGGCTTCTTCCGCTTCGCGCCTGGCGCTTTCGAGTTTTTCGAAGCTGCGGGTTTTGGCGCGGTCGAAGGACAGGGCCAGCACCAGGACCACCAGCGTCAGGCCGCCCACCGACTTGGCCTGCAATTTGGGAATTTCGGCGTGGGCGATCGGCACGGCAGGCAGCGCCCCGCCCTGACCGGCCAACAGGAAAAAGGTGCCGATCGCGGCGAAGGTCAGTGTGGTCCAGACCACGCCGGAAGCTCGGCCCGACACGAAAATGGACGTGAACGGAATCGAGGCGAACCAGACGATGCTGGTTGACATGATTCCCCCGTTGACATAAACCATCCAGCACACCATGGCATACATGCAAAGGATGATGAACTCCGCCGCGACGCGCACCGCCCCTGTCAGCTTCAGCAACACCGGCCCGCACAGCAGACCGAAGCCGCCAAGCAAAATGCCGTAACCCATGGCCGGATGACCGAGCTTGAAGTATTCGATGGCGAAGATCGGGGCGATGATGCCCGCCAGCAAACCCACGCCGATGACGGTGCGGGCCTTGATCGCCGACTCCGGCGACTGGCGAACGTTGTCGGGGATAAACCATTCTGCGATGGTATGGACAGCCATGATTCGATAGTCCCTTCCTCTTCAATGCGCGGCTTGCGCGCGGATGCCTTTTTTATGGTTTAACGTGGCGATGCTTCACGGGAGGTCCGCGATGGTGGGGAAAATGTAAAACAAATGTTTGAATGTGGCAACGCCCGCGCATGATGCGCGGGCGAGGGGGTTACTGCGCGGGTTTGAGGCGCTCTTCCGCCTGGATGGCGGTCAGGGCGATGGTGTAGACGATATCGTCGACCAGCGCGCCGCGCGACAGGTCGTTGACCGGTTTGCGCAAGCCCTGCAGCATCGGTCCCACGCTGACCACGTTGGCCGAGCGTTGCACGGCCTTGTAGGTGGTGTTGCCGGTGTTGAGGTCGGGGAACACGAACACCGTGGCGCGACCGGCAACCGGGCTGTCGGGCGCTTTCTGGCGTCCCACGCTGACCACCGATGCGGCGTCGTATTGCATCGGACCGTCGATGACCAGATCCGGGCGCTTTTCCCGGGCGATGCGGGTCGCTTCGCGCACCTTTTCCACATCCGATCCGCTGCCGGAGGAGCCGGTGGAATAGGAAATCATCGCCACTCGCGGCGGAATGCCGAACGCCGCCGCAGAATCGGCCGACTGGATGGCGATGTCGGCAAGCTCCTCCGCGGTCGGATCGGGATTCACGGCGCAGTCGCCGTAGACCAGCACCTGCTCCGGCATGAGCATGAAGAACACACTGGACACGAGCCGCGAGCCCGGGGCTGTCTTGATCAGTTGCAGGGCGGGACGGATGGTGTTGGCGGTGGTGTGCACGGCCCCGGAAACCAGTCCGTCGACTTCGTCCAGCGCCAGCATCATCGTGCCCAGTACCACGGTGTCTTCCAGCTGCTGTTCCGCCACGGGGGGCGTCAGACCCTTGCTCTTGCGCAGTTCCACCATCGGGGCGACGTAGCGCCCGCGGATGACGTTGGGATCGAGGATTTCCAGATCATCGGGCAACTGAATGTCCTGCGACTCGGCGATGCGCCGCACTTCCCCGATATCGCCCAGCAATACGCAGCGCGCGATGCCTTTTTCGTGGCAGATGGCGGCGGCGCGGATGGTGCGCGGCTCACAGCCTTCAGGCAGTACGATGCGGCGATTGGCGCGGCGGGCCTTTTCCATCAACTGGTAACGGAAGGCCGGCGGCGGCAGGCGGATTTCCTTGGGCTGGCCGACGAATCGCTTGAGCGGCGCCGTGTCGAGGCGTTCGGCGATATAGTCGATCACCTTTTCCATCCGCTCAAAGTCGTCGACCGGCACCTGGCGGCTCATGTTGGTCAGGATGCTCGCCGTCTCGAAGGTATTGTGATCGCTGGCCAGCACCGGCAAACCGCTGGTGAACGCCGGCTGGCACAGTTGCAGGATGCGCGGGTCGAGTTCGGAAGCGCAGGTGAGCAGCAGCCCCGCCAGCGGCACGCCATTCATGGTGGCGATCGCGGTGGCCAGCACGATGTCCTCCCGGTCTCCCGCGGTGATGATCAGCGCGCCCGGTTTGAGCAGATGGACGATGTTGGGAGCCGAACGGGCGGTGACCACGATGCTGCGCACGCGACGGCGCGCCAGTTGACCAGGATGCATCACCCGCGCCTTGAGATAGTCGGCCACGTCCAGCGTGCGCGGAGCCAGCAGATCGGCCTCATGCTGAATCGCGCCGATCAGCGGCAGCCGGCCGCCCTGGGTCAGGCGACCCGCCGCGGCGATGTCCTCGGCCAGGCCGCCGATATCGGTGCCGGGCGGCAGATGATTGAGAATGTAGCCGGCCATATTCCCGGTGGTGCCGCCGAACGCCTGGATCGCCATGTCCAGCTGGTCGGCGATGTCTTGAGGCCCGTCGGTGTTCGCGCCGGCGATCAGCAGGACCTGGGCTTGCAGGTTGCGCGCGATCTTGGTGTTCAGGAAGGTGGAAAACACCTGCTTCTGATCGGGAACCAGCCCCTCGACCACGACAACGTCGACATCGTTGGCGGCTTCCTGATAGAGGGAAACGATTTCCTCCATCAGCAGATCGACGTGCCCCCGGCTCAACCGGTTCTCGACATGGTCAAGACCCAGCGGATCGGGTGAGCGGGTGTGGCAGATGGCCCGGGCGAAATGGGTCGAGTGTTCCTCTTCGACATTGCGGCCGTCCTGGGCGATCGGCTTGACGAACCCCACCTTCAGCCCCGCCTGGGCGAGCGCCCGCACAAGCCCCAGGGAGATGGAGGTCAGCCCCGAGTCGAAGCCTGCCGGGGCCAGAAAAAACGTATGCATGTCCGGATTCCTTGTGGATCATCAGGCGGCAAGGCCGGCGAGTCGGGCGGTGTCCCTGGCGATCATGTCCTCTTCATTGGTGTTGATGACGAGCGCGGGCACGCTGCGCTGTGTCGTGATGCGTCCCGCCTTGCCGCGAATGGTACGCTCATTGGCAGGACTGTCCAGTTCGAAGCCCAGAAAACCGAGCAGTCCGATGACCTGGGCGCGGATGGCCGCGGAGTTCTCGCCGATGCCTCCGGTGAACACCAGGGCGTCGATGCGCCCCATCGGCACCACCAGGGCGGCGATGTATTTGGCCAGGCGATAACAGAAAATGTCCAGCGCGAGGCGTGCGGCTTCGTGGCCGTTCGCGGCGGCGATTTCCAGCTCCCGGCAGTCGTTGGACAGCCCGGACAGGCCAAGCAATCCGGATTGCCGGTTCAGAAGGTCGGTCACGCCCTGTGTGTCAAGGTCCAGGGCGGACGCCAGGTAATTGAACAGACCCGGATCGATATCGCCAGAACGGGATCCCATGACCAGGCCTTCGAGCGGCGTCAACCCCATCGAGGTGTCGACACTGCGTCCTCCAAGCACGGCGGCGGCCGATGCGCCGTTGCCCAGGTGCGCGCAGACCATCGCCGTTTCTTCCAGCGGCTTGCCGAGCATGTCGACCGCGGCGGTGGACACGAAGCGGTAGCTGGTTCCGTGAAAGCCGTAGCGGCGCACGGCGTGATCGTGATAGAGGCTCGCCGGCAGGGCATAGCGATAGGCCCGCTCCGGCAGGGTCTGGTGGAAGGCCGTGTCGAAAACCGCGACTTGCGGCAGCGCCGGAAAACTCTCCATCGCGCTGCGGATGCCGAGCAGATGCCCGGGGTTGTGCAGAGGGGCGAGCCGGCTGCATTCGCCGATGCCGAGGATGACGTCCTCGTCGATCAGGATGGATTCCTTGAACCGCTCGCCTCCGTGCACGATCCGGTGGCCGACGGCGGCGACCGCGTCCGCCAGCCCCAGTTCGTCGAGCTTGTCGATGATCGCCTTCATGGCTCCGCTGTGCGTGCCGTCCTGAAGCGGATGTCCGTTTTTTTCCCCGTCGTGACGGAAGGTGATGGAGGCATCGGCAAGACCGAGTTTCTCCGCGAGGCCCGACAGCGGGGTGCTGCCGTCGCGAGGATCGGTCAGGGCGAATTTCAGCGACGATGAGCCGCAATTGATGACGAGAATCGATGGGTTCATGGTATGCCGGTTTGGAAAAGTGCCAAAAAATGGAGACTGAAATAAACAAGACGGCAAATCGTCGCACGCGGCAAACTTGCCGCGCTGCACCAGGCGATCGGGCCGCCACCTTCTGCCTTGCGGCAGAGCGGATCCGATCGCACGATTATCAGCCAGATGCCCCTGTCCTTCAAGCCTTGCGGTGCGCGGGACGTTCGTCCGGACCGACGTACGGGATTTTTGTTAGCATATTCGGGTTATGTTTTTGTAGTGCATATGCGTTAAAAAACGGCAAGTTACTGAAATTGAAGGGCTTGTTTTGCCTGGCTCGGGTGGCGAGCCGTTATGCACTCCCTTTTCGTGATTGGTTTTGTCTCACTTAACCGAATCCGCAAAAAAATGCTTGCCCGGGGGGGTAAATGGGGTGAAAATCCCCGCCTCGGATCCGTATGGGGTCCGGCTATGCTGTATGAATCTGGTTCTTCCGTAAACTCGTCATTAGCGAGATTCGGCTGGTCTTATATCTTCTCCACGGAGGTGTGGGAATAATGTCTGATCTGGCTTCTTTGCAGATGCTGCGGGCATCTGCGGCCCAGTTACCCATCTACACTTATTTCGATCCGGCGTTTTATGAGCAAGAGCAGTCGCTCTTGTTCGCCGACGCGCCGCGCTACTACGGCCACGAGCTGATGGTGCCCAACGAGGGCGATTACCATACGCTCGAATGGATGGGGCATGGCAAGATGCTCAAACGCGTGGGAGGCGAGGTCAAGCTGCTTTCCAACGTGTGCCGGCATCGTCAGGCAGTCATTCACAAGGGGCGGGGCAACGGCAATCATATTGTTTGCAACCTGCACGGCTGGACGTATGACAACGAAGGCAGCCTGATCGGCGCGCCGCATTTTCCGCAGACGCCTTGTCTCGCGCTCGGGCAAACCGAATTGACGCGCTGGAACGGCCTGCTGTTCGACGCCGGCCGAGACATCGCGGCGGACCTGGCCAATCTTGGCGTGGCCGCCTGCATGTCTTTCGATGATTTCGGTTTCCACAGTTCGCATATCACGGAATACGATTTCAACTGGAAAACCTTCATCGAAGTCTATTCCGAAGACTACCATGTCGACCCGTTTCATCCCGGCCTCGGCAATTTTGTCGATTGCGGACAGCTCCGGTGGGAGTGGGGCGACCAGTACCATGTGCAGACCGTCGGCGTGAAAAACGGTCTGGCAAGGCCCGGTTCGCGCATTTACGGCGATTGGCACAAGGAGGTGCTGCGCCGCTACGAGGAGCGCCAGCCCGAGTTCGGTGCGATCTGGCTGACTTATTACCCCAACGTGATGGTCGAATGGTATCCGCACTCGCTGGTCGTTAGCGTCGCCATTCCCCGCGGCCCGGAAAAGACCACGGTGATCACCGAGTTCTACTACCCGGAGGACGTGCTGTATTTCGAGCCGGAGTTCATCGAGGCCGAGCAGGCCGCCTATTTCGAAACGGCCAAGGAGGACGACGAAATCTGCTACCGCATGCACGAGGGGCGGCGCGCCCTGTGGCTGGCGGGGCGAAGCGAAGTCGGGCCCTATCAGTCGCCCACCGAGGACGGCATGCAGCATTTTCACGAGTTCTACCGGCGCAAGCTGGGTGGACATATCGCTGGCTAATCGTCACGCGACAAGGCAAAATGCAAAGGCGCAGTCATACTGCGCCTTTTTATTTGTTTGTTCTACCCAGAGGCAGCAAGTGTCGCGTTTTTCCGGTTGTGTGCGCTGTGCCATCGGCCTGGCCTGGATCCTGGCATCCGCCGGTGCGTTGGCCGGCAGCTATCAGGACAATAAAGATCCTGTCCGTTTTTCCGTGCCGGCCGGGTGGCGCGTGAGGGCGGAGAGCGTCGATGGCGTCCGCCAGTTACGAGTGATTCCCCCCAAGGCCGATATGCGCGAGCGCGCCGCGATCGACGTTTCCGTCCGCGTGCGGCGTCTTGGCCGCCGGCAAAGCCTGGAATCCATTGCGCGGGATTACCGCAAACCGTTCAATGACCGGGAGGCGGCGTCGGTTCGTTTCGATCCCGCTGCCGGGCGTCTGCTGCTGGATTATCGCGAAGGCCGTTTCGTTTCGGGGCGTTTGTGGATTGTCCGGCGGAATCTCCATGTGTTTTTACGGCTGGACAAAAAACGGGTCATCGAAGCCAAATGCGCGGCCAATGCGTCCGAGTACAAGGCCTGGCGCCGGCAGCTTGAAACCGTGTGTCTGTCCGTGGCCGCCGTGCGCAAGGCAGGGGCGCGATGAGCGGCTCGTCGCCATCGTGGATGTCGGGGGCGCGTAGCGGGCAGTCCGGTTCCGCATGGATGGTGCTGGCCGCCCTGGCGTTCGCGTTGCTGAGCGTGTTCGTCAAGCTTGGCAGCCGCCATTTCGACCCGGTGGAGCTGCTGTTCTATCGCACGCTGATCGGCGCGCTTGGCCTTGCGCTGATCATGGCGTGGCGGCGTGAAACGCCGGCGACGCCGAACTGGAGCGGTCATCTGCGCCGCACGCTGTTGGGATACCTGTCCATGGCGTGCCTGTTCTTCGCGGTCTCGCGGCTGCCGCTGGCGACAGCGGTCACACTCAACTACACCTCGTCCCTGTTTTTTGCGCTCACCTGCATGATCGTGTTCAGGGAGATACCGTCGCGCAATGTTCTGGTCTCTCTTGTCGTCGGGTTCGCCGGGATCGTCTGGTTGCTGAGACCGACATTCAGTGCCCAGTTGTGGCAAGCCGGCCTTGCCGGGCTGATGTCGGGAGCGCTGGCCGGCGTGGCGGTGTTCCAGGTGCGCGAGCTGGGGCGCATGGGGGAGAGCGCCGAGCGCATCGTTATCTGGTTTTTTTCCCTGTCCACGGCGATCGGCGCCGTGCTGGTGCTGGCGACCGGCGGTTTTCATCCTGTGGCGATGAGTGATCTTCCGGTGCTGTTCGGTATCGGCGCATCCGGACTGATCGGTCAGTTGGCGATGACTCAGGCGTACAAGGTCGGGCGCAAGTACCGCGTGGCGAGCCTGGCCTACCTGTGTGTGGCATTCTCCGCCGTGCTAGGCGCATGGATATGGGGTGATGCTCTGACCCTGTCGGGATTGTTCGCCATTGGCCTGATCGTCGCGGCGGGACTGCTGTCCGGGAGGCGCTCGTGAGGACGGGGAACGCCCATGCGCTGTCTTTGGGAGCCGGCTGGATGGTCGTCGCCTCGGCGATGTTCGCACTGATGGGCGTGTGCGTGAAGTCCGGCGCCGCGACATTTTCTCCGGTCGCGCTGGTGTTCTGGCGCACGTCGCTGGGCGTCGTGTCGGTCGGCGCCGCCGCCTTGTGGCGGCGCGATGCCTTCGCCACTCCCTGGATGCGCTACCACATGCAGCGTGGCCTGATCGGCTTCGTCTCGCTGCTGTTGTCTTTCTATGCCATGGCGCATCTGCCGTTGTCGACGGCCGTGACGCTCACCTATACCTCGCCGATCTTTCTGGCGGCATTGTCGGTGGTGCTGCTGGGGGAGACGCTGTCCCGACGTGGTGTGACGGGTATCCTTCTCGGCTTTGCCGGCGTCCTGCTGCTGTTGCGGCCGACCTTCGCGGCCGATGCCTGGCCGGCATCGCTGGCGGGATTGCTGTCCGGGGCGCTGGCCGGCTGGTCCTATCTGCATGTCAGGGAACTTGGCCGTCGGGGCGAAGCCGAATGGCGGGTGGTATTCTATTTCGCCCTGCTGTCGAGTGTCGGTTCGGCCGTCATCATGGCGTGTGGTTTCGCTCCCTGGCGAACGCCCGACCTGGCCTCCCTGCCAGTGCTTGCCGGTGTCGGAGCGACCGCGACGCTCGGACAACTGGCGATGACACGGGCCTATAAAGTCGGCAACAAGCTTCTGGCTGCCAATCTGGCGTATCTGACCGTGGTGTTCGCCGCCTTGCTGGGCTGGGGGTTGTGGGATGATGCGCTGGATGCCGGTAAAGTGATGTCGATGACGTTGATTGTAATCAGCGGAATATTTGCCAGCCGCCGCTAAACTGAAAACAGACGGTCGGCTTTTTTACTTCGAGGAGCCTCAGCATGATTTCGATTCGCGAACAGGACTATGGCCTGGATGTTGCATTGTTCAACGAGTTTACCCTCGCCGACTTCAAGCTGTTCGAGGAGGCGCTGCTCAAGCGGCTCGCCGAACACGGCAAGCCGGACGTGCTGCTGGATCTTGGCGAGCTGAAGGACTTCACGCTGGATATGGCGCTTGAGGAACTGCGTTTCGTGCGTGATCACAGTGACGCGTTCGGCCGCGTCGCCATTGTGGTCGACGATGTCTGGATTCGTCTTGCCGTGCATATCGCCGGCTTGATGTCACGCTCCCGTCCCGAGTATTTCGATACCGTCGAGGAGGCCCAGGCCTGGTTGAACGGCGTGGCCGCCGTGTAAGCGAGGGCTTGTTTGGCGGTAGGCAAAGCCGATACAGTAGCGGGTTTCAGTGACCCGATACGGAATGCCCGTGATGTTGCCAAGCATTGCCAGCCGCCTTGCGGCTGAACTGAATGTACGTGAATCCCAGGTGCGCGCCACCATCGAGCTGTTCGATGGCGGCGCCACCGTCCCTTTCGTCGCCCGTTACCGCAAGGAAGTGACCGGCGGGCTTGACGACACCCAGCTGCGCCAGATGGACGAGCGCTTGCGTTATCTGAGGGAGCTCGACGAACGCCGCGACGCCATTCTGCGTTCCATAGCCGAGCAGGGCAAATTGACCCCCGATCTCGAGTCCGCGCTGTTTGCCGCCGACAACAAGACCTCGCTCGAAGACCTCTACCTGCCCTTCAAGCCCAAGCGTCGCACCAAGGCGCAAATCGCCCGCGAAGCGGGGCTCGAGCCATTGGCCGATTGGCTGATGGCCGATCCGTCGCGCGATCCTGAGGTCGAGGCGGCGGCGTTCGTGAATGCCGAGGCCGGAGTGCCCGATGGCAAGGCGGCGCTGGACGGCGCGCGGGCCATTCTGATCGAACGCTTCGCCGAAGACGCCGAGCTGATTGGGCGGTTGCGCGATGCGCTGTGGAAGGAAGGGGAGGTCGTCGCATCCCTGGTGGAAGGCAAGGCCGAGACGGGCGCCAAGTTCTCCGATTATTTTACGCATCGGGAAGCGGTCGCGCAGTTGCCGTCGCACCGTGCTCTCGCCCTGCTGCGCGGGCGCAACGAGGGTGTGTTGAGTCTGTCGGTGAAATATCAGCCGGACGAGACGCCGGTCACTGAGCGCAGCGAGTTCGAAAAACGCATCGCGGCGCGCTTCGGTATCGCCGATCAGGGCCGGGCCGCTGACAAGTGGCTGCTCGATACCGTGCGTCTTTGCTGGCGCGCGAAAATTTTCCTGTCGCTGGAGCTCGAGTTGTTCTCCCGCCTGAAGGAGATGGCCGATGCGGAGGCGATCAAGGTGTTCGCCGCCAATCTCAACGATCTGCTCCTTGCCGCGCCGGCCGGTCGGCGGGCGACGCTGGGGCTCGATCCGGGCTTGCGCACCGGGGTCAAGGTGGCCGTGGTCGACACGACCGGCAAGCTGGTCGATACCGCGACCATTTATCCTCATGCCCCGCGCAACGACTGGGACCGTTCGATCTCCGTACTGGCGGCGCTGTGCGCGCGTCACAAGGTGGACTTGGTGTCCATCGGCAACGGAACGGCCAGTCGCGAAACCGACAAGCTGGCCCAGGAACTGATGAAGCGGCATCCGGAGCTTGGTTTGACCAAGGCGGTGGTCTCGGAGGCAGGCGCCTCCGTGTATTCCGCGTCCGAGCTCGCGGCGCGCGAATTCCCCGATCTGGACGTGAGTCTGCGCGGCGCGGTGTCCATCGCCCGGCGTCTGCAGGATCCGTTGGCCGAGCTGGTGAAGATCGATCCGAAGTCGATCGGGGTGGGGCAGTATCAGCATGACGTGAATCAGTCGCACTTGTCGCGCGCGCTGGATGCGGTGGTGGAGGATTGCGTGAATGCGGTGGGAGTGGATGTGAATACCGCCTCGGCGGCGTTGCTGTCGCGCATTTCCGGCCTGAACGGCACGCTGGCGGCCAATATCGTCGCCTGGCGCGACGAGAACGGCGCCTTCCCTGACCGGCGCGCGCTGCTCAAGGTGCCGCGACTGGGGGAAAAGACGTTCGAGCAGGCGGCGGGCTTTTTGCGTGTGATGGACGGCGCTAATCCGCTGGATGCCTCCGCGGTGCATCCGGAAGCTTATCCGGTTGTCGAGTCCATCGTGTCCCGGAGCGGGCGCCCGGTGAAAACCCTGATCGGCGACTCGGCCTTCATCAAGACGCTGAAGGCTGCCGATTATACGGACGAGCGATTCGGCGTGCCGACCGTGATGGATATTTTCCGGGAGCTGGACAAGCCGGGGCGCGATCCGCGTCCGGAGTTCAAGACCGCGGTCTTTCAGGAGGGCGTGGAGGACATCAAGGATCTCACGCCGGGCATGGTGCTCGAAGGTGTGGTGACCAATGTCACCAACTTCGGCGCGTTTGTGGACATCGGTGTGCACCAGGACGGACTGGTCCATATCTCGGCGCTGTCGGCCAAGTTCGTGGATGATCCGCGCAAGGTGGTCAAGGCGGGCGACATCGTCAAGGTGAAAGTGCTCGAAGTGGATGTGCCGCGCAGGCGTATCGCGCTGACCATGCGGCTTGACGATGCGCCCGGCGCCTCTTCTCGTGGCGCGAAGGGTCCAGCTCGCGATGGCGATCGCCAGGCCGGCCGCCGCCAGGCCGGTTCTTCCTCTGCGGAGACGGCGATGGCCGCGGCGTTCGCCAAGCTCAGACGCTAAGGCGCGGCGGATCCGGCGCGAATTCGGAATGCCGGTCCGGAACCCGGTCGCGGGAACGCGGCCGGGTTTTTTTGAGAAAGGAGTTGACGGGTGTGGGTTTGGGGGGTATAGTTCGCTTCCTCTGCTGCAGCGAAGAGCGCGGCGCCGATCTTTAATAATGCGAATAACCGATAGGTGTGAGTGTTTGGCGAAGCCGACACTTGCACGGCAAGACAGAAATGAACCTGGTTTTGTTTCTTTGATCTTGCGTGCCAGAAGTAAAGTTAGCGATTGAACTGAAGAGTTTGATCCTGGCTCAGATTGAACGCTGGCGGCATGCTTTACACATGCAAGTCGAACGGCAGCACAGGAGCTTGCTCCGGGTGGCGAGTGGCGAACGGGTGAGTAATGCGTCGGAACGTGCCGGGTAATGGGGGATAACGCAGCGAAAGTTGTGCTAATACCGCATACGCTCTGAGGAGGAAAGCGGGGGACCTTCGGGCCTCGCGTTATCCGAGCGGCCGACGTCTGATTAGCTAGTTGGGGGGGTAAAGGCCCACCAAGGCGACGATCAGTAGCGGGTCTGAGAGGATGATCCGCCACACTGGGACTGAGACACGGCCCAGACTCCTACGGGAGGCAGCAGTGGGGAATTTTGGACAATGGGGGCAACCCTGATCCAGCCATGCCGCGTGTCTGAAGAAGGCCTTCGGGTTGTAAAGGACTTTTGTCGGGGAGCAAATCCTGCCTGTGAATAGCGGGTGGGGATGAGAGTACCTGAAGAATAAGCACCGGCTAACTACGTGCCAGCAGCCGCGGTAATACGTAGGGTGCAAGCGTTAATCGGAATTACTGGGCGTAAAGCGTGCGCAGGCGGTTGGACAAGCTTGATGTGAAAGCCCCGGGCTTAACCTGGGAACGGCATTGAGGACTGTTCAGCTAGAGTACGTCAGAGGGGGGTAGAATTCCACGTGTAGCAGTGAAATGCGTAGAGATGTGGAGGAATACCGATGGCGAAGGCAGCCCCCTGGGATGATACTGACGCTCATGCACGAAAGCGTGGGGAGCAAACAGGATTAGATACCCTGGTAGTCCACGCCCTAAACGATGTCAATTAGCTGTTGGGGGTTTGAATCCTTGGTAGCGTAGCTAACGCGTGAAATTGACCGCCTGGGGAGTACGGCCGCAAGGTTAAAACTCAAAGGAATTGACGGGGACCCGCACAAGCGGTGGATGATGTGGATTAATTCGATGCAACGCGAAGAACCTTACCTGCTCTTGACATGCCAGGAACGCTGCTGAGAGGCGGCGGTGCCCGAAAGGGAGCCTGGACACAGGTGCTGCATGGCTGTCGTCAGCTCGTGTCGTGAGATGTTGGGTTAAGTCCCGCAACGAGCGCAACCCTTGTCATTAGTTGCCATCATTAAGTTGGGCACTCTAATGAGACTGCCGGTGACAAACCGGAGGAAGGTGGGGATGACGTCAAGTCCTCATGGCCCTTATGAGCAGGGCTTCACACGTCATACAATGGTCGGTACAGAGGGTCGCGAAGCCGCGAGGTGGAGCCAATCTCATAAAGCCGATCGTAGTCCGGATCGCACTCTGCAACTCGAGTGCGTGAAGTCGGAATCGCTAGTAATCGCAGATCAGCATGCTGCGGTGAATACGTTCCCGGGTCTTGTACACACCGCCCGTCACACCATGGGAGTGGGGGATACCAGAAGTGGGTAGGCTAACCGCAAGGAGGCCGCTTACCACGGTATGCTTCATGACTGGGGTGAAGTCGTAACAAGGTAGCCGTAGGGGAACCTGCGGCTGGATCACCTCCTTTCTAGAGAATGGCGACGTCAAGCGCTCACAACCTATCGGTTATTCGGAAGTTGGCAAGTAGAGACTGGGTTTGTAGCTCAGCCGGTTAGAGCACCGTCTTGATAAGGCGGGGGTCGTTGGTTCGAGTCCAACCAGACCCACCAGGACTCTGAAGGGGGGCATAGCTCAGTTGGGAGAGCACCTGCTTTGCAAGCAGGGGGTCGTCGGTTCGATCCCGTCTGCCTCCACCACAGTGCAAATCAAAGAGGATGGGAAGGGATCCGTCGTTTTTGATTTGCGTTGTAGCCAACGCGTTGATCTTTAACAAATTGAGAAGCTGATATGTAAAGTTCACCGATCCGGAGGAATCCGGGTGGGTGCGACTTGGGTAGATGATTGTATCGACGTGACGGTCTTGAAGGGGATCGTGACGTGTCGCGAAACTGGAGTCTGGGTGGTTTAGGCTGTTCAGATGATAGGGTCAAGCGATTAAGTGCATCTGGTGGATGCCTTGGCGATCACAGGCGATGAAGGACGTGCAAGCCTGCGAAAAGCGTGGGGGAGTTGGCAATGGAACATTGATCCCACGATGTCCGAATGGGGAAACCCGGCCCTTAGGGGTCATCCCTTCCTGAATATATAGGGAAGGCGAAGCGAACGCGGAGAACTGAAACATCTAAGTACCCGCAGGAAAAGAAATCAACCGAGATTCCGCCAGTAGTGGCGAGCGAAAGCGGAATAGCCTGTACGAGATAGTCGCGGCGTTAGTGGAAGGCTCTGGAAAGGGCGGCCATAGTGGGTGATAGCCCCGTACACGAAAACGTGGCGATGAGACTAGGCGTACGAGAAGTAGGGCGGGACACGCGAAATCCTGTCTGAAGATGGGGGGACCATCCTCCAAGGCTAAATACTCGTGATCGACCGATAGTGAACCAGTACCGTGAGGGAAAGGCGAAAAGAACCCCGGGAGGGGAGTGAAATAGAACCTGAAACCGGATGCATACAAACAGTGGGAGCCCTTGAAAAATGGGGTGACTGCGTACCTTTTGTATAATGGGTCAGCGACTTACGTTCAGTAGCGAGCTTAACCGAATAGGGGAGGCGTAGGGAAACCGAGTCCGAACAGGGCGACTGAGTTGCTGGGCGTAGACCCGAAACCGAGTGATCTATCCATGGCCAGGATGAAGGTGCGGTAACACGCACTGGAGGTCCGAACCCACTAGTGTTGCAAAACTAGGGGATGAGCTGTGGATAGGGGTGAAAGGCTAAACAAACTCGGAGATAGCTGGTTCTCCCCGAAAACTATTTAGGTAGTGCCTCATGTATCACTTCCGGGGGTAAAGCACTGTTATGGCTAGGGGGTCATTGCGACTTACCAAACCATGGCAAACTCTGAATACCGGAAAGTGCGAGCATGGGAGACAGACGGTGGGTGCTAACGTCCATCGTCAAGAGGGAAACAACCCAGACCGCCAGCTAAGGTCCCAAATGATAAGCTAAGTGGTAAACGAGGTGGGAAGGCACAGACAGCCAGGATGTTGGCTTAGAAGCAGCCATCATTTAAAGAAAGCGTAATAGCTCACTGGTCGAGTCGTCCTGCGCGGAAGATGTAACGGGGCTCAAGCTTATAACCGAAGCTGCGGATGTGACTTAGGTCACGTGGTAGGGGAGCGTTCTGTAGGTCTGTGAAGGTGTCCTGAGAGGGATGCTGGAGATATCAGAAGTGCGAATGCTGACATGAGTAGCGATAAAGCGGGTGAAAAGCCCGCTCGCCGAAAGCCCAAGGTTTCCTACGCAACGTTCATCGGCGTAGGGTGAGTCGGCCCCTAAGGCGAGGCAGAAATGCGTAGTCGATGGGAAACGGGTCAATATTCCCGTACTTTTGCAAGGTGCGATGTGGGGACGGAGAAGGTTAGGTCAGCGGCCTGTTGGAATAGGTCGTTCAAGCTGGTAGACGGGCGTGGCAGGCAAATCCGCCGCGCTGTTAACGTCGAGAGGTGATAACGAGGGTCTACGGACCTGAAGTGACTGATACCCCGCTTCCAGGAAAAGCCACTAAGCTTCAGCCTTGCAAAAACCGTACCGCAAACCGACACAGGTGGGCAGGATGAAAATTCCAAGGCGCTTGAGAGAACTCAGGAGAAGGAACTCGGCAAATTGATACCGTAACTTCGGGAGAAGGTATGCCCCGGTAGATTGTAGAGCCTCGCGCTCGAAGGTCGAAGGGGTCGCAGAGAATCGGTGGCTGCGACTGTTTATCAAAAACACAGCACTGTGCCAACACGAAAGTGGACGTATACGGTGTGACGCCTGCCCGGTGCCGGAAGGTTAAGTGATGGGGTGCAAGCTCTTGATCGAAGCCCCGGTAAACGGCGGCCGTAACTATAACGGTCCTAAGGTAGCGAAATTCCTTGTCGGGTAAGTTCCGACCCGCACGAATGGCGTAACGATGGCCACACTGTCTCCTCCTGAGACTCAGCGAAGTTGAAATGTTTGTGAAGATGCAATCTCCCCGCTGCTAGACGGAAAGACCCCGTGAACCTTTACTGTAGCTTTGCATTGGACTTTGAACAGACTTGTGTAGGATAGGTGGGAGGCTGGGAAGTGTGGACGCCAGTTCGCATGGAGCCGCCCTTGAAATACCACCCTGGTGTGTTTGAGGTTCTAACCTTGGTCCGTGATCCGGATTGGGGACAGTGCATGGTAGGCAGTTTGACTGGGGCGGTCTCCTCCCAAAGTGTAACGGAGGAGTTCGAAGGTCACCTAGGTACGGTCGGAAATCGTGCTGATAGTGCAATGGCAAAAGGTGGCTTGACTGCGAGACCGACAAGTCGAGCAGGTGCGAAAGCAGGACATAGTGATCCGGTGGTTCTGAATGGAAGGGCCATCGCTCAACGGATAAAAGGTACTCCGGGGATAACAGGCTGATTCCGCCCAAGAGTTCACATCGACGGCGGAGTTTGGCACCTCGATGTCGGCTCATCACATCCTGGGGCTGTAGCCGGTCCCAAGGGTATGGCTGTTCGCCATTTAAAGTGGTACGTGAGCTGGGTTCAAAACGTCGTGAGACAGTTTGGTCCCTATCTGCAGTGGGCGTTGGAAGTTTGACGGGGGCTGCTCCTAGTACGAGAGGACCGGAGTGGACGAACCTCTGGTGTACCGGTTGTCACGCCAGTGGCATTGCCGGGTAGCTAAGTTTGGAAGAGATAACCGCTGAAAGCATCTAAGCGGGAAACTCGCCTGAAGATGAGACTTCCCTGGAGGCTTGACCTCCCTGAAGAGTCGTTCGAGACCAGGACGTTGATAGGTCGGGTGTGGAAGCGCTGTGAGGCGTTAAGCTAACCGATACTAATGGCTCGTGAGGCTTGATCCTATCATTTGAACAGCTTGGGTGAGCCCAGGCTGGCGACGCGATGCGTCATCGACCCGATACATACTCCCGCGACGCGCGGGCGGCTTCTTGATTTGTTGACAGTTTATGTCTGGCGGCCATAGCGAGGTGGTCCCACGCCTTCCCATCCCGAACAGGACCGTGAAACGCCTTAGCGCCGATGATAGTGCGGTATTCGCCGTGTGAAAGTAGGACACCGCCAGACTCCCCCCTCCAAGCCCTGACCCTACGGTCAGGGCTTTTGCCTTTCTGGCGGCCGGTGGCTTGCCCGCGAATTTCATTCGATGAGTTGTTCATGACGCCGCTGGCGGTTTACATTCGAGCCATTCACGGCATGCCCAGCCGGGCGACACTGCTGTCGCGCGAGTGCGCCGAGGAGACCGGCTGCGACGATGCGGGATGTTTTGTTTCCCGGCGCACGCTGTGCCGTTTCGCCGACGGTGTCACGATTCAGTATGACGTCGAGCGGGACGATGCGCCGCAAGAGGGCGCCTGCCTGTCCTGTTTGCTGCTTTGCCGCGTGCTGGAGACCGGGGAAGGGGACGGCGTGTCTCCGATGCGTAAGCGCTTCGAGAGCGATTGCCAGTTCCGTTTCTGGCTGGCGCTGCAATCGGATCCCGCCGACAAGCCGTCGTCCTGAGTGCCTTCGATTCTTGGAGGTGCTTATTCCCGCGATAGACGAGTTGGCTCATTCGATATTGAATATTGATATATCGAAACGGTTTTGCCTGTAGTTTGTTGCTTGGTTAAAGTGCTTGGACGCACTTGTGGACGCACCGATCCGCAAGCCAGACAGGACGGGCACGACAATGACTCCAGACCGCGATCGGCTGACCCATCTGAGGGCGCTCGAGGCAGAATCCATTCATATCATCCGCGAGGTGGCGGCCGAGTTCGATCATCCGGTGATGCTGTACTCCATCGGGAAAGATTCGGCGGTCATGCTGCATCTGGCGATGAAGGCGTTTTTTCCGGGGAAGCTTCCCTTTCCCCTCTTGCATGTCGATACCACGTGGAAATTCCGTGAAATGATCGCTTTTCGCGACCGTACCGCGGAAAAGCACGGGCTCGACCTGCGTGTCCATGTCAATTCGGAGGGGGTGGCCGCCGGCATCAATCCCTTCACTCATGGCAGCGCCCGTCACACCGACATCATGAAAACCGAAGCGCTCAAGCAGGCGCTCAATCACTACCGTTTCGATGCCGCCTTCGGCGGCGCCCGCCGCGATGAGGAGAAGTCCCGAGCCAAAGAGCGGGTGTACTCGTTCCGCGACCGGCATCACCGCTGGGATCCGAAGAATCAGAGGCCGGAGTTGTGGAATCTTTATAACAGCAGGGTGGCGCCCGGCGAAAGCATCCGGGTTTTTCCGCTCTCGAACTGGACCGAGCTGGATATCTGGCAGTACATCTATCTGGAGAACATCGACATCGTGCCGCTGTATTTCGCGGCGCCGCGCCCGGTGGTGGAACGCGATGGCATGCTCATCATGGTCGACGATGAACGACTGCCCCTGAAGCCCGGCGAGGAGCCGCAAACCCGCTGGGTTCGTTTCCGCACGCTGGGGTGCTACCCCCTGACCGGAGCGGTGGAGTCGAAAGCCGCCACGCTCCCGGACATCATCCGGGAAATGCTGCTGACGCGCACATCCGAGCGCCAGGGGCGGCTGATCGATCATGATCAGAGCGGCTCCATGGAAAAGAAGAAGATCGAAGGTTATTTCTGAATACGCCAGCCTCATAGGAGTCTGTCATGTCCCATCAATCTGATCTGATCGATCGCGATATCCATGCCTACCTGGCCGAGCACGAGCGCAAGGATATGCTGCGCTTCATTACCTGTGGGAGCGTCGATGACGGCAAATCGACGCTGATCGGCCGCCTGCTGCACGATTCGAAGCTGATTTTCGAGGATCAGCTGGCTGCCATTGAGCGCGATTCGCGCAAATACAATACCACCGACGACGATATCGACCTTGCTCTTCTGGTTGACGGCTTGCAGGCCGAGCGTGAACAGGGAATCACCATCGATGTCGCGTACCGCTATTTTTCCACGGACCGGCGCAAATTCATCATCGCCGATTGCCCCGGGCACGAGCAATACACACGCAATATGGCCACGGGCGCGTCGACATCGGATCTGGCGATCATTCTGGTGGATGCCCGCCGCGGCGTGCAGACCCAGACCCGGCGCCACAGCTACATCGTCAGCCTGCTGGGTATCCGGCATGTAGTGGTGGCGGTGAACAAGATGGACCTTGTTAATTACGATGAGGCTGTTTATCAGGCTATTTGCGCGGAGTACGCCGAAATCTCCGGGCAACTGGGCATTCCGGATGTCCGGTATATTCCGATGTCGGCGCTACGCGGCGATCAGGTGGTGTCGCGCGGCGATGCCATGCCCTGGTATGACGGTCCCACATTGATGGAGTGGCTGCAGGTCGTCCGCGTTGACCGGGATGTGCGCCTGTCCGCCTTCCGCTTCCCGGTTCAGTATGTCAACCGGCCCAATGCGGCATTTCGCGGGTTCTGCGGGACGCTGGCTTCCGGAGGTGTGCGTCCCGGTGATGCCATCGTGGCTTTGCCGTCAGGCCGCGCCAGTCGCGTCAAGGCCATCGTGACCGCTGACGGGGAGCTTGACGTGGCGGTGCGGGGTCAGGCCGTGACGGTGACTCTGGAAGACGAGATCGATGTCTCCCGCGGGGATGTGCTGGTGCGTGCCGGGGAGGCGGCACCCGCCGTGGCCTCGAGGCTCGATGCGCATTTGGTCTGGATGAGCGACCTGCCGGTGGTGGCGGGGCAGCCGATGTTGTTCCGTTTCGCCGGAAAAACCGTCCCGGGGACGCTCGAGCGCATTGTCGAGCGTGTCGATATTCATCGTTTCGGTGCGGTGCCGGCCGATTCGCTTTGCCTGAACGAAATCGCGCGTGTCCGTGTTTCGCTGTCCGCGCCTGTCGTGTTCGATCCGTATGCCCTCTGCCGCGCGACCGGCAGTTTCATCGTGATCGACCGGCTGAGCAACGCCACCCTCGGCGCGGGCATGATCGATCATGCAGCAGAGGACACGGTGGAGTCACCGGGCGGTCCGGGGGATGAGCTAGCCAGGTTCCGGGCGTTCGAAGTGGAGCTCAACGCGCTCGTGCGCAAGTATTTTCCGCATTGGGAGGCGCGGGATGTTCGCGATCTTTTGAGCGGCGGCGATGCGCCGGATAAGCGTTAATTGCAAGTTCGGCCGGCTTTGTTCGGTTAAGGTCTGAGGCTTTCCGGGGCGGGTGATCCGTCCCTTGTTCACTTTCCTCTGGAGCCGGTCATGCTGCCCACGCGCGAAGCGCCATGCGCGCCATTTTCTTCGTTTTTCCTCAAGCGGGATTCGGAATGCTCCGTCGGGGTTGCCTGTGCACTCACTTCTGTCTCGCCCGGCATCCCTCTGTCATCAGGGCGGGATGCCATGTCCGACTTTGAGCGCACGGCGCTGGCTTATTGGCTGGATGTCGCGGCAAAGGGGCGGCTGGATGGACTGGTCGGCTTTGTCGGCCAGGTTGTCCGGCAAAAGGCAGGGCGGAGCGCTAGCCGCTCCGATGTCGATGCGCTGGCTCCTTCTTTGTTCGTGCCGAGGTTTGATCTGACCGATCTGCGAAAACTGCGCGAGGCGATCCGTCGCGATCCGGCCGCTTTTGCCGTGTCGCGGGAGGGTGGGCTTGGCCATCTTGCCCACGCCATTTGCCGCGATGTGGTGTTGTCCACTCTGGGGCGGGTTCGCGGAGTGGATCGCGCGTCGCTTACGCTCGGCATGGAGTTCGATCCGCGGCTTAAGGAGGCGTTTCTCGCGCACTACCGCCGTTTGCGCCACTCGCTGGACGATGCGCTGGTGGCTCGGTATGTGGAAGCGCTGGAGGCTGCCTTGGCGAAAACCGGGCGCACGGCGCCCGGTGCGTATCCGGCCGTCGTGGCGGCGGTGATGGCCGAGGCCTGCCGCCGGGCGGCGGCGGAGGCGCTGGAGCGGGTCGAGCCTGTTTTGCGCTCCGGGCGGCGAAGCGGGTGCGGTATGTCGGACCTCCGCGCATGCCGTGATGACATGAATCGGGAAATCGAGCGCCGTATGCGGGCTTTGCCGGAGCGGTTCCGGGTTTCGGCGGGCGAGCGGGGCGGGGCCTTCACGCAGTTCGATGCGGATGCCCGGTTGGCCGGGTTGTTGCGCGAGCATGACCCCGCTTTGGCGGGAACGAGCGCCGGTCAGGCCGTCAAGGCGCTGGCGTTCGAGCGTTTTGTCCATCGGCTGGCGGAAACGTTGAGTGCCCGCCACGATGTCGAGATCGCGACCCCCGATGTTTTGCGTGACCGGTTTGGCGATGTCGCCGACGGCTGGCTCGAGGCGGTCGGCCGGCTTGGCGCCTCAGCTTTCTCGCGCGTCGAGGGTGAAGCCGGCGCCGGAATCCCCGGCTAACGTTTCGGCAAGGAACGGCATGACTTCGGCGAGCGTGTTCTTCAGGGTCCAGGGCGGATTGAGGATGAACATGCCGCTGCCGTGCATGCCGAATCCGTCGTTCGAAGGGGTTTTGACCGTCAGGGTCACGTCAAGCCAGCTATTGGCCGGCAGTGCCTTCAGCGCACCGGGCAGTGCCTGCATTTCCGCGCGCTGCAGTAGCGGATACCAGATCGCGTAGACCCCGGTTGCGAAGCGCTTGAGGCCTTCCGCGACCGCCAGGGGGACGCGCAGGTAATCGCGCTTGTCTTCGTACGGCGGGTCGATCAGGATCAGTGCCCGCCGTGTCGGCGGCGGTAGCAACGCCTTTATGCCGTGAAAACCATCTTCCTGCGCCACTCTGGCGCGCCGTCCCAGTGTCCGGCAATTGTCGTCGAGCAGCGTGAAATCGCTGGGATGCAATTCGAACAGTCGCAGCCGGCTTTCTGGCGGCAGGGCCAGGTGGGCGCACCACGGCGAGCCGGGATAGTGGCGCAATTGGCCATCGGGGTTCAATGCCCTCACCGTCTCCAGGTAGGGGGCGAGGGCGTCAGGCACGTCCCGGTCCCACAGTCGGCCGATGCCATCACGGTACTCCGCATTCTGTGCGGCATATCCGGTGTCCAGTGCGTAAAGACCGGCGCCGGCATGGGTATCGATGTACCAGAACGGGGTGGGCTTTTGCGCCATGTGCCGGATGATTTCGATCTGGACAAAATGCTTGAGCACGTCGGCATGGTTGCCGGCGTGGAAAGCGTGACGGTAACTGAGCATGAGGGGGTTCCTGACAATTCGCCGCGAATTCTACCGGATCGCGGCCTTGTGCGCCAATGCGGGAAAAAAACGGCTTGGACCGGATGTGACGATGAAGCCGCCGGTGGTTTTTTCCCCACAGCGGCCGGTGAAAAAATCGATTCGGGATGACCGGCGTCAAAGGTCGTAGGGGTTTGTTCCGGCCGGTGGGGGAGTGAGCTTGCCAAGGTATCTTCAAGAGAAGACAATGCAGACTTCGCCGGATCTGTTATCGGAATTGTGCCACCAAAGTGCGGCGCAAGAGAGACAGGCATGGCGGATAAAACCGGAAAAGGTTTACAGCCGTTACGCACATTATTACAATTTTGCGCGCTTTCATACGGTGGAGTTGCTGTATTCCATGGCCCTGCCGTTGGAATTTTGCCGCGCAAGTGTGAACAGATGATGACGCTGCCTTGACCGGTGATGAGTTGTCACGGGGAGGGGCGGCGTGTGTCCGTCACGTTGGCCGACCGGCCCGTCCGCGCAAGCGGGCGATTCCGGATGTCTCTCCGATGATGCGCTGCGCGGGCCTGGACAACGCTCGGCCCTGCAGGGTATTTCCACCACCAAAACGATACGAGTTGATAGAGATGAAAATGGAACTGAAACGCGTCAGCCTAGCTGTTGCAGCTGCTGTCCTGGCCTCTTCCGCCATGGCCAAGGACTTCGCCCCCGCCGTGGTCTACGACCAGGCCGGCAAGTTCGACAAGAGCTTCAATGAAGCGGCCTACAACGGCGCCGAGCGCTTCAAGAAAGAGTTCAAGCTGAACTACCGCGACGGCACCATTTCCTCCGACGCGCAAAAAGAACAGCTTCTGCGCAACATGGCCCGCAAGAACGCCGATATCGTGATCGCCGTCGGTTTCTCCTTCACCCAGGCCGTTGAAACCGTCGCCAAGGAATTCCCGAGCGTCAAGTTCGTCATCATCGACTCGGTTGCCAAGGGCGCCAACGTGCAGTCCATCCTGTTCAAGGAACAGGAAGGCTCCTTCTTGGTCGGCATGGCTGGCGCCATGGCGTCCAAGAGCGGCAAGCTCGGCTTCATCGGCGGCATGGACGTTCCGCTGATCCGCGCCTTCAACTGTGGCTACATCCAGGGTGCGAAATACACCAACAAGAAAGCCACCGTCGTGACCAACATGACCGGCACCACTCCGCAGGCGTTCAATGATCCGGCCCGCGGCACCGAACTGGCCAAGAGCCAGTTCGACAAGGGCGTGGACGTGGTCTTCGCCGCCGCCGGCGGTACCGGCCTTGGCGTGCTGCAAGCGGCCAAGGCGGCCGGCAAGTACTCCATCGGCGTGGACAGTAACCAGAACCACATCCAGCCCGGTTCGGTGCTGACCTCCATGGTCAAACGCGTCGACAACGCTGTTTTCGAGACCTTCCGCGATGCCAAGAACGGCAAGTGGCAGCCGGGTCTGAAGGTCATGGGCCTGAAGGAGAACGGTGTGGACTGGGCGCTTGACCAGTACAACCGCAAGCTGATCTCGGCCGATATGGAAGCCAAGATCAACGCGGCCAAGAAAGACATCATCAACGGCAAGATCAAGGTCGTCGACTACCGCGCAAACAACAGCTGCCCGGTGCAGTAAGACTCAGTCCGGAAACCTCTGAACTGACAGACCCTGACAGGCGGACACGCGGGCCCCCTGGCCCGCGTGTCCGTTTGAGTGTATGGAACAGGGTTGATGTTAGTGTCATCCCAGAACCGGGGAACCAACAAGTATGACCGACATTGCCATTGAGTTGATCGGCATCAGCAAGAGCTTCGGCGCCGTCAAGGCGAATGAAGACGTGTCGATGAACATCGCCAAGGGATCGATCCATGGCATCATCGGCGAAAACGGCGCCGGCAAGTCCACGCTGATGAGCATCCTGTACGGCTATTACCAGGCCGATGAAGGGTGCATCAAGGTGAACGGGCGCGAGGCGCGCATCCGCAATAGCCAGGAAGCCATCAGGCTCGGTATCGGCATGGTTCACCAGCATTTCATGCTGGTCGACAACTTTACCGTGCTGGAAAACATCGTGCTGGGGGCCGAGGGAGGCCTCAAGCTGGCCGGCGGCATGGCCGCTGCGCGCGAGCATCTGAAGACGCTCAACAAAGACTATTCGCTGGAGGTCGATCCGGACGCCGTGGTCGGCGAACTCGGAGTCGGCCTGCAGCAGCGTGTGGAAATCCTCAAGGCGCTTTACCGCGGGGCCGACGTTCTGATTCTGGACGAACCGACCGCCGTGCTGACGCCCAAGGAGGCCGACCACCTTTTCTGTATCCTGAACGCCCTGCGCGATCAGGGCAAGACCGTGATCCTCATCACCCACAAGCTGCGCGAGGTGATGGACATCACCGACGCCGTGACCGTGATGCGGGCGGGCCGTGTGGTCGGCAATGTGCAGACCCGCGACGTCAGCCGGGAGATCCTCGCCGACATGATGGTCGGCCGCAAGGTCATCCTCAAGGTCGACAAGGCCCCGGCGCGCGCGGGGGATACCGTGCTTGACGTGAAGGCGCTTGGCCTCGTCGACGAACGCGGCGTGAAACTGCTCAAGGATCTGTCCTTTTCGGTGCGGGCCGGCGAGATCGTCGGCGTGGCCGGGGTGTCGGGCAATGGCCAGTCCGAACTGCTCGAAGTGCTGGCTGGCATGAAAGTGCCCACATCCGGTTCCATCGTCTACAAGGGCGAGGATCTGAACCGTCGCCGCTATCGCCGTCCGCGCGCCGCGGAGTTCCGCAAGCTTGGCATCGCGCACGTGCCCGAAGACCGGTCGCGCGAAGGCCTCGTCAAGGCTTTCCCGATGTACGAGAACGCGATTCTCGGATACGACGACGGCCCGTCCTTTTGCAAGGGCCCGCTGTTTTCCCGCAAGGCGCTGATCGAGCGCACCCGCGCGTTCATTTCCGAATTCGACATCCGTCCGACCGATGCGCTGTTGCGCGTCGGGCTCCTGTCAGGCGGTAATCAGCAAAAAGTGGTGCTGGCGCGCGAAATCGACGCCAATCCCGACCTGTTGCTGATCGGCCAGCCGACGCGCGGCGTCGACATCGGCGCGATCGAATTCATTCACAAGCGCCTGATCCAGTTGCGAGACGAGGGCAAGGCAATACTGTTGGTGTCGGTGGAGCTCGAGGAAATCCTCGCGCTGTCCGACCGTATCCTCGTGATGACGGGTGGAGCGATTTCCGGCGAAGTGGCCGGCGAGGAAGCCACCACGAGCTCGCTGGGGCTGTTGATGGGTGGAGGCGCACATTGAAATTCGGACAACCTTCTACATTGCCGCGCTGGGCCCAGCTGACCGTGCTGCCCGCGCTGAACCTGATGGCCGCGCTGCTGGTCACCGCGCTGGTGACCTGGATGATCGGCGAGGACCCTCTCGAGTGTCTGCAGATCCTGGTTCATGGCGCGGTCGGCTATAGCGAGGGCATCGGCTACACGCTGTTCTATACCACGAGTTTCGTGTTCACCGGGCTGGCCGTGGCCACCGCCTTCCATGCCGGGATGTTCAACATCGGCGCGGAAGGGCAGGCCTATATCGGCGGCCTGGGCGTGACGCTGGTGGTGCTGGCGCTCGACCATGCGCTGCCGGCCCCCCTGATGGTGCCGCTGGCCGTGCTCGCCTCGATCGTGTTCGGCGCCGCCTGGGCGTTCATTCCGGGTTGGCTGCAGGCACGGCGCGGCAGCCATATCGTGGTGACGACGATGATGTTCAACTTCATCGCCTCGTCGCTGATGCTCTACCTGATCGGGCACCTGCTGATCGAACCGGGTTCCCAGAATCCGACCACGCGCGAATTCGGCGCGTCCTCCTGGGTCGCCTCCATGCAGTCGATGCTGGCCGCCGTGGGCGTCGAGATCCCGTCGACGCCCCTGAACGCGAGCTTCCTCATCGCGCTTGTCGCGCTGGTGCTGTTCTACGTGGTGATCTGGCATACGCGTTGGGGCTTCCAGTTGCGGACCGTCGGCGTGAACGACAAGGCGGCCCGTTACGCGGGTATCAACGTCACGCTGGTGATCCTTCTGGCGATGAGCGTGTCCGGTGGCCTGTCGGGCCTCGCCGCGGTCAACGAGCTCTTGGGCTCCACCCACCGCCTGAACGTGGCCTTCACCAACGGCATCGGTTTTGTCGGCATCGCCGTGGCACTGATGGGGCGCAACCACCCGGTGGGGATTTTCCTGTCGGCGCTGTTGTTCGGCGCTCTGACGCAGGGCGGACTTGACCTGTCGTTCGAAAAGCCGGTGATCACCCGCGAGATGATCATTTTCATCCAGGGTCTGATCATCCTGTTCTGCGGCGCGCTGGAAAACCTGTTCGAGCCGTTCATCGCCCCCCTCTTCAAGCGGAGAAAGTGATTATGGATCAGTTGATCAGTGTTCTCGATTCGACCATCCGCGTCGCCATGCCGCTGATTCTGGCGGCGCTCGCCGGGCTGTTTTCCGAACGCTCTGGCGTGGTGGACATCAGCCTGGAAGGCAAGATGCTGACGGCCGCCTTCGCGTCGGCCGCCGCCGCCTACGTGACCCAGAACCCGTGGATCGGTCTCATGGCCGGGATGATGGCGTCGATCATGCTGGCGATGCTGCACGCCTTCGTGTCCGTGACCTATAACGGCAACCAGATGATTTCCGGGATGGCGGTCAATACCATCGCTTCCGGGATCACGCCGGTGCTCGGACTCGCCTGGTTCCAGCAGGGCGGCAACTCGCCGCAGTTGCCGGACGAAGGCCGTTTCCACGAAGTGGTGCTGCCGTTCGCCGAACAGCTCGCCGACGTGCCGGTCATCGGGCAGCTGTACAGCCGTCTGTTGTCCGGGCACAGTGTGCTGGTTTACATGACCATCGTGATCATTCCGGTGGTGACCTGGTTCGTGTACAAGAGCCGTTTCGGCCTGCGCCTGCGCGCCGTGGGTGAAAACCCCCATGCCGCCGATACCGCCGGCGTCTCGGTTGCCCGCGTCCGCTATATCGCGCTGTTCTGGAATGGCGCGCTGTGCGGCATGGCCGGTACCTTCCTGTCGGTTTACCAGACCGGAGCCTTCATCAAGGAGATGACGGCGGGCAAGGGCTTTCTCGCGCTGGCGGCGCTGATCTTCGGCAAGTGGCGTCCGGTGCCGGCCGTGATCGGCTGCCTGCTGTTCGCCTTCGCCGACGCGATCCAGATTCGCCTGGAAGGCGTGGCGCTGCCAGGCGTGGGCATCATTCCGTCGCAATTCATCGCGGTGATTCCCTATGTGCTGACCGTGCTGCTCTTGGCGGGTTTCGTCGGCCGCTCCGTGGCGCCCAAGTCCATCGGCATTCCTTTCGTCAAGTCGCGCTGAGCGCGGACTGGCATCCCGATCAACCGTCCCCGGGCTGCGGCCCCGGGACGGTTTTTTTCATGGCGAGGCCGCGCCTGTCAGCGGCTTGAGCTGACAGTGTCCGGAGATACGGATCATCGGAATGCCGGCCAGACGCAGGGTGCCGGTCAGCAGGCCGGTGTTGCGATCGAGACGGTAATCGTTGCTCGCCGTATCGCGTTCGAGAGAGAAACTGACGCTGTCCCTGTCGATGCGCACGTCGCTTGCCTTGAGGGGGACCTTGTCGGGGCGGCGGATCAGTCGCTTGTTCTCGTCGATGACAAACCCCATCCGGTCAAGGCTCTTGCCCGGCTCAGAGGCCCCGGCTGCGTGTTCGTTGCGTGTGCAGGACGCGCTGACGAGCGGCTTGAGTTCGGGGGTGGCGGCGAGGCTGCCGAACGTGAGCCGGCTGAACGACTCCACCAGGGGTTTGCCCGGCTGGGTGGGGATTTCCCTGGTCTGGCACAGCAGGGTCAGGCGGGTGGTGCCGATGTCCCACTGATAGCTCAGATCGGACTGGACCATGCCCTTGCCGGACTCGGCATTCAGCGTGTACCCGGCGTCGGATGTCGCGGCTGGCGCGCCGAAGCGGCTTTTGGCCCAGCGGGTCAGCGCCGGGCACTGATCGCGCCGGCGGTCGGCCGCCTGGGTGAGCAATTGCAGCTGATCCGGCTGGCGCGACGAGGTTCCGCTGCGGGCGAGGATGGCCAGCAGATCGACATCGGCAAGTCGCACGTCCTGAATGCGCTGACGGGTTTCGCCCGGGGCGGGCACACCGATGTAGTTCACCCAGTTGCGGTCCTGCCAGACCGGCGTTGTCGCCGGATGATCCCAATCCATGGCTTTCCAGAAGGCGGCATTGCCGGCCTGCTCGGGAAAGGCGCCGGCGGCGAGAGGGAAGAGCGTCAGCAGCAACGGGATAAGGCGCTTCATGTCGGGCGTCGTCTCCTGATTCCGGGAGGCTGATGGTATCACACCACCGCTGAGGCGGCCTTGTGCATGCCCAGGTCTTGGCGGCACAATGCAAAAAATACCCGGTTCGGATTCTCTTGATGCGACGTCCACGTTTTCTTCCCGACGGATTCACGCTTGCGCTATTGGCGACGGTGCTGCTGGCCACACTTTTGCCATGCTCGGGCCGTGCCGCTACGCTGTTCGAAAGTGTCACCACGCTGGCGGTCTCCCTGCTGTTTTTTCTGCACGGCGCCAAGCTGTCGCGCGAGGCCGTGCTGGCCGGGGCGACCCACTGGCGGCTGCATTTGACCGTGTTCGGGTTTACCTTCGTGTTTTTCCCGCTGGCCGGCTGGCTGCTGCGTCCCGTGCTGGAGCCGCTGGTGACGCCGGAGCTGTACACCGGGGTGCTGTTCTTGTGCGCCTTGCCCGCCACCGTCCAGTCCTCGATCGCCTTCACGTCGATGGCGCGGGGCAACGTCGCGGCGGCTGTCTGCAGCGCGTCGGCTTCCAGCCTGGTCGGCATCCTTGCCACACCTTTGCTGACTTCGCTGCTGCTCGCCTCGGGGCAGGAGGCCCCGATGTCGTGGTCGGCCGTATGGCGCATCGCCTCCGAGCTGCTGCTGCCGTTCCTGGCCGGCCAGATGGCGCGCCGCTGGATCGGCGAATGGGTGTCCCGGCACAAGTCCGCGCTGCGGTTTGTCGACCAGGGTTCGATTTTGCTGGTGGTCTACACCGCGTTCAGCGCGGCGGTGGTGGAAGGACTGTGGCGCGCGATGCCGCTCTCGGCCCTTGCCGGGCTTGTGCTCGTCAATGTCGTACTGCTGGCCATCGTGCTGTTCGCCACGAGCCGCGCGAGCCGAAGGCTCGGGTTCTGCCTGGCCGACGAGATCACCATCGTGTTCTGCGGTTCGAAAAAAAGTCTGGCCAGCGGCGTGCCGATGGCCAATGTGCTGTTCGCCGGGCATGGCCTCGGGGCCATTGTCCTGCCGCTCATGCTGTTCCATCAGATCCAGTTGATGGTGTGCGCGGTGCTGGCCCGGCGCTATGCGCGCCGGTCCCCCGCCAATACGTAGCGGTTTTTGCCCTGGCGCTTGGCGCGGTACATCGATTTGTCCGCGGCCGTCACCAGATCTCCCGCCCTGATCTGGCCGCCGGGAGGATTGATGGCGATACCGATGCTGGTGGTGACCTTGACGCTGCCCTGGGTCAGCTGGAACGGTGCGTTCATCGTGGCGATCAGTTTGCCGGCCAGAAGGTGGGCGTCCATGTCCGCTTCCTTGAGGTGCTCGAGCAGGATCACGAATTCATCGCCGGCCAGCCTGGCCACCATGTCGGTGCTGCGCACGGCGGCGAGCAGCCGTCCGGCGAATTGCTGCAGCAGTGCATCGCCGGCGTCATGCCCCAGGCTATCGTTGATTTCCTTGAATCCGTCCAGGTCGAGAAACATCAGCGCCAAGCCCTTTTTCACGCGGGTTTGCCGCGCCAGCGCCGCGTCGATGGCCTCCATGGCGGCGCGCCGGTTGGGCAGGCCGGTCAGCGGGTCTTCGCGCGCCTGCTGTTTCAGGGTGTCTTCCAGCGCCTTGCGCGCGGTGATGTCCTGCGCCATCAGAAAGTAGCCGGGTATCGAACCGTCCGGCCGCAAATCGGGAGTCATGACCCCGCGCATCTGGCGTTTTTGTCCGTGAAGGAACGTTTCCGATTCGTAGACGGCCTGCCGGCCGGACAGCGCGGTTTCAATATAGGGCTCGAGAAAAGCTTCGAACTCGGGTCCGAATACTTCGCGGATATGCCGTCCCATGACATGATTGCGGTCGATGCCGGTCCACTCCTGGTAGAACGCATTGGCGTAGCGGTAGTGCCGGTCCCGTCCGACATAGGCGACGAGCACGGGCAGGTGGTCGACGATGGACTGCAGGGCCGACTCCTGATCCGTGCCGAGCCAGGGCGTGGCGTGCTCGCGCAGCGCGCGCTGCGAGAGTTCCCAGAGGTGGAATTCGCGTTCGGCGAGCGCCGCGAGGTCGGCCAGCGTGGCGATTTCGTCGGCATCGAGTTCCTGTGGCTGAGTGTCGAGCAGGCAAAACGCGCCAAGGGGGAGTCCCTCGCGCGAACGGAGCACGATGCCCGCGTAGAACCGGTAGCCCTGTTTTCCGACCAGCGATTCGGCGAATCGGGTTTCGGTGGACAGGTCGGGGATGACGAGGCGCCCGCTTTGTGCCTCGATGGTATACCGGCAGATCGAGTCCTGGCGGGGGCAGTGGGTGATCTCCAGCCCCTGGCCTGCCTTGATCCATTGCGTATTGTCGTCGAGCAGGGTGACGTGGGCGGCGGCGACGCGAAAAACGCGCCGTGCGAGGCGCGTCAGACGTTCGAGTTCGGGGGCGCGGTCCGTGCCCCGCAAGTCCCGGATGAGCGCGAGTCTGCGCTCGTCGTTTCCGCTTCGTGTCTCTTTGTCCATTGTTATTATCTCTATGTCCGGCGATGTTCCGTGCCGCCATTATAGCCAGCGCGCCAAGAGGGCGAGAAGCGGAGTCGCATTGTGCGGCCCGGCCGTCTAGACTGTTGAAAAAACAGGGGAAACGACTTAACCCGCGGCGCGCTTTCTGGCACAATGCGCGTCTGCCTGACAATGACTCCCGCCATGACCCATCAATTACCCGCACCCAAACCCATCAACGGCTACCGCAAATACTGGGCCGAACGTTTCGGCAAGGCGCCGTTCCTGCCGATGAGCCGCCAGGAAATGGACGAGCTCGGCTGGGATTCCTGTGACATCGTCCTCGTGTCGGGGGACGCCTATATCGATCATCCCAGTTTCGGGATCGCCCTGATCGGACGACTGCTCGAGGATCAGGGGTTCCGCGTCGGTGTGATCTGTCAGCCCGATTGGCACAGTGCCGATCCGTTCCGGGCGCTTGGTAAGCCCAATCTGTTTTTCGGGGTGACGGCCGGCAACATGGACTCCATGATCAACCGTTACACCGCCGATCGCCGCCCTCGTTCCGATGACGCGTACACGCCACATGGCGAACCGAACCGGCGTCCGGACCGCGCCGTGACGGTGTACGCGCAACGCTGCCGCGAAGCGTACCCCGGCATCGGCGTGATGATCGGCAGCATCGAGGCGAGCCTGCGGCGCATCGCCCACTACGACTACTGGAGCGACAAGGTGCGGCCGTCCGTGCTGGTCAATTCCAAGGCCGACATTCTGCTGTACGGCAATGCCGAACGGGCGCTTGTCGAGATCGCCCACCGTTGCGCGCGCGGCGAGCATCTGAGCGAAATCCGCGATGTGCGCGGTACGGCCTTTGTCGTGCCTCACGGCTGGCGTCCTGACGATACGTGGGAGGAGGTGGACTCCACCACGGTCGATGTGCCCGGACGCATCGATCCCCACCTCAATCCCTATGCCGACATGCCCGAGCCGGCGGCGGCATCGCCGGACGCACCGCAGCCCATCCGGATCGTGCCGGCCGCCGAGCGCGTGGCGCGGCGCAAGGAAGCGCGTGCCCGCACCGTGGTACGCATTCCCGCGTTCGAAGCGGTGGCGCACGATCCGGTGCTTTACGCCCATGCCAGCCGTACCCTGCATCTGGAATCCAATCCTGGCAATGCCCGCGCGCTGGTGCAACTGCACGGCGACCGGGATGTCTGGCTGACGCCGCCTCCCATTCCGCTGACCACGCCTGAAATGGACTACGTATTCGGGATGCCGTTCGCGCGCAATCCTCACCCGTCGTATGGGGACGCCCGCATTCCGGCCTGGGACATGATCCGTTTTTCGGTGAACATCATGCGCGGCTGTTTTGGCGGCTGTACGTTCTGTTCGATCACCGAGCATGAAGGGCGGGTCATTCAGAGCCGCTCGGAAGAGTCGATCCTGAACGAGATCGAAGAGATCCGCGACAAGACCGCCGGGTTCACCGGCCATATCACCGATCTGGGCGGACCGACCGCCAACATGTACCGGCTCGCCTGCAAGGACCCGAAGATCGAGTCCTCCTGCCGACGGCTCAGCTGCGTGTATCCGGGCATTTGCGAAAACCTGAACACCGACCATGCCCCGCTGATCCAGCTGTACCGCAAGGCGCGCGCACTGCCCGGTGTGAAGAAGATCTCCATCGGTTCGGGATTGCGTTACGACCTGGCCGTGCGTTCGCCCGAATACATCAAGGAACTGGTCACCCATCATGTCGGCGGTTATCTGAAAATCGCGCCCGAGCATACCGAGGAGGGGCCGCTGTCCAAGATGATGAAGCCCGGCATGGGCGCATACGACAAGTTCAAGGAGCTGTTCGAGCGCTTCTCCCGCCAGGCGGGCAAAGAGCAGTACCTGATCCCGTATTTCATCGCGGCGCATCCGGGCACCGAGGACGAGGACATGATGAACCTCGCGTTGTGGCTGAAAAAGAACAATTTCCGTCTGGATCAGGTGCAGACCTTCATGCCCACGCCGATGGCGCTGGCCACCACCATGTGGCACACCGGGCGCAATCCGCTCAAAAAGCTTTCACGCAGTTCCGAGAAGGTCGATGTGGTGCGCGACGGATACCGGCGCAAGCTGCACAAGGCCTTTTTGCGTTACCACGATCCGGCCAACTGGCCGATGTTGCGCGATGCTTTGCGGGATATGGGGCGCGAGGACCTGATCGGCAATGGCCGCCATCAGTTGATTCCCGCGTTTCAGCCAAGGGATGGCGGCGGTCAGGGACGGACGCAGGCGTTCCACTCCGCGCGCACGGCGCATTCTGACAAACGTTTCCAGGATGCCCCGCCACGCATCGGCAAGAAAAAACCGGGCGGGCGGGCACGCTGATCCATTCGTTCTTGTGTTCAAGCCGCTAGCGGTTCAAAATACCCTGCCAGGGTATTTTGAACCGTGAGGGCCATCGATGAATCGCCGCCAGTTCCTTGCCAACACCGCCGCCAGCGCCGTCGCGCTGGCCTTTTCCGGCCGTGCGGCCGCAACCGCCGCTCACGAGGGACATGCCGTCCCGGATGGCGCCGCCGTCCCGTCCGAGCTGATGCCCGACACGGCCATTCCCGGCGGCATGCCGCTGCGTCCGCTGGTCCGCCTGCCCAACCGGTCGCGGCGCTCCGGGCTGTTTCGCGCGCGGCTTGTCGCCGCGCCCACTGTGGTGGAAATGGTGCCGGGCGTGAAAACCGCCGCCTGGGCCTACAATGACTCCTTGCCCGGTCCGTTGATCGACGCGACCGAGGGCGACATTGTGGAAATCCTGTTCATCAATCGTCTGCCGTCCGCGACGACCGTTCACTGGCATGGTTTGCCGGTGCCGCCCGATCAGGACGGCAACCCTTCGGACCCGGTTCCTCCCGGGGCCGAGCGACTCTACCGTTTCACCCTTCCCGAAGGATCGGCGGGAACTTATTGGTACCACCCCCATCCCCACGGCTCGACACCGGAGCAGGTGTTCAGGGGGCTGGCCGGCACGTTCATCGTGCGTTCGCGCCACGATCCGCTGGCGCATCTGCCGGAGCAGCATCTGGTGATTTCCGATCTGCGTCTTGCCCGGAACGGGGCCATTCCCGACAACACCGAGCTGGACTGGATGAACGGCAGGGAAGGGCAATACGTGCTGATCAACGGGCAGCGCGAGCCGGAGATCCGGGTCAGGGGGCGACAGCGATGGCGTGTGTGGAATGCGTGCAGCGCGCGTTATCTGAGACTGTCGCTGGGCGGGCGCCCGTTCTGGCTGGTCGGCACCGATGGTGGTCTGATCGGGGCCGCGCGCCGCATGACGGAACTGCTGCTCGCTCCGGGCGAGCGCGCCGAGTGGATTGTCGATGCGCCCGATACGGAGACGAAGTTGATAGCCCTGGCCTACGATCGGCAAAAAATGGGTGATGTCGGGCCGGAGCGCGATATCGTTATCGCCACGGTCAAGGGGGTGTCGGGCGACGCCGGGGCGATTCCCGACACGCTGCGGCCGGTTCCCGCGCTGGGCGAACCCGCTTCCCGCAAGCGGGTGCAGTTCAGCGAAACCATGAGCATGGAAAATGGCCGTCACGAAATGAAATTTCTCGTGAACGGCAAGACCTTCGATATGGCGCGCATCGATCTGGTCAGCCGGCGCGGCCGGATCGAGGAGTGGGATATCGTCAATGCTTCGCACATGGATCATCCTTTCCATCTGCATGGAACCCAATTCCAGGTCGTCGAGCGCGTTCGCGGTGGCCGAGCCGTGCCCGAGCCGTTTCTGGCCTGGCGCGATACGGTCAATCTTGCTCCGGAGGAAACGGTGCGTATCCGAGTGGTGCAGGCGTTCGCAGGAATCCGCATGTTCCATTGCCATATTCTCGAGCACGAAGGGCAGGGCATGATGGGACAGTTGCGGGTAGAGTGAGCGCCGCTATACCTTGAACACCGAGGCGGCCTCTGCCAATTGCCGGGACAGGGCGCGCAGCGCCATGGCCTCGCGATGGTTCTGCTCCAGCCGTTCCCGGGCTTCGCCGAGTTTGCCGACCATCTGCGCGACGTTTCCCGAGATCGAGGCGCCGTCCTCTTGCTGTTCGCGCAGCGAAACCGCGATTTCCTCGATCGACCCTTTCGACAGGCGGGTGCCCTGGCAGACTTCGCTCATGGTCCCGACGGTCTCCTGTCCGCTGCTGGCGCTGAGGAAGGCGTTTTCCTGGCTGGCGTGGATCATGGCCACCGCCTCTTCCGTCGTGGATTGCACGGCACTGATGATCCGGTAGATTTCCTGGCTGGAGCGCGTCGTGTGTTCGGCCAGTTTGCGGACTTCGTCCGCGACGACGGCGAAACCCCGGCCGGTTTCGCCGGCCCGCGCCGCTTCGATCGCGGCGTTGAGCGCCAGCATGTCGGTCTGGGCGGCAACGTCGCGAATCACGTTCACTACACTGGAAATCTGCTTCACCTTTTCTCCGAGCTCTTCGATGATGCGCGCGGCATCGTTGACCTGGTTCGCCACCCGGTTCATCGATTCGGCCGTCTGTGTGATTCTGTCGTTGCCGGACTGGGTTTGCTGTTCCGCCCGGTCGATATGTCTGTGCGCCTCGCCCGATAATTCCGCGCATTGGGCAAGCCGCCGGCTCAGTCCCGCCATGGACTCGGCGATTGTGTCGGCCGACGCGTGCTGCTCCTGCCCCGTGCTGGCGAGTTTCTGGCCGTTGTGTTCCACTTCGCGGGAGGCGGATTCGATCTTGCTTGAAATCTCCAGCAGTTCTCCCACCGTGCCGCGCAGCTGGTCGCGCATTTCGGCGATGGATCCGAGCAGACTGTCGCGAGTCAGGTTTTCTGTGCTGATCGGCGTGTCCAGCCGGCCTTCGGCGATGCGCTTGATGGCTTCGATCACGTAGAACGGTTCGCCGCCCAGCTGCAGGGTGATCGAACGGTAAAGCACGACGAACAGGAAAACCGAGGCGAGCAGCGAAACCCCCGCGATGAGCGCATAGCGGTCGCGCTGACTGCGGATGCCGTCGATGCGGATCTGCAGCAAACTGGTGAGCTGATCTCGCGTGGTGTTCTGCAAGGCGGAAAGACGGCCTTGCAAGGGGGAGAGCGCGCTGGCCAGCGCGCCGGACGTCCTGTCCTGCGTCGCGCCGCCAAGCAGGGCGGAAACCGGATCCAGCACGGATTTCAACGCCTGGGGCAGGCCTGTCGCATCGTCGGGGAAAGCCTGTTTGACTGCGGGGTTGTAGGCCACGACCTTGGCGAGATTGCCGCTCCACGCACCCAGACTGTCAGCCGCCAGCGGGCGCAGCTCGATCAGGCGCTCGCGGCGCGGCGCGGGCAGTCCGTTTTCGGCGGGCAGCAGGGCAAGCGCGCCGGCTTCGCCGCTGCGCGCGGTCAGCGCGGGAAGGCGGGTGCACAGATTGTCCATCAGGTAATAGGTGTCGATGTCCGGGTCCAGCGTCAGATTGGATCCGTCGCAGGCTTGCGCCAGCAGGTCCAGTACGGCGGCGGACAGGTCGCGGTGGGCCGCGATACGCGCATCCGGGTTGCCTGCCGCGCTCTTGGCGGCGTTCCATTTTTCCATCACGGCTTTGTAGCGCTCCGCGGTGCCCAGGTCGGCGCCCAGCCTGCGCTCCTGTTCGGTCAATTGCCCCAGCGCCGCGTCGATGGCCGCGCCGTCTCCCTGTCCTGCCGCATGGACCTGAATGGCCTGCAGCAGCGCCGGAAAGGGAACAAGGTAGGCGACGCCTTGCAATTCTTTCGCGGAAAATTCGATATTGGCCTGATTGGTGCGATAAAGCCCCCAGGTCAGATAAAGCAACGTCAGCGCGAACAGGACGCCGATCAGGCCGAAACGCGCCGGATAGCTGAGACGATTCATCCATCTGGTGATCGATGCGAGCATGGTTGCCCTCGGGGTTGTTCCGATGATGACTACATATCAAGATGTAGTTCATTCGGCCGGTTTTTTAAACAACCCATTTTGTGCTGCGCATCACCCATGAGCGGGCGGCAGAGGGCGAAATGCCGTCAGGACTGACCGACCAGCCGGCGCCGCGCGGTGTCGTAGCCGAGGTTGTACAGGAACGTATAAGGCAGATAGAACAGAAACAGGCCGATATCCAGCGCGAAGGCTTGGAGAAGTCCGATGTTCAGCCAGGCCGCGGCGATCGGCACCGCGATCAGGATGAAGCCGCCTTCGAACAGCAAGGCGTGCGCGATCCGGACCGCCCAGGTGCGGGCAAGCCCGCGGCGGCGCAGCAGCGCATCGAACCCGGCGTTGAACGCCATGGACCAGAGCAGGGCCGTGGTCGACAGCCAGACGGCCAGCGCGCCCATGTGCAGCATCGGAACTCCCATCAGCCAGGAAGCCGGCGGTGCGACCAGAAGCACACCGCCCAGTTCGAAGAGGGTCGCGTGCGTGATGCGCTCGGCCAGTGAGCGTGAATACGGCATGATCGTGTCCTTGGGGTGAGGTCGGGTGGCTATTCTTATCGGAATTGCAGATAATGGGAAATTGATTTCCATCGGAAAAACCGATAATGCCCCCACCCTCACTGGACGCTCTGCAGGCCTTTGCCGAAGTCGCCGGGCGCGGATCGTTCACCGCCGCGGCACGCGCGCTTGGCAAAAGTCAGTCGACACTCAGCGAAAGCGTCGCCAACCTCGAAATCGATCTGGGGGTCAGCCTTTTTGACCGGTCGGGGCGCCAGCCGCGCCTGACTTCGCAAGGGGAGGCGCTGCTGTCCGGCGCCCGCCTGGTGCTGGACGGGGTGGATCGGCTCAGGCGGCAGGCGGCGCAACTGGAGTCCGGGGTGGAGGCTCGCCTGACGCTGGTGTTGTCCGATACCTACCCTTCCGCCGAACTGGAACGGATTGTCGGCGACTTCTCCGGACGTTTTCCCGCGCTGGAGCTCGAGTGTTTGTTCGGCGAGGACGACGATGTGCTGCACTGGGTCGCGGAGGGCAGGGCGCACCTGGGATTTGTCTCGGCGCGCGACACTTATCCCGCGTCATTCGCGCACAGCCGGCTCGATGGCGAAAGCCGCATCGCGCTCTACGCCTCGCGCAGCCATCCGCTGGCCGCGCTCGATTCTGTCGGGAGCACGGACTTGTCCGCCCATCGCGAACTTCGGCTTGGTACCTATCTGCAGGGGGCCGGGCGCGGGCGCTCCGGCCCCAGCTGGTCATCGCCCAGCTATCTGCTGCTTCTGGAGTTGGCGCGTCTTGGCATGGGATGGGCCGAGTTGCCGCGCTGGCTGGTGGAGCACTACGGCGGCGGGTTGCTGGTGGAGCTGCCGGTTGCCGGCTGGCCGCGGCCGGTGCAGATCGATATGGTCTGGTCGCGTCTGGCGATTCCGGGGCCGGCCCAATCCTGGTGGATCGAACGGCTGGCCGGGCCGTCGCGCGCGGTCAGGCCGCCTCTCTGACGCTGGCGACCCGGTTCCGCCCTTTGGTCTTGGCCTGGTAAAGCGCGGCATCGGCGCGCCGGAGCATCGCATCCGGACTATTGTCGTCCCGGTGCAAAGCGGTGACGCCGATGCTGACAGTCAGCGGAACGGAGGCGCCAGGAAGCGTCACGGGCGTGGCGCCGACCAACTGGCGGATCTGTTCGGCCAACTCCACGGCGCCGTCCAGCGGCGTGCCCGGCATCAGAATGGCGAACTCTTCGCCGCCCAGTCGGGCGAACACATCGGTGATACGCAGTCTTTGTTGGCACAGCATCGTGAAAAAACGCAGGGCCTCGTCGCCGGCGGGGTGGCCGAAGCGGTCGTTGATGGTCTTGAAGTGATCGATGTCGAGCATCAGACAACTGACATGGGTTTGCATGCGGCGCAGCCGCTGCAGCTCCTGTTCGATGTGTTCGAAAAAAGAGCGCCGGTTGGCGATGCCGGTGAGCGGGTCGGTCGAGGCGAGCCGCTTGAGCTCCGCCTCCATCTGACGGCTTTCGGTGATGTCGCGCACATGGCTGATGTAGTAGAGCGGTTCGCCCTGGCTGCCCTTGACCAGCGAGCTTGAAACCTTGCACCACACATCGTGTCCGTCCTTGTGACGATAGCGGCGGTCCTGTTCGCTCCAGGCCGCGTCGCCGTTTCGCGCGTGGCGGACATAATCCGGGCGCGCGTCGCCCCGCTCGATATGCGTGAATTCGCTAAGAGGGTGTCCTTCCAGTTCCGTCCGTTCGTAGCCGAGCGTGCGGCACAGTTGCGGATTGACCCGGAGCAGTACGCCGTCCAGTCCGGCCAGACACATGCCGATCGTGGCATTCTCGAATGCCTGGCGAAACAGTTCTTCGCTTTGCCGTAGTTGCTCCTCGGATTTGCGCCACTGACTGACATCCGTGGCGATGAGGCCGGTCGCGAAAACCTTGCCCGCCGTGTCGTGGATGGGGAATTTCACGGAAAGATACGTGCGCATTTCACCGTTCACCGGAACGGTCTCTTCGACGATGATCGAGCTTTGGGAGAAGCGGGCGCGGCGGTCGGCGGCGCGCAGGCTGGTGGCGATATCGGAGGGAAACAGCTCCCGGTCGGAGCGGCCAAGAAAGGTATCGGCCGGCTGTCCGAATGTTCTGGCGTACCCGACGTTGGCGAATAGATAGCGCCCGGACAGGTCTTTCACGCCGATGATGTTTTCCGAGTGGCTGACAATGGCTTCGAACAGCAGCGCGTTGAGAGAGTCGTCTTCTGTCGCCATGGCATGCCCTCGACGAGGATGGCACACCGCGTGCCATTGTCATGGCGAATGATAGTGAGCAAGCTTGGCGGCAACAAATGCTTTATGCGAATTGTGACGCAAAGGAAACACTTTCAGTATGGTTATGACCACCGCCCAGGCTAACCCCCCGCCTGCCGCACGGTGAACCCGCGTTTTTCCAGCTCGCGGGCGACGGTTTCCCGGCGGTCGCCCTGAATCTCGATGGCTCCGTCCTTGGCGGTGCCTCCCGTGCCACAGGCCTGTTTGAGGGATTTGGCCAGCAGATTCAGTTCACTTTGGGTCAACGCCAGTCCGCGAATCACCGTGACTTCCTTGCCTCCCCGGCCGCTCTTTTCCCGACTGATCCTGGCGACACCGTCTCCAGCCGGGCGGACTTCCTCCGCGCAGCGGCACGTTTCGACAGATTCCCTGCAAACCGGACACATACGTCCGAATTCGGTCGAGTACACCAGGCCTCCGGTGCCGGATCGGGGTTTCATCGTGAGCCGCCTCGTAAAACATCAACCGGGCGGATCATACCGCAAGCCGCCGGCGTTGTCCTTGCCGTGCGAATGTTTCCGGCGCGTGGCTTGCCGGACGTAAGTTTACCCGCGGTGAAATGAGAAAACAGCCTGGCAGGGACACGTGCTTTTCCTCTTCAGGGTCATGGCCGTTTGGCCAAAAATGCAAGAGTCGGTCGCGGCTTCAAGATTGCGGACGCATCTGAACCGGTGCGGTTGACCACGGGTGCGCGCCGCGCCGTACCGGCTTTTCATTTCATTGTGATAAGGAGAAAGGGTATGAAAATCGTCGATTCGGTCATGTTGCGCAGTATTGGCGGGGGAGCCCGCCAGGCGAAGGATGGCACGGGGCGCGACAGCGCTCATGGCCGTGGCACGCCCTCCAGGGGCACGGGCCGCGATAGCGCCGCCGGCAAAAGCAAGGGCAAGGGAAACAGCGGCAACCGCGGCATCAGTTGCGGTTAGCTTGTGGCCTGGATGGGATGGCCCGAACAGTCCGGAGTGTTTTTCCAGTCAGCACAGGAGGTGGGAATGGAAAGTGTGGATCATGGCGTGCTCCGGTTAGTCTGCGGCGCGGGCAAGAGCGATGCCAGAGGATCCGGAATCGACCCTTCCTGTTGCGACCGCTTCGGATGCCGGTTCGCCTGAACGTGCCGGCTGCGTTTGAACGGCCGGCCATTCTCCCGGGAGTGGCCGGTCATCCTCTTCGAATGCCCGGGAGGCATCGCCCATGAGCGGTACCCCCGGTGCTCCTCCACCGTTTCGTGAAGACGCGGTGCACAGCCAGACGGATGCGCTGATAGGCTCCGCGGGCGTCAGGCTGTCGCTGGGGTCCGGCGTCGTGGCGTATCTGTTCACCTCTCTCGTTCTGGTCGGCCTCGCTTACCTTGCATGGGGCAGCTACACACGTCGCGTGACGGTGAGCGGCGTGCTCCGGCCAGCCGGCGACGTGATCCGTGTGTATCCTCCCCACCCGGGCATTGTCGCGCGGCGCTATGTCGAGGAGGGCGAATCGGTTCACAAGGGCACGCGGCTCTTCACGCTGGGCGCGGACAAGGAAAGCGCCATGGGGCCGACCCAGGGGGTCATCGTGCAGGCCTTGAACGAACGGCTCAAGTCCTACGAGCGCAGCATCGAAGAATACGGCCGTTTGACCGCCATGCAATCCGAAGACATGGCGCGGCGGCTGGTCTTGCTCGAACGGGAGATCGTGCGCGGCGAAGAGGAGGAACGGCTGCTGGTCCGGCGGCTGGCGTTGTCGCGCAAGGCGCGCGAGCGCTTTGCCGCACTGGAAGCCTCTGGCTTCGTCGCGCCGGCGCAGACCCAGCAGAAGGAAGAGAACATGCTCGCGGCGGCCGGCAACCTCGCCGCCCTGGCGAGGGGCATGGATGGGCTGCGGCGTGAGCGGACCGAGCTGCGTGCCGAGCGCGATGCTTTGCCGCTTCGGCGTCGCGCGCGCGAAATGGAGCTGCGGCGCGAAGCCGAAGCGTTAAAGCAGGATCTGGCCGCCAGTGAAGCGCAGCGCGAGGTGCATGTGCTGGCGCCCGAGGATGGGACGGTCGCCTCGTTGACCGCCCAGCCCGGCTCTCCCGCGGGGGTGCATCAGCCCCTGGCCATTCTGGTTCCGCGGGATGGCGTCATGGAGGCGCATCTGTTCGCGCCAAGCCGGGCCATCGGTTTCATTCGGCCCGGCGCGCGCGTCGAGCTTCGTTTTGAGGCGTTTCCCTTTCAGAAATTCGGTCATGCCCGTGGAACCGTGACCGCCGTGTCCGCCACCGCCTTGCTGCCTGGCGAGTTGTCCATGATCGACGCCAGGGAGCCGCTTTACCGCATCCGCGTGGCCCTGGCGAGACCCTTCGTCAGGGCCTATGGCCGGGACATGCCGCTCTTGCCGTCCATGCGCGTGGAAGGGGATATTCTGCTGGAGTCCCGACGGCTTTTCGAATGGGTGCTCGAACCGTTGTACAGTATCACCGGAAAATGGGGGGGCTGAGTGTCGCGAACACCGGTTTGGTTCGGGGGGCGGCGCCTGCCTGTCATGCTGCAGGCGGAAGCGGCGGAGTGTGGCCTGGCCGCTATCGCCATGATCGCGAATTTTCACGGGCACCGCATCGATCTTGCCTCGTTGCGCCTGCATTGCGGTGTGTCGCTCAAGGGTATGACCATGGCCGATATGGTGCGGGCCGCCGACCGTTTGGGTCTGGCGGGCCGGGCCTTGCGCCTGGAGCCCCGCGAAATGGATCAATTGGCCGCTCCTTGCGTGCTTCACTGGGATTTGAATCATTTTGTCGTGCTGGCGAAAACCGGCCGGCGCGGCATTGTCATCCACGATCCCGCCCGTGGACGGGTGAGTCTCGGGTGGGCCGATGTGTCGCGGCACTTCACCGGATTCGCGCTGGAACTCGCTCCGGTCGCCGGGTTCGGCGCTATCGAGGCGAAACGCTCGGTTCCATGGAACAAGGCGCTGGGTGGCGCTCCCGGTCTCGGCCACGCGGCGCTGCAGATTTTTCTGATGGCGGCCGTGCTGGAAGTGCTGACGCTCGCCCCGCCTCTGTTCTCCCAGTGGATGGTCGACGGCGTGCTCTTCAGCGCCGACCGGGATTTGCTAGCCGTGCTTGTCGTTGGAGCCGTGCTGGTGGCCGTTTCGCATGCCGTGGTGTCGGCCTTCCGCGCCCTGGCCGTGCTTTATGTCGGCACCGCGCTCGGTCTTCGCTGGATGAACCGTGTGTTCAGTCACCTGCTGCGCCTGCCGTTGGGTTACTTCGAAAGGCGTTTCATCGGCGATGTGGCCTCGCGGTTCGATGCCGTGACCACTATTCAGGAAACGCTGACGACCCAGTTCATCGAAGCGGCGCTGAACGGTTTCATGGCGCTCGGTACGCTGGTTTTGATGCTGGTGTACAGCCCGCGTCTTGCCCTGATCAGTCTTGCCGGTGTGTCGGCGTACGCTCTGCTGCGTTTCGCGCTTCACCGACCGCTGAAAGAAACCGCCGAAAAGGAGATGGTGCTCGACGCCCGCCGCGACAGCCATTTTCTCGAGACGCTGCGGGGTATTCAGGCGATCAAGCTGTTTCAGCGGCAAAGCGAACGGCGCGCTGTATGGTGGAATCTTCTCATCGAGCAGACCGCCGCGGCGGTACGACTCGAGAAACTTCATTTCGTGCATCGAGCGGGGGCTTCCCTGGTGTGCGGTCTGGAGCGCGCGGCCATTCTTTGGGCCGGCGCGACACTGGTGCTGGACTCTTCCTTTTCGGTGGGCATGTATATGGCGTTCATCGCCTTCAGCGCGCAGTTCTCGGAAAACGTCGCCGGCTTGATCGACAAGGCGGCCCTGTTCGCTTTGCTGCGTTTATCCGGCGAGCGTCTGTCCGATATCGTGCTGACCGAACCTGAGCCGGAGCCCTTGCGTTCCCTGGCCGTACCGCGCGACGGATCGCTGGAATTTCGCGAAGTGGCTTTCCGCTATGCCGAATCGGAACCGTGGGTCTGCCGCGACCTGAGTTTCACGGTTCGCGAGGGAGAATCGGTGGCGCTGGTCGGGCCGAGCGGTTCGGGGAAAACCACGATCCTGAAGCTGGTGCTGGGGTTTTTCGCGCCGGAGCAGGGAGAGATCCTGATCGGCGGCGTGCCGATGCGGCAACTGGGAGTTCATGGCGCGCGCGCCTGGTGCGCGGCCGTCATGCAGGACGATCAGCTGTTTGCCGGTTCCCTGCTCGACAACATCGCGTTTTTCGATCCGTGTCCCGACCTCGCCCGGGTTGAGCTGTGCGCGACCATGGCGGCGATTCATGACACGATTCGTGCCATGCCCATGGGCTACCACACGCTGGCCGGCGATATGGGAACCACCTTGTCGGGCGGGCAGCGCCAGCGTGTGCTGCTTGCTCGCGCCCTCTACAAAGCGCCGCGGATTTTATTGCTGGACGAGGCGACGAGCCATCTGGATCTCGCGCTCGAAGCGCAAGTCAGCCGCGCCGTGGCCCAGTTGAGCCTGACACGGGTGATTGTCGCCCATCGTCCCGAGACCATCCGCAGCGCGGATCGCGTCATCGATATTTCCCGGAAGGCTAATGCCCGCGCGGAACAGGCGATATAAGGATATGTCATTTACCCTGGGGCCGGAATTCGGGCAATATGTTCGTCATTGTCCGGCGGGCAGCGCCGGGCGCCGAAACGATCCGCATAGAGAACTCCATGGCTTCCGACAATCCGCTTCACGATACCTATCATCCCGAAACACTGGCCGTGCGCGCCGGACGGGAACCCGGCCCGCATGGTGAGCACAGCCAGAGCCTTTTTCTGACCTCCAGCTTCACGTTCGGCAGCGCGGCCGAGGCGGCGGCGCTGTTTCTGGGCGAACAGGAGGGATACACCTATTCGCGCTTCACCAATCCCACGGTGAGCGCTTTCGAGGAGCGGCTGGCCGCGCTGGAAGGCGCGGAGAGGGCGATCGCCACATCAAGCGGCATGGCGGCGATTCAGGCGGTGATGATGGCCACGCTCAAGGCCGGCGATCATATCGTGGCTTCCCGGAGCCTGTTCGGTTCGACCACCAATCTGTTCGCCGGCACGTTGGCGAGGTTCGGTGTCGAGACTTCGTTCGTCGATGGCGCCGATCTGGCCGCCTGGGCGGGGGCCGCGCGTCCGGAGACGCGGCTCTTTTATCTGGAGACGCCTTCCAATCCGCTGACCGATGTGTTTGATATCCGCGCCATTGCCGATATCGCCCACGGCGCCGGCGCGCTGTTGGTGGTCGACAACTGTTTCTGTACTCCCGCCTTGCAGCAGCCTCTGAAGCTTGGCGCCGATCTGGTTGTGCATTCGGCGACCAAGTATCTGGACGGGCACGGCCGGGTGCTCGGCGGCGCGGTGGTTGGCGCATCGGCGCTGATCGAGCCGGTTTACCTCCATGTGCGCACGGCGGGGCCGACCCTGTCGGCGTTCAATGCCTGGGTGCTGCTGTCCGGGCTGGAAACTCTCCACTTGCGCATGCGGCGCCAGTGTGAGAGCGCGCTCGCGCTGGCGCGCTGGCTGGAGGTCCAGCCTGGCGTCACGCGAGTTTATTATCCCGGGCTGCCCAGCCATCCGGGCCATGAGCTTGCCAGCCGTCAGCAAACCGCGGGCGGCGCGGTGGTTTCCTTCGAAGTGCGGGGAGGCCGCGAGGCGGCCTGGCGCGTGGTCGATGCGGTCCGCCTGATTTCCCGCACCGCGAACCTTGGCGATGTCAAAACCACGCTGACACATCCTGCCTCGACCACGCATGCCCGCATTACGCCGGAGGCGCGGCAGAACGCCGGGATCGGCGAGGGGCTGTTGCGCGTCGCGGTCGGTCTCGAACACGTCGACGATCTGAAGCGCGATCTGCTGCTCGGGCTTCCGACGTAATCCAGCCGTTCGATTCAAACGGAAGTACTACTATTCAAGAACCGCGGCGCAAGGCGGCGTTTTCCTGCGGCCGGCGCGGCTGGCCTTGTGGGCATTCCGTCAGGATTTTCTTGACACTGATCAAATTAAAACGTAAGTTTGAAACGCTTGTTCGAATAGCCAAATGGATACGGTCAAGCCAACAACGAACCTGAAAAAGGCACAAGAAACCATGGAAGCGAGTAAACCCGATACCGCCACCCGAATACTGGATGTGTCCGAGAGGCTGTTTGTCGAACACGGGTTCGAAGGGACCTCGCTGCGCATGATCACCCAGCAGGCGGAAGTCAACCTCGCTGCGGTGAATTACCACTTCGGCTCGAAGGACGCGCTGTTCGAGTCCGTGTTCATGCGGCGTCTGGCCCCGCTGGTGGCGGCCTGCCTCGCTGAGCTGGACAGGCTGGATGCGGCGGAAGGGAAAACGACAGTCGAGGAGCTGGTCATGGCGTTTATCCGTCCGTGTCTGGCCCTTTCGAAAGATCCGTCGCGGGGCGGCGCGCTGTTTGTCCGCCTGCTGTCGCGCGCGCTGGTGGAAAACCACCGGCTGCTGCGAGAGACCATTTCCCAACAGTACAGCGTGTTCGTGCACCGCTTCGGCAAGGCCTTCAAGGAGGCTTTGCCCGGTTTGAGCGACGAGGAGCTGGCCTGGCGCATGCATCTTGCCTTCGGCATCATGTTCAACGCCTTCGCCGGCAACGATGTGCTGAAGATTTTCGTGCGCAGCCAGGTGGTGACGGCACGCGATCCGGACATGATCGTCAAGCATCTTCTGCCTTTTGTCGTTTCGGGGTTGGTGGCGCCAGCCCAGGGCTGAGTAGGGTCAACACGAGGGTTTACATACAATGATTACAGCCATCATTCTGATTGCGCTTCTGGGCGTGCTGGCGTATTTTCGCGCGCCGGTACTGGCCTGGACGGTCGGCATCGCCGCCTGGCTGGCCGGCCTGCCATACCTGTGCGGCGCGACGCCATCCATCGCGGTGTGGGCGGTCTTCGCCGTCATCGCCGCCGTGCTCAACCTGACGTTCCTGCGCCGTCTGGTCTTCACCGGGCCGGTGTTCGGGGTTTTCCGGAAAATCACCCCCGCCATGTCGCAGACCGAGCAGGAAGCGATCAACGCCGGCACGGTCTGGTGGGATCGCGATCTGTTCTCGGGCAAGCCCGATTTCAAGCGGCTGCTGTCTTTCCCCGATCCGAAGCTGACGGCCGAAGAGCAGGCTTTCCTCGATGGTCCGACCGAAGAACTGTGCGCGATGATCGACGACTGGAAGATCACCCACGAGACCAAGGACTTGTCCGAAGAGGCCTGGCAGTTCATCAAGGACAAGGGCTTCCTGGGGATGATCGTCAAGAAGCAGTATGGCGGTCTGGAGTTCTCCAATTACGCGCACGCCAAGGTGGTGACCAAGATCGCCACCCGCGGTGGTACCGCCGCCGTGTCGGTCATGGTGCCCAACTCCCTCGGACCGGGCGAGTTGTTGCAGCATTACGGCACCGATGCCCAAAAGGACTATTATCTGCCGCGTCTGGCCAAGGGCCTGGAAATTCCGTGCTTTGCGCTGACGAGTCCTTCCGCGGGCTCCGATGCCGGCAGTATTCCCGACTACGGCTACGTGTGCCGCGGATCCTACACCGACCCGCGCACCGGCGAGCATCATGAAAACGTGATCGGCATCCGTGTCAGCTGGGAAAAGCGCTGGATCACCCTGGCGCCTGTCGCCACCATCCTGGGGCTTGCCTTCAAGCTTTACGACCCCGAGCATCTCTTGGGCGACAAGGAAGACATCGGCATCACCTGCGCGCTGGTTCCGACCGAGCATGTCGGCGTGAGCATCGGCCGTCGCCATTACCCCGGCGGCGCCGCATTCATGAACGGTCCGACCTGGGGTCGCGATGTGTTCATTCCGATCGACTGGGTCATCGGCGGCCGCGACTATTGCGGCCAGGGCTGGCGCATGCTGGTCGAGTGCCTGTCGGTGGGCCGCTGCATTTCGCTGCCGGCCATGTCCGTGGCGTCCGGCAAGCTCGCGACCTTCGTCACCGGCGCTTACGCCCGCATCCGCGACCAGTTCGGTCTGCCGATCGGCAAGTTCGAAGGCGTCGACGAGGCGATGGCGCGCATCGGTGGTTACACCTATCAGATGGAATCTGCGCAGGACCTGGCGCTGACCGGTCTCGATATCGGCGAGAAGCCTTCGGTGCTGTCCGCGGTGCTGAAATACCACAACACCGAACGCATGCGCAAAACCTTGAACGACGCGCTCGACGTGCATGGCGGCAAGGCCGTGGTGCTCGGGCCGCGCAACTACCTGGCGCGCGCCTACCAGGCGATCCCGATCGCCATCACGGTGGAAGGCGCCAACATCCTGACCCGTTCGATGATCATCTACGGGCAGGGCGCGATCCGCTGCCATCCGTTCGTGCTGCGCGAAATGCGCGCCGCGATGGATAATGACCTGAAGGAATTCGACGCGGCCATCACCGGTCACATCAACTTCGTGATCAGCAACAAGGTGCGCGCGTTCTGGCTGGGCCTGACCGGCGCGGCCTTCACCGGTTCGCCCGTATCCGGTCCCACCGCGCGTTATTACAAGCAGGTGACCCGGCTGTCCAGCGCCTTCGCGCTGCTGTCCGACATGGCGATGTTCAGTCTTGGCGGCTCGCTGAAGTTCCGCGAGAAACTGTCCGCCCGCCTGGGTGACATGCTGTCCGGCCTGTATATCGCCACCGCTTCGCTCAAGCGCTTCGAACGCGATGGCGCGCCCGAGGAGGATCTCGCCCTGGTGCGATGGGCTGTCGAGTCGGCGTTGTACGACGCGCAGCAGGCCATGCATGGATTCCTCGCCAACCTGCCGAACCGGCCGCTGGCCTGGGCGCTGCGCCGCGTGATTTTCCCGTGGGGCCTCACCCTGCAGGCGCCGTCCGACCATCTGGGCACGCAAGTGGCGCGTCTGATGATGGCGCCGGGCGCGTCGCGCGACCGCCTGACCCGCGGCATGTATCTGCCGCAAAGCGAGAGCGATCCGGTCGGCGTATTGCCGCATGCCCTGCAGGCAACGCTGGAGACCGAGCCTATCGAGCAGAAGTTGCGCAAACTGACGCGCGACGGCAAGCTCAAGGCGCTGACCCATCGCGAGCGCCTGGACGAAGCGCTGGCCGCCGGCGTGATCAGTCAGACCGAGTTCGATGCTGTCACCCGCGCGCGCAAGCTCAAGCGCGATGTGATCATGGTTGATGACTTCGACATGACCATGACTCATCACGACGACAAGCTTCTCGAACGCCACATTTTCTGATGAGGCGGGGCGGGGTGCCTTCGGGCGCCCCGCCGACGGGACGTTTTGCGAAAGTCCGTCGCCTGGGCGGGCTTTCGCAAGATGCACCAACATTTATTAGGTGATGCCATGGACATTCCCTGCGACAAAATGCCGGCTCTCAGGGTTCGCGCTCTCCCGATCAGTACCGACGCGTACGGGCGCGTTCAGGCCGGATGGCTGATGAATCAGATCGATCTGGCCGGCAGCCTCGTGGCCGAGCGGGAGTCGTGCGGTCCGGTGGCGCTGGTGGCGGTGAACGCTTTCCAGTTCTCCCTGCCCATTCTCCTCGGAGACGTGGTCAACCTGTATGTGGAAAAGCTGCGTGTCGGCCAAAAATCCATCACGCTCAAAATTACGGTCAGCTCCGAACGCATGAGTGGGGAAACGGTTTTTATTACCGAAGTGATTGTCACGTTTGTCGCCGTCGACTTGCAGGGAAAATCACGCCTGCTGGGTGAAACGTCGGCGGGAATTCCCTGAGCGAAGGGCGGTGTTGCAGCGATGTCTCGTCAAACAGGCGTTTGGAACAAAGGCTCTGGAATTAGTGGACAAGCTCTAATTCTCTGGTACTATCCCAGCTGAACCCCTTTTCAGGGTTGTTCAGCACATATGAATGCCAAATCAAATAAATTGATACGCAGAGAGGGATAACATGAAACTCAAGCACTTGAGCCTGTCCGTCATGATGATGGGTGCCGCGTCTGTCACCGTGTCGACCCAGGCCGTCGCTTCGGGCTATCACTTCGGTTCCCAGAGCGTTTCCTCCCAGGGGACCGCCTTCGCGAACGGCGCGGAAGCCGCCGACTCGTCGACCATTTTCTACAACCCGGCCGGCCTATCCCGCCTGGACGGAACCCAGTTTTCCGGTGGCGTGACTCTGGTGATCCCGGATTCCAAGTACACCGAGGAAGGCTCCACGCGCAATAGCGGCGCCGCCACGGGCGGCAACAACGGCGGCTCGTTCGCGCCCGGACTCGTGGCCGCGCCGTCCCTGTACCTGTCGCACCGGATCAACGACAAGATCACCGTCGGCCTTGGCGTGTTCGTTCCGTTCGGCGCCAAGCTCGACTATGACAAGACCTGGGCCGGCCGCTACGCGCTGCAGAACATCAAGCTGGAAACCTTCAACCTGAACCCGTCCGTGTCGTTCAAGCTCGACGACCACCACGCCTTCGGTTTCGGCGTGTCGGCCCAGCACATGAAGGCCAAGCTCGCCAAGGGCGTGGACGTGGCCAGCGGCATTTCCAACGCCGTGAAGTACACGGCGGCGGGTCAGGCCCTGGCGACCAGCAAGATCAGCGCGGGCGTCGTCCAGGCCGTTGGCGGCCAGGCGGCCTACCAGACGCTGGTGACGGCGGCGGCGGGTGGCAACACCACGGCGGCCACCACGCTAGCTAACGCGAAAACCGCGGTGACCGCCGCGCTGGGCAAGTCGCTTGCCGCCCTGCCCGACGGTCAGGCGCGCATGGACGCGGATGACTGGGGCTTCGGGTTCAATCTGGGCTACATGTACACCTTGGACGAGAATACCCGCTTTGGTATCGCTTACCGTTCCAACATCCAGCACAAGCTCAAGGGCAATGCGATCTGGGATTACACGGGGGTAACCGATCCCGCGATCCTCGCCGCACTGCGCGCTTCGCACGACAACTCGGCGGCCAGCGTGGATGTGAACACTCCCGAGTCGGTCGCCGTCAACGCCTTCCATCAGTTGACTCCGACCATCGCCCTGATGGGGGATGTGACCTGGACCGCCCACTCGCGCATGAAGAGCATCGACATCAAGTTCCCCGGCACGCATGAGGGGGATCTCGTCATCAAGCAGGAGTGGAAGGATACCGTCAAGGTGTCGGTGGGCGCCAACTATCAGTACAGCGACGCGGTGCTGCTGCGCGCGGGTCTCGCGTACGACCAGTCGCCGGTGAAGAACGACAGTCTGCGTCACCCGGCCCTGCCCGACAGTGACCGCTATGTCGTGTCGCTGGGCGCCAACTACAAGTTCAACAAGCAGTCGTCGGTTGATTTCGCCTACAGCTACATGTTCTTCAAGAAAGCCAAGGTCAACTTCACCGACACTTGCCGGATCGGCGCGGACAACACCTGCACCGGCAACGGCGAAACGACGATCGGCAATTACAAGACCAACCTGCAAATGGTCGGTCTGCAGTACAACTACAGCTTCTAAACCGTTGACAACGGCTGTTTAGAGGCGTGGTGAGGAGGGGAGGGGCGACATGCTCCTCCCCGACAAGGCAAGGCAGGAATTGAGGGGCCTGCCCCATGATTGTGTTCTCCATAAACGAGGAAACCATGTCTCAAACCAAGTTCATCGTGCGCAAGGTGGCCGTGCTCGGCGCTGGCGTCATGGGCGCGCAGATCGCTGCGCACCTGGTCAATGCCAAGGTACCGACCGTGCTGTTCGATCTGCCCGCCAAGGAAGGCGACAAGAACGGCATCGCGAAGAAGGCGATCGAAGCGCTGAAGAAGCAAAAGCCGTCCCCGCTGGCGTCCCGCGACGCCGTCAACCATATCCAGCCGGCGAACTACGACGACCACCTGCACCTGCTGAAGGATTGCGACCTGGTCATCGAGGCCATCGCCGAGCGCATGGACTGGAAAACCGACCTGTACAAGAAGGTCGCGCCGCATCTTGGCGAACACACCATTTTCGCGACCAATACTTCCGGACTGTCGATCAACGCCCTGGCCGACAGCCTGAGCGGCGAACTGAAGCCGCGTTTCTGCGGCGTGCATTTCTTCAACCCGCCGCGCTACATGCACCTGGTTGAAATCATCCCGTGCAAGGGTTCGGACGCCGCCATTCTCGACAACCTCGAGCGCTTTCTTGTCACCACCCTGGGCAAGGGCGTGGTGCGCGCCAAGGACACCCCGAACTTCGTGGCCAACCGCATCGGGGTTTACTCGATGCTGGCGACCATCGCCAACGCCGAGAAATTCGGCATCCGCTTCGATGTCGTCGACGACCTGACCGGCCCGCGCCTGGGCCGTCCGAAGTCCGCGACCTTCCGCACCGCCGACGTGGTCGGACTCGATACTTTCGCCCATGTGGTCAAGACCATGCAGGACACCCTGCCGGAAGACCCGTGGCACAGCCTGTACAAGTCGCCCGAGTGGCTGCAGAAACTGATCGCCGCGGGCGCGCTGGGCGCCAAGACCAAGGTCGGCATCTACAAGAAAGAGGGCAAGCAGATGTTCGTCCTCGACCCGGCCAAGGGCGACTATGTCGGCGCCGGCGAGAAAGGCGACGATGGCGTCAAGGAAATCCTGAAGAACCCGGATATCGGCGCCCGCTTCAAGGCGTTGCGTGAATCCTCCCATCCGCAGGCCCAGTTCCTGTGGGCGTGCTTCCGCGACGTGTTCCACTACATCGGCGTCCATCTGGCCGATATCGCGAACTCGGCCCGTGACGTTGACTTCGCGATCCGCTGGGGTTTCGGCTGGACCACCGGTCCGTTCGAGACCTGGCAGGCGGCGGGCTGGCAGCAAGTGGCCAAGTGGGTGGACGAGGACATCAAGGCGGGCAAGGCCCTGTCGTCGGCGCCTCTGCCGGCTTGGGTGCTCGAAGCCGACCGCGGCGGCGTGCACTTCGCCGAAGGCTCCTACAACCCGGCCGGCAATGCCCTGGAAGGCCGTTCCTCGCTCGATGTCTACGCGCGTCAGCTGGCGCCGGCCAAAGTGCTGGGCGAGAAAACCGTTGAACTTGGCGAAACCGTCTACGAGAACGAAGGTGTGCGCGCCTTCACCACCGGCGACGATGTACTCGTTGTGTCGTTCAAGTCCAAGGCCCACGCGATCGGCCCGGCCGTGCTCGATGGCCTGAACGCCGCGCTCGATATCGCCGAGGACCGCTTCAAGGGCCTGGTGATCTGGCAGACCGAGGAGCCGTTCTCCGTCGGCGCCGATCTGCAATCGATGCTGCCCGCTTTCATGACCGGAGACTGGGAAGCGATCGAAGCGATGATCCGCCGCTTCCAGCAGACCTCCCTGCGCATGCGCTACAGTCAGGTTCCGACCGTGGCGGCGACCCAGGGCTATGTGTTCGGTGGCGGCTGCGAAATCGCGCTGCACTGCGACCGCGTGGTCGGCGCCCTCGAGTCCTACGTCGGTCTCGTGGAAGTGGGCGTGGGCCTCCTGCCCGGCGGCGGCGGCTGCAAGGAATTCGCCCTGCGCGCGTCGCAGGAAGCCCGTGGCGACATCCTCGCCGCGCTGAAAGACTATTTCATGAACATCGCGACCGCGAAGGTGGCCACCAGCGCCCTGGAAGCGCAGGAACTCGGCTTCTTCAAGAAGTCCGATATGGTGGTGTTCAATGCCTACGAACTCCTGTACGTGGCGAAGCAGCAAGCGCTGGCCATGGCCGAATCCGGCTATCGCCCGCCGATGAAGGTGAAGTCCTTCCCGGTGGCCGGCCGCGCTGGCGCCGCCTCGATCAAGGGGCAACTGGTCAACATGCTGGAAGGCAACTTCATCAGCAAGCATGACTTCTTCATCGCGTCGCAGATCGCCGACGTGATGACCGGCGGCGATGTCGAAGCCGGCACCGAGGTCAACGAGCAATGGATCCTGGATCTGGAGCGCAAGGCGTTCATGACGCTTCTGCAGAACGCCAAGACGCAGGATCGTATTGCCAACATGCTGACGACCGGCAAGCCGCTGCGCAACTGATCGAAGCCCATACATCGCGAAACGGCCGCCCCGCGCCGCCGTTTCGCACCAGGAGATTGATAGAATGGTCAAGCAAGTACAGGAAGCTTATATCGTAGCCGCCACCCGTACCCCGGTTGGCAAGGCTCCGCGTGGCATGATGCGCCACGTCCGTCCGGACGACATGCTCGCGCATGTCATCACCGGCGCGCTCGCCCAGGTGCCCGGCCTGGATCCCAACCTGATTTCCGATTGTGTGGTGGGCTGCGCCTTCCCCGAGGCGGAGCAGGGCCTGAACATGGCGCGTATCGGCGTGCTGCTCGCCGGCTTGCCGGATACGGTTGGCGGTATCACCATCAACCGTTATTGCTCCTCCGGCATCAACGCCGTGCAGATCGCGGCCGACCGCATCCGCATGGGCGAGGCGGACGTCGTGATCGCGGCCGGCTCGGAATCGATGTCGATGGTGCCGATGATGGGCAACAAGGTTTCCCTGAATCCGGAAGTGTTCGCCAAGGATGAAAACTACGCGATCGCTTACGGCATGGGTCTGACCGCGGAAAAAGTCGCCCAGCAATGGGGCGTTTCCCGAGAAGATCAGGACGCCTTCGCCGTCGAGTCGCATCGCCGCGCGCTGGCCGCCATCGATTCGGGCGCTTTCAAGAGCGAAATCACCCCGCTGCCGGCCACTTACCGGATTCCCAACCTGGAAACCGGCGAGGTGCAACTGGTCAACAAGCTGCTCGACACCGACGAGGGCCCGCGCCGCGAAACCTCGCTCGAAGGTCTGGCCAAACTGAAGACCGTGTTCGATGCCAAGGGTTCGGTGACGGCCGGCAACAGCTCGCAGATGTCCGACGGCGCCGGCGCGGTGATCATCGTGTCCGAACGCATTCTCAAGGAGTTCAACCTGACTCCGATCGGCCGCTATGTCACCTTCTCGGTGAAGGGGGTTCCCCCGGCGATCATGGGCATCGGTCCGAAGGAAGCCATTCCGGCCGCCCTCAAGCAAGCCGGCCTCGCCCAGTCCGACATGAAGTGGATCGAACTGAACGAGGCGTTCGCCGCCCAGGCGCTCGCGGTGATCCGTGACCTGGAACTCGATACCTCGCTCGTCAATCCGCATGGCGGCGCGATCGCCCTGGGTCACCCGCTGGGCGCGACCGGCGCGATCCGTACGGCGACGCTGCTGCACGGCATGCGCGGTCGCGGGCAGAAGGGCTACGGCATGGTGACGATGTGCATCGGCACCGGCATGGGCGCCGCGGGCATCATCGAAGTGCTGTAACGGTCTTTTCGGATCCACCCTCGAAACCCACGCCCCGGCGTGGGTTTTTTGTCAGCCGTGACCGCGGATGCGCGCGACCAGTTCTTCCTGCACATCCTCGGCCCGGTCGCTGCGAATCTGGCACGTTCCCGCCGCTTCGTGCCCCCCTCCACCATATTGCAGCATCAGCGCGCCGATATTGGTGCTGGACGAGCGGTTCAGAATCGATTTGCCGACCGCGAAGACAATGTTCTGCCGGTTAAGTCCCCACATGACATGGATCGAGATGTTGCACTCGGGAAACAGTGCATAAATCATGAAGCGGTTGACCGGATGAATCACGGTTTCATGCAGCAGGTTGAGCACCACCAGATTGCCGTGCACCCGAGAGCAGCGAAGGATCTGCTCTTTGGCGGCCGCTTCATGCTCGCGGTACAGCGCCACGCGTTCCTGCACATCCGGCAAGCTCAGGATGTCGCCGATGTCGTGATGGCGGCAGTAGACGATCAGATCCATCATCAACTGGTAATTGCCGATGCGAAAGTCCTTGAAGCGCCCAAGCCCGGTGCGCGCATCCATCAGATAGTTGAGCAGGACCCAGCCTTTGGGTTCGAGGATGTCTTCGCGGGAGAGCTGCGCGGAGTCGGCCTTGTCGACCGCCTCCATCATTTCCGGGCTGATGCCGGGCAGAGCGTCGGCCCCGCCAAAGTGGTTGTACACCACGCGAGCGGCGGAGGGGGCTTTCGGGTCGATGATGTAGTTGGCCGGAATGCCTTCGTTGCGCAAGGTTTCGGAAAGGTGATGGTCGAAAACCAGGTGAGCCTGGCGCGTGTACGGCAGATTGGTGGTGATGTCGTTGCCGGTGATCGCCACTTTGCCATCCTGCATGTCCTTGGGGTGCACAAACACGATCTCGTCGATCAGTTCCAGTTCTCGGAGCAAAACAGCGCAGACCAGACCATCGAAGTCGCTGCGCGTGACCAGCCGGTAGTGGTGTCGAGCCATAACGTTCTCCATGACATGTTTGTCGGTATCGGGTCGCTAGCTTGAGTGTAGGTCAGATTTTTTCGATGCAGCCCGGATTCATTCGCTTCCCTGAGCGGCTTGGTCGTGGTGATGGGAGGTATGGATGCTACACTGCCTGAACGATTGTTCCCGTTTCTTGCGCGAGTCTTCTTATGGATAGTCCTCCGCCCGGGGATCCGATCCGTTGCCGCTGGTGCGACGGGGCATCGATCTACATGGCGTATCACGATACGGAATGGGGCTTCCCCGTTGGGGACGATACCCGCCTCTTTGAGCAACTGTGCCTCGAGGGATTTCAATCGGGTCTCAGCTGGCTCACCATCCTGAAAAAACGCGAGGCCTTCCGTCGGGCCTTCGCCGGTTTCGACATCGCCACCCTGGTCCGCTTCGATGACCGGGACGTCGAGCGTCTGCTGGCCGATGCCGGCATCGTGCGCCATCGCGGCAAGATCGAAGCCGTGATCAACAATGCGCGTTGCGCGGAGCGCCTCCTGGAGCGCGAGGCAACGCTCGCGGCGTATGTCTGGCGCTACGAGGCGAAACGCACGGAATTCCGTGTCGGGGCCGCCCGCTCGACCGAGGCGCAAGCCATGGCGGCGGATCTGAAGCGCCAGGGCTGGCGTTTTGTCGGGCCGACCACCGTGTATGCCTTCATGCAGGCAATCGGCCTGGTGAACGATCATCAGGCCGATTGTCATGTCCGGGTCGCCGCCGAGGCGGCGCGCGAGCGTTTTGCTGTGCCCGGGCGCTAAAGGCTCAGGGCTGCTGCCGGGTCGCCGCCAGCACGATTTCGCGGATGCAGACATTCTGCGGCTGGCGGTAGGCGTACCAGATGGCTTCGGCGACGTCGCCCGCCTCGAGGACTCCGCCCATCTCTTCCTTCCACTTTCCGTAGTTTTCCTTGATGGTCTCGTCGGTGGTGTGCGAGAGCAGGGCGGTTTCCACCGCGCCCGGCGCGATCGTCACTACCCGCACATTATGGCCGGAGACTTCTTCGCGCAGGTTTTCCGAGACAGCGTGCACGGCGAATTTGGTGCCGCAATAGGCGACGTGATCCGGAAACGTCTTGCGGCCGGCAATCGAGCTGACATTGATGATGGTTCCGGCCCGACGCGCGATCATGCCGGGCAGAACAGCGTGAATGCCGTTGAGCACTCCCTTCACGTTGACATCGAACATGGTCTCCCATTCGGCCGGATCCTGCCGGGCAAGGGCGCCGAGCAGCATGACGCCCGCGTTGTTGATGATGGCATCCGCGGGGCCGAGGGCCGTTTCGGCCTCATGCACGGCCGCCAGGACGGCTTCGCGGTCGGTGATGTCGACCGAACGGCACATGGCGTCGGGCAGTCCGAGCGCCTCCATGGCCTGCCGGTTGCGGGCCAGCAGCAAGAGCGGATGCCCTTCCCGGGCGAACACCCGGGCGGTGGCCAGACCGATGCCGGAGCTGGCGCCGGTAATGATGATCAGGGGACGTGACATGATGGAACTCCCATAGAAGAAAACGATGGTTTACTGGATGCATCCACTATAATCCGCCTGTTTTCGCCTGAAAAATACTTTGTTTTTCTGGCTGGTATAGGAGTTTTCTATGGATGTTCGTCAGCTAAAAGCGTTTATCGCCGTTTTCGAAGAGCGCAGCATCACGGCTGCCGCAGAACGCCTTTTTGTTTCTCAGCCTAGTTTGTCGGTGACGATCCGGCAACTCGAGGTCTCGCTGGGGGTGGCGCTGTTCCATCGTTTGCCGCGTGGCGTTGAAGTCAGCGATGCGGCGCGCCGGTTGTATCCCGGAGCCCGGCAACTGGTGGATCAGGCCGCGGCGCTCGCCGCGCAGTTTCTTCCAGGATGGGAACGTCCGGTTGTGCGTCTCGGAGTCGAAGGCGATATCGCCATCGCGCATCTGCAAGCGGCGGTGAACCGGATCGTGGGGCTGATGCCGGAAGTGCGCCTGCTGGTCGAGGAGGGGTGTTGCGGAGAGATCCGTCTCGGCGCGGAGGCGTCAAGCTGCGAAGACGAATGGTTTTTCGCTCTGGACGAGGAGCCGTTCGTACTGGCGGTTCCCGAGTCCGATGCCGGTATGGAGAAGACCGGGCCCTGGGTGGTTTGTCCGTTCCATCCCTCGCATCAGCGTTTGTTGCCCCTGTATGGAGACGGAACGGTCGCGGCCGAGGCGGGAAATCTCACCATTGCCGCGAAGTTGGTCGCCTGCGGCGCGGGCGCGGCGTTTTTGCCGCGCTCGCTGATCCATTCCCTGCCCGGCGTGCGAGAGTGTCCGCTGGTCGGTCCCTTGCCGACCCGGCGTGTCGGCTTGTGTCTGCCTGCCCAGGCATCGTCCAATCCGGTGCTGGGCAGGCTGCGCGCGGCGCTCGGCACGGATTGCGCTAGTGTTTTTCCCGGCGGGTGATCAGCGCTTCCAGCTCATGCAGCCGTTCGATTTCCCGTTTGCGCTGGCGGGTTTCATCCTGGTTGAGGGCCTTGAGCAAGGAAACGGCCATGCCGATCATGATCAGGGTGAACGGCAGCGCCGAGACAATGGACATGGTCTGTAGGCCTTTCAGTCCCCCCGAGGCGAGCAGGACCTGGGCCACCACGGCCAGCAGCACTCCCCAGATGATTTTCACGCGCTGCGACGGGTTGAGCGATCCACCACTGGACAGCATGCCCAGCACAAATGTCGCCGAGTCGGCCGATGTCACGAAAAAGCTCATGACCAGCAGCATCGCCACGGCCGACAGAAGGCCGGATGCCGGCATGTGATCGAACATCACGTACAGGGCGGTGGAAACATCGCTCTTGACGGCGGCGACCATATCCGTGCCGCCGAATAGCTGTAGGTGCAAGGCTGTTCCTCCGAAAACGGCGAACCAGATGAAGCTGGTCAGCGCGGGCACCAGCATCACGCCGACCACGAACTCGCGAATGGTTCGGCCGCGAGAGACACGGGCGATGAACATGCCGACAAACGGTGCCCACGTCACCCACCAAGCCCAGTAAAACAGTGTCCAGTCGGCCGTCCAGGTGCCTTGTGTGAAAGGTGTCATGCGCAGGCTGGTGCTGACCAGGCTTCCCAGGTAATCGCCCAGTGTTGTGGTGAAGGTATCGAACAGGAATCCGGTGGGGCCCAGGATCATCACCAGCAGCATGAGTCCGATGGCCAGCGACAGGTTGAGATTGGATAGCCACTTGATGCCGCGCGACAGGCCGGTCAGCGAGGAGCTGAGAAACAGCAAGGTGGCGATGGCGATAATGGCGGCCGTCAGCAGGGGGCTGCCGGGCAGTCCAGTCATCCGCTGAATGCCGCTCTGGATCTGGCTTGCGCCGAAGCCGAGCGAGGTGGCGACACCGAACACGGTGGCGAGCACGGCCAGTGTATCGATCATCTTGCCGGCCGGACCGGACACGCGATCGCCGATCAGGGGGCGGAACGCGGCACTGATCAGCCCCGGTTCTCCCCGGTTGAATTTGAAATAGGCCAGAGCCAGGCCCATCAGGCTGAACACGGCCCAGGGGTGCAGCCCCCAGTGGAAAAAGGCGTAACGCATGGCCTGGCGGGCCGCCTCGGCCGTCTCGGGCGCTGTGGCTGCGCTGGCCGGGATGGCGAAGTGGGACATCGGTTCGGCTACGCCCCAGAACACCAGTCCGATGCCCATGCCCGCGGAAAACAGCATGGCGAACCAGGTGCCCCTCGTGAACTCGGGTTCGTCGTCCTCTTTACCCAGGCGGATATGTCCGAAGGGGCCAAAGGCCAGATACAGCGAGACCGTCAGAAAACCGAAGACGGCAAGCAGGTAAAACCAGCCGAAACGGCTGATGGTCAACGCCAGAAGGTGCGAAGTGGCTTCGTTCAGAAGACCGGGAAAAAACACGCCGAACAGCGCGAATAGCGCCGTCAGCGCAAGAGAAAGTCGTAAGACCATGCAAAATCTCCCTGGGGTTGACCGCGCCGGCCAAGCGGATGCTCAGGCGGGCTATGGGCCTCGGGGGTTCGAAACGTCACTCGCGGGGGAGTGAATGAAGGTGGACCGCATGGCGGTCCGATTGTCCGGGATGACGGACGATAATTATGAAAAACAAGACGTTAGCGTTTACTTTAACATAACTAAGTTATATCTGTAAACGCTAATGTACGAAGAAAAGCGGGAAAAGGGGAATATCAGGCCTGGCGGATGGCGGTCAGGAAGCGATTTTGCAACCCGGTGTCATCTTCGAATGCGCCGGCGAAAGCCTGAGTGACGACACGTTCGCTGCCACGGCGGTTTTCTCCGAGCAGCAGGCACAGCTGCTGGGCGTCGACAACGCAGGCGACGCCTCGTGCCTGCCCGGCGCGCAGCAGGGTGTCGGCGATGTCCCGGGTCATCCATTCCTGATAGGTCATCCGGTGACTGATGACATCCACCATGCGCGAAATGCGGCCGAATCCGTGCAGGCGGCCGCCGGGCAGGTAGGCGACGTGCGCCAGTCCGTGAAAGGGAATCAGGTGATGGGGGCAAATACCGTGGATGGCGATATCGCGGATGATCACCATGTCGCGTGAATCGTCGGCGAAGCCTTCTCCGAGAACGGTCTCCGGACTTTGCGCATAGCCGTCGAGCAGCCGGTTCTGCCACATTTCGCGAACCCGTTGCGGCGTCTTGCCGGTGTGCTTGCCGCTCGGGGGAACGCCGCATGCGAGAAGCAGGTCATGGATCGCGGTTTCGAATGCCGCCGCGTCGAACGGCGCCGTCGGTTCGAGGTCGCGTTGCGGCAAGTCGCCATCAAGGGGAGTACAAAGCATGGTAAGGGTCCTGGTTGGCGGGCAAGGCTCAGGCAAGCCTTGCCAGAGTGGCAAAGTCCATGTGCACGGCATCGTCGAAGGACGTCGCCGTCTCGTCGGCCAATTCGATCCGGTAGGTCTTGCCCTGGGCGTGCAGCAGGCACTCCTGACCGGGGTGGGCCAGATCGGGAGGGAGCAGCAGCCATCGCTCGCGTCCGCGCGCCCGGTCACGCGGAACGTAAAGCGCCACGCATGGCTCTTCCGCGCGGGCGGCCTGCACGGAGACCGGCAGTGGCGCGTCGCCGAGGAGTTCGACGCCGACCCGGGTGCCCAGGGTCTGTCGCGCCAGGCGGCGGATCACGCCCAGAAGCGGGTCTCCCCCGATTTTGCGTACGAGTACAAGGCGTCCTGGCGCGAGATCCGGGAGCGCGCCCGGAAAAAACAGCCCGAGGCCCGACTCGCTTTCATCGACCATGCGCCAGCCCTGCTGCTGCCTTGGCAGCGCGGCCTCGCTGTCGGCGAATTGCAAAGCCAGGGCGATGTGCGGCAATCCGTCCGTCACGCGTACATCCTCATTGTTGGCCTGGCGATCGGCGCGGCGCAACGACTTGCCGCCATCGGCGGTCCAGCGCACGGAAAGCGCGCGGATAAGCGCGAGCCATTGCTCCCGCGTCAGGACTTGTCCGGGTGTCTCCGACGCAACGGCGCGGTTTTCAAGTTCCAGCGCAAGATCGGCCAGGGCGGTGCTTGCCGGTTGCAATGACAGGAACCGCTGGTGACGGTTCGTGATCGTATGCGCAAGACGCTCCGGGGGCATGCCGCTGTCCGGATCGATGCGGTAGACCGGCTCGGCGCCCGACGGACGGTGGGTCAGCTCGCAGTGCTGCCGGAGCCGGGATAGCAGGACATCGCACGCGGCGATATCCTTGTGAAGCAGGTTTTCCGGTTGGGACAGGTTCAGAAGCGCCGCCTGGATGAGCAAGGCTTCGGCCGTGACCGGCGTATTATGCGAAGACAAGACGAACGGGGTGCGGGCATAATCATGTTCGTCGGCGAACAGGTAAAGCCGCCCGAGCGTTTTCCAGTCCTGTTCGCTTGGCTGCAGATAGCGCAATGCCTTGTAGAGCATGGCCTCGAGCTGAAAATGCAGTCCGCGAAGGGTCGCCAGACGCAGTTTCTCGTGAACCATCGGAGCCGGCCGGGCAAGATAATGCGTGACGCAGCCAAGATAGGCGCCGGCCATTTCCGAACTCACGCTCAGCAGCGCGGGCAGACTCGCCCGGAGGGCGGACTGACCGAATCGGCACTCGCCGCCAAGACGGGCGAGCAGAGGTTCCAGCGCCCTGTCCAGCGTCAGCAGCGCCTCGACTCGGCTCATCAGCGCAAGGCCTGTGTCGGCGTTCAGGCGGGTCAGGGACGGCAGTACGTCCATGATGGTCGCAATGCCGCCTGCGTCGCCCTCCGCCTTGATGTGGGTCGCGAGATCTGTCATGTGGCGGGCCGTGCGGGAGCGGACGAGCAGGGCGCGCAGTGTGGACAGCGGGTTGGGCATGATCAGTATGAACGGGGTGGCCGGAAGTTGTGTGCCTCTATCTTACGCCAGCCGGCTACCCCAATAAACCATGAAAGCAGGAAAGAGGGCATGTTGAAACGCATTTTGGGGGGAATCGCGCTGATTCTGGCGTGCCAGTTGGCGTTCGCCGCGGAGGTGGCTTCCCGGTCGGCATCCGCGCCTCCCCGCATCGGGATCGTGCTGGGAGGCGGTGGCGCGCGAGGATTCGCGCACCTTGGGGTGCTGATGGAGCTGGAACGGTTGCATGTGCCGATTTCGTGCATATCGGGAACCAGCGCCGGGGCGCTGGTTGGCGGAATGTACGCCAACGGTATGAGTCTTGAAGGCATGCGCGAAGCGTTCCGCACGGCGGATTGGGATCGCATGCTGTCGGGCCGGGTCGACCGGCGCGATACACCCTACGACAGGAAGCGCAACGATTACATCAACTATTTCGATCTGACTCTCGGCGTGGGCAACGGCGCGCTCAAGGTGCCGCGCAGCGCCATCAACTCCCAGGATATCGATCTCTTCATTCGCAAGTTGACCCGGGACAGCACGATCGACAGCTTTGACAAGCTCCCCATTCCGTTTCGTGCGGTGGCGACCGATCTGAGCACGGGCGAGGCCGTGGTGTTCGACAAGGGCGATCTGTCGGTGGCGCTGCGCGCGAGCATGGCGGTGCCGGGGTTGTTCGATCTGGTCGAATACGATGACAAGTTGCTTGTCGACGGAGGTGTCGCGCGCAATCTGCCGATCCAGGAAATCAAGCACCGCTGCGCGGATCGGGTGATCGTCGTGGATGTCGGTACGCCGCCCTTGAAGAAGGATCAGATCAACTCGCTATTCGATGTGGTATCGCAAACCAGCCGCCTGCTGATTTCGCGCAATGTCAGCGAACAAATGAAGCGCCTGGACAAGGATGATATCGTGATACGGCCGGACCTTGACGGCTTCAGTTCCGCCGATTTCGGCGAAAACCAGGCGATCATGGAGCGCGGTCTGAAGGCCGCGAAGGCGATCGAGGCCAAGCTCAGGGCGCTGTCGGTTCCGGAACCGGAATACCTTGCCTGGCACGAAACTCTGGTGGCTCCGGCCGCGCCGGTGATCAACGAGATCCGCATCGCGGGCAAGGCCGGGTTTGTCAATCGGTCGGCGGTCGAAGCCCGGTTGCGTCAGCACGGCAACGGCGAGGATGTGGCCGAGGTGCGCAAGACTTTGCGCAGTCTGTTCGCCGAAGGCGACTACGACCGGTTGACCTACACGATCAGTCATCAGAACGGGCAAAACATCATGAGCGTGATGCCCGTCGAGCGGGCGACCGGCCCGGACTATCTGCGCTTTGGCATGGAGCTCAAAGGCACGGCGCCCGGCGATTCCAGCTACAACATCATGGCGTCGCATTTGCGCACCTGGGTCAATTCGGCGGGCGCCTCCTGGCGCAACGAAGCGACGCTCGGCAACGATCCTTTGTTGCGAACCGAATTCTATCAACCCTTTTCCGCCACCAATCCGATGTTTGTCGCGGCCTACGCAAGCTACAGCGAAAAACATTACGGGTTCTATTTCCCCTCCCACGTCAAGGCGATGGAGATCGGCATCCGCGAGCGTACCGCCGGGCTGGACGGCGGGATAGCCTTGGGCAAATTCGGCGAATTCCGGCTTGGGGCGTACTTCAGCCGCTATCATCCTTTCCATCGGGAGGGTATCGACGAGTCGTTCCCGGACAACTTCGTGCCCTGGCAGGACAGGGGTATTCGCAGCCAGCTGGTCATCGACCAGTTCGATAATCCGCGGTGGCCGCGCCGCGGCTACTTCTTCAACGGAGAAGTGCGCATGGCCGTGCCGGCCTGGGGCAATTACAACGGGCGCTATTACAATGTCACCGCTGAAAACGTGGTGACTTTCGGAGAGTTGAGCCTGCGCATGACCGGCAAGCTGCGCGGCAATATCCTCGACAGCGCGGGCAAGCGCGCCATTCAGCCGCAGTTCCTCGGCGGATTCCTCAATCTGACCGGCTATCAGCAGAACGAGCTGGTCGGCGAGCGGGTCGCGCTGGGCCGGCTGATGGGATATTGGCGCGTCGCGACACTGCCCTCCGCGCTCGGGAGCGGACTCTATACCGGGGTATCGCTGGAGGCGGGCAAGGTGTGGCAGCCGCTGGGGTTGTGGCCCTATGGCCGCGACAGCCGGGTTCTCAAGGCCGGGGCGCTGTTCCTGGGCGCCGATACCTGGATCGGTCCGGTGTTTCTGGGCGTGGGAGCCGCCCAGGGCGGGCGGCTGACCGGCTACTTCATGGTCGGCGTGGATTATTGAATATGGTTCGGGCCGGCCCGTCCGTCCCGTACCGTGGTCAGGCGAACAAGCGCGACAGCGCCTCGCCCGGATCGGCTTCGCGCATGAAGGCTTCTCCGACCAGGAAGCTGTCGACGCGGTGGCTGCGCATCAGCCTTACGTCGTCCTGCGTGGCGATCCCGCTCTCGGTCACCGGGATGCGGTCCGGCGGCATGACGCCGACAAGCCGCAGCGTGGTCGTCAGCGATACCTCGAAGGTCTTGAGGTTGCGATTGTTGACCCCGATCAGCGGGGTCGACAGATGCAGCGCCCGTTCGAGCTCTGCTTCGTCGTGCACTTCGACCAGCACCGCCATGTCCAATTCCAGCGCCAGCGCTTCCATGTCCCGCATCCGCGCGTCATCGAGCGCGGCGGCGATCAGCAGGATGCAGTCGGCGCCCATCGCGCGTGCCTCGTACACCTGGTAGGGATCGACAAGAAAATCCTTGCGCAGCACCGGAAGGCCGCAGGCGCCGCGCGCCGCTTCGAGATAGTCGGGGCTGCCCTGGAAATACTGTCGGTCGGTTAATACCGACAGGCAGGCGGCGCCGCCGGCTTCGTAGCGCTCCGCGATCGCGGCCGGTTCGAAATGCTCGCGGATAACGCCTTTGCTCGGGCTGGCCTTTTTGATCTCGGCGATGACGGCCGCTTTGCCCAGGGCATGGCGCGCGCGCAACGCGGCGATGAAATCGCGCCGGTCGCCCTGTCTGGCCTGCGCGTCGGCGCGCACGCGTTCGAGCGGGCGCGATGCCCGCGCCGCGCGCAATTCCTCATGTTTGGTGGCAAGAATGGTGGTCAGGATATCGGACATGCGGCGTCTCGTCGGCGGGTCTGCGAAAGCCAATCATCATGCAGAAGCCGGGAGTCTTTGGCAAGCCGGTGTCACAGATGCGGCGAGAAGAAGGCCATCAGGCGTCGCGGCAGCCAATCGATGCGGCCGGGAAAGCGGCCGGTGACAAAGCCGACATGCCCTCCGTCGGCGGGAAACTCCAGGGTGACCCTGCCGGATACGGCATCCTGAGCCGGCAGGGCGCTCTCTGGCAGGAACGGGTCATTGCGGGCGTTGAGCACCAGGGTCGGACAGTGAATGTCGGCAAGCCGCGTTTTGCTGCTGCTGCGTTCCCAATAGTCCAACGCATTGGCGAAGCCGTGCAGCGGAGCGGTCACCAGTTCGTCGAATTCGTTGAAGGTGCGCGCGCGGCGCAGGGCCTGGCCGTCGAACAGTCCCGGGTGGCGTGCCAATTGGCCGAGGGCCTTGGGCTTGAGGGTGTCCATGAACATCCGGGTATAGATCAGGCGTCCCATGCCTCGGTCGAGGCGTGTGCTTGCCGCCACGAGGTCGAGCGGCGCCGAGACCGCCGCCGCGGCGAGCGGCAGGGCGGTATCGCCCTCATCGGCCAGATAGTTGAGCAGCATGCTGCCCCCGAGCGAAACTCCCGCCACGAACAGCTTCGGGTTCTGCGCGCCGAGCCGGGCGAGAATCCAGCGCACCTCCGCGGCATCGCCGGCGTGATAGGCCCGCTTGAGCGGATTGTCCATGCCGCCGCATCCGCGGAAATGGGGCACCGCGCCATGCCAGCCGCACTTTACCACCTCCCGCATCAGCGCGCTGGCGTAATGGCTGGCGCTGCTGCCCTCCAGTCCGTGAAACAGCACCACCAGCGGCGCGCCGGGCGTGCCGTCCACGCGGTCCACGCAGATGGTCGCGCCATCGGGCGTATCCCAGATCTCGCGGCGGTAAACCGGCGGCGGCGCCTTGAGCATCAGCGCCGGCCAGATGGTCTGGGCATGTCCGCCGGGCAGCCAGGCGGGAGGGCGGTACGGCATGCCGTCTCAGTCCTCGCCGTCGCCCCTGGCCGCCGGAACGCCGGGCTCGGGAATCAGCGCCTTGATGGTCTGGAACAGCTGGCGGAACGCCTTGGGAGGTTTTTGTTCCTGGTGTTCCTTGCGGGCATTGCGGATCAGGGTGCGCAGTTGCTGGGCGTCGCCCTCGGGAAAGTCGTTGAGGAAGGCCGCCAGGGTTTCGTCGCTTTCCAGCAGACGTTCGCGCCAGCGCTCCACCAGATGCAGCCACGCGGTGTGCTCGCCCGATTCTCCGCGCAACACGGCGAGGTACTGCCGGATGGGCTCGGGATCCACGTCGCGCATCAGTTTGCCGATATACTGTTCCTGGCGTTTTTTGGCGCCATGCGCGGTGAATCGCTTATAGTCCAGAATGGCCTCGAGAAGATCCGGGTCGAGGTTCATGGCGCGCAATTTTTCCTTGGGCAGCTCGGCCAGCTCCATGCCCAGATCCTGCAGCTCGTTGAGCTGGCGTTTTTTTTCGCTTTTACTGATCGGCTCGTCGCCGGTCGACGCGTCGTGGTGATCGCTCATTTTCTTGGAACTCAATACAATTCAAGACTGGTATGATACCGGAAAAGCCTGCTTCACGCGGGCGTCACGGACCATTGCGAAAGACACTATGGCAGACTCTACCTTCAGTTTTAGTCGAAACTCCCTGGAAACCCTGGCGGCGCGCGTACTCGACCTCGCGCGCAAGGAAGGCGCGACCGCCGCTGAGGCCGACGTGTCCGAAGGGCTCGGCCAGACCGTGACGGTGCGTCTTGGCGAGGTCGAGACCATCGAATACAACCAGGACAAGGGTGTCGGCGTCACGGTGTACATCGGCCAGAAAAAAGGCCATGCCAACACATCTGACTTCTCCGATGCGGCGCTGGCCGAGACGGTGCGCGCCGCCGTCAACATCGCCCGCTTCACCGCCGACGACCCGGCGTCCGGTCTCGCCGACAAGGATCGTCTGGCCACCGCTTCGCGCGATCTTGATCTGTATCGCCCTTGGGATCTTCCTGTCGAATCGATGATCGGACTGGCGCGCGAGTGCGAGGAAGCCGCCCGCGGGGTCAGCGAGCGGATCGTCAACTCGGAAGGCGCCACCGTCTCTTCCCATTCGAGCCAGTTCATCTATGCCAACAGCCATGGCTTTCTCGATGGCTTTTCCAGCACCCGGCACAGCCTGTCGGCGGCGGTGGTGGCCGGAGAAGGGGCGGCCATGCAGCGTGACTACTGGTACAGTGTCGCCCGCCATCCCGAGGATCTGGACACGGCCGCGCAAGTCGGCCGGAAAGCCGGAGAGCGCAGTGTGCGCCGCCTGGATGCCCGGCGTGTTCGCACGGGGCGTTATCCGGTGCTGTTCGAGGCTCCGGTCGCCGCTTCGCTGATCGGCCATCTGGTGGCGGCAATCAGTGGCGGCAGCCTGTACCGCAAATCGAGCTTCCTGCTGGACGCCCTCGATACCCGGGTGTTTTCCGACAAGGTGACCATCGACGAGGATCCCTTCCTGCCCCGCGGACTGGCCAGCAGTCCCTTCGACAACGAGGGTGTCGCCACGGCGCCGCGACGGCTGGTGGATGGCGGCGTGCTCAAGGGTTATATGCTGGGCAGTTACTCCGCGCGCAAGCTTGGCATGGCGACCACCGGGAATGCCGGCGGCTCGCATAACCTCACCCTGCAGGATACCGGCGAGACATTCGAGGCCCTGCTGGCCCGTATGGGAACTGGGTTGCTCGTCACCGAGCTGATGGGGCAGGGCGTGAATACCGTGACCGGAGACTACTCGCGCGGCGCATGCGGATTCTGGGTGGAAAATGGCGTCATCGCCTGGCCGGTCGAGGAGCTGACGATTGCCGGTAATCTGCGGGAGATGTTCCTCGATATCGAGGCCATCGGAAACGATGCGATCGACCGGGGCGGACGGCGTACCGGTTCAGTGCTGATCGGCGGGATGATGGTGGCCGGCGAGGACTGATGAAGCCGGGGCAGTGCATTGATTTGATGTTTGATAGATGATTCTGCTATTGATAAATTAATGCACTGACTTTTATCGGGACATCGTCATGACGGAGACGCCTCGGACGGGACTCGTGCTGTCCGGCGGCGGCGCCCGGGCGGCATATCAGGCGGGGGTGCTGCTCGCTATTTCCCGCATGCAATCCGCCCCGGAGCGCAATCCGTTTCCGGTTATTTGCGGTACCTCTGCCGGGGCGATCAACGCCGTGGCTCTTGCCAGTGGCGCCGAGGATTTCCGGCGCACCGCGCACTATCTGACAAAGATCTGGAAACGTGTCCACATCGATGATGTTTACGATGGCAGTATCGCTTACTTCCTGAAAACCTTTCTGCACTTCGGGGTGTCCATCCTGACGGCCGGTCGTGCCTGGGGGCCGCCGGCGAGTTTTCTGGACAATCGTCCTTTGCGGCATTTTCTTGACGACGTGATGGATCTTTCTGGCGTCGGGCGAGCCATTGGCAGCGGGGCGCTCGAAGCGCTGGCGCTTAGCGCCTCTTGCTATACCACGGGCATCTCGGTGACCTTTTTTCAGGGAAAAACCGAACTGGAGGAGTGGACGCGGCATCAGCGGGTTGGCGTGCGGGAGGCGCTCACGCTTGATCACTTGCTGGCGACGTCGGCCATTCCCTTGCTGTTTCCCGCGGTGAAGCTGTCGGACGGGTATTATTGCGATGGCGCGGTGCGCCAGATGACACCGCTGTCGCCTGCCCTGCACTTGGGGGCCGACCGTCTTTTCGTGGTGGGGCTGGCTCATCAGCACCACGGGATGGAGCGGCGGCGTTCGGGCAGCTATCCATCCCCCGCGCAGGTATTCGGCCACTTGCTCAATAGCGTTTTTCTGGACAGCATGGCGACCGATCTTGAGCGGCTGGTGCGCGTTAATCATACGATGTCGCTGCTGGCGCGCGATCCGGACCTGGTGCATGAGACCCGTCTGCGCAAAGTGGATATTTTCATGTTGAATCCAAGCCAGTCACTGGAAAAAATAGCTCATAAGCATATCCGCCTGTTTCCGCCGATGCTGCGATTCCTGTTGAGGGGGACGGGAGGGACCGGGCAGCGCGGCGCGGTGCTGGCGACCTATCTGCTGTTCGAACCGGGTTATACCCGGGAGCTGATCTCGCTTGGTTATCAGGATGCAATGGTGCAGCGAGACGCGATTTGCAGGTTTCTGGAACTTTGATAAGCGGTTATGATCTGAGCTTCGGCTTAGTTCTGATTAAAACAATTATGAAGGGTTTGTTACCATGGGGTTTCCCGGTCGTAGACAAGGGTTTTTTCTGATTTCTGCCGCGTGTGCCGGAGCAATGGGGTTTGCCTTGTACTCGCAGTACGCGCTTGGGCTGGAGCCGTGCCCCCTGTGCATTTTTCAGCGTGTTGGCGTGATTGTGGTGGGGCTTGTCGCCCTGATCGCAGGGCTTGCCAATCCTGGCCGGACCGGATTCCGCATCGGGGCCGTGCTGGTGTCGCTGGCCGCCATTGCCGGTGGGTCCGTTTCACTGCGCCAGTTGTGGTTGCAGCATTTGCCCGCCGACATGGTGCCCGCCTGTGGTCCCGGCCTCGATTACATGCTGCAAACGATGCCCTTTTCCAGAATGTTTCGCAAGGTGTTCGAAGGCAGCGGCGAGTGCGCCGTGGTTGACTGGACGTTTCTGGGCATGGCGATGCCGTTCTGGGTGCTGGTTTTCTTTGTGATGGTGCTGATGTTCGTGATCGTTCTGTGGCGTCGTCACGGTCGCTGACGGATGGGCTTGCCGGTTCGCGGTTCACTCCGCGGGCCGGTGTATTCCAGGAAGGGGCGAACGACAAAAAGGCTTCGCGACTCATGCCCGGAGGCGTGTCGTGAAGCCTGATGCGTGTTGGCGGAGCGGACGGGACTCGAACCCGCGACCCCCGGCGTGACAGGCCGGTATTCTAACCAACTGAACTACCGCTCCAACCTGGTGGGCGTTGACGGAGTCGAACCGCCGACATTCTGCTTGTAAGGCAGACGCTCTACCAACTGAGCTAAACGCCCTGATAAGGGTACTGCAGGAGTTGGCGGAGCGGACGGGACTCGAACCCGCGACCCCCGGCGTGACAGGCCGGTATTCTAACCAACTGAACTACCGCTCCAACTCTGGTGGGCGTTGACGGAGTCGAACCGCCGACATTCTGCTTGTAAGGCAGACGCTCTACCAACTGAGCTAAACGCCCTGATCAAGGGTACTGCGAAGGTTGGCGGAGCGGACGGGACTCGAACCCGCGACCCCCGGCGTGACAGGCCGGTATTCTAACCAACTGAACTACCGCTCCAACCTGGTGGGCGTTGACGGAGTCGAACCGCCGACATTCTGCTTGTAAGGCAGACGCTCTACCAACTGAGCTAAACGCCCCTTTAAGGGTACTGCAACGATTTGGCGGAGCGGACGGGACTCGAACCCGCGACCCCCGGCGTGACAGGCCGGTATTCTAACCAACTGAACTACCGCTCCAAACCTTGGTGGGCGTTGACGGAGTCGAACCGCCGACATTCTGCTTGTAAGGCAGACGCTCTACCAACTGAGCTAAACGCCCGGAATTCCATTGTGACGGCAGGGTGCCTGGCGGAGCGGACGGGACTCGAACCCGCGACCCCCGGCGTGACAGGCCGGTATTCTAACCAACTGAACTACCGCTCCAGACCCTGGTGGGCGTTGACGGAGTCGAACCGCCGACATTCTGCTTGTAAGGCAGACGCTCTACCAACTGAGCTAAACGCCCTGGAACCGTTCTGCTGACTGCATTTCGCGATCAGCGAGGAGGCGAATTAAACCATATCGTTTTTGCTTGCGCAAGGGGTTTCATCGAGTTTTTTAGGGAAAACCCGCATTTTTTTAAATTCCATGATGGTGAATGCATTTTGTCGGACAGAGAGGTGACGTCGGTCGTCAGCCTCATGTATTATTCCGGGATTCTCCTCGACCGGATTACGAAACGCATGAAGCCAACCTTTCTCGATTTTGAGCAGCCGATTGCCGAGCTGGAAAACAAAATTGAAGAGTTGCGGTTCGTTCAGGACGACTCCGTTCTGGACATTTCCGAAGAGATCGCTCGCTTGCAAAAGAAGAGTCAGGAGCTGACCAAAACACTGTACAGCAAGCTGACTCCGGCCCAGATCTCCCTGGTGGCCCGCCATCCGCAGCGCCCTTTGGCGCTGGATTACATCAACACCATTTTCACTGATTTTCATGAATTGCACGGGGATCGCACCTATGCCGACGACCCGGCAATCGTTGGCGGACTCGCCCGTTTCAACGGACAGCCCGTCATGGTCATCGGCCACCAGAAGGGGCGCGAGACCAAGGAAAAGATTCTCCGCAATTTCGGCATGCCCCGCCCGGAAGGCTATCGCAAGGCTTTGCGCCTGATGAAGCTCGCCGAAAAGTTTGCCATTCCGGTGATGACGTTCGTCGATACCATGGGCGCGTACCCGGGGATCGGCGCGGAAGAGCGCGGGCAGAGCGAGGCCATTGGCCGCAACCTTTATGAAATGGCCAAGCTGCGCGTGCCGGTGATCGTCACCGTGATCGGCGAGGGCGGCTCGGGCGGCGCGCTGGCGATTGCCGTCGGTGATTACGTCAATATGCTTCAGTACGCCACTTACTCGGTGATTTCTCCGGAAGGCTGCGCCTCCATTCTCTGGAAAACCGCCGAACGCGCCGCCGAGGCGGCCGAAGCGCTCGGCATTACCGCGAATCGCCTCAAGTCGCTCGGCCTGATCGACCGGGTGGTCAACGAACCCCTGGGCGGCGCTCACCGCGACCACGGGCAGATGATGAGTTCGCTCAAGCGGGTTTTGCAGGATCAGATGAAAGAAATCAACGGAAGGGCGATCGACGAGATTCTCAAGACCCGCTTTGACCGTCTGATGAGTTATGGACGTTACCTGGAAAATGCGGCCTGACCTTTTTCGGGAAGTTCTGAAGCAATGGCCGGACAGCCTGTCCGGCCATTTGTCATTGGAGCTTGGTCTTTCCGGCGGCATCGACTCCGTCGTGTTGCTGGATCTTCTGGCGCGCGGCCGTTCCGAGCGCCCGTTCTCTTTGTGCGCGGTGCACGTTCACCACGGATTGAGTCCCCATGCCGACCGCTGGGTGGAGCATTGCCGCGCGTTGTGCGAGGCCCTGAACGTCCCTTTGCGTGTTCACCGGGTAAAGCTTGCCATACCGGGAGGCATGAGCCTCGAGGCGGTGGCTCGCGAGGCGCGTTACGGTGTTTATCGCGAGAGCCGGGCCGATTGCGTGGTGCTGGCTCATCACGCTGACGATCAGTCGGAGACGCAACTGCTGCAATTGTTGCGCGGTGGCGGGGTGAGGGCGCTGGCGGGCATGCCGACGCTTCGCGACGAGGGTGGGTGCCGTTACTGGCGCCCGCTGCTTGGGTTCAGCCGCGAAGAGATCGAGGCGTATGCCGTGTCCCGCGCCTTGTCGTGGGTCGAGGACGAGAGCAACGCCGATGTGCGCTGGCGGCGCAATTTTCTGCGCCACGATGTGTTTCCCCGTATCGCCCGGGCTGTTCCCGAGTACCGCCGTCATCTGGCGCGCAGTGCCGCGCTGATGGCCGATGCCGCTCAGGTGCTGGAGGAGGTCGCGGGCATGGATCTTGAGACCTGCGAGGACCATGAAGGGCTGGATCTGGGACGTTTTTCAGCCTTGTCGGCCCCGCGCCAGAGGCTGCTCCTGGTGGCCTGGCTGGGAAAACTGGGTGCGCCATCCGCTGCGCCGGAAATGCTTGAGGATTTCCGGCATCAGGTGCTTGTGGCGGGAGAAGACCGCTCCCCGTCCCTGACATGGGGCGGTGTTGTCGTGTTCCGCTATCGCGGTCGGCTCAGGGCGGCCGTTGCCGGCCTTCGCGCCGGCGGGGCATGCCCGCTCGCCTGGCCCGACAGCGGTTCGATTCAGGAAGGATGGGAAGGTCGGTTTGTCTGGTCCCGGCGCCGTGGCGGGCTGGCCGAATCGGTACTGGAGGCCGGATTGAGGCTGGTGCCGAGGGAGGGGGGAGAGCGCGTGTTGCTGGAGATCGGCCACAAGCGCGTCAAGACCCTGCTTCAGGAGTGGGGTATCCCTCCGGCGTTGCGCGCCGGTCTTCCGCTTCTCGTGCGCGATGACGGTCGTATCGCCGCGGTTCCCGGTGTGGCCGTGGCGCTGGACGCGCGCGCCGACGATGGCTGGTGGCCGGATTGGCTGCCTGACGCTAATCCAGCAAAGGTCTGATCAGCGCCATTCTTTTTTGTCGGTTGAAGTGTGCGAGGCCGGCATCGTCCATGGCTTGAAATTCCCCGATCATCGCGTTCAACACCGTTTGCGGGTCTCCCAGGCGGTTTTCTTGCAGGCGCTGGATGGCCTCCGTCATGAAAAGCCCGCAGCCATTGGGTACATTTTTCTGTAGCCGCGCATGCGCGCATGTCAATTGATCGGCCGGCAACAATCCGGTGAGCGGGTGGTGCGATCCTTCGCTGTTGGAATCGAAGTGGAGCCAGCGTCCGTTGGCCAGCCTGACAAGGAGCGTCCAGTGCAGGCTTTGATAAAACGGGACGAGCCATGGCGAAGTGCCCGACTTTTCTTCGAGCAGCAGGCCGGGCAGTTCGGTGGCGGTGACCACGCGCGGGAGGGTCCGGCAGGTCCGCATGCGGGGCAGCCGCTCGAGCTCGGCATGAATCTCGTCCTGCGAGACAAGGCGCGCCAGAGTCCATGGGGATTCTCCCAGGCTGTCTTTGCGCGCGGCGATCTCACCCGGGTCGCCCGATTTGTGCCTGAAGGCCTGATTGAGAAATTTTTCCACCACCGTGTGTCCGAGGTCATGCGCCCGGCTGCCCAACAGGAAGGCCAGATGGCCGGGGTTGCCCAAGGCGGGTAGCAGGCCGGTATCGATACTGTCATGGGTTGCGGTTTGGGCGACGATACGCAGCATCATGTCCGCTTGGTCGGCAAGCCTGTCGCGTATGACTGACGATTCGTGCATCGTCAGGTCGAACCAGGCGAGAGCCGCGGTTTTGCCGATGGCGTCGTCGCGCAGCGCCAGATTGCCCAGGTATTCGATGGCGTCTTCATCACCTTGTGCCGCGCGGGTGACAAGTTCATCCAGGGTCAGGCCGATACCCAATTCCGACAGGGGGGTGGGAGATGACTGCAACGGGGAAATCGACGGGATCATGCGGCTGCTCCGGTGTGGTGGGTGTCAAGCCAGAGTAGCGCCGGTACCGGATGCGGACTTGCAAAAAACGGCTTTACCAATGAAAACGCCCCCGGCGTCGTGACCGGGGGCGATGCAATGAGTGCTAGTGCGTTCGCGGTCAGTCGCGATCGCCGGCGAACACCATCAGAATGCGCAGCAGGCTGGTGAACAGGTTGTAGATCTGGATGTAGATCGTCAGCGCCGCGGAGATGTAGCTGTCCTCGCCGCCGTCCACGACCACCTTCACCTGGTACATGATCATCAGCGAGCTGAACAGCGCGAAACCGCAGGAAATCGCCAGCATCATCGCCGGCATCTGCATCACGATGTTGGCGATCACGGCGAGCATCAGCACGATGGCGCCGGCCATCAGAAAGCTGCCCAGTCCGGACAGGTCGCGCTTGGTGGTGGCGCCGATCGCCGCCATGCCAAGGAAGATCGCGCCGGTCGCTCCACCGGCCACCGCGATCAGCGCGCCGCCATTGCGCAGGCCGAGAGCGGATTGCAGCAGGGGGGCAAGAAGCAGGCCCATCACGAAGGTGAAGCCGAGCATCAGATAGATGCCGGTGCTGGAGTAGCGATTGCGTTCAATCGCGTAAACCAGTCCGTAGAAGATCGCGAAGGTAGCCACGATGCCCATGATCGGGTTTTGTCTCAGCAAAAAGCCGAAGTTCATACTGACACCGATCAGCGCGCCGATGACCGTCGGGATCATCGACAGACCGAGCAGCGCATAGGTGTTGCGCAGAACCTTGTGGCGCGATTCGGCCAGCGAAGGCGAGTAGGCCGTCTGAAGGTTCGGTTGCATGTAGTCAGTCTCCTGGTGTTGGGTGATATGTTGCGTGTCCGAGATAGACAGGAGGGATGATAAATAGTTTCGTCCCTCGACGCCATTATCACAAATGGTCGAGTATTTGTCCTTAAATAGGGTCCTGGCCGTTATTTTGCAAGGGGGGAAGGTTTCCGGCTTGCCGGGCGCGGGGCTTTACGGTATTCTGTGCGCCGTTCGTGAAATCGGTGTGTCAACGCCCGTCATGAGCGACGCGAAAGTGGCGGAATTGGTAGACGCACTGGATTTAGGTTCCAGCGCCGCAAGGCGTGAGAGTTCGAGTCTCTCCTTTCGCACCAGATATCTTCACCGGTGAATCCTGCCTGTATCAAGACTTCCCTCCTTTTTGGTCCATGCCGGTTTTGAGTGTTTCTGTCCGCGCGCTATCCACTTGCCTGTTTGCCTGATTTGGCCTCATGCCGTATCGTTTTTATCTGTGACTATTGCCGGTTAAGGACATGACGCCAGAACGGCTGCAAGTATTTCTGAACGACAATATCCCCATGAGCGTTGCCATGGGCGCGATCATCCGCCATGCCGGGCCGGACCGGTTGATACTGGATGCGCCCCTGGCGCCCAATCTCAATCATCATGGCACGCTATTTGGCGGCAGCGGCGCGGCGCTGGCGATTCTCGCCGCCTGGTCGCTTGTGCACGTGCGCTTGGCCGATGAGGGGCTGGTGGCGGATCTGGTGATTCAGCGCCACGCGATGGAGTATGAGAAGCCTGTGGCCAAAGCGGTCACGGTGGAGGCGATGCTTCTGCAAGAGGGGGCGTGGCCGGGCTTTTTACGGATGCTTGAACGCAAGGGCAGAGCGCGCATCGCCGTCTTGGCCGTGCTGCTGGAGGAGGGCGAGGTAAGGGGACGGTTGTCCGGTGAGTTTGTTGCCATGAAAAAAAGCGAGAAATAATTCTTTTTGCATGATGCTTGGCAAACGATTGACCGGGGCGTAGAATGGCCCTTCTCGGGGCCGGTAGCTCAGCTGGGAGAGCGTCGCGTTCGCAATGCGAAGGTCGGGAGTTCGATCCTCCTCCGGTCCACCACATTCAAATCTGGCAACATTCCGGAATGTCATCGGGGCCATTTCTTTGGCCGTTCGGCAAGATTACGCGATGTTTCCGTATTACCACGCTATGAGTACCTTCAGCTTTTCATGATGATGAGTGCGTGATCTGTCAGCGGGTGTCCCGAAGTGTGTCATGGTTATCCTCCCTCCTCCATTTTCTGCCTGGAACTTGAAAGAATTTCTCTCGCAACGATGCATTTCCTCTCGGCGTCCTTGGGGGGTATGTGACGCGATAGAGTCAAAAGACATGCGAAGTGGAGCATGCCGTCGCTTCGCGATGAGGTGGTCACCTGCTTCGCTGTCATTTTCCGTTTAGAGGATTGGCGGCTGGTCTTGCTTGTGCGCCAGCTACTAAAGACCTGCCCTTTCTGCCACTTTCGTCGGAGTTGAAACTCGCTATGGTCACAACAATGACGCTGTCGTCATTGCGCTTGGCTTTTCCGCCACCACCGCTTGATCGGACTGTGACATGGATACCCGCGATCTCTTCGCCGAGCTCCAGATTCTCGACATAAAGGACCCCCGGTCGCCGTCCCGCGGCATGCAGGAAGGTATTTCCTACCGATGGAGCGGCAAAAACCGGTTGATTCCGTCATGGTGGGTGATGGCGCCATTTGGCTCGTGGGGTTCGCCGTCAGCTCCCCCCGCTTCCCACGAAAGGCCAAAGACACCGGAGATACCGTCTTACAGTCCTTTTGTGCAAGCGCTTCACCGCGCCATTGTCGATGCTGTCGCCGAGGGGGGGAACCGTCCCTGTTTCATCGACCTGAGTAATTTGTCCCTCGCCAAGGAAACCCGGATTTTCGAGGACAGAGCTTCTGATGAAGGCCACACCATCATCGGTACGCTCGCCCGGTACATCAACGCATTGCCGAGCGATGCCACGCCGGTCATCCGTTATCTGATCGGCAACGATACGCCGATCGACTGGAACGGTTTCGTGGCCGAAGACACAATCTACCAGGCCATCACCACGCACATACGCCATCCTCGCGCCATGCTGTATTGCGGAAACAGCTCGCCGTCCGTACCGCTGCCGACTCCGAAGGCGGGCCAGGTCAGCCCTTTCATTGAAAGGGTCGTGAGCGAGCTCTGGCAACACCTGACCCATCCGGCGACACTGACCGCGGCTGCCGGGCTGACGGCCGCCGCGCGCGCACTGATCACCGATATGGAAGCGGAGTTGCGGCCGATGCTTCCCGAGTTGCTGGAACACTGGGTACGGGTTACCGGCAGTTGGAATCACTCGAAGATTTTCGCCATGAATGGCCTGGCGCTGGTCACCGGGGGCATGAATTACTGGAAGCTTTATCAGAACCGGCCTGATGGCACCGTGCTGGATCTGGATATCTCCTTGCGGGGGGATGCCGCTGTTGACGCGCACTTGTTCGCCGACTACCTCTGGCAACGGTTGGGCGCGCGTTCCGGTTCCGATCCGGTCTCATGGTGCAAGGCCGTGAAGCTTGACGGAACCTCTGCCGAACCGATTCCTTGCCGCCACGTTCCCGTGTTTGGCCCCATGCCCGTTAACGCGGGGCCGGCCCATGTGCTTAGCGTGGGCCGTAACGGTGACTGGCATATGAGCCATTTCGAGTATCCAGTACAAATTTTCGACGCGCTGCGGGACGCGTTTCTCAATCTTGCCGCGCTTTGGATTGAAAAGAAGGCGTCTGCGCCGGGTTCGGCCTTGCTGGTCTTGTTGTGTCGCCTGTTAAGCGACGACAGCGAGCTGTTCCGCGAGGTCGCGCATAAGTTCGGCATTAATCCCATGGCCTGGGCGTCCCGCTATTCCCGCAGCCATGCCATCCGACATGCGCAGCGCACAGTGCGCATGAGTCAGCAGGCCGTGGTCCAAGGGTTATTGCTGGGCATTCCGGCCTACCAGTCGTTCGTCCGTCTTGTCAATGAACGGCTGGGGGTTCATTGGGACGGGCTGATCTGGGCTTTTGACACATTCGATGCCATGGGCTGCGCGCTGGCGACCATGAGCCGGACTGACGGATCCGATCGCGGCATCGATATCGTCTGCTCCTTTTATGACAAGGGTTGGTCCGACATGGCGCATGCCGAAATCTTTTCGTCCCGGCTCGGCGCATATATGCAGGGGCAGGCTTTGACCGGGATCATCAAACCGGCGGCGCCCGTCGCCGACCTGGTCAGGACGCTGTTGCGTTACAGACGGGTCAGGAACGATCTGACCTCGAATGGCAATCACTGCAAGCTGACTCTGGTTGATGATGCCTTGTGCTATATCGGTTCGGATAACGCCTACCCGTCGTATAACATGGAGTTCGGCGTCTGGATCGATGACCGGACCGCTATTCGCGAATTTGTTCAGGGCTACTGGAATGGTTTGCAACACTACCTGGACAAGTAATCGCGTTACCTTCCGATTATAGATGTGGTCCGGCAAGGCATAAGCTGGCCGGGCCAGCCAAGCTGCTTTTCTGGCGTCAAGTCAGGCTTCTCGCATTGTCTGCTCACACCGACCGCCCTAACAGCTGGCACGGCCAACCATCCACATCGAATGCGCAGATTCGCTCGTAGCCGCAGGACTCATAAAATTGCACCAGGGCACCGGAACCCCCGCCATAGCAATCGACACGCAAGCGCTTTACCCCGGCCAGTTTTGCCTGATCCTCCGCGAAAGCCATCAAGTGTCGACCAATACCTCGATAGTTTGATCTACGTGATGCCACCAGCAATCTCACATAGAGTTCAGGTTCTGTCATGGCTGGAACGTAGGGCATGGCTTCTCCCAATACCAAAGCGGCCCGAACCGGGCCGCCTTGTTCCTCTGCTACCCACGCGCCGGGCAGCGAGCACGCTTCGGTCACCCTGGCAACTTGCCGTGGCTGGGTCGACCACGGCTCAGATCCCCATTGCCCTTGATTGTGTATTTCGACAAACCAAGCGATTATCTCATCGAAAATTCTTAACACTGCCGGAGCGTCTGCTTCGTTCGCGCGACGGATGACCAGTCTATCCAGCTCTGTGTTCGCCATGTGGCAGTCCTTCATTCAATGTCCATCAAGCCGGTGCTCCGTTCGCTTCGATCGCTGTTCTTGGAAGCCAACCGTTCGAAACATTTTACTCGATTGGTCTTTGGATTCGCACCGGCTGCGTGGGGGACGGACGAGAATACAGCGTTGAGCATTATTCTCGCCTTTAAATAACAGAATCATCCAGTGTCGCATGGGCAAACGTGAATCGCACTGGCCGCTGCTGACGACGCGATCACGGCCTTGCCTGCGGGATCTCGGGGTTCAAAAAATCCCGCGCGATATCATGCGTAAGAGCCCATGAACCCGGCGTTACATGAAAGAATTTGTCGCAATTGATCGGCCAAAGGCTCGGAGGCCGGGCCTGAACGCCTTTCTTGGTACGGGCGGGGTGCCGATCCTGGGAGAATTCAAGGCCGGATGTCCGGGGATAGCGGACGCGGGCGTTGAGGCTTCGGAGGAGGGCGAGGAGGTGCCGCGCGGCTGACCCGGCAATTGCATCTGGCCATTTCCCGGTACAATCCGCGAGGTCTGCTTTGTCTGGAAGTTGGTCGGAGCCGAAGAGCAAGAGAGGTCCGGATTGTTGTTTTATTTTTATGCTTTTTGAGTTATCTTGGCCGGCCAACCGAATTCAGGAGCGGATGTGGGCGGATGCAAACCAATCGCGCCTAATTGCTGGGCGGTCTCGCCGGCGCTGGCCTGTTATCTGGGGCTGCGTTGGCGTGCCTTCGCCGACGACTGGCTCCGGCTGCTGAGGCGACGCGGCGCCTGGTTGCTGTTTCCCTCGTTGCTGTATGTCTACCAACTGGTCAAGGGGGGCGATCCCGCCATCCCCTGGTTGCCGTATTTCAGCAAACTTCCCGTTTCTGCCTTGCAGGGGGGCTATGCGATGCTGTTCTTGTTCGCCGCATTTCCCCTGTTGCCTATTTTGCGTCCGCCTTCGGTGATCCGCCTGTTCGCCAGCTTGCCCTTGTCCGGCCGTCAGCACCGGATTGGCGATGCGCTGCTGGCCTTGGCGGCATGTATGCCGTTGCCGGCCTTGTTGTTAGCGATGGCGCTGGCATCCTGGCTGTGCGGGGGGCGGGTGGATGATGCCGCGCTGGGCGGCATCGGCTGGCTGGGGGTTGGCGGTACGATGATGGCCTCCTCGATCATGTGGCTCTGGCTGCAATGGCAACTCGCGCGGGGAGGCACCCGTTATCGGCCTCCCTTGTTCCGAATGCCCGTTGTCCTGACCTTGCCTCTCAACGTCACGTTGGCCGCGTTACCCGCAGGGCAAAGGCGGTTGCTGCAGGGTGTGCCATGGGTGATGCTGGGGTACCTGGCCTCTGTTCCTTTCCGGTACCACCCCATCGCTGCAATGCTGGCTTTCTCGCTGATGCAGTTTTTTACCCGAATGTGGCAGCTCAGATTGCATGCCGCAGAGCGCCGGATAAAGCGTAGCCTCGGGCATTGGCCGATAGCCGGACTGTCGACCGGCGTCGCGGTACTGGCGTTCTTGCCGTATCTGGCGTTTCATGCGTTTTTTGTCATGACGATATGGGCTGCCCAACCGGTGAATCCGCAACCGCTGCTCTGGTTGTGCCTGGCCGCGCCCCTGCAGTGCCTGTTGTGTCATGCGCTTCGCGACATCGCGCCGGAGCGGGCGATATTTCCCCTGGGTTTTGGCTGGGCCGCGTGCCTGGCGATTGTTTCGGAGCTGACCGGATGAGTCGTCTGGAATTGGTTGGGCTGAGCATCGCTTACCCGGAGAAACGTATCCTGGACTGCGCCCATCTGACCTTCGAGGCAGGACTGGTCTGGTTGACCGGCGAGAACGGGAGCGGCAAATCCAGCGCCCTGCGTACCCTGGCCGGTGCCTTGCCGGGCTACCGCGGAACACTGCGGCTCAATGGTGTCGAGGAGGCCTCCCATCCTGCTGCATACCGCCGCCAGCTGTTTTTCTGCGACAGCGACGAAGTGCCATTGCCATGGCTTGTGCCATCGCAATGGGCGCGTCTGGCGGCTGAGGTTTTGCCGGCATTCGATGAGGCCGCTTGGCGCGCTGGGCTAGATGCGTTCCGCCTGACGGGTACGGAACGGCAGCCGCTTGACGAACTGTCGCTGGGCACCGGGCGCAAGCATTTTCTTGCGCTGTCATTCGCCAGCGGCGCCAGGCTGCTGTTGTTCGACGAACCCTATAATGCGCTGGACGACCTTGCCTGCGAGGTTCTTGAGGCTGGCATGGCCCGAGCGCTGGAACGCGGAGCGCTTGTCATCGTTGCCAGTCACCGCCGGCCACGGCATCTCGTTCCCGCCCGCGTCCTGCGCATTGGCGGTGGCGTCCTGCATCCTGTTACCGGCCAGTTCAGCGGGTGGGTGTGATCGCGACGCGGACAGTCTTGCCCGACATCGGGTTGAGGGTGCAGACGAATGTCATGTCGCGCCAGCCCTTGCGGGTACGCATCGACCCCCTGCCTTCCAGGCGCCCCGCGCTGACCAGTTTCAGGCTTTCCGTCGAGTTGTCGCCAAGGAACACCTTGTCGACACTGGGATCCTGTTTTTTCGCCGCGCGCAAGGAAGCCGGGCCGCACAGGATTTCCGCCGCCTTTTTCGCGGTGCTCCAGGCGGAGGCTGTCGCGCGGTCTTCGGCCGACTTCAGTCGGGCGATGGCGGCATCCACCCGCTTTTGCTGCGCCTCGGAGAGCTTGACCGGTTCGTCGGCATGGGCGAGCGCGGTGATGCCGATCAGCACTGTGGTCATGACGGATTTCCATAAAACGGTCTGCATAAGGCGATCCTTGTCGAAAATGTGTTGTCGCGCAGGAGTCACTTGCGCGTACCGGACTTCATGGTATTCCTTTTTTTCGGGAAGACTATCGGCCAAAAGTGCGGGGTGTGCGGGAAACGGCTGAATCGGGGGGCAGGGCGTTACATGGAGTCCAGCCCTTTGGCCGCATGCCGGAAGGCCTCGATGACATCGGGCGGGGTTGCTTTGTTGAAAGCCGCATAAAGAGCGCTGTCGAGGTTTCTCACTGGCAATGCCTTTTCCACCAGCGAGGGATCCTTGCCAAGCGAAGTCAGCTTGCTGAGTATGCCGTTCTCCGTCGACATGATCAGATCGCAGCGCCCGGCGATGAATTTCTTCACATTGAGCGTCGAGTCGGAGGCCAGTTCCAGCTGCATGAATCCTTCGCCGACCAGATATTCGTGGCGATAGTCATCCTGAACCACACAAATACGGTGTTTCCTTGCATCCTCCAGCGACGACAGCGAAAGATCCGTACGCGAGCGAAGCCGGTAGAACGACACTTCCGAATCGAGCAGTTTGACAGTGAAATCGAGAAAACCCTGCCTTTCACGGGTTTTCGCGATGGGAAAAATCATCGCATAGGGTCGGTTCTTCGCTTCGTTGTAACCGCGCGACCAAGGCACCACCCGGATGGTCGACGCGGGCAACTTCAGACGGACAAGGATGGCAAGAACCTTGCGAGTGGCGGTTCCCCCCGGAATACCGGTTTTGTCATCCGCTATCACATAGGGTGGGTCGTTATCCGTGTAGATCCTGACGCCTGACAGATCGGCGGCCGGGATGGCCTGCGCAACCACGCACAGTGCAACGGCGGCGCTTTTGCGCCACTTTTCCCGCCGAGACCTCCCGCCACCGCCCATTTCCGTTTCCCGCTCTTCTTGCCGCCACTCCGGTCAGTATAGTGTCCCGGATTCGTTTGTAACGCTTTTGATTGTCGTTACACATTATTGGCACTGGAAAAGCGGGATCGGCGGCGTTGCCGAAGGCGGGGGGTCAGGTCTTGCTTTCGCAGTTGATCATCCAGTGGATGCCGAACGGGTCGATCAATGCCCCGAAGTAAGCGCCCCAGAACATCTCCTGCATTGGGGTTTTGACGGATCCGTCGCGCGACAAGGCCGCGAAGAGGCGATCCGCTTCTGCGCGAGAATCGGGCTCGAGGTTGATGCAGACGTTGTTGCCCGGTTCGAGAGGGAATTTGCCGCTGTCCGGGCAGTCGCTGCCCATCAGTATGTGACCGCCCAAAATCGGCAGGGCGACATGCATCACCAGATTTCTGTCTTCCTCCGCAACGGGCGGCTGGTTCTCCTGGGACGGCGTGTCGCTGAACCGGTGTATGGGACAGAGAAATTCGCTCTCGAATACTGAGCGGTAGAAGAGAAACGCGCTCTCGGTCGAGCGCCGGAAAATCAGGTAAGTGCTCACTTTTGCCATGTGCATGTCTCCGTCTGGGGGCGCGAAAAGGTGCCGAGGTGGCAGGCGAACCTGACTCGCGGGAAGTGCATGAAGAGTAGGACATAAAAGCAGTTTGCGAAACTGTTGTCAGTGATGCTTGATTATCGAGCCGGGATGAGGGCGAGGGACGACACACCTTTTCATGATCTGGCAAGGGGGCGGGCGGAAAGGGTGTCAGATCAGGGCCAGGTCTTGCAGGCGCGTGGTCAGGGCATCGAATCCCTCCACATGGTGCGCCGCGATGCCGAGGCTCCGGGCCGTGTCGACATTCGCCCGCGAATCGTCGAAAAACAGCGTCTCGTCCGGCATCGCGCCGCAGATGTCAAGAGACCGGATAAAGGCTTCCCGGTCGGGTTTGACGACGCCGAGAAGATGTGAGGACAGGGCAAGATCAAAGTGCTCGGCGAATCCGCCGAAGCGCGTCCAGTGCACCGCGTTGGAGTTGCTCAGGCAGGCCACCCGGTAGCGCTGGCGGAGTGTGGCGAGCAATCTTTCTGCACCGGGGAAAAATCCCTTCGGCCATGCGGCGAACTCTTCCAGAAACGCATCGGGAGCAAGACTCAGCTTCCATTCCGCGATGAAATGCCCGGCGAACTCGCGAGGTTGGCAGTGCCCGCTTTCGAAGCGCCGAAACGCGTCGGAATTCAGGCAGCGCTCCTTCAGCTCAGTGGCCGGACGAGGCGCGGGCAGCAAGGCGTTGAGCCGTTCGAACATGACATTTTCGATCAGGACGCCGCCCAGGTCGAACAGCAGCAGAGTCGGTGCCATCGCAAAACCCTCGCCTTGTTGGGATCACGATAAATGGGGGGCAGGCGGGGAAAGCGGGCGGGCTCGCCCGCGGGGCACGGGATTTTGCCGGACTATTCCCGCTCTTCGGCTGCCGCCACGGAGAATGTCGAGATCACGAAGGTTCCCATGCTCCTCACCGGCTCGGGAGACGGAAGCGGGGTTCGCCGTCCGGCGCTCAGGCGAAGCACGCGCGCTGACGGAATGCGGGCCGCGACAGTGCGGTTGCGGCGGGTTCCGCCATTCACGCCAAAACAGCCGCTGCGCAGGAGGTAAAACGCTGAAGACATGATGCTTGCGACTCCGGTATCGGGTTGCGGGACCGTTGTCAGGCGCGATGCGCTGTGGTGGAGCCCGGACTTTTACTTCTAGTCCATGGCCCGGGGTTATGCAATGACGCCGTTGACACGGCCTCTTCCCAAAGGCGGAAGACCGGGAGTCCTTTGCTTTTTTGTCTCCCCCACAAGGCGATCAATCGCTTGACGCAAGATGGGGAGGTGTTGGCGGACAGTTTCCCATGGTACGGCCCGACGCGTCGCAACGGTATCCGCGCGGAGGCCGGTGCGCATTGGAGCGGCGCTTCGGAAGGCGGCGTGCTGGTCGAGGCAGCCGCGTGCCGCCGTGTTCGCAGGGGATCGCCTGGCCTGGTCGGGCGCGCAGGTCTGGTTACGAATCTGCTGCGGAAAAATACCGTTCTTCCTGACGGACCGGCCGGTTCTCTGTAGCGGTCGCGTCCCGGTAAAGCGCATCGTGTGGGGCGAGTGGCGGCTCGCCGTGTTTTGACAACGGCAATTCAAACAGTTAATTCAAATGTAATTGACTTTGATATATGTCAAAATCATATGCATGTGGTGATTTAGGATACTACCCAACGCCAGACGATCAGGCGGCTTCAAGGTGTTTCTGTTGCTTCCGTTTTGCCCCGCCGGGGTGGTTCGATGGCGTGATCTGTCTTGCCTGTTTCCATGTTTTCAATTCATTGGACCCTGCATCCGGCAACGAAGTGTGCCGCACCGGGCCTCCGCGATGGACAGTCATGCCGTTCGCCCATCTGGCAATAACAGAAATCTTTCCGGGAGGTGGCGGATCGGCCAATGCGCCGGGGCGGGCGCCGGCGGATGCGGAGAATGACGATTCACAGGAGTGCACGGGATGTCTGAGCGTTACGATGCGGTGATCATTGGCGCGGGGCTGGGCGGTCTGGCGGCGGGCAGTTTGCTCGCCCGCCGCGGCAAGAAAATCCTGGTTCTGGAGCGTCAGGCCAAACCAGGAGGCTATGCGACCAGTTTTTCCCGCGGCGCGTTCACCTTCGACGTCGCGTTACGCGCTCTTAACGGCGCAAAGCCGGGCACATTATCGTACCGGTGCCTGCAGGAGTGCGGTGTCGCGGATCGCGTGGAGTTGATCCCCCTCGCCTCGGTGTACCGGCTGGTGACCGACGATGGGGAAATGCTGGTGGAGCCTGGCGATCTGACGGGGTATCGGCGCAAGCTGGCGAAGCGTTTTCCGGGGGAGGCGGCCAATATCGGCCGGCTTCTTGACGAGGCGGGAAACATGTTTCGGGACATGAGCCGCTATATGGCCACGCCGTTGCCCCACACGCTCAAGCTCGCCATGATGCCGCTGCTTTTTCCGCGGTTGGCGCGCTACGAACACATGACCGTGCATGAGTTCTTTTCCCTGTTCACCGCCAACGAACGGCTCAAGGAAGCGCTCAGTGCCCAGTGGCTGTGCTATGGCTTGCCATCCCGGCGTCTGGCGTTCTCGTATTTCTCTTATCCCTTTTACGATTTTCTCGCGCATGGCGGCTATTCGGTCAAGGGCGGAGCGCAGGCACTGTCCGACGCGCTGGTCGATGTGATTCGCGAACATGGCGGGCGGGTCGAGTTGTCATCGGGCGCCACGCGCATCCATGTGGACAGGCAAGGTGTGGTCGGCGTTTCCGCTCGCCGGCTCGGGCGCATCGCCACATCCCGCGTCATCAGCAACATCAGTCCGGAAGCGATTGTCGGGATGATCGGCGAAGAGGTGTTCCCCGCCTCTTTCCTGACCCGGTTGAGAAACATGCGGCCTGCCATGTCGGGTTTTCAGGTGTATCTCGGTCTGGACTGCCCGCTCGGGACTTTGGGTATCGAACCGGACGAATGCAGCCATTATTTTGCTTACGATCTGGATTCCCAGTCCCAATACAAAAAGATGCTGGCGGGCGATGCGGGCGATGACCGGGTGGGGTGGAGCCTGAATTTTTTCTCGAATGTCGACCCGGGGCTGGTGCCCCACGGAAAATCCTCGGTGGGTCTGTTCACGATGGTGCCCGGCAAAGACTGGCTCGGCCTGCCCCCCGATGTCTACCGGCAAAAGAAGGCCGAACTGGTTCGCCTTCTTATCGCGAAGGCCGAGTCCCGGGTGCCCGGGCTTTCCGCGCACATCGAACTGATCGAGGCCGGAACCCCGCAGACCATGGCAAACTATACCCGCAACGAGCAGGGCAGCATCAACGGGTTCGAACAGTCCGTTCAGCAGGCCGGGATACGCAAACGCTTTCCGATGCGCTATCCGCTCAACGGATTGTACCAGGTGGGAGCCTGGACTTTTCCCGGGGGAGGGGGCATGGGCGCCATGCTGTCGGCCAGGGAGCTGGTCAATCAGTGTTTCCCGGCGCGCCGCCTGTTACCGGCCTGGTTGTCGCCGCGCACTGGCAGTGCGCATCGGGAAGGCGGATTCCCTTTGGGCAGTCCCAAGTGACAACGGGGCTTCCCGCGCGGCTGTCTCGGAGCCGGCCGCGGTCCGGTCGGTTCGCCGTGGGGGACGCGCGAGGAAAAGGACAACTGTCTTGACAGATGCGGCTGATTTCTATTTAATTCTTAATAATAGATCAATATTTGATGACGTTAGCTTAAATGGACCGATCCGGTCCATTCCGCTCCACGCATAACCGGCCGAGCGAAAAAGGCATGATGGCGCAGCCTTTTCCCGTCCCGGCATCCCGGGTGTCCTCATCCTTTCCATGCGTCTTGCCGGCGCCTCCGTCCGGCGATTCGTCGCCGACCGTCACTCCAGAGCATTGACTATCGCAGCGCCTTGGCTTTATCCGGACAGCACGCAGAGGCTGCCGGTCTGCAACTCATATCAACAGGAAAAACCATGTCCATTACTCGCCGAGACTTTCTCAACGGTTTCGCGCTGACGGTGGCCGCCGGGTTGACGCCGCTGGAGATCCTCCGCGCCGCGCCCCGGCAGGTCGGCGCCAGCTATTACCCTCCGGGGCTGACAGGATTGCGCGGCAATCACGACGGTTCGTTCGAATCCGCCCACAAGCTGGGGCGGGCTCATCACGCGTACGCGCTGGATGCGGTGAAGGTCGAAGAAAGCTACGACCTTGTCGTGGTCGGCGGCGGCATCAGCGGCCTGTCCGCGGCGTATTTCTACCGCAAGAAACATCCCGGCGCCCGCATCCTCATTCTGGATAATCACGACGATTTCGGCGGGCACGCCAAGCGCAATGAATTCGATGTGGGAGGGAAGACGATTCTCGGCTATGGCGGCACCGAATCACTGCAATCGCCCAAGCATGTGTTCAGTCCGGTGGCCATGAAGTTGATGAAGGAGCTCACCGTCGATATCGATACGCTGGCGAAGCATTTTGACCGCAATTTCTACCCCGACATGAAGCTGTCGCGCGGGGTGTTCTTCGACAGGGAGAACTTCGGCACGGACAAGCTGGTGACGGGCGACCCCTACCTGCAGGTGGCCGATGACATCGATCCCAAGCGCCTCAATGCGCGACCGGTCCGCGATTTCATCAATGATTTTCCGTTATCGCGCAAGGATCGCGATGCGCTGATCGATCTGCACACCTCGACGCGCGATTATCTGGGGGACATGCCCCGCGCCAAGCGCGAAGCGTATCTGGCCAAGATCAGCTACAGCACGTATCTGACACGCCATGTCGGGCTAAGCGCCCAGGCCGTGCGCTTCTTCCAGGCGCGCAGCAATGACTTCCAGGCGGTGGGCATCGACGGTTTGCCGGCCCTGGATGCGCGCAACCTCGATTTGCCGGGTTTTCACGGCGTGGCGGGACTGGGCAAGATCAGCGCCGAAGCGGAGGCCGAGCTGCGCGATCCTTATATCTACCATTTCCCCGACGGTAACGCCTCCATCGCCCGCTTGCTGGTGCGCAAAATGATCCCCCGGGTCGCGCCGGGCAAGGACATGAACGACATCGTCATGGCCCGTTTCGATTACTCCAGGCTGGATGTCGCCGGCTCTCCGGTGCGCCTGAGACTGAACAGCACGGTGGTGCGCGTGGACAACCCCCATGGCAAGGTGGATGTCGGCTACCTGGACAAGGCCGGCCGGTTGCACCGCGTTCAGGCGCGACATACGGTCATGGCCTGCTACAACATGATGATTCCGCACATGATGCCGAGCTTGCCCGAGGATCAAAAGCACGCCCTGGCACAGAATGTGAAATGTCCGCTGGTGTACACCAAGGTGGCCATGAAGAACTGGCGCAGCTTCGCGAAACTCGGCGTGCACGAACTCTATTGCCCGTCCATGCCCTATAGCCGGATCAAGCTCGATTACCCGGTGGATCTTGGCGGCTACCGTCATCCGCGAGACCCTGCCGAGCCGATGTGCCTGCACATGGTGTATGTGCCGACGGTGGCGGGCTCCGGCCTTGATGTGCGCACCCAGGCGCGCATGGGCCGCGCCAAGTTGCTGGCCATGCCGTTCGCGCAAATGGAATCCATGGTGCGCGACCAGCTGCAGCGCATTCTCGGACCGGCCGGTTTCGATCACAAGCGCGATATCGCCGGTATCACCGTCAACCGCTGGTCGCATGGCTACTCCTATTTCTTCAACTCCCTGTTCGACGACGAAGCGGAGAGTCAGCGCATCATTCATGCCGCCCGCCGCCCGGTTGGCAATGTGACGATCGCCAATTCCGACTCCGACTGGAATCCGTACACGCACGCCGCCATCGATCAGGCATGGCGCGCCGTCAATGAACTGGGCTAAGAGGAACCGCGAATGACTTCCCTGAAAACCCTGGGCCTTCTGGCCCTGTCGTTGCTCGCCGGCTCCGCCTTGGCCGGCGTCGATACCGGCAGCATTAGCCGCGGCGCCTACCTTGCCCGCGTGTCCGACTGTATCGCCTGCCATAGCGCTCCTGGCGGCAAACCCAACGCCGGAGGCTTGCCGATGGACACACCCGTCGGCAAGGTGTATTCCACGAATATCACGCCGGACAAGGAAACCGGTATCGGCAACTACACGTACGACGAATTCGCTCGCGCGCTGCGTGAAGGGGTGGCCCGCGAGGGTCACTCCTTGTATCCGGCCATGCCGTATACCTCGTTCGCGCGTATTAACGATGCCGACATGAAAGATCTGTATGCGTATTTCATGGGCGGGGTCGAGCCCGTTCGGCAGTCCAATCGCGCTAGCGATATCCCCTGGCCCTTGTCGATGCGCTGGCCGCTGACGGTATGGCGCTGGCTGTTCCATGACGCCAGCCCTTATCAGCCGGTTGCGTCGCGCGGCGCGCAGTGGAACCGTGGTGCCTATCTGGTGCAGGGCATGGCGCATTGCGGCACTTGCCATACGCCGCGCGGTTTTGCCTTCCAGGAAGTCGCCCTGTCGGAACGCCAGCCGGGATATCTGACCGGCGCGCGGCTGGCCGGCTGGTTCGCCGGCAATCTGACGGCCGACCCGCGCGAAGGCCTGGGCAACTGGTCGCCCGGGGATCTGACCGATTACTTGCGCGAAGGTCGCAACCGTTATACCGCGGCGTTCGGACCGATGGCCGAGGTGGTGCACTACAGTTCCCAGTACATTGAGGATGCCGATCTGAAGGCGATCGCGGCCTATATCAAGAGCCTGCCGTCATCGGGAGCGGCCAGGGTCGAGTCGGTCAAAACGGGGGCGGCGCTCTATGCCGAGAATTGCGCGACGTGCCACCAGGCCGCCGGGCAGGGGCATGAGCGTGTCGTTCCTTCTCTGGCCGGCAGTTCCGCCGTCATGGCGCGCGATCCCTCCTCGCTGATCCGTGTTGTCCTGGAGGGCGGCGTCAATGCGCGCACGCGGCATCTGGCTTGGGAGTACAGCATGCCGGGCTATGCCCACCAATTGTCCGACCGGGATGTGGCCGAGGTTCTGAGCTACCTGCGACAAAGCTGGGGCAATGCGGCCGGCGCCGTGTCTGCGCAAGAGGTGGGGGAGATTCGCTCTTCATTGCCCGCCATCCGGCACTGAGCCAGATCAAATCAGCGAAACATGACATTGGGTAGACTGAATGCGTAGACCTGCCCGCGCCGGGCCGGTCGTTGGCAAGGAGTCCGGCATGTTTCCCGAATACCGCGATCTGATCTCGCGCTTGAAGACCGAGGATGCGCACTTTAACCGGCTGTTCGAGCGCCATAACGAGCTGGACCAGCGTATCAAGAACATGGAAGCGCGCATCGAGCCCGCTTCGATGGAGGAGATCGAAGTCCTGAAAAAAGAGAAGCTGAAACTCAAGGACGAGTTGTACGCCGTCCTCAAGGCCGTCGCCTGACGCGCGGCACCGCGGATCCGCCGGCAGGCGGGTCCGCGTGTTCTTTTCATCCTTTGGCCAGCTCGTCCAGGATGGCTTGCGGGTCTTGCGTGACGGCGAGCACGCCGCGGATCCGGTTGTAGACCACGCTGGCTTCCGCCGGGTATTTGGCCAGCGGCGTGACCGCATGATGACGCCAGCCGGCGGCCGCCAGAACCTGAAGCCGGAATTGCGAGGCTTCCGCTCCGCCACCCGCCAGTTGCAGCAAGGCGGTGTCGATCAGTATGTGCGGATAGGGATCCCTCGACAGGGTGATGAAATGCTGCGGCAGGACTTCGTCGAACTGCATGGCGGTGTCTCCGGAATGGGTTCTTCATGCTGTTATTCACAGTAGTATAATGTGCGAACCCTGTCTGCCTGCCTCTCGGCGGCCGACAGAAAAAAAGCCACCCGGAGGACACGGGTGGCTCAAGGCTCGTCGCCTGGAGAAAATCAGGGGGCCATGCCGTCCAGGGTCTCTTCGCGCCCCTTGACCGTGCCCAGCGGGCTTTGTGTGCGCCAGAGCGGTGTCTCTCCCGGCCCCGGTTGCGCTGATTGGCCAAATGTCTCCCAAGTCTTGCCGCCGTCCCGCGAGAATTGCACCGCGATTCCCGGCAATTCCGTGCGGGCTTCCCAGCCCGCCGCCGTGGATTTCACGCCAGGCTGGGACAGACGCGGACGCACGCCGGCCTTTTCCAGTTTGGGCAGTTCGCGCCATCCTGCCACGGCGGCGAAGTCCTGCCAGTCACGATTCAGCGCGGCCCGGTCAACCCAGTTCGTTTCGCCCAGTTTGAAGCGTCGGCCCTTCTGGTAGTCGAGCTCCCAGGACGGACGGTGCCAGGCTCGTTCGGCCAGCGCGAGCATACGCGGATAGCTCATGTACTCGAGGCGCTGGTCGGTACGCATGACTTCGCTCCATGCCAGTCCTTCCATGCCGGCGAAGGGTGCGGGCTCCTCGCTCGAGAGCGATTCGAAGGCGTTGCCATCGCGGTCGGGCATGATTTCGGCGTTTTGCGGCAGGTTGCCGGGCGCCAGCGAGAACACTTTATAGGTGCTGGTATCGCGAGCGCCCCAGTAGTAACCCGGCTCCCGGGGGTTGGCTTCCTGCGGGAAATCGAAGTACAGATAATCCGGCAGGGCGAGCACCACCTGGTAGCCCTTGCCCGCCCAGTGATAGGCTTCCTTGTCGCCGCCCCAGAACAGCGGATCCCAGTAGTTCACCAGCACCGATGGCGTGGCGAAGGCTTTCGGGCCCGAGGCCAGTTTCAACCCATCCTGCCAGGCGGCAAAACCGCTGGCACCGGCTTGCCTCGCCAGTTCGCTCACGGTTTGCGCGTAGATCAGCGGCAGCTCGTCCACCGATTTGAGCTTGCCCTGGGCTATCAGCGACTGGCAGACCGGCGACCTTGCCCACGGGCGATCCTGAGCGGCCTTGTCGATGCGGCCCTTGCCGGGGTCGGTGCCGTTCAGATCCTGATAACCGCCCCCCAACAGAATGTTCTTGGCTTCGTCTCCGCCGAAGTTCCATACCTCAAGAGGCTGGCCGGCCTCTTTATGCATGGCCGCGATCTCGCGGATGACTTTCTCGGCGAAGCGCCGGGCTCCGGGCATGCAAGGATTGATGAAGCTGCGGCGATCGTAAAATTGCACCGAGAGGGCGCGGGTCGTGTCGGCCGGGTCGAGCAGCCGGTATTCGTTGGCGGCGCGCAGGTGCCCGGCTTTCGCCAGACGCTGGTAGCGGGCTTCCATCGATACGACGGCGGCGCGGGCATGCGCGGGCATGTCGACTTCCGGAATCACCAGAATATGACGGGCCGCGGCATAACGCACCAGGTCGATGTAGTCCTTGCGTGTGAGCACCCCTCCGCCGGAACGGTTGTCAGGGCCCGAAGCGAGTTGCGGCAAGAGACAGCGCGTTTCGGTCAGGTCATGGCAGCGCCTGGCTCCGACGCGGGTGAGTTCCGGCAGTCCCGGAATTTCCAGGCGCCAGCCTTCATCGTTCGACAAGTGCAGATGCAGGCGGTTGAGCTTGTAGGCGGCCATCTGGTCGAGCATCCTGCGCAGCACGGCCGGCGAGTGGTTGTTGCGCGCCACATCCACCATGTAGCCTCGGTAGGGATAGCGCGGGGCGTCCTCGACCTTCATGTGCGCGACCTTGCCGCCGTTGAGCGGCAAGAGGGCGAGCAGGCTTTGCACCCCGTGAAAAACTCCTTCCGCATCGTATCCGTCGATTCGGATGCCGCGGGCATCGATGGTCAGACGATAGCCGCCCGTTACCGCGATGTCGGCCGGCAGATCCTTCGCGATGCGGCCTGTCACGACTTGCGGATGCTTGTCGGCGGCAAGTCCGAGGACTCCGATGCGGGCCTTGAGCGCGGCGATGTTTTCCGGAGCCAGGCCGGGCAGGTCAAGCGCCAGGCTTTTTATGTCTCTGCTTCCCTCGGCCACATCTTGCCTGAGCGGGGCGGGTATGAAGCGGTGGGCCACCGCCGATGCGGGCCGGGCATCGCCCCTGTCCGCCAGAAGGTCGAACCGGCTCGCCGGCGTGGCCAGCCGATTGTGATCGCCGGCCGAGCGCTTCCAGTTATCCCCGGTGATCGGGGCGATCACGTCTTTGGGGTTTTCCGAATCGGAGCGTCGCAGCACTTCCGGTTTTTGTCCCGGCACCACCACATACTGGCGGGGGAGAGCGTCGCTTTCCAGAATGTGCCAGTATTCGCCGATGACCGGCAGGGCGAGGCGTTCGCCGGGAGCAAGACCGGCAAAACCCGGCGCCGGTTTCAGTTCATAAAGGTCGCCGGTGAGATGGCGCAGCGTGAAGCCCGGGTGGTCGATTTTCAGCAGGCGCCGGATGCTGTGCAGATACAACGACCAGCCATCGCCGGCGACAGGCGTTTTCCCTACATTGCTCAGCGTGAATTCGGCCTTGTAGCAGGTCGCCCAGTCCGCGCCGAGCGATGCGCAATCGGTGCCGTGGCTTCCCGCCTGGTTGTCGGTGATGCCGATGCGGAATGCGAGATTGGCCGCGAGATCCTTCGCATTGACGGTGGCTTCGGCCGTGCCAAGGGACAGCCAGCCCAGCGTCAGTAATGCGATGTTCAGAGTAGTGCGTTTCATGTCATCCACTCCTTCTTGGTTTCAAAGGTTGCGACTGTACGACACGATGACTTTCAGATCGTTTCGGTCCTGTTTGCGGCCGAAACCGTGCGTGCGCAGTCTTGCCGGATAAAGGCCGACGCTCAGGCCTTTGAGCATGCCTCCCCCTACGCTGTAACTGAGGTTGGCGTCGATCTCGTCGGCATGCGTGGTGGAGCCGTCGAGTTTTTTCAGGTTGGTGCCGGAGTTGCCGCTCAGGCCCGCGCTAAAGCCGTTCCAGCCGGCGAGCTTGCCAAGATCGACATTCACGCCGAGCTTGACCACGCGGGTTCCATCCCAGACAAAGTCGTCCAGCTGGCCCCAGGTCTGGATGAAATTGCGGTTGTCGCTGTTGCCCCAGGCCGTCATCCGGAAGTTCATTTCCCCGGAGTCCGGTGCATGGGTCTGACCGTAGCCCGCGAACCAGGTGAAGGCCTGGCGCGTGTAAGTCGCCCCGAGGCTGCCGTGCCATTCGTTCCTGGGGTTGGCGATACCGCTCTTCTTGGTGACGTAGCGGCCTTGCAGGTAGTACCCGGTCAGGTTCAGGTCGGCGCCATCGAGTTTCCAGGTATAGGAGGCGGCGACCTGCGCATTGCGCCGGTAGTCCTTGCCTTCACCCACGCCCCCGTCAATGAAGCCGTTCTGGCCAAGGGCATAGCGCGCGCCCAGGCTGTGCACGTAATCGATTTTGGGTGCCGCTCCCGCGAAGCCTCCGCGGTTCTGGTGCCACAAGGTTGTCATCGCCCGGTAGCGGTTGTCCCACTCGTTGTGGAAGCGGTCGGCCCAGCCATACCCCACCTCGAGGTCGCCGAACTGGTACTTGCCTTCGACACCCCGATAGGCGTGGGAATGCAGGCCGCCGGAGGTGCCCATGGTACCGATGCTCACCGGGGTATAGCCAATGCGCATGCGCAAGCCGTGTTTGTCGTCCCCGGTACGGATTTTGACGGCGGCCTGGCCGATGGCGGCGGTACTGTGCTCCTTGTCGTTGCGCAGGTCGTGATACAGCACTTCCGACCAGCCGCGGCTCGCGCCGAAACGCAGGTTGCTGTTCGCGGTGACGTCCAGCCCGACCACGCCGCCGGCGAAGCCGGATTTCCAGTCCACGCCGAGTCCCAGGGCGTTGACGATGATCTCATTGTCGTTGTCCGAGGTGGTGCGGTGTCTGGAATACCAGGTGGCGCGCACCGTGGTGCCGGCCTTGCTGAAGAACGGCATCTGTTCGTACGGGTCTTCGACAAACGGGGCGGATTTTGAGGGCGGGAGCGGATCATCGGCCAAAGCCATGACGGGGTAGGCCAACGCAAGTGCGGCGGCCAGCGGCCAGAGTTTCATACATATCTCCTCGGAGGTTGTGAACCCTAATGTCATTTTTATACGGCTTGCTTAGGCTAATACTCGCCGATTGGTATGTAAATGGTATTGTTCTGGTCTGTAAGTGGTATTGCTGTAAAGGGCGTGTAAAGTGTTGTAAAGACGGGAGTGGGTCAATATTCCTGTCGTGAATGCTGCAGTGCGCCTGAATCAGCCATAAAGCCCGGGGCAGGAAGGAGGGAAGAAAACTTGTTTGGAACCGGACCGCATTGACGGCTTCTGAAATTGAAAATTATAATTAATAAAAATTAATTTTTTGTTCATGAATTTGCAAAAATATTATGCTACCGCGCTGATGCTGCTGATTGGCGCCTTGCCTTTCCTGTTTGTTCCGGTCTCTTCTCTGGCCGGGTCTTCCGGACTCGTCGAAACCAACCTGAAGATATTTCTCTTCGGAGTGTTAAGCTGTTTCATGCTGGCTCTCGCTTGGCGTAAACGGTACGGCAAGTTCCTCGTGTTGCCGGTCATTGTCGTCATGACGTTGTGCACCACGCTCAGCGTAGCGTGCCGTGCGCTGTATGGTGGCGAGGCGAATCTCTTCGCTGTCGATAGTGTTCTTAGCTCCAATCTTTCTGAGGCCTGGGAAATGATGTCGAGCCATCTCTGGATTGTGGTTCTGGGGATCGGTTTGCTCGTTGGGCACTGCGTCAGTATTGCGATAATGGCCAATGTGTTGCCGGTGAAGTGGTTGAGGCGGGGAGGCATTTCGTTTCTTTTGCTGCTGGCGGTTCAACACGGGTGGTATCTGCGTCATAATGGACGCGAGCACTACCCGATCGCCGTGTTGACCTTGACGAAAACCCCGCTGTTTAATGTCGGCCATGTTTTGCGGTTGGTGCAAGACCGGAAGGAAATCGGTGACGCCGTTCCTCCACCGGTCCACTTCGACGCGGGCCATGACACTTCATCGATCGATACCTTCGTTATCGTGTTGGGCGAGTCGGCGCGCAGAAAGCAACTGGCCCTTTATGGCTACGGGCGCGATACCAGTCCCCGAGTTCAGGCCGATGCGCAACGCATGATCATTTTCGATAAGGCTCATTCCGCGGCCCCTGTCACCACCATCGCCGTGCCCTTGAGTTTGTCCAGGGTCGTAGATAAAAAAGGAAGCCCGGATAATATTCTGAGAATCGCCAATATGGCCGGCTTTGGCACGTATTGGCTGAGCCGCCAGGACAAATATGGTGTCTATGACAATAAAGTGACGGCCCTTGCCCGTTTTGCCCGGGAAAAGACCTGGATCGGTCAAGGTAACGACGAAGCCTTGCTGCCCCACCTGCGACAAGCGCTGGCAAAACCCGGAAAGAAGCTGATCGTGCTGCATCTGACCGGAAGTCATGTGGACGCGTGCAAGCGTTATCCGCAGCAAGCGGCATATTTTCAAGACGGTGCGGATATCAATTTGAATTGTTATGACAATTCAGTTAGATACACCGATATGGTGTTGGGTTCGATTTTCGATGTCCTCAGAACCCGAAATGCCTCGCTGATGTATTTTTCCGATCACGGGCAGGAATGGGAAGCGTTGCCCGACTCCCGCTTCTATCATGGGGCCGTCTCACCGAGCAAGGAGGCCTACGAAGTGCCCATGTTCATCTGGTACAGCCCGGTGGTCAGCGCGTCCGAACGCCGTACCGGCAGATTTCACCCCAACTATTCAACTGCATTCAACTACTACCTGATCCGGCACTGGATGGGAATCGCCGATCCCCGTGATCGTTGCCTGTCGGTGCTCGAGCCATGTTTCAAAGGGGCGGACCCAGATTGGGTTCTCGACGGAAATAATCAGCCCTTGCAATTCGATCAACTGCCCGCCTCCAAGCGAATCGTCAATCCCGTGATCCGGACAGCCATGGCGCGATCCGCTCCGCGATGAGCGCCGCTCCCTTCAAGCTCGGGTGATCGCGGTCAAAATAAAGCACGCCGATATCCTTGCGATAAAGCAGGCATCGGCCCCGAGCGCAGAACACCTGTTCCGGTTCGAGCAGCACGATGCCGGGGATGGCGCGCAATGCGGCGGTTATAGGGCGGCTCTGCGACCGGTATGCCTCCAGCGTCTGGCCAAGGCGCTCCGGGTCATGGTGTCGAGCCAATTCCATGCCGGCGGCGGAGGGAGGCGAGAAAGGGTAGAGCGGAATCTGCCCGATAACGATAACGGTTTTGCCGTGTAAGCGCAGGGTTGCCGCAGAACGTGCGAGTCCTGCCGCGAGTTCTGACAGACCGAACGACTCGTAACGCAAGTAGTTGGCGGTCAGTATCACTGTCGTTATTGACGGATCCCCGCTCAACGCGGCAAGCGTCGCCTCGTTATGGCTGCGGCACTGATCGTTGCCTTTGCGCGGGTATCCGGCGGCAGGCGGGCAGGCGGAAGCCGAAATCTGCCTTGCCGAGCGGCGCAGCGGTGAAAGGCGTTCTCCGAGCGCAACGGCCAGTTCGGAAGCATGGCTGTCGCCCCAGACGGCGACATCGGGCCGCGCTTGCGCATCGCCGAAACGGCAGGTGCCGGCATAGGCGATTTGCAAGGCATGTTCGGCATGACAGCGGCTGCGCAGCGGATTGATATCGCCATTCGCGGCGAAAAGAGCCCGGGCATCGGATGGAAAACGCTCAGGAATCCCGTGCCAAGCGAGGGTTATTGCCGCGATCGCGGCGATGAGCGTGGCGGCCTGCGCGCAAACGTTGCCTGTCTTTATAGTCGGCAGTCGGCGCATCGGCTTTTCCACGGTATGCCAGGATAGCGCGGAGGCCATCAGGATGATGGCCAGCACGATCGCCGAGTCAACGAATTCCGGCTCACCCCCATTGGCCGTACGCGCCAGCGCGAGAATCGGCCAGTGCCACAGATACAGGGAATACGACATATCCCCGAGCACCCGCAACGGCGTCTTGCCGAGCCATTGATGAATCCGAGAGGGAGTTTCCGAACCGCTTTGCAGCATCAGTGCCGTGGCGACGCAGACGGGCAGGGCGGTGAGTCCGGGAAAGACCATGCCGGACTTGAGAAATGCCAGCATGACAATAATGCAGGTCAGCGCGACGGGAGCGACCCATCTTCGGTGGCGTATCGTGAATCCGGCGGGGGATAGCGCCGTCAACGCGCCGGTCAGCCATTCGAACATTCGGCTCGTGGGCAGGTAGAACGCTTCGGCCGGATGCGTGACGGCAAGCCACTGGGAGAGCGCCAGAGAGGCGACAGCCAATGCCGTGAGTACCGGAACCAGGGTATGCGGCGCATTGCGCCACAGGGTGCGGATGAGCCAGGGGAAGGCGAGATAGCACTGCGCTTCGATGGCCAGCGACCAGGTGTGCAGCAAGGGCTTCCATTCCGCCGCCGAACTGAAATAACTTTCCAGACGCAGGAAGTCGATGTTGGACAGCAGCAGGATCGTGGCCAGGGTAGTTTCGCCAAGCTCTTCGAGCTCTTGCGGCGGAAGAACGACGAGGCCGGCCGCCAGCGTGACGGCCATCATCAGGCACAGCGCCGGGGCAAGACGCCGGACGCGCGACAGATAGAATGCGGTGAGCGAAAACCGTTCCGCCCGCAGATCGGCCAGAATCCGGGTCGTGATCAGATAGCCCGATATCACGAAGAACACGTCGACGCCGACGAAACCTCCGGGAAGCGTGTTTTTGTCCATGTGGAACAGCAGCACGGCGACAATCGCCAGAGCACGCAGGCCCTGGATGTCGTCGCGAAACACCGGGGCATTCATGAACCGGCTCCGCGCAAGGGGTCAATCCTGGCCTGTGGTCAATCCTCCATCGATGCTCAGCCGGCCAACACGTCCGCGGATATCCAGGGGCAGGCAATCCGGGGATGCTGTGCGGATGCCGCCTTCCACGGTCAGGGTGAAGACGGCCGCATCCTGCCCGATGGCAATCCCGTGCGAAGGCTGCGGGGCTTCCGTTTGCTCTTCGCCATTGCCTCCCCGCGTGGAAAGCCCCCGGCGCAGAACGAAATGCCCGAGATGGCCTTCGATCCGAACCCCGTCCGACCCAGTCCCCTGCGTGCACACGTGATCGAGAGTGGCGAAGGTCATGGTGCCGGTGTGCAACACCCCCCCGGAAAACGCACCGCGCGTCTCCAGCGGGGCCCTCACTTCAAGCTCGCGCCATTTTCCGTGGTTGCTCAGCGCCGGTGCGTGCGAACCTTCGGTGATCAGCGTACCGGAAAGCCGGGCTGTTCCGATGTCTCCCCAGTTGCCGGCGGCAAGGCAGCGCTCGCCGGTCGATTCAATGCGTCCGTCGGCGCGCCATTGCCCGATGCTGGCGCCGGCCGCCACAAGAAGCGCGCCGCCAGTGCTCCGGGCGTCCGGCTCGTTATGGCAGAATAGCTCGCCGGTGCCAAGCTGGCTTAACTTCACGCCACCACCCTCTCCGCCGAGGAGTATGCCAGAAGCAAGGACCGGTCTGGCCTCGCTGCCGATTTTGATGTCCGCGAGGCTGCCCCTCCACCGGCCATCCTCCCGGCCGTTCCACAGCGTCAATGCCGCGGCCCGAACCGGCTCCCCGTCCAGGGTTCCCGGCGCAACGGCGTCCCGGGTATCCGCCTGGACGATCGTCAGTCCGTCTATGGCGACAAAACCATCGCCGGGGACCCGCGAGAGCAGTTCCACCCGTCCGCAAACCGTCACGTTGCCAATGGTCAATTGCCCGGGCTGACGATCCGGGATGTTGAAAATGGCGCGCTTGCCCGGACCTGTCATCAGAACGATATCGCGCAAGGTGTTGTCGCTGCTCAGCTCGATGCCGTCCTGATCCGCCTCGAAGTGGAGCGCGATGCCCTCGCCTTCTGAACGCAGGGTCTGTCCGGGCGAAAGACACAATGATTTCACGCCTTCCAGCGGCACTGTGACGATGATCTCATCGACCGAGCTGTCTTTGACCACGGCTTGCAGACCGGCGGCGCTGGTGACAATTACGCTGGTGATGCTCATTGCGTACTCCCTGAATGCATTCCCGCCATTTTCAGTGAAGCGGAGCCGTCAAGCCATGCCCGTACGGATAAATCGGGAGGACAGCATGATGTGTCGTAGCGAAATGGCGACAGCCACAAAAAAATGCCGGAGAAACAATGGCAGGCCGGTACGTAGTTTGCCGGAGTCTCCGGTTCGGGACACGGCAAGGTACAAGTCTTCAATGTGGCGGCAAACGATATCGCCCGGGTACGCAGTTTCTCGATCTCCGGCGTGGCGAGCGATGCTTTCGTGTTCGTCAATATCCTGGGTGACAATGTCGACCTGAGCGGTAATTACGACGCCTTCAAGGCGTTCACCGCCAACAACAGCACCCGCGTGCTGTTCAATCTGCCGGGCGCGGCGAATTTGAGCCTGCAAAACCTGTGGCTGGATGCCGCCGTGCTTGCCCCCAATGCCACGATCAGTCATTCGTCGGGGCATATCAACGGTCCGCTGCATGACCTCCCCCTTGTCGTTCAGCAGATTGACGGAAACTTCCTGGTAGAGGCTGGCTTCAACTTCACCATGCCATCATGAAGACGCTCACCGCCATCTTGCCGGACAGCTTCCGGCTGCGACTCACTCTTCGTCTTTGGCGGGTTGTTTCTGTTGACAGCACTGCTGGACGAAGGGCTTGGTTCATGTTGGCACCGGGCAACACGGTTTTTCAAGGACGGACGCGGTCGCGTGGTGGCCGGTTCTCGGTGGGAAAACCGGGAGACGGGGCTAGTCGCCGATCAGGCGCAATTGCCCGGACAAGCCCGATCGGATCGCTTCCAGCCTCTCCCGCCGTTCGTTAGCCGGGATCCGCAGCGTGAAAACGGCGTGAGCCGAATCATAGCTAACCGGCCCGGGCTCGATGCCCGCCTCCTCGCACAGATGGCGTAGCCGCGCTTCGCGGCTGAAAGGAATGGCGACGGCCACATTCTCGAACTCGATGCATTCGACAAACCGGGCGTCCTTGAGCGCTTCGTTGACGGCCTGGGTATAGGCCCGCACCAACCCTCCGGCCCCCAGCTTCACCCCCCCGAAATAGCGCACGACAATCGCCAGAACGTTACCGATCTGCTTGTGCTGCAAAACGTTGTACATTGGTCTTGCGGCGGTGCCGGACGGTTCGCCGTCATCGTTGAGCATGGAGTCGCCCGGTGTCAGCAATACGGCACAGTAGTGCCGCGCATCGGGCCAGTCGCTGCGCGCCCCGGCCAGAAGGCGCATGGCTTCGTCGCGGGAACCGACGGGGTAGAGGAGGGCGATGAAACGACTCTTGCGGATTTCGATTTCCGCGCGAACCGGGGCGACCAGTTGTTGCATGGGGGAGAACGGAATTGATGGTTCGCCATGGTAACCCGGCCGGCCCGCGTGTGTCATGGCCCGGCTTGCGTTACCATCGGGATATGACTGCCAAACTCTACCAATTCGTCTTGCCGTCCCTCTCGGGGGGCGAGCTTCGTCTGGCCGACCATGCCGGCAAGGTCATGTTGCTTGTCAATACCGCCAGCGCATGTGGATTCACGCCCCAGTTGTCCGCGCTGGAAGCCTTGTATCGCCGCTTTCATTCGCAGGGATTCGTGGTGATCGGTTTTCCATGCAACCAGTTCGGCGGGCAGGATCCCGGAACGGAAGCCGAGATCGGCACATTCTGCCGCGTGAACCATGGTGTGACGTTTCCTCTGTCGGCCAAGATCGATGTGAACGGATCCGGGGCGGCCGAATTATGGCGTTACCTCAAGCGCGAGGCCCCCGGCGTGCTGGGCAGCCGCGCGATCAAATGGAATTTCACCAAGTTTCTTGTCGACCGGGAGGGGCGTGTGCATGCGCGCTACGCCCCCGCCACGCATCCGGACCGCCTGATGCCGGCCATCGAGCGGCTGCTGTCCGAATGAGTTCGCGCCATCCGGATCCCGCGCGGATCATCCGAAAACGTATTGTCCGTACAGTTGCCAGAAATTGATGCCGGGGTTCGGTCGCTTGATACCGGCGTTGGACAGGTGCTGGAAACGAATGCCGATGCGGTACTGCTGGCGGTTTCCCGCCTGAAGCCCCGCGCCGATCATGTCGGCGAACTGAAATGCGCTCGAAAGGGTATGGGTGTCGGAAAGACGAACGTGCGACAGCAGACGCACGCCCACACCGGCCTCGGCGTATGGCCGGATGTCGCCGTAACGGCGCGTCAGGCGCAGTACCGGCGTCACACCGATTTCGGTGATGCCGCTTTTCGTCGTGTCATTGGGCCGCCAGCGGGCCAGGTGCCCTTCTACCGCCATGGAAAACACCGCCGAGTCCATTTTTCCCCAGCCGAGTCCCGGCTCCCACACCGCGGCAATGCCCGCCTGTTTCATCCTCGCGGCGGGCTTGTCGGTCACGCCCAGCGCGCCGTGGATACCCCATCGGCTCTCCTCGGCCATGGCCGTGGCCGGCAGCGCCAAAGCGATCGCCAGCAGGATGAGGGCTCGGGAGCGGCTGGCGGACTCCGTAACGCCATGGAAAGAGCGCTGGCGCTCCGGGAAAACACGGGTAAAGCGATGGGGCGGGGCATGGTTCATTTTCAAATCCTGTGCGCTCTTTAGGCTCTTTCAGATAAAGGCTTTATTGGACAGGATTTGTTTAAAATCTTTCTAATATCTGATGTAGGATTAAACGGATTGTTCAAGAAGGGGCGGCGAGCCGCAGGCGCAGTTATTGTCGGTGATCCGGAGAGTCGACCGGTGTCACCCTTTCAGGCAGTCCGGACACAGACAGCCCGTGGCGGCCGAGTCCAGGGGACGGGGAGGCAGGGACGCGCACCAGCATGCCTGAGTGCCGTGGCCGCCACAGGTAAAGGGTGCGCCGCAGCGGGGGCAGGCGACGGTCGCGGCGGCGGGCCATGCCGTGTCCGGCAGGCCAAGGCGCCGGCGCACGGCAAGGCGCTCGCCGGCGTTCATGGCCGACCAGCGGGCGATCTCATCGATCGTGCGCCCGCAGCCTTCGCAGGTCTTGCCCGAAGGGTCGAGCCGGCATGTTTGCCGGCAAGGGGAGGGAATCTCCCCCGCGTCGTTGTCGTTCATGATGCGTCAAGATTCGTGTCCACCGGCTGGCGGTAGGCAAGATAAGCGGGTATCAGGCCTGCCAGTATACCGGCCAGCGCCGCCAGCGCAACATTGAGCGCTTCGTGCCAGGAGAGCCCGATCAACAGGTGCAGACCGGTGTTTTTGCCCAGCCAGGCGGCGAGGGCGGTGGCGCCGGCCAATCCCAACACCAGTCCCAGTACCGCTCCTGACACGACGATGGCTGTCACTTCGGTCCAGATCAGGCCCAGCACATAGGCGCGCGGAGCGCCCAGCGCCCGTACCACGGCCAGCGCCTGCCTGCGCGAGGCAAGCGATGCGACAATGGCGAGCAGGGCGGCCAGCAGTACCATGCCTTCAATGCCCGAGGCGGCAAAGGTCAGCAGGGTCCGGACATCGCCCAGCGTGCCATAGAGACCGGTCAGGATCTCCGCGGGAAAGACGGCGGTATCCGTCGGTGACTTCAGGGCCTGGCGCAGGCGGTAGGCGTCGCCGATCGAATGCGGCCGCACCACGATGGCCGGAAGGGGGTGCGCGGTTCCGCGCGTCCAGGGCGGACCGATCCGCATCGCGGTGTCGGGCGTCGCGGGTGATACATCCTTGTCATCCCTGGATCCTGTGCCGCTTTCGTGCTCATGACCAAGATGGTGCACCGCCCAGACCGCCTCCACCGGAACCGTCACCGCATTGTCCCAGGGGGTGCCGGTCGGTGCGAGTCTGCCGACCACCCGGTAACTCAGCTCGGTATGCTCGTGCGCCTCGAGAAGGTTCTCCTCGGGCGTGCCATGCAAGGGGCGAATGCGCCCGCCCATGGCGATGGGAACGGCACTGCCGATGACGGCTTCGTCGATGCGGACGAAAGGCCGGCCCGAGGCAAGAGGGCCGAAGCCGACGACGAATTGGGCCGATGTGCCGATGATCGGGTGTGAACCGGCATAATCGCCGAACGCCAGTGGCGCCGCCATGGCCACCCCCGGTGCGGACTGGATCTTCAGCAGTGTGTCGGCCGGCATGAGATCGAGCGCGGCAGGCTGCAGGTAAACGCCGGTGAGTACCAGCTGGGTGGTGCTGCCGCGGGCTCCGACCAGGATGGGAAAGCGGTCGGCGGCGCGCGCGCTCGACTGCCTGAGGCCGCGTTCCAGGCAACCGATGGTGACGCCCAGCGCCATGGCCGTGGCCAGCAGCACGATCAGCGCGCCCACGGAAAGACGGTTGCGCCACAGTTGCGCAAAAGCCAGAGAAAACGGATTCATGGGATCAGTCGCCCTCCCGAAAGCGACAGGCGCCGCGTCATGAGCGAGGCGAGCAGGGGATCGTGGGTGGCCGCGATCAGGGTGCTGCCGTTGTCGCGGCACAGGCGCGCCAGAAGGTTCATGGCCTTGGCGGCATGAACCTGATCGAGGCTGGCCGTGGGTTCGTCCGCCAGCACGACGGGCGGACGGAACAGCAGCGCGCGCGCCATCGCCACACGCTGCATCTGCCCGCGCGACAGGCTGTCGGCGCGCTGGCCGGCGCGGACGCCGACCTCTTCAAGCAACATCAGGGCATGCTCGCGCAAGGCGCTTTTGTCCGGGCAGCGGCCGAAGGTTGTCGGCAACATGACGTTGTCCAGGGCGCTCAATCCGCCGAACAAATGAAACTGCTGAAAAACCAGGCCGACATTGCGCCAGCGCCACCGGTCCGTGCGGCTTTCCGTCCAGCCTTCGAGCGGTTCGCCGAACCACGATACCGTTCCGGCATCGGCGCGCGTGATGCCGCAAAGCACATGGAGCAGGGTGGTTTTTCCGCATCCGGACGGTCCGAGCAGTGCGACATGCTCCCCTTGCCCGAGCGTCAACTCGTCGATGTCCAGAACGGTGAGGCGTTGACCGTCGTCTTGCGGGTAGGCGAGTTTCAGTCCCGCGATGCGAAGGGCGGACGCGACGGAGGGGATGTCCATGGTCACAGCTCCCGCCATTCGGCCTGATTGAGGCGCACCAGGCTGACAAACCCGGTTTCCCTGTCGGTGCTCGAACCGATGTCAAGCATGCCGGTGACTTCCACCGGACGCCCTCCCGGCGCCAGCGTGCCGGGATTTTTCAGGTTGACCACCACGATATCGGCCGGCCAGTCGGCGTCGGAGTTGCAAAACGGACAGACCGAGACCGGTACCCGGGTCAACACGAAGAAATTCGCCTCGGCCTTCAGAGGCGGCGCGATATAGCCGCGCATGGTGATCCGCTGGCCTTTGAGCTTGAGAACCTGGGGGGAGAAACTCGTGCCCATCACGCCGATCCTGGCGTACAGCTCCGAAAAAGCGAGCCGGGGCGGGGCCGCCAGCGCCGGGTTTGCCGCGGCGAGCGCGAATACGAATGCCGTCCCGAGAAAACATCTGCGTTGCATGACAGCGATAGCTCCAAAAAACGGAGCCGCGCAAGGCGGCTCCGGATTCGTCTGGACAGACGGGCAATCAGCGGCGGGTGGCCGGTTTCGCCGGAGTCTTGCCCTTGGTCTTGCCGTCGTAACCGAGACCGAGCGCTTCGACCATGGTGCGGAACACTTCGGTGTTGTCCATGAAGCCGTGGATGCGCTCGGATCCCGGTCCCATGGCGGTCAGCACACCATCGTCGGCGGTATGCGTACCGGTGTCGGCGCTGCGCGGCAGGTTGCCGACGCGAAGCACGGCGCCCGGAACATTCTTGTATGCCTCGTTGGCCACATACTGACCCTTGTCATTCTTGACGGTCGGGGCGAAGGGCTCATCCAGCTTCGGATGGAAAGTTTCGTAGTAATCCGGGAAATTGCCGTAGAACATCGCCAGTCGCTTGGAGACATCGACGCTCGGCGGATAGCCGTTCTTGTCGGGAGCCGGGTAGTTGGGATACCCCGCCTCTTCGTAAACGCCGATCTTGTCGCGCATTTCGGTGCCCTTGGCGTTGTCGTCGATCGTTCCGACCAGCGACAGGCCGTGGGTATGGTCGGGAGTGACCATCACGAGCGTGTCGTTATTCTTGGCGGCGAAATCCTTGGCGATCTTCACGGCGTTGCTGAGCATGATCGTGTCGTAAACGCTGCGTTCCCAATCCAGCGGGTGGCTCGCCTTGTCGATCAGGCCCGCCTCGACCAGCAGCACAAAACCGTCCTTGTTGCGCGACAGCACTTCCAGCGCCTTGCGGGTCATTTCGGTCAGATCCGGCTGATCAGGGAACTGCTTGACCGTGCCGCCCTTCAGGTAGAAACGGTCCAGCGAGCCGTCCATGTTGCCGGTGTTGAACAGGCCAAGCAGCTTGCGGGTGTCGGGCTTGACCGCGCTTTTCAGTTCGGTGGCCGTGGTGGCGAAGGCAAAACCGTCGCTCTTGAACAGGTCGATGAGATTATTGTCGTCCTTGCGCTTGGAGCCCGGCGTCGACTTCGGCAGGAAGTACGCGCTGCCGCCGCCCATCACCACATCGGCGCCTTTCAGGAACAGCCATTCGGCGATCTCGGATTTGTCGGAACGACGGCGGGTGTGGGCCACCATGCCGGCGGGGGTGGCGTCCTCGACTTCGGCGTCGGTCACGATGCCGACCGCCATGCCGGTCTTGCGTTTGACGAGTTCGGCGATGGTCTCGACCTTGGGATGATCCAGGTTGTTCTTGGCGCGGGAAGCGTACACGCCCAGCGCGTTATTGCTCGATTTGTGACCGGTGGTGTAGGCGCTCATCGAGTTGGCGGAGTCGGTGATCAGCGACTCGACACCCGAGGTGCCGATCAGCGCCATGCGGGGCATGTCGTCGAACGACAGCTTGCCCATGTACTTGCCTTCCTTGATTCCCTGGGACAGAACGCGAGCGGCGGTCCGGTTGGCGACGGTCATGCCGTCGCCGATGAACAGAATGACGTTCTTGGCCGTGCGAGGACCGGTGGCGTAAACCTCCCAGTTCACTTTCATGCTTTTGCCGGCGGCGGTGGCCACGACTTCGTATTTGCCGGGATGCTTGATGGAGATGTCGCGGAGGATGTAGCTCGAAGCCTTGCCGTTATCCTCGTTGGGCAGGAAAGCGGCTTTGGCGCCGAGCACTTTCTCGTAGGGCTGGCCATTGACGGTGATCGTAACGGAGGAAGGATCGACCACCCCGTCGAATTCGACCTTGAAATCGAACTTGCCGTCGACCACCATCGTGGCGCGGTCGATCGGATAGATCGCCTGGGCCGAAGCCTGAACTCCCCACAGTGCCAGCAAAATGGCACAACAGCGCTTAACCAGCATTTCCGACTCCCTAAGATTTGATGTTGTTGAGATCGGAAAAGAGTGTAGAGCGCCATTGTTACCAAATAGCGAAATTAATATTTCAATGACATTACTTTTGATCAGGGCCTGTCCCGCGCGGTCTTAGCGGGACAGGCGGGGAAACGCGGACGCGCATCAGGGCCTGCCGGTCCGCATTTCTTCGGTCACTCGGAAACCGTCGCCCTTTCTTCGAGCAGGGACTCGGCGGCGTTGGACACTTCGGCGGCGGTCATCGCCAGCGCATGACTGGCGTCGATCACCTTGCGGATCTTGTTGAGCTGGTTGCGCAAGGTGCCCGTGTCCAGCTCTCCTTCCACAATGGCGCGGATCATCGCGGCATTTTTCTCGTTGATGTGTTCCAACCGGATGCCGAGCTGATAGCGGAGACGCAACAACTCCATAACAGGCTTGGGTATGCGGCGGTCCTGCTCGTATCGCGATCCGCCGGACTGGGTTACACCAACCGCCGACCAGAATTCGTGCTGGTTGAGGTCCAGCCTCCGTCGCATTGCGCGCGGGTCGAAATTGATGTCGTTATGACTGGTATGGTTCATTATCGGGATCCTCCGTTTCTTGCTGGTGGGTTGACAACGTTTTTCGCGAGGCGGCGCGAACGGTTTGCCGCTCACAAAAAACATTTCCCGCGAGGTGGAGCAAGTACACGAGAGGCAGGTCATAGGACGGATGGACGAATAAAAAAGTTCACTGTAATGCGCAAATATAGGAATCTTCTGATACCCGAAAGGAATTTGTCATGTAACAGGTTTAACCTGCACCGCCGGTCAGGTCACAAGAGGAACAATCCGTGGGAGACTGGGCACGCTTTCCCACGCGAGGTGGGCGCAAGTGAGTGCATGCAAGTTTTACTCTGAGGTGTCCGCCCCCGGCCAATGCGACCGGGGGTCTTTTTTCGGGGCGCCGCCGCGAAAGCGGATCAGAGATAGCGCAGATTCCGGAGTGTGACGGTGATTTTGCCCGAGCCGTTTCCTCCCCCGCCGGAGGACCAGCCTCCCGGCGTGTAGGAAGAAGGAAGTCCCGTCATGTCGATCGTCGTGCCGCCCCCCATGATGTTCTGGCCGCGGCCGCTCTGTCCCGAGGTCGTGATCGCGCCATGGATTTCGGTGCTTCCGTTGGTGACAAGGTGATCGCCCGCCACGATGTCGCCCCACAGGGCATTGGACGAGCCCAGGGTGATCTGCCCTCCGGTGAAATCCCCGTTGCTGTTGTAGCTTCCCGCCAGAAACTGCAGATTGCCCGCCGCCGTGACGATCAGCTTGCGGTTCTTGATGTCGCACAGATTGGTCGGATAGTGGGCGGCGTATTCGCCGTTTTCGCAAATGTCGCTGTAACCGGAAAGATTGACGCCACGGCTGACGTTGTTCCCCGATGTGGCGATGTTGCCGGTGGCGATCACCGAGTTGAAGAACGTGCCGGTTCCCAGTGTGACGTTGCCGTCGAACCAGGCGACGCCGGGAGCGAGCACGGTGCCGTTGCCGTTGAGATTCCAGGTGCCCGTACCCGACCCGTCGAAACAATTTCCTCCCGACCAGTAGCCCGTGCAGGCGCGCGCCGCCTTGGACGAGCCCGGGCAGGCGCCGCCCCGAGGATTGACCGTGCACATCCAGCCGCTGTTGTCGAGGTAGAAGCGTGCGCCGTCGGCCAGACCGAAAAGGTGGTTGACGGTGACGGTGCGGTTGCCCGAGCCATCGAACCCGAAAACGTAATTCGCCGCGCTCTTGAACGCGTAGGCGTCGACCTTGACGGGCGTGGCCGTCACCATTTTCACCGGCGGCACGACCGGTATGGCAACGGTCAGCCCGGGGACGGGGGTCAGATTGATCTTCGGATTGGGGCCGGGCAGGACACGGCCGCCAAGCTGGCCGCTGTTCACGCTGCCGTAACTGTTTTCGGTGTAGTTGCCGGCCACCAGCGCGATGCCGGTGATCGCCGCCCCCGTGGAAACGACACTCGCCGCCGTCTTCAACGTGCCGATCTCGTTGCCCCGCAATTGGCTGCCCAGTGTGGTCTGCAAGGTGGGGACGCTGCCACCGTTCAGGTTGGCGCTGCCGTTGGCGGTGAAGGTGCCGGTGCCGTACGAGCCGCTGTCCATCGTGATGTTCTTGATGACATTGATGTTGCCGGCCGTGGAGCCCCCGGTGAGACTCGCCGAGCCGTTGCCGTTGAGCGTGCCGACCGACGCCGCGCCGGACAGGCTGGTGTCGCCGCCGGCTTCGGTGAGGTCGGCGTGGGTCGAGGCCAGGGTGATATCGCCGTTCGCGCACAGCCGCTTGAATGCCGTGCTTCCCCCGGAAAGGGAGATATCGCCGGTGACGCAGATCTGGGTGATGCCCTGCACCCCGGTCCGGGTAATGAAATTGCCCTTGACGAGAATATTGACCGGATCGCCCTTGAAAGAAATTCCGCCGTTCGGGCTGAGGTCTCCGGTGAAACTCAGCAGATCGCCGTTTGGCGGCGGGGCCGCGATGGCGATGTCCACCAGTCCTTCGAGCACGGCATGGCTGCCGCCACTCTGACCGGTGACGCGCACGGTCAATGTCTGCAAGGTATGGTCGGCGTTGGTCGCATAGCCGGTGACACTGGCGCTGACCTGCGGCAGATCCAGTGTCAGCGGAATCGGGTTGGCCGGTGTGGCGGTGCCGAAGCGATCGGCCTTGGCGGCGACCGGGGCTGTGGCAAGGTAAAGCCGCACCGCTTCGAGGCCCGTCCAGGCGCGCAACTGGGCTTCGGTCTGGGTGCGCAGACTCAGGCTGCCCGCCTGCCCCGCGCGGGTATACGCCATGGCGCTCAGAATGACGACCGACAGCCCCAGTCCGATCAGCGTGACAAGGAGCAGTACGGCGATGCCGCGCTGGCGGCATGGGAGGGCGGGTTGCCTCATGGGGTCCATCCTGTCAGGTTGACAAGGCACACGCCATGCGCGACATCTCCGGCGACCGGATCGCGCAGGGTGATGGTGGCGCGGATGCCCGCGGGCGCGGCGGCGGCATTGCTGTTATAGGGCCAGCACGCCGACTCGGAGAGGGCGAACACCGCGGCCTGCGATGCGGCGACGGAGGTGTTGCCCGTCAGCAGCGGAAGGGGCGTCCAGCCGATGGTGTTCCAGGCCGAGCCCAGGGAACAGTCGGTCGCGGTTTGCAGGAACCACAGGTTGCCGTCGGCCGGCGCGACCAGTCCCTGGCAGATCGTGGTGTTTCCGCCCCGGACGCGCCACAAAATGGCGTTGCCGCTCGGCGAGCGTCCGGTCTGCAGCGGGTTGCCGGCGTAGTCCAGGGTCGTGCCGTTCGTGAAAGTCACGCCGTTCAGAACCACCACATCCGATCCGGCCTTGGCCGCCGGTAGGCCATATCCGGCGTTCTGCAATTTCATGGATCCGGTCATCAGCGCTTCATCCAGTTGCACATCGCGCGATGCGCGACGGATCGAACCGTTGTCGCCGACGGTCTGACGGACGGTACCGCGATACAGCACCAGCATGGCCAGCAAGGTGATCGAGGCCAGCAGCAGGCCGATCAGCGTGGACATCAGCGACAGTCCGCGCTGGGTCTTCATGGCGCCACCGTGGAAAGGGTCAGGGTCCCAGGTCCGAGGAGCGCGGGGCTGCTGACCGACAGGGTCACCACCGGAACGGTTACCGCCGCGCTGCCGGTTCCCGCTGCCGGCGCATCCACGGCCATGTTGCGCGTCGAGCAGCGTACCGTCAGGGGCAGCGAAACCGAGGGCGTCAATGGCAGGGTCGGGGAGGGCGTCTGGCACAAGGCGGCCTGGTCGCCCTGCAGCAGCACGCGCATGCGCACCACCGCGAGGTTCTGGCTGCGCAGGGTTTTTTGCGCGACGGCCGCGCGGCCTTGCGTGAACACCAGTCCCAGTCCCAGCGCAGTCATGACCAGCATGGCGACCAGCGCTTCGAGCAGCATGTCGCCCCGTTGTCGGCGCTTATTTGAAACGGCAGTTGGCATAAAGCGCATCCTTGATCAGCCGGCTCTCGAGCCGGGGGTCGCAAGAGGTGGCACCGATCGTTGCGTCTGCCGGCGTTCCGGCACTGTCCAACGCATAGCAGGCCGTGGCGGACGGAACCACGGCGCCGTTTGCCGGGGTGAAGAACGGGCTGGCCGCGGTCGCGGCCGTCGACCAGACCGCCCGCGCATCGGGCGACGAGGGGCACGCGGACGGCAGCCGGTCGCCGCGGTAAACATTCAGCGCTGTCGGCGACAGGCATAGCACCGCGGGAGGGGTGTCCGTGGCGGCCGGCAGATTGCGCAGCGCAAGACCGCGGGTCATATCGATGGCGTTGACCAGCGCGCACCGGGATGCGCGCTGTTGTCCGCGGCCGAGCCATTGCCCGGTCAGCGGCGCGAGCGTGACCAGCAGAGCCGCCAGGATGACGAGTGTCACCATGAGCTCCATCAGGGTCGCGCCTCGCTGTGTCAGTTCCATTGAACCGGACATGATGGCGCGCTCTTCGCGTTGCTGCTGTCGAGCCGAACGACGCAGCCTGCCACCGACGAGCCTGCCTTGCCTGTCGCGGCGAGGGCGTAGCCCGGGGTGCTGTCGAAGGTGACGGTGTAATCGAAATTGTCGGACTGTGCCGGTGTCCACGTTCCGTTTTGCGCGCCGCCCGCGGTGAACAGCGCGATCGTGGCGGCGGTGTTCGCGGTGTTCTGGCCGGGGTAGGCGAGATTGACCTGGTAGAGGTTTTCCAGGGCGAGCGCCAGCGCCGTCAGGTCGGCCATCGCGCCGCGGGTTCGGGTGCGGGCAATGTGATTGGTATAGGAAGGGATGGCGATGGTGGCGAGAATGGTGACGATCGCGACGACGATCATCAATTCGACCAGCGTGAAGCCCTGTCCGTGTCGATTCATGGATAAGCCTTGTCGGTTCAAGTTGGCATATGAACTTTACATTAAAAAAGTCGCTGAAAACGCGATCCTGATCAACTCTTTATGACGTTCAACATGGCAGGGTTGAGTCTGGTGTATGAGCGGATAAATAATTAAGGTACTCATTTTCGATGGCCTACGGAGTTATGGGCGACCATTCCCCAAGCGATACCTTTTCCGATCCGTCCGGCGCCCGCGGTGAATGGGCGGCCAGGGTGCTGGGTTACGCCTCGCTGGGTGGCGCCCTGGAATTCTACAATTTCATTATTTTCGTGTTTTTCGCCAGGGAAATCGGGCAACTGTTCTTCCCGGTCGGCATTCCCCCCTGGCTGCGCGATCTGCAGGTCTACGGACTGTTCGCCGCGGGCTATCTGGCCCGGCCGCTGGGCGGTCTGGTGATGGCGCATTTCGGTGACCGGCGCGGACGCAAGGGCGTGTTCATTCTCAGCCTGCTGCTGATGGCGGCGCCGACGCTGGCGATCGGCCTGCTGCCGACCTATGCGCAGATCGGCGCCTCCGCGCCCCTTGCCCTGCTGGCGTTGCGGCTGGTTCAGGGAGTGGCGGTCGGAGGGGAGGTGCCCGGCGGCTGGATTTTCGTGGCGGAGCATGTGCCGGCCTGGCGGCGGGGTTTTGCCTGCGGTGTGATGAGCGCCGCGCTGGCGCTGGGGATTCTGGTGGCGTCGCTGATCACCACCCTGATCGGCAGCGCGTTCGATCGGGCCGAGGTGCTGGATGGCGTCTGGCGCGTGCCTTTCCTGCTGGGCGGCGTGTTCGGCCTCCTGGCGGTGTTGCTGCGCCGCCGTCTGGTCGAAACACCGGTGTTTCTCGATTTGAGCGGCAGCCTCGCGACCGAGAACGGCTTGCCGTTGGGCAAGGCGCTGACCCTGGGCAAGCGGGCGTCGGCCGAATCGATGGTGCTGACCTGGCTGCTGGCGTCGTTCATTCTGACGGTGATCCTGATTCTGCCCGGCGCTTTGCAGGAGCGCTTCGCCGCCGAGCCGGCCTCGGCGCTTCTTGGCAACTCGCTGGCGATTCTGTGCCTGATCGCCGGATCGATGTGCGCGGGCATGGTGGCCGACCGCCACGGAACCGATGTCGCCTTGCTGGGCGGAGCGGCGTGCCTTGGCGCGTGCCAGTTGTGGTTGTTCGCGAGTCTTGCGCCCGGGGAGCATCTGTTTTTCCTGCCGTACGCGCTGACCGGTTTTTTTGTCGGGGTGACCGGCGCCGTTCCCTCGGCGATGGTGGAGCGTTTTCCCGCCGCGTTCCGCTACAGCGGCATTTCCCTGGCCTACAATGTGGCCTACGCCATCTGCGCCGTGGCGACGCCCCTGATCGTGACCGCCCTTTTCGACATCGGCAGGATGGCCGTGTCCGCCTACCTTGCGCTGGTTTGCCTTGCCGTTGTCTGGCTTAGCGCGCGCAGGTGGCGGCGCAAGGGGCGGAGTACGCCGAAGCCAGCCGTGTCGTGAAACCGTGGCTCAGGTAGTTGCGGCGGACGAACTGCAGGCGCCCGGCGTCGCCGGCCAGTGAGTCCGGCAGCACAATGACGTAGCGGTCCGGCGGTAATCCGAGGTCGTCGAGAATGGACCGGAACGCCCGCCCATGATGGTCTTCCACTTCGGCGAGCAAAGCCTCGCTCACCGGGAGTCCCAGCCGTTCCCACGGCTCGCCCAGCGCGACATGGTTGAGCAGGTGGAGCGTTCGCAAGAAACGATCCAGCGCCGCGCGGTTGCCTTGCGTGGCGGCCAGCCGGTATAGCGCCACTTCGCCGAAGGGCTCGCCGGCGGCGTCGCGGCAGGCCGCGAAGGCCAGGCCTCCAGCCTCGCCATGGTCGGCGAAACGGCTGGCCAGGCGCATTTTCATGAAGGAACCCGTCACCGTTCCATCGCGGGATACCTCCAGGGGAAACCCGCTGAACGTCCGTTGCCGGACGCGCTCGACGAGTCGCGACAGCCGATCCCTGTCTTTCATGGCGATGCCCCGGCAAGCTGGGTTTTGAGCGGGGCGGTGTGCTTGCGGCCGGAGAACAGGATGGGCAGGCGCTGCCGGCCGGCCTCATGCCGCACCCGCTGGCACAGGGTATGATTCACGTGGCCGAGCATGACGACCACCAGATCGATATGGCGCGGAAAGGGGCGCCGGCATTCGCCGGGCTTGCGGCCCGGCCAGTGTTGAACGTCTTCGTAGCCTTGCGCGGCCAGTTCGCGCCGAACCAGATCCACATTGTCGCCGCCAACGATCAGTGCTTTTTTCATGACGTTTCCCCTTGTGCCACGCCAGGTGGTCACTTGCCGGCGGTGATCTGGTCGAAGACGCCGCCGTCGTTGAAGTGAGTGGCCTGGGCTTTGCGCCAATTGCCGAAGACATCGCCGATGGTGAACAGCTTCACTTTGGGAAACTGCGCCGCGTAGGTTCTGGCCACGGACGGATCGTCGGGGCGGTAGAAGTTTTCCGCGATGATTTTCTGGGCGGCGGGCGTGTACAGGTAGTTCAGATAGGCGTCGGCGACCTTGCGCGTGCCATGCTTGTCGGCATTCTTGTCAAGCAGCGCCACCGGCGGTTCGGCGAGGATGCTCTGGGACGGTGTCACGATGTCGAATTTGCCGGGGCCCAGTTCGCGCTGCGAGAGCAGCGCTTCGTTTTCCCAGGCGATCAGCACATCGCCGATCCCCCGCTCGACAAACGTGATGGTCGAACCGCGCGCGCCGCTGTCCAGTACCGGAACGTTGCGGTAAAGCGCTTTGACGAAATCGCGGGCGTGCGCCTCGTTGCCGCCCGGCTGGCGCAGGGCGTAGCCCCAGGCCGCCAGATAGTTCCAGCGCGCTCCGCCGGAGGTTTTCGGGTTGGGCGTGATGACCTGGATTCCCGGTTTGACCAGATCGCTCCAGTCCCGGATGCCTTTCGGGTTTCCCTTGCGAACCAGAAACACGATGGTCGAGGTGTAAGGGGCGCTGTTGTGGCGCAGCCGGGTTTGCCAGTTTTGCGCGAGCAGGCCCTTGTCGGCGAGCGCATCGATGTCGTAGGCGAGCGCCAGCGTGGCCACATCGGCCGGAATGCCGTCAATAATGGCTCGCGACTGCTTGCCCGATCCGCCGTGGGATGTCTTGATCGTCACGGTGTCGCCGGTGCGCGTCTTCCACTCTTGGGCGAACGCCTTGTTGATGTCCTGATACAGCTCCCGGGTCGGGTCGTAGGATACGTTGAGCAGGGTGATGTCGGCGGCGTGCGCAAGCACGGGCAGCACGGTCAGGCCGAGAATGGCGGGCAAGCTGGAGAACGTACGGATCATGCGCGTGACTCCTTGCGATGTGGGTCGATGCAAAGGAGTCTAACCGGCGCATTTTAGATTGCGAAATTATATATATTTCTTTGTCAATTCCGCCGGGTTATAAGGAAAGGGTCAGTTGCTGATCAGCAGACTGTAGCGGTGCGGGCGCTTGTGGGCCGGCGTATCGTACTTGCCGGCGCTGTTCCTCGCCCGGCCGTCGGAGTGCTTGTCCTGACGCTTTTTCATCGCGCGCGGAGCCGACGAAATGCGGTGAATGGGAACGGGCTGCGCCGCCATGTCGTCCTGCTCCACCGGCGCGGAGGCCGTGGCCGGCGCCGAGAGTGTCGCGCGCAGGTTCGCCGGATTGACCATGGCATGGGTCAACCCAATGGTGGAGAGTAAAAAGGCGGCGATCAGTCGTTTCATCGGGGATGGTCGTCTTGCGTGTTGTCGCCCCGCCAACAGGATAAGCGGGGCACGTTACCCCCGCATTATGGACAAACCGCCCCGTATTGGTCTGTAGGCGGTTTGTTCCAGTGTGTAATGGGATGTACAAGCATCATGCATCAAGACCCGACAGCGCGAGCTCCGCGGCGCGGATGACCGCGCGCGCCTTGTTCTGGGTTTCCTGCCATTCGGCATCCGGCTGCGAGTCGGCCACGATGCCGGCGCCCGATTGCACGTACAGGGTGCCATGGCGGATCACGGCGGTGCGGATCGCGATCGCCAGATCCATGTCGCCGCCGAAGCCGAGGTAACCCACCGCGCCGCCATAGATGCCGCGCTTGACGGGCTCGAATTCGTCGATGATCTGCATGGCCCGCACTTTGGGCGCGCCCGAGAGGGTGCCGGCGGGGAAGGTCGCCTTGAGGATAGCGATGTTGGACACCTCGGGCGGCACGGCGCCTTCGACGCTCGAGACGATGTGCATCACATGGGAGTAGCGCTCGATCACCATGTTGTCGGTGACGCGCACGGTGCCGGTGTTGGCGACGCGGCCGATGTCGTTGCGTCCCAGATCCATGAGCATGACGTGTTCGGCGATTTCCTTCGGATCGGCCAGCAGTTCCTCGGCAAGCGCCAGGTCCTGCTCCCGGTCTTTTCCGCGGGGACGGGTTCCGGCGATGGGACGGACCACGGCGGTGGCGCCTTCCCGGCGCACCAGAATTTCCGGGGAAGAGCCGACCACATGAAAATCCCCGAAATGGTAGAAGAACATGTACGGCGACGGGTTCAGGCTGCGCAGCGAGCGGTACAGGCTGATCGGTTCCGCGGCGAAAGGCATGCGCATGCGCTGGGACAGCACCACCTGCATGATGTCGCCCGCGCCGATGTAGTCCTTGCAGGCGCACACGGCCTCCTTGAACGCGTGCTCTCCGAACTCGGATTCGGCCCGGGAGGGTGCCGCCGGCAGCGATAGCGGGATCGGGACCGGTTCGCGCAGGCGCGCGCGCAGCGCGGCCAGACGCGCGCGGGCGTGTTCGAGGGCATCCGGCGTTGCCGGATCGGCGTAGACCACGAGGTAGAGCTTGCCGGACAGATTGTCGACGACGGCGAGCTCTTCGGATAGCAAAAGGAGCATGTCGGGCGCGCCGATCTCGTCGGGTTTGACCACCCCGGCCAGGCGCGGTTCGATATGCCGGACGGTGTCGTAGCCGAAGTAGCCGACCAGTCCCCCTGAAAAACGCGGCAATCCCTCGACCGGCGCCGCCCGGTAGCGCTGTTGGATCGTTTCGATGAAATCGAGCGGGTTGCCTTCGAAGCGTTCGGTCACGGTATCGCCGTGCTCCACCTGCGCGCGGCGGCCCTCGACGCGGATGCGGGTCGAGGCGGGCAGGCCGATGATGGAGTAGCGACCGAAGCGTTCGCCGCCGACCACCGATTCGAGCAGGTAGGAATAGGGCCGGTTGGCCAGTTTCAGATAGACCGACAGCGGGGTGTCCAGGTCGGCGAACAGTTCGAGAACGACGGGGATGCGGTTGTATCCGGCGTCGGCAAGGCGTTGGAAGTCGGTGGCGTTCATGCGATGGGTTCCGTCAATGTCCATAGGGAAGGGTGAACAGGCAGTCAGGCTCGGTTCAGGGGCGCCATCGCAAAGCGCGCGGACATTCGGGGCATCGCATGAGATCCGGTTTCCATTCAGGTTATGAGGATGGCTTATTCTTGAGCATTTCGAAGAGTTCGACAAGGCTGTCGATCACCGCGTCGGCCCCCAGTCCGTCCGCGTCGGCATAGCCGTAGCGAACCGCCACGACCGCGGAACCGGCATTGCGCGCGGCGAGGATGTCGTTCGGCGAGTCGCCAACCATCAAAAGCTCGCCAGGTTCGATGCGCAGTGTCTGGCAGGCATGCAAGAGCGGCAGCGCCGAAGGCTTTTTGTCCGGCAGGGTGTCGCCGCCGATCACCAGGCTGAAATCGTTGTCCAGCTTGAGCGCCGCGAGCAGCGGCACCGCCAGGCGCTCGGACTTGTTGGTGATGACGACCAGGGGCAACTGCAGCGCGCGCAGCAGTTCAAGGCCGGTGACCACGCCCGGGTAGACGGTGGTGCGTTCGGCCAGGTGCTCGCGGTAATGACTCACAAAAAAACGGAATCCGTCGCTCCAGCGCGCCTCGTCGGCCTTCCCGTCGCGCTCGTCGGTGATGGCGCGGTGAACCAGACTGGCGATGCCGTCGCCGACATGCGACATGATGCGTTCGGCTTCCAGGTGCGGCAGGCCGAGGTGGGCGCGCATGGCATTGGCGGAGGCCGCGAGGTCCGGCAGGGAGTCGACGAGGGTGCCGTCAAGATCGAAGGCGACGGCCTTGATGTGGGTGAAAGTCATGGTGCTCCTGGGGTAATCCGGTTTCTTTTTAAAGATCACGGATATCGATGATGATGTCCGAGCCGAAGGCCGGCGACGCCAGATAGTCGGCGATGCGGGCGGCGGCGGTGTCCGGAGGGGTCAGTTGACCCTCCTCCTTGAGCGCGACGAACCGCTGCCGCATCGGGAATCCTTCGGCCGGGGTGGCGCGGATCGTGTCCTGCATGCCGGTGTCCACCACGCCCGGATACAGCGCTACCAGCTGCGCCGGATTCGGGTGGCCATGCTGCTCGGCGGCGACACAGCGGGTGAAGTGATCGAGCCCCGCCTTGCCCGCGCCGTACACGCCCCAACCGGGGTAGGCCTTGGCGGCGGCGCCCGACGAAATGTTCAGGACGCGGCGGCCAAGCGGCAGGGGGTCGGTGGCGGCAAGAAACGCGTTGCAGGCGAGAATCGGCGCGACGAGATTGAGGGCCAGCGCCTGACCGACCTCATCGTCCGGATAGCGCCCCGCGAGGGCGATGGGAGTGACGGTGCCCGCATTGTTGATGAGGGTGACGCGCTCGCACTGCGCGAGCGGCAGGGCGGCGAGCGCCCGCAGGATGGCGCCGCCGGCATCCGCTCCGGTCAGATCCGCGTCGATCGCGATGACCGGGCCGTTGTCCAGGGTCAGGCTGGCGCGCCGGGCGACGCCGGCGACGCGGTGTCCCCGGTCCGCCAACAGCCGGGCCAGCGCGAGGCCAAGGCCCCGCGAGGCGCCAGTGACGATGAAGGCTTCCATGGCGGTCCTCAGTGACGGGTGGCCAGCGCCAGCTCGGCGCGCAGGGTGTCGATGGTCGCCTTGTAATCGTCCGTGCCGTAAATGGCCGAGCCCGCGACGAAGGTGTCCGCCCCCGCCTCGGCGATGCGCCGGATGTTATCGGTCTTGACGCCGCCGTCGACTTCCAGCCAGATCTCGCCGCCGTGCGCGGCGGTGTATTCGTCGATGCGTCGCCGCGCTTCGCGGATCTTGTCGAGGGCGTGCGGGATGAAGGACTGCCCGCCAAAGCCCGGGTTGACGGACATGATGAGCACCATGTCGATCTTGTCCATGACGTGGTCAAGATAGCTCAGCGGCGTGGCGGGATTGAACACCAGTCCGGCCTTGAGCCCGTGTTCGCGGATCAGACCGAGGCTGCGGTCGATATGCTCGGAAGCCTCGGGGTGGAAGGTGATGATGTCGGCGCCCGCCTTGGCGAACATCGGGATCAGGCTGTCCACCGGCTTGACCATCAGGTGCACGTCGATCGGCGCCGCGACGTGGGGACGGATGGCTTCGCAGACCATCGGGCCGATGGTCAGGTTGGGAACGTAATGGTTATCCATGACATCGAAATGGATGATGTCGGCGCCCGACGCGATGACGTCGCGCACTTCCTCGCCAAGACGGGCGAAGTCGGCGGAGAGGATGCTGGGGGCGATGCGATAGTGTCCCATGGTGTTATGCGGCGAGAGTTGATGAAAGAAGTGCTATTGTACCCCCGTAGAATGGTGCTACGGGATAAAATGAGCCAACCGGCGCCGCCATGACAGGCGGCTCCGCCACCACCCCACAGGAGAGCCGCCATGACGGACGACAACTGCCGCATCGAGGTAGTGCCGGAAGTTGCTTATGTCGAAGAGCAGTCGGATGTCGCATCCGACGTGTACGTATTCGCGTACCATATTGTCATCACCAATACCGGCAAGGTCGGCGCCCAGCTGATTTCCCGTCACTGGGTGATCCGCGACGCCAACGGGCAGGAGCAGGAGGTGCGGGGACTGGGCGTGGTGGGCGAGCAGCCGCATCTCGTGCCGGGGCAGAGTTTCGAATACTCCAGCGGAACGTCCCTCAAGACCCCCTACGGCAGCATGTCCGGCCGCTATCACTTTCAGGCCGACGACGGCACCCGCTTCGAGGCCGCGATCCCTGAGATGGTGCTGGTGGCCCGGCGCATCCTGCACTAGACCGTGTCGTCGCCGTCGCTGTTGCGCGGCCAGACCCACCATACGATGAATACCGCGAGCCCCAGCGCCAGCAGGGCCTCCAGCAGTAATACCCACATAGACGCTCCTTGCGAAGATCCTGGCATCCCCAGCATGAACGAGCGCGCATGAACAGGCAAGATCCCGATGCGATTCACTCACACTGGGCCGGCGCCGACCGGCCGAAACGATGTCAAAACGCTACGTACCTTGTTGCCCTATCTGATGGCTTTCAAATGGCGCGTCATCTTCGCGCTGTCTTGCCTGATCCTGGCCAAGGTGGCCAACGTGACGGTTCCCCTGTATCTGAAAGACGTTGTCGATACGCTGTCGATGCCGGCGTCTCTTCTGGTGGTGCCGGTGGCGGCCCTGACTGGCTACGGCCTTGCCCGCTTGTCCGCGAGCCTTTTGGGCGAGTTGCGCGACGCGATTTTCGCCAGGGTCGTGCAAGGCGCGGTGCGGCGTGTCGCCCGTTCGGTCTTCGAGCACCTGTTCGGCCTGTCGTTGCGTTTTCATTTGAACCGCCAGACCGGCGGCATGAGCCGGGATATCGAACGGGGCACCAAAGGCATCGGTTTTCTGCTTAACTTCACGGTGTTCAACATCCTGCCCACGCTGTTCGAGATCGTCCTTGTCGCCGGCATCCTGATCGGCCGCTACCGCAGCTCCTTCGTGGTGGTTGTGCTCGGCACCATCGGTGTTTACATCGCCTACACCCTGGTGGTCACCGAATGGCGCACAGTGTTCCGCCGCAGCATGAACGAACTCGATTCCCGGGCCAACGCCAAAGCGATCGATGCGCTGATCAATTTCGAGACGGTCAAGTATTTCAACAACGAAGGGTTCGAATCGCGCCGCTACGATGGCAATCTGGCCTCCTGGGAGGCCTCGGCGATCAAGAATCAGGTGTCCTTGTCGCTGCTGAACGCGGGGCAGGGCGCCATCATCGCCGCCGGCGTGACGCTGGTGATGGTGCTGGCCGCGCGCGGCGTGGTCGAGCGCACCATGACGGTCGGCGATGTCGTGCTGGTCTCGACCTATCTCACCCAGCTTTACGCTCCGCTCAATTTTCTCGGCTTCATCTATCGCGAGATCAAGCACTCGCTGGCCGACATGGAGCGCATGTTCACCCTGCTCGACGAGCCGCCCGAGGTGGCCGACCGGCCGGATGCGGCGACGCTGTCGGCGGACGCCGTCGACGTGCGTTTCGACACGGTGGCGTTCGGCTACGATGCGCGCCGGCCGATCCTGCGCGGCGTGGATTTTCATATTCCGGCGGGCAAGACCGTGGCGGTGGTCGGCGCGAGCGGCGCCGGCAAATCGACCCTGTCGCGTCTGATGTACCGTTTCTACGATGTCGACGCCGGGGCGGTGCGCTTTAACGGCACCGATGTCCGTTCATTGAGCCAGGACTCCCTGCGCCGCCATATCGGCATCGTGCCCCAGGATACCGTGCTGTTCAACGATACCATTTATTACAACATCGCCTACGGGCGGCCCGAGGCCACGCGCGAGGAGGTCATCGACGCCGCCCGTTCCGCGCACATTCACGATTTCGTGATGGGGCTGCCCGACGGGTACGATACCCAGGTCGGAGAGCGGGGGCTCAAATTGTCCGGCGGCGAGAAGCAGCGTGTGGCCATTGCCCGCACCATTCTGAAGAATCCGCCCGTGCTGATTTTCGACGAAGCCACCAGCGCGCTCGATTCGCATACCGAAAAAGCCATCCAGAGCGAACTGGCGGCGATTTCGGCCAATCGCACCACGCTGGTCATCGCCCACCGGCTCTCGACGGTGGTCGACGCCGACCGCATTCTGGTGATGGATCAGGGAGAGATCGTCGAGGCGGGCACCCATCGCGAGCTGCTGGAGCGGGGCGGCCGTTATGCCGGCATGTGGCGCCTGCAACAGGAAACCGAGGGTTCGATGGCGTAAGCCGCGAGTTTCGCGGGGGCGGGCAATCGTGGTACAGTCGATTGTCTACAGAAGAGACTCCGCCAAGGGGTCTGACGAGTCATTAAGGAAGCAACAGCGTGAATCCCATTGCCCAACTCGAGCCGGCAGCGGTCTGGGAGCATTTCCAGACCCTGTGCGACATTCCCCGTCCGTCGAAACACGAAGAAGCCCTGCGCGACTACCTGAACGGCTGGGCGCAATTGCGCGGCCTCGCCACGCATATCGACGCGGCCGGCAACCTGATCATCCGCAAGCCGGCGACGCCCGGCTTCGAAAACCGCGCCGGCGTGGTCCTGCAGGGCCACCTGGATATGGTGTGCCAGGCCAATAGCGGCACCGAGCATGATTTCTTCAAGGATCCGATCCGCCCGGTGCTCAAGGACGGCTGGCTCATCGCCGAGAACACCACGCTTGGCGCCGACAACGGCATCGGCGTGGCGCTGGCGCTGGCGGTGCTGGCCAGCGAAACCCTGCAGCACGGTCCTGTCGAGGCGCTCTTCACGCTCGACGAAGAGGCCGGCATGGGCGGCGCGCTGGGGCTCGAACCCGGTCTGCTGCAAGGGCGTTACCTGATCAACATCGACACCGAGGAGTGGGGCGAGTTCTACATGGGGTGCGCGGGGGGCGTCGATGCCAATGTGCGCCGCGACTATGCGCAAGAAGCCGTGCCGGCCGGATTCGCGGTGCGGGAGATCGCCGTGCGCGGCCTGACCGGCGGTCACTCCGGCGCCGACATTCACCTGGGACGAGGCAACGCCAACAAGATCCTGGTGCGTCTGTTGCGCGAGCTGGAGCGCGAAACGGACCTGCGGCTGGCCGGCCTCAAGGGCGGCACGGCGCGCAACGCGCTGTCGCGCGAAGCGTTCGCCATCGTCGCCTACCCGGAGGCGGATGAAGCGAAGATCGGCGCGGCGATCGATCAGTTCCAGGCGCTGATGCGCTTCGAACTGGCCGGCGTCGACGAAGGCGTGACGGTTGTCCGCGCTCCGGCCGAAGCCGGGCGGGTGATGGCGCGGGACGACCAGCGCGCTATCCTCAGCGCGCTGCATGCCGCGCCGCATGGCGTCAAGCGCATGAGCCAGCGTGTCGAAGGCGTGGTGGAAACCTCCAACAACCTGGGCGTGGTGGTGATCGGCGAGGGCAAGGTGTTCGCCAACATGATGGTCCGCTCCCTGCTCGACAGCGGCACCTGGATGCTGGCGCGCGAGGTGGAAAGCCTGTTCGCGCTGGCCGGATTCGCCGTCGAGATGGAAGGCGGCTACCCGGGCTGGGCGCCGAATCCCGATTCGAAGCTGCTTGACGTGTTCCGCGACGTGTACCGCCGCGAATACGGCAAGGAGGCCGGTGTCAAGGTGATCCACGCAGGACTCGAGTGCGGCATCATCGGCGCCAAGTATCCCGGCATGGACATGGTGTCCTTCGGCCCCGATATCCGCGGCGCGCACGCGCCAGGCGAACGGGTGAACGTCGAGTCGGTCGGCCGCGTCTGGGATCTGCTGCGGCACGTGCTTGTCGCCATTCCCGAGGCCTGAGGCCGTCCTTCCAGCCCGTTCATGAACACCCCTCCCGCAGGGGTGTTTTTCTGTGCGGTTCCGCCCCCGGTTAACGCCGGGCGATGGGGGGTATGCCGACCCCCCCGTTTTACGAGCGGCTTTGCTCCATCTCCTTCTCGCACCAGACAATCATTGAATCGAGCCGGTCGCCCCAGGCCTGTCCGGTGTTATCGCCACGCCGCGCCCGCGCGTCGATGAGCCGGCGATGCAATGTCGCCAGATACGCCTGATGGAACCTGAGCCGTTGCCGGGTTTGCCGTTGACCGGGTATGCCCGCCGCCCCGTGGAGGAAAGCGTCGATGATGCCCCGATACGCTGACCGGGATCCCAGAAAAAATGCGTCCGGCGACCGGTGTTTTCCCGTCGTCTCCCGTCCCGGTTCGGAAGGCTTGACGCAGGTATTGCCCACCGAGCGGCAGGGCGGGACCCGGAGATGCGGCGTACCGGATTGGAACGGGGTTTGGGGAAAATACGGGGTGGGGGCGGACGTTGTTTTCCGGTGCGTCATGGCCAGACTGCCTTGCTGCGGTTGTTCGATGCGCCAGTCTAGGCGTGCGGGGGCGCCGGCACTTTCATAAAGCGCTTATTTCTCCGGCAGGTCGCCAGAAAAAAGCCCGACGGCGGGGGCTGTCGGGCAGGCAAAGATAAAAAGAAATTAGGAACATCACTGCTGCGGGGTTCAAGCCGGATCCGGACTGGCGGGAACCTGCAACGGACCGATCCGGATCCGTGAACAGTGTCGGTCAGAAGGGTGTTCCGGACAATGGACAGAAAGGGCCCGGCCTACGTCATTCTGTGCTGGGCGCGCATCGGACAAAAAAAGACCCGATTCACCGGGAATCGGGCCAGGGTCGATGATAAAGAGCACGTCACACACAGGGTTACAGCGGGTCGAACTCACTTCAAAGGCATGTCCTGTTTGCCTCGGGTATCTATTGTCCGGTGCGGGAGGGCGGGCTTCAATAAACAGTTTGGCGCGCGATGCCGGCGATCTGTCGATGCACCGGCGCCAAAGGGCGCCTGACGGGCCGAAGCGCCTCCAGAAACGCCGCCACGGTCGCGCAAAATCCCGCCGGATCCTCTCCGGGCCACATGTGACTGGCGTTCGGCACCAGGATGCGGCGGCCGTCGGACAGGGCTTGCAACAGATCGCGGGCGGTCAGTTCGAAGGCGGGGCGACAGGTCCTGCCCGTTACCACGCCGACCGGAAGGGTGAGCCTTGCGGTCTGTTCGAGGCCGGGCAGCGAAGGGAGCCCCGAGGGCAGGCTGACCGTGTGGGCGTTGTCCATCTGGATGGCGCGGGCATGGCTGGTCTGCCGGTCGAAATAACCGTGGGACAGGCCGTAGGCATCGATGAGGCAGCGCACGGCGGCGCCGGCATCGGCCCGGCGCAGCGCGGTCAGAACCGGACCGTAGATGGCGTTGGCATCGCGTCCGTAGATCCGCGCGTCGGTATCGTCGGCTCGTCTACCCGGGGCGGAGGGTTCGAACAGGAGCAGGCTGCGCACCCGGTCCGGATAATCGAGCGCGGCGCGCAGCGCGACATGCGCCGAAAAGGAACAGGCGACCAGATGAACCGGTCCGGCGGAAAGCTGGTCGATGAAATCGGCAAGATCGGCGGCGTAAAGGCCGATGTCGCAGGGCGCTTCGGCGCCGAGGCCGGCGCGCGCGCCGAAGTGGCGCTGCGTGTAGGCGATCGTGCGGTAATGCCGTCCGAGAATGCGCATGTGCATTTGCCAGGCGCGCTGGTCGGCGAGTTCGCCATGCAGCAGAACCAGGGGCTCGCCCCAGCCGAATTCGCTCCAGGAAAGCAAGGTTCCGTTGACTTTGAGTTGTCCGCTGATCTGGGTGCCGCGCCAGGGCGGCAGGCAAAAATCGTTCTCGTGCATTGGGTGTCGCGCTAGTGGTGTTGCGTGGGTAAAGGCCAGGTGGAGCAGTGTTCCAGTCCGGCCCTGGCGACGCAATGCACAGAATCCCCGCCCCGGGAAGGCAACTGTGCCGCGGGTTATTGCCAGACCGTGTAGATCTGTCCGGTTTGCGCGCCTTCGATGCTTTTGACGTATGCGCCGGCGGCGCGTTCCGCCGGCACGCCGTCGTTGCCCGGGAAAAACGGGCCGTATGCCGGCAGCGATTCGCGAATCACCGTCGGACTGACCAGATTGATGCGCAGCCCCGGCGCCAGATCCACCGCCGCGCCGCGGACGAAGCCCTCAAGCGCCGCGTTGACGGTCGAGGCGTTCACGCCTCCCGCGATGGGGTCGTGACTGAGCACGCCGCCGGTCAGCGTGATCGAACCGCGCTCCGACAGGTAATGCTGTCCGATCAGGGCCAGATTGATCTGTCCCATCAGCTTGTCCATCAAGCCGATGTGGAACTGGCCGGCGGTCATGGTCTGGATCGGACCGAAGTGCAGGCTGCCGGTGGTGGCGACGATGGCGTCCACATTGCCTGTGCGCTCGAAGAGCGCATGGAGGCTGGCCGTGTCGGTGATGTCCACCGGCAGATGCGCATCATGACGGCTGGCGGGAAGGATGTCGTGCGCGGAGCCGAGGCGTTCGGCCACCGCTTTGCCCAGAGTGCCGGTCGCGCCGATGAGGAGGATTTTCATGATGATCCTTTCGGAAATGAAAACGAGGTGGAGACAGTGTGACTTGTTTCCCCGGTTTGATTAATCCATGATGAGTAGCATCATTGGTAATCCGGAGTTCCCAATTGCTGGACCGTCTCTTGAGCATGGAAGTCTTCGTCGCCGTGGTGAACGACGGCACCTTCACCGCCGCCGCGGAACGCTTCGGCCTGTCACGGCCGATGGTGGGCAAGCATGTGCAAAGTCTGGAGGAGCGGCTGGGCACCCGCCTGCTGGTGCGAACCACGCGGCGCCAGCATCTGACCGAGGCCGGTCGGCAGTACTACCTTCAGTGCCGGGAGGTGCTGGCGAGGATAGCGGAAATCGACGAGGAAACCCGGCTGTTCGGCCAACAGGTGCGCGGTCATCTGCGCATCAGCGCGCCCGTCACGTTCGGATCCTTGCGCGTTGCTCCCGCCTTGAGTGAGTTCATGGAGCGCTATCCGCAAGTGAGTGTGGAACTCGCGGTGTCGGACCATTTGGCGGATCTGGTGGAGGAGGGGTACGACGCGCTGATCCGCATCGGCGCGCTGCATGAGGACAATCTGGTGGCCCGCCCTCTGGAGCCTTATCGCATGATGATGTGCGCGGCGCCTTCCTACCTTGCCCGCAAAGGCGTGCCGGCCAGTACCGCGGATCTTGCCGGACACGCGTGTCTTGGCCTGACGGCCTGGCGCGGCGAGCGGGGATGGACACTGGGCGGCGAGCCCGCTTTCGGAAACAGCCGTTTTGTCAGCAATAACGGTCAGTCGCTCAAGGCGGTGGCGATCGCTGGCGGCGGCATCGTCATGCAGCCGGAGGTGTTGCTGGCCGATGCCCTGGCCGACGGACGGCTGGTCGAAATCCTCGCGCATGAGCTTCCACCGCCCAAACCCATGCATTTGATGTACCGGCGCGACCGCCTCGCCTCGCCCAAGCTTGCCGCGCTGGTCGAGTTCCTGTTGGCGCGGTTCGGAGCGAAAACCTGACGTCATCGTTTTTGATAATTCATTTTTTTCGTTCTTGAAATAGTGTTTTTGTCTCCTATGGTTGTGAATGATGTCAAATGAATAAATAAGGAGACGCATGAAAACATCTTTCCTGTCCGCGCTATTATTGGTCGGCGCCATCGGTTCCGCCGCCGCCGCGCCTGTCACGCCGCGCGCCACCCACAAGGTCACGCCGCAGGGCGTCCAGGTCGCCAATACCTACACGTATCTGCGCTGCTATTACAGGACCGACGCCGATGCGGGACGTACCGATGTCGATTATGTGTGGGCTCGGGATCCCGCCTCGGCCGACTATTACCGGCTTTACGGCAACTGGCGTGCCGGCGGCATGCTCGACTGGGACAATATGTTCTACACTGCGACGAAACAGGAGACGCTGGCCGCTGTCTGCAAAAGCTCGCTCGCGGTTCGCGGCATTGCTCAGCCGTATGCGTTTCATGCCGCGGCGGACTCGGCGCTGTCGTTCGACTACTCGGTCTGGACGCTGTCCGATCCTGCCGCGTCCAAGGGGTTCGACCGTGTGGTGGCCTTTGGCGACAGCCTCTCCGATACCCGCAACATGCTCAACGCGTCGCTCTGGACCATGCCCAACCGGAAAAGCTGGTACTGGGGCCGTTTCAGCAACGGCGAAGTGTGGGTGGAAAAGCTCTCCGCGCAACTGGGGCTGCCGTTGTACAACTGGGCGGTCGGGGGCGCGGCCGCCGACCGGCAGCTGGTGTTGCCCGGCGTCGTGCAGCAGGTCGAGTCATGGAAAACCTATATGCGCATGGACAGCGCCTATCGCCCGGAAAACACCCTCTTCACCATCCTGATCGGCGGAAACGACCTGATCAAATACGGCAAATCGGTGGACGAAATTCTCGACGCCGAATCCCGGGCGATCGAATCGCTGATTCTGGCCGGCGGCAAGCACATCCTGCTGTTGAACCTGCCCGATGTGTCGCGCGCGCCGGTCTTCAAATCGCGCAAGAACGGCCCCGAGATCGCGGCCGGGGTGCTTGAGTACAACCGGCGTCTGAAGGTCCTGCGTGACGGATTGAGCGACAAGTACGGCGCCATGGCCGATATCCGCCTCTTCGATACGTATTCGGTGTTCGGCGATCTGTTGGACCGCCCCGGCGCGTACGGTATCGATAATGTCCGGGACGCTTGCCTGAACATTCCTGCCGGGGCGTCGCTCAGTTATCTTGACGCGCACCCGCTCAATGCGTTCTGCCGCCCGGACCGCTTCGCGTTCTGGGACAACCTGCATCCGACCCGCCGCGTGCACGAATGGCTGGCCGCGAAAGTGCTGCCTCTGGCGAAGTCCATGTCCGGCGGCTAGGACTCCCTGCCGGTCAGCCTGGCGTGGCCGGTTGGCCGGCCGTGGCGGGGCAGGACGCCGCCCAGATGCGTTCGGCGAAATCGGGGCGATCGATAAAAGGATTGCGGTTGCCCTGCCTGCGCTCGACGATGTCGTTGCGGCGCTGCTCCGACAGCGAGACCGGATCGAGCCTGTGCCATTTGAGCAAGTCGCAAACCTTGCCGAATTGGGGTTGGCCGGTGTGGGTCGGGTGATTCACCAGATCCAGATCCGGTGTGTTGTCGCGCGGATCGCCATCGTAGCGCACCGCCATGTAGAACAGGATGCGCGCGGTGTCGCCCTTCACCTCGTCCGTCGGCTCCCAGGAGGTATTCGCGACACGCCGGGCTTTGCAGCGTTCGATCTCGTCCCCTCCTTCCGCGAAATCCAGGTTGCCGCGCATCGAGTTGCAGCGCTCGGTTTCGGCGCGCAGGTGATGGCCATCGGTATAGGCCCATTGCCGCTGACCGGGAAATCCGTGCGATTTCGCCCAGACATGTTCGCGGTTCCAGACATGGGGGCAGCGGCGGCCGCCCTTGCCCGACTTGCAGTGTTTCGGCACCGATTTGCGGCTGTAGAAGGTTTTGATGTATCCGGGACGATCCGGATCCTGATCGGTTTCTTCCAGCAGGTCCCATACCGCCTTGTAGCTGAGCGGCCGATGACCGCGCGCGCTGATCGCTTGCAAGGTCTGCGCCAGCGCCGGACCCTCCAGTCCATCCGTGCCGGCATAGTTTTCCGGATGGGGTACGGAGGCCGAAGCCTGGGCCGCGAGCAAAAGCGCCGTCATCCATGCGGGCCAGTGCCGTCTGGTTTTTCCTGCCATGCCAATTCTCCTGTCGGTGAGCCGGAATGATCCGTCGCGGAGGCGCGGACATTGATCCGGCCAGTCAGCGACATTAGAAGGGACAGAGCCGGGGTGTGATAATCGGCCGACGGCCCGGGCTCTTGACGGAATCGCCCTGTCGAACCGGCGAAAAAGCCTGGGTTGGGGCGCGCGGCCGGTTCAGCGGTCGCGAGGCGCCGACAGACGCAGCAAGGTACCGTTGCGGTCTTCGGTGATCAGGAGGCTCCCGTCAGGCAAGGCCGCGAGGGAAACGGGTGCGCCCATGGGGCGCAGACCGGCGACGTCATTCCAGCCGGAGACGATGTCGCGGGGAGGCGCGGAGGGCCGGTTTTGCCGCATCGGTATCGCCACGATGCGGTGACCGCCAGCGCGGTAACCGTGATAGGCGACAATCAGATGCCCGGCGAGCCGCGCCATCCGGCCGGTGTAGTGCAGCAGGCCCAGCGGCGCGGCATGGGCCGGCAGCAGCAGGGCGGCGAGGGGCTGGCGCGAGCAGTCGGCGCGCGGGTATTCGGGGCTGGGCCGGCGGTTGTCGTAGCAGTAAGGCCAGCCGTAATCGGCGCCGGGTTCGACAAGGTGCAAGGTGTCATGCGGCAAAGCCGTGTCGGAAAGCGACGGATCCAGGCGGTTGATGGCGTCGCGGGCGTTGCCCGCGGCAACGAGCCGTCCGTCGGGCAGCACGGCCAGGGCCATGCTGTTGCGCAATCCTCGCGCGTAAGGCGCGATCCGCCCCGCCCGATAGGGGGGTGACACCGGGAGCAGGCGCAGGATGGAGGCGCGCGGTGGTGTTTCGCGTGTTTCGGGACAGGCGATGCCGGGGTCGGGCGGCGAACCGTCGGTTTTTTCGCAATTGTTGGTGGCGGATCCGACATTGATGTACAGCGTGCCGTCGCGCGCGACGGCCAGCGACGACAGCGGATGCCGTCCCGTCCATGGCAGCCCGGTGACCACATCCCGCAGCGTGGCCGCCGGATCGGCGGCGTAAGGATCAAGCCGCACGATCTTGCCCTTGACGCCAAGGTAGAGGGTGTCGCCGGGGCCGGGCGCCACGGCGTTGGCGCGCTCAAGACCGCTTATCAGCACCCTGCGCGCGCCGCGCCCGCCATCGGGAAGGATGAGAAGCCGCCCGCGGCGGCTGCCCCAGGCACCCATGTCCAGCACGAAAATGTCCTTGCCCAGTACCGCCAGGCCGCGTGGAAACCCCAGCTTGTCGGCGACCAGCCCGACGCACAGCGGACGCTCGGTGGTCAGTTCCACGCGGGGAAAACCGTCGCAGTCGCCACCGGTGCGGTAACGGGACGCCGCGGCCGCGGGCAGGGACGCGACAGCCGCGAGAAGCGCTACTGCGGTTCGGCATGGCATGGGAAACCTCCGGGGCGGGAGCCGTTCGGTGACAACCGAGTGTAGCGCAGACGGAAAAAAAATGCCGGACAGGGCGCATGAAGCGTCCGGTCCGGCCAACATCCGCACGTGGGATCCGTTACAGCCAGTAGGCCATGCCGTAGGTCAACGCGCCGACGAAGGCGCAGAAAATCAGGCTGTGCTTGAGCGTGAAGCGGAACAGGTCCGCTTCCTTGCCGACCAGTCCGACCGCCGCGCACGCCACCGCGATCGATTGCGGGGAGATCATCTTGCCCGTGACCCCGCCGGTGGTGTTGGCGGCGACCAGAAGCACGTCGGAGACGCCAAGCTGATGGGCGGTGGTCGCTTGCAGCGCGGAAAACAGCGCGTTGGACGAGGTGTCCGAACCGGTCAGAAACACGCCGAGCCAGCCGAGGAACGGCGAGAAGAACGGGAAGGCGTGGCCGGTACCGGCGAGGAACAGCGCGAGCGTGCTGGACATGCCCGAATAATTGGCGACGAAGGCGAACGCGAGCACCATGCCGATCGACAGGATCGGCCGTTTCAGCTCGGAGAGCGTTTCCCCCATGGTCGCGACGGCGCGCCCCGGGCCGAAGCGCAGCAGGGCCATGGACACGAGCGCGGCGAGGAATATCGAGGTGCCCACGGCGGAGAGCACATCGAATTTGTAGAGCGCTTCGTAAGGCTTGGCGGACGACACGATGGGCGCGGTCTTGATGACGAGGTTGTCAAGGTGCGCGACGTGGAACTTGACGACCCAGGCTTCCAGCGCGCCGCCCTTGGCGAACAGCGCCTTGAAGGGTTTGATGCTCCAGACCGTGACCAGCGCGGTGAGAATCAGGAACGGCCCCCAGGCGCGGGTGATCTGCCTTGCGCTGTAGCCGGACGCCTTGCGCTGCTCCGGGGCGCGCATGCCGGCGAAGGTGAAGATCTGCGCCGGTTGCCAGACTTTCAGGAACAGCGTCAGGCACACCAGGCTGACCAGCGCCGAGGTGATGTCCGGCAACTCCGGGCCGATGAAGTTCGAGGTGAAATACTGGGTCACGGCGAACGATACCCCGGCCACCAGCACCGCGGGCCAGGTCTGACGCACGCCGCGCGCGCCGTCCATCATCATCACCAGCCAGAAGGGCACGATCACCGACAGGATCGGCAATTGATGGCCGGCGGTGGCGCCGATGCGGAAGGGGTCAAGCCCGGTCACCTGACCGGCGACGATGATGGGAATGCCCATCGCGCCGAAGGCGACCGGCGCGGTATTGGCGATCAGGCACAACCCGGCCGCGTACAGCGGATTGAATCCCAGTCCCACGAGCAAGGCGGCGGTGATGGCCACCGGCGCGCCGAATCCCGCCGCGCCCTCGAGAAACGCCCCGAAGGAGAATCCCACCAGCAGCATCTGCAGGCGCTGGTCTTCGGTCACCGACAGCACCGACGCGCGGATGATGTCGAACTGCCCGGTCTTCACCGTGATCTTGTACAGAAACACCGCGGCGATGATGATCCAGGCGATCGGCCACAGCCCGTACAAAAAGCCGAATCCCGCGGCCGCGAACGCCATGTCCACCGGCATCCGGTAGCTGGTCATCGCGACGATCAGCGCCAGGATCACGGTCAGCGTTCCGGCGATATGGCCTTTGAGGCGGAACACCGCCAGCGCCAGAAAAAAGAACAGGATGGGCAGCGCCGCGACCAGCGCGGATGAACCGATGCTGCCCAGCGGGGCATAGGCCTGTGTCCAGGTTTGCATTGTCATGACTCTCCTCTATCTGGGTCGTGTCGACCCCGTTGCAGTGTTCCGGCCTTCATGGCGGGCCGGTTCAGGGGGCGGTGCAGGCATCGAGCAACGCCTCGATGCTCTGATATTCCACCCCGGAATGCTGACTGAGCCCGATCTGGCAGGTCCGGCTCATCGATACGCCGTGCCGGCAACTGTCCGGCAGGGCCGGCGCCAGGCGCTGAAGGCTATGGGCGTTCAGCTCGGGCACGGTGAAGCCCTTGTCGCCGGCGAAACCGCAGCAGGCGATATCGGGAACCACCAGCCGCTCGCAGCATCGGGCGGCAAGCTGTTTGAGCGCGGATCCCGCGCCCATCGCGGTGGCGCTGCAGGGGATGTGCAGCGCCAGTTCGCCGATCCGGCGCTGGATGGTGAGCCGGGGCAGTACCCGCTCGGCGAGGAAGGTGGCCGCGTCGAAGAGCGCGAGCCGCGCGTCAATCAGCCCGGCTTGCTGCGCCTGGCGGATGCGCGCGGCGCACGGGCTGTTGTCCAGATACACCGGGTGACGGCCCTGTTCGCTGGCGCGCAGCAGCGCGTCGTTGAGCGAAAGCGCCGACTCGGTGGCGGCCGCGTCGGCGTTGGCCGAGGCGAAGGGTTGGCCGCAGCACAGGGCGTCGTGGCCTTCCGGATAGCGCGGCGCGAACCCCGCGCGCTCGAGCAGCCGGATCGTGTACTCGGCAACGCTCGCCGTCCCGCTCGAGCCTTCCGCGAGCGTGCGGTTCACGCAACTGATGAACAGCACCACCGGTTCGCCGCCACCCGAGAGCCGCGGCAAGGCGGCCGCCGGGCGGGGCAGATTCGCCGGTATGATCGGGATGCCGGCGAAACGGCCGTGCAGGGCGCGACTCGTTCGCGCAAGGGCGGGTACTCCGGCAAGATGGGCAAGACGCAGCGCGGCGCGCGCGGCGCGGGTCATCCAGTCCATGTGGCGGGCGGCGGCCAGCGCGTAGCGGGGGCGGGGCGACGGCCCCTTGAGCTGTTTCATCAGTTCCCCGGTATTGATGCCGACCGGGCAGCGGGTGGCGCACATGCCGGTTGCCGCGCAGGTGTCCACGGCGCGGTAGCGGAAGTCGCGGCGCAGCGCCCGCAGCTCGTCCGGTGCGTCGCCGCTGCGCTCCAGATGCCGGATGCGGCGCCAGGCGACGATGCGCTGGCGCGGACTCAAGGTCAGCCCGTGCGAGGGACAGGCCGGCTCGCAAAAACCGCATTCGATGCAGCGGTCGACGATCGGGTCGGCGGCCGGCATGGCCTTCAGGTTCGCCAGGTGCAGGCGGTCGTCGGCGGTGATGATCACATCGGGGTTGAGCCGCGTGGCGGGATCGAACAGCGCCTTGATGCGCCGCATCAGGTTCCAGGCCGTGTCCCCCCACTCCTGGCGCACGAAGGGCGCCACGTTGCGCCCGGTGCCGTGCTCGGCCTTGAGCGATCCGTCGTACTCGCCGGCGACGAGGGCGCTGACGTCCTGCATGAACGCGTCGTAGCGGGCGATGTCGGCCGGCGTGTCGAAGCCGGGCGTGAACACGAAATGCAGATTCCCGTCCAGCGCGTGACCGAACAGCAGGGCCTCGTGATAGCCGTGAGTGTCGAACAGGCCGGTCAGGCGCCGCACGCCGTCGGCCAGATGTTCGATGGGGAAGGCCACGTCCTCGATGACCACGGTGGTGCCTTGCGGGCGCACCGCGCCGACCGCGGGAAACAGCCCCTTGCGCACGGCCCAGTAGCGTTCGCAGGTGGCGCCGTCGGTGCTGAAACCGCTCGAGCGGGTCGGGACGAACGCGGCGAGCCGTTGTTCGATGGTTTCGCACTGGCGCGCGAGCGCAGCGGCGTCGGCGGCGCGGGTTTCGATCAGCAGACAGGTGGCGCCCTCGCCATTCGCGTCGTTCAGGAAATCCGGCAGGCCCGGCGTGCCGCGCACCGCGCGCAGACTGCGCGAATCGATGAGTTCGACCGCGTCGACCGGCGCGCCTTCGCTCAGCGCCGTGACCGCCAGGCAGCAGCGTTCCAGATCGTCGAACAGCACCAGGGCCGAGGCTTTGTGGGGATGGTCGGGCAAGGTGGCGAAGGTGATGCGGCTGATGAAGCCGAGCGTGCCTTCCGAGCCGATCATCAGGTGCGTGAGCATGTCCACCGGATCGTCGAAATCCAGCAGGGCGTTGATGCCGTAACCGGTGGTGTTCTTCAGCCGGTATTTGCGCCGGACCCGTTCGGCGAGCGCCGTGTCGGCGCGCAATTCGCGGGACATGGCGTCAAGGGAGGCCAAAAGCGGCGCCTGCCGTTGCCGGAACGCGGCGACACTGGCGGAATCCTCGGTGTCCAATACGGTGCCGTCGGCCAGCATGACCCTGAGGCCGGTCATGGTGTGGTAGCTGTTGTCGCGGGTGCCGCAGCACATGCCGCTCGAATTGTTGGCGGCGATGCCGCCGATCCTGGCGGTGTTGATCGAGGCCGGATCCGGGCCGATCTTGCGCCCGAACGGCGCGAGCCGGGCATTGGCGTGGGCGCCGATCATGCCGGGCCCCAACCGGATGCGCGCGCCGTTATCCAGCACCTCGGCATGGTTGAATCCGTCGCCGAGCACCACCAGCACCGAGTCGCTGACCGCCTGGCCCGACAGACTGGTGCCCGCGGCGCGGAAGGTGACCGCCACGCCGTGGCGGCGCGCGCCGGCGAGGATGTGACCGATTTCGTTTTCGTTGTCGGCGCGGATCACCACCTGGGGAATCAGACGGTAGAAGCTGCCGTCCGTGCCGTAGGCCAGCGTCGATAAGGCGTCGGTGAACACGCGCGCGTCGGGCACGACGCCGCGCAGCCCCTCCCGGAAAGCCCGGTGGGCCGGGGTCAGACGGTCGTTCATCGCGGCGATCCTTTGCTGGCCTGGCGTTCCCGAACCCGTTCGTGCAGGGTTTTGGCGGCGGGTTTGAGCGGGACATGGTTTTGCGTCCATCCGGCTTGGCGCGACGGCGTGAGTCCGCGCAGGCGCGATGCGCTCCAGCCGAACAGCCGGTAGGCGGACACCGATGCGTAGACCCGCCGCCAGGTTTTCCAGGCGAGGGATTCGGCCGCGCTGTGGGCGGCGCCCTGGCCGCGCAGCGGATGGACGGTCGGCTCGCCGGGTGGCCGCTGGCTTTCCTCGCGCAAGCGGATGAGCATGTCGGGAATCGGGATGCGCACCGGGCAGACTTCCGCGCAGGCGCCGCACAGCGTCGAGGCGGTGGGCAGGTCGCGGGTGTCGTCCAGCCCGATCAGGTGCGGGGAGAGGATTTCGCCGATCGGGCCGGGGTAGGTGGTGCCGTAGGCATGGCCGCCGATGCGGCTGTAGACCGGGCAGTGATTCATGCAGGCGCCGCAGCGGATGCATTGCAGCGTCTTGCGCATCTGCGCGTCGGCGTAGGCCTGGCTGCGCCCGTTGTCCAGCAGCACCAGATGCACTTCGCGCGGACCGTCCTTTTCTCCCGGGCGGCGCGGACCGCTGATCATGTTGAAATAGGTGGTGATCGGCTGACCGATGGCCGAACGGGTCAAAAGACTGAACAGCGGTACCACGTCCTCGAGTTTTTCCACCACCTTCTCGATGCCGGTGATGGCGATGTGCATGTCCGGCACGGTGGTGCACATGCGGCCGTTGCCCTCGTTTTCCACGAGGCACAGGGTGCCGGTCTCGGCCACCGCGAAATTCACCCCCGACAGGCCGACGTCGGCATTGAGGTAAGCCTCGCGCAGCGCGTTGCGGCCGATGCGGATCAGCGCATCGACATCCTCGGTGTAGGGGGCGCCGGGGATATGTTCATGGAACAGGGCGGCGATGTCCTCGCGGGTCTTGTGGATGGCCGGCATGATGATGTGGGTCGGCTTTTCGCCGGCCATCTGCACGATGTACTCGCCCATGTCGCTCTCCAGCGCCGTGATGCCGCGCGCTTCGAGGTAGTGGTTGAGTTCGATTTCTTCGCTGACCATGGATTTGCCCTTCACCATCAGCCGGCCCGCGCGCGCCTGAACCAGCCCGTGGATGATGCGGTTCGCGTCGTCCGGCGTGGCGGCCCAGTGCACGGTCACGCCGTTGCGCGTGAGCGAGGCTTCCAGTTGCTCCAGCAGCTCGGGCAGTGTCGAGAGGCAGCGCTGGCGGATCGCTTCGCCGAGCGTGCGCAGTGAAGCCAGCTCCGCCGTGTCGGGAAAGGCGGCGAGGCGCTTGTCCATCAGAAAATCCATCGCGCCGCGCAGGCTGCCGCGCAATTTGCCGTCGGCGAGCGCGGTCCGAGCGTTGTCCTTGAACCGGCGCGCCGGGTGGAAGGTTACCGGTTGCGTGCTCATCGCGCCGCCTCCTCGAGGGTGGCGGGATCCAGGTGCCCGGGAAGCATGGCCAGCACCACGAGTTCCCTCGGGCCGTGGGCGCCGTAGGCGAGGGTCATCTGGATATCGGCGGTTTTGGAGGGACCGGAGATGAGCAGCGCGTTGGTCGGCATGCCGTCGGACCAGTTTTCGGTCGTCATCGCGGTATAGAAATCGGGATACAGGGTGGTCGTGTCGAACAGAACCACATGGACCGGCGGCACGAGGCTCAGGGTGCGTGGTTCATGGCCATCGGGCCACAGCACCAGGGTGCCGGTGGCCGCGATGCCGCAGCGCGCGCCGGTGAAGCCCGCCTCGGTGTCGTGAAAAAGCTCGTGCTTGCAGTCTTCGATGTCGCGGGTGAAGCCGGAAAGACGCAGATTGGGGCAGCGGGTTTCCAGCCTCCGGCGGGCTTCGCGGCCCGCCTCGGTATCGGGCAGCCGCAACGATGCGATACCGCGTTCGGTCGCCCAGTCGGCGAGCGTTTCGCTCCAGCCGCGCCTGTCGGTCCAAAGAACGGTGGTTTTCACCGTGCGCATGGCTTTGGCCCAGCGGGCGATGCGCTCGGTTTCGCCGTCTTGCGGCGCGAAGCGCCGGAAGTGCCCGGCGAGATCGGGGCGGGGCAGCTCGCTGGCGGCGGCCGCCCGCAAACGGCCGAGGATGGCGTCGCGCGCGCTCATGACCGGCCTCCGGTGCGCTCTTTCAGGAAGGTCGCCAGGTGTTTGCCGCGAAATTCCGTTGTGCCGTCCTTGGCGAGCTTGCCGTTGATGTTCATCAGACAGCCGGCGTCCGCCGTCACGAATTCCACCGCGCCGCTGTCCTGCAGCGCGGCGGCCTTGTCGGCCACCATGGCGCCGGCGATATCCGGGTGTTTCATCGAGAAGGTGCCGCCGAATCCACAGCACTCGGACTCGTGATCGTGGACCACGCGGGTGACGTTGGCGAGGCGGTCGACGAGCGCCCAACTGGTGGTGTGCACATTCATTTCACGCCGGGCCGAACAGGAGGTATGCACGGCCACCCGGGTGGCGGGGCCGGTGTCCACCGGATGCCAGTCGAGGTGATCGAGCAGGAAAGCGGAGAACTCCACTACACGCCCGGCGATGTCGCGCACGCGCGCCTCTTCCGGATGGCCGGCGAACAGGGTCGGCCAATGATGTTTCATCATGCCGCCACAGGAACCGGACGGCACCACGATGGGCCACGGCTCGGGAAACAGTGTGAGCTGGGCGCGCGCGACGGCGCGTGCTTCGTCCGGATGGCCGCTGGTGTAGGCGGGTTGGCCGCAGCAGCTTTGCGCCTCGGGAAAATGCACCCGGACGCCCAGTGATTCGAGAAGCTCGATGGCGTCCAGGCCCGCTTCGGGCATGAAAAGGTCAAGAAGACAGGTACCGAACAGGTACGCGTCAGCGGGGCGGGGCATGACGGATTCCTTTGTAAATTGGTAAGACCAATTATTATGTTTTCCGTCAACTTTAGAGTGAATGCTTGGTCAAGTCAACATGACAATGTACAGAGGGCTCTGGTGCTGTGGTAATCTGTCACTATCATGGTCTGACCAATTTGGAATACTCGCAGAATGGCTTACCAAAAAGTGAATGTCCCCAAGTTGTCCGACGCGATTGTCGAGCAGCTGGAAACCCGGATCCTCGATGGCGTGCTCAAGCCCGGCGATCGCTTGCCCCCCGAGCGGCAGCTGGCCGAGGAGTTCGGCGTGTCGCGCCCGTCATTGCGCGAGGCCATTCAGCGGCTGGTGTCGCGCGGCTTGTTGATCAGCCGGCAGGGAGGGGGAACCTGGGTGACCGACCGGCTGGAAACGGCGTTTTCCGATCCGTGGGAGGCCTTGCTGCACCGCCATGGCGAACTGCACGAGGATCTCTTGGAGTTCCGGCGCGTGCTCGAGGGAACCGTGGCGCGCCATGCCGCGCTTCGGGCGACCGACGCGGATCTGCTCAGGCTCGACCAGTGCGCCGAAGCCTTGCGCGAAGCGTATGCCGGGGGAGATCTGGCGCGCCAGGCGCAGGCGGATGTCACGTTCCATCAGGCGGTCGGCGAGGCTTCGCACAATGTGCTGTTCGCGCATGTGATGAGCAGCCTGCTGGCGATGTTGCAGCGTCACGTGAAAGACAATATCGCCAATCTGTTCGCGGTCGGCGAGGTTTCCGGCGCGCTGCTCGCGCAGCATCTGGCGATCTGGGCCGCGATTCGCGCGCGCGACCCCGATGCGGCGCAGCGGGCCGCCGAAGAGCACTTGGATTTTGTCGCCGACACGCTGGTCGATCTCGAACGCGAGGCCGAGCGCCAGGAGCGGGCCTTGCGCCGGCTCGAGGGCGCGAGCTGACCGGCCGGTCGCATTTCCTTCCCCATTCTGTCGCTGTTTTTTTCCCCGTTTATTTTCGACAGCAAGAACGAAAACCTGAGCGCCGACTTGGGAAAGAGGCCCCTCGTTCTTGTGCGGGGTTATGCAACAAAGCCTTAGGAATGCAATAAACAAAGTTGAGGGGTAATTTATGGGTGATATAAATCATAATTTTAGTGGGATACTGAAAAAAATAATTGGATTGAGGTTGTGCTGTGTGCAAGGACAGTTTTATGTTATGGAAGATTTTTTGTCAGATGAACCTCTTTCTATTTGTCTCGTATTTGATACAGGCCTGAATGTGAAAATTTCAGGCTTATCTGATGGTGAGTCTATTGTCGTTGACGAGGGAGGGCTTTGTTCGTATTCAATGCAGGATGCTGGTGCGGTAATCGTTAATGATATTGATCGTATGGAGAAATTATGTGGAGACTCAAGGGTTTGTGCTGTTAATTTTATTGTTGGTGAAGAGGGTAAGATTATCGGGGTGAAGGTGGTTTTTTCTAAGTCTAGTATTTATTTTGTTAATCTTGGCGATGAGCTGAAAATTTTTGATTTTTTTCCTGATTTTTTGTTTGAAGAGGAAAGTTGTCGTTTAGTCGATATTTGCTATTAATCCGGCATATAAATACCGTACAGCTACCTTACGCGGCGTAGCGGATCTTTTCATGCCGGAAATAGGATCGAATTCTGTCTGGCTGTTTCTGCAACGAGCGCAGATGGGATAGCACTTTGCCTTGCCGCTGGCCATCCGATCTCACTGGCTCCCCAGCGCTCATGCGCGCCTTCAGGTCACCGTTCAAATACTCGTCCGGGTTCAGTTCCGGCGAGTAGCTGGGCAGGAAGAACAGCTCAATCGCCTTCTTGTTCTCTTCTTGCTCCAGCCATGCCTGCACCAGCTTGCTGTGATGGACTCGCAAATTGTCGAGGATCAAGAACACTTTCTTGCCGCCAGCCTCTCGGATCAGGCGTGTCAGAAACTTGATCAGAACCTGGGCCGTCAAGGTTTCCCGATACAGCATGAAGCGCATCTTGCCCTGGTTGGTGATGGCCGAGATCAGGTTGATGCGCACAAGGCGTACGAGCGCTTTGTGCGGCAATTCGAAGCCAAATACCCGAAGGCGGTGGAAAAAGTGACCAAGGACCGCGACGCACTGCTCGCGTTCTACGACTTCCCCGCCGAGCATTGGGTGCATTTGCGCACGACCAACCCGATTGAGTCGACTTTCGCGACCGTGCGGCATCGGACCACGCGCACACGCAACTGCGTGTCCAAGGCGACCTTCCTGGGGCTGGCGTTCAAGCTCATCGAGGAAGCCGAGAAATCGTGGCGCAGGATCAAAGGTGCGGAACGAATTGAATTACTGCTGAAGGGCATTCCCTTCAAGGACGGAGAGGCGGTGCTGGACAATCCATCGCCTCAGCAGGAACTCGCCGCGTGATGACTTGGTTGCCCGGGGCCGTACACCAGATTTGACAATAACTCCGCGCCGCGCCGAAGGATGTCTTCCAGGCTGAGGTCGACTTCCGACGATGGACTACCCGGTGCTTTGTCTTTACCATGCTTCATGGTGAGTGTGTTCTTTCTCTGTTGGTGTTTCGATCTCGACAATCAAAATTTCAACAGGAACACCCACCGCCTTCAACTCAAATTTCCCAGCTCCCTCCGTACACCAGATTCGACTTTAACTCCCGGGGACCTTGCGAGCACCATATTCAGTATTTGAAGTTACATCGCCGCTTGAAGTTGAAGCCGGGACTATAGCCCCGTGGTTTGGTGAGGTGGGGATGGGGACGCAGAACAAGCTCCTTGGTGATTCTCGGGTAAAGGACTTGCTGTCTAGCGGACAACTAAAGGAAATATATAGGGGGCCATTTAATGGATATAACCACTAGACTAAAACTTATACGTACCTTGCAGGCGGCGGGAGTTCGACCCAGTTCCTACAGTGTATTTGGCCCTGAAGATATGGCGCTCTGCTTAGAAGACTCTGGTAATGGTTGGGAGGTTTTCTACTTTGAACGTGGCGGAAAGACCTTCTCTAAAAAATTTCAAACTGAAGCCGAGGCGTGTACTTACATGTACCACGAGCTAATAGGGGACAAAACAGCTTTTATGTAGGTGATAAGTAAAAATTGGCCAGCTTAAAAGAGCTGGCCAATTCATTTGTTCCAAACACGGCAGGGCTTATCGGGCGCAATGTATGGGTTGATGCAAGTGAAATTCGGTGGTCGCAGGAAAGCGTCAGTTATGCAAAGCCTGCAAATGCATACCGCATTCAATACAATCTTGATACCGCATCGGCGCAGTTCAAGGCGTACGCTAATGCTATATACGCAATTGATGTTGTTAGCATGCCTGACGGTCGATTGACAGCACTGGATGATTCAAGGCTGACTGTAAGAGCGGACCAAGGTGGGCAGATTCGTACCAATATTTTTGCCCATGATGAAGTCATTGCTGATCCAAAATTCGCGAGCCGATTTGTGAGTGAAGGCGTTGCGCCTGAAACATTCGGTCAAGCAGTACTCAACCGGATCGCAGAGCAGCGAGCGGCTTTCTCTACAGCATATCCGTATGGAAGTTCGATCGCACCAAAGGTAACTGGTGCGCCTACCGGCTCTCACTGGACCAAATATTCTCAATTTCCATGGTTACGCCAATGATGGGTAATGTAAAAAACTCTGCTCCTATGAGTGCGCAATACTTTCTTCCTGAAGGAGAGGTGCCGCCGGGCTTTGCCTATCCAAAGGATTACATCGATTTTGTGGAGAGCAATAGGCCATTCCCGGTAGCAATGATTGGGATGCCACCATGGATATTCGCGGGCGACTTGGTCTGGGCAAAAAACGAGTCAGTGGCTGAGTTTGGGACTCTACTTGTCCCATTTGCCCAGGCCGAAAATATGGACATGGTCGCGTACTTCGAGGCCTCTGGGGCCGGGGATTTTGGCATCTTGGTTGCCAATCCCTGGGAGACTTCGCTACAGAACAAGGTTTATGAGAGATTCAGCAGTTTTAGTGAGTGGCTCAGCTTTGCAAGGAAAATTTCTATTGAAGTGTTGGAAGACAAGCCTCAAATCAAACAACGGAAATTCTGGTTTCCTGGTTTATGAATAAGTCATATCTCGATTATGCCTTCCTGAGTCGGACTGCATCCCATGCCCTTCGCCACGAACCTTGGCTTTATGAGCTGGAACTCGACGACAAAGGCTGGGTGCCGGTTGAGGAATTGCTGTCCGCCTTGCGTTCAGAAAAGCCAGAGTGGTCGGCCTTGAAAGACCCAGGGCAGTTACGCAGCGCTACTTGAACGGGGAATCATGCCCGTGATTCCGCCGCGCAAGAACGCCAAGGCGTGGAAGTCGAAAATTGTCGGCAGCGAGGTGCGCAATGCAGCGATTGCGGCATGCAAGCGTTTGGGCCGTCGAATCTGGAAACGCTGGAGCGGCTATCACCGCCGCAGTCTGGTGGAAACGAAGATGCACTGTTTCAAGCGGTTGGGTAGCCGAGTGATGGCGCGCTCCTTTGACCGACAGGTAGCGGAACTTCAGGTGCGTGCAGCGCTGTTGAGAGGTTAGGTATGGAAACAAAAATTAATTTTCACTCTCTAGAACATTTTAACTTTATTAAACAGAATGTGTTGGATGTGATAAATTTTACTCGGGGTGAAGATGTTGCAATATTGCGAAGCAAAAATTGGATTTACGCAACTCTTGATGATAAACAAATCCTTGATGAAGATGCGAGAAATTTGGCGTGTGCATTAAGTGGAATAGATTGCGATGTTGCATATTTTGGTTGGATTTGTGAATTTGAGAAGGAAAAAAATTTTGATATATATAAGTTTCAGGTGGATTGTGAATCGATTGTAAGTATTCAAAGGCCGGAATCTCCTCTCGACAATATGGCTAGTGTTGTTTTTGGAAGGTATCCGTTAAGATTTTGTATCGTTAGGCCAGATACATTTGATAAGTTGCTTTATGTTGTGGGTGAGGAGGGTTTTGTGCAAAGGTGTTGCGGAGCACCTGGCTGGAAAATATTCAATAATGTTACGAGTAGATAGGTGTCTGGTTTCGTGGAGCCTGTCAGAATTTCTTGTGATATGAGGTCATGAGATGATACCGAAAAGACTTATTCATGACCGTCACCATGAATACCAAGAAACCTCGCAAGCCGAAAGCGCCCAAGCTCGTCCCCGATGACTTGATCAATGGATTGTTGATACTGGTCGAGGGCAAGGACGCCGAGTCGATTCTCGGCGAGTCTGGGCTGGCAGGCCTGCTCAAGAAACAGTTGGCTGAGCGCATGCTGGCCACCGAACTGGCCCACCACCTAGAGACCGAGGCCAAGCAGGGTGAACTCGTCCATCACCAAACGACGCACGCCTTGCGCTGAGAACATGCCATGCAGGCGTTCGAGTCGCTGGTAATTGATGGGACCAGCTCTATGCCAAATGCCCAAGGTGTTTATCAAGCAAAAATTGAGATTCGTGACCCTGCAAATTCTGGCTAATAGCTCCCTAAAATAAACAATGGTGGTGTATCGACAATGTTCCCCGATTCTTGGACTACTGATAGTATTAAAGTTGAAGAGGATGCCGCATATCGGAACCGTACCGTAACAGGCAACCGATGGACTGGTGTAACTCCAAGTGGCGTTAAGGTACAAGGTTGGTTAGCACCAAAGACCACTGTCTATCCAATCTTTTAGGATATAGGTAATGAAATTGACGCTTTCATGGGCGGCTCCTGGTGGGATTATATTTCCATGCTGTAGCGCAGATAGTGTTAACAGCGATGGCCTTAGCCTTCTTCCTTATCTGCTAATGGATAATGGTGGGCTAGGTTACCCCCACACTATTCCTTGGATTGATGAAGGAATAGCCAAGGTTGATGCTGTCTTGAATGGGGAGCTCGCTGAAGCTCTCTGGGATCGAGAGGATTGGGGGTCGAGGCTGACGGAGGCTGGAGTTGAGATCTACTCTTTGCATGATGAAGACTATACCGAGCTTATTGACCTTCCTGCATTCCGTCGAGCACTCCTTGCTTGGCGTCAGTTCATGCTGTCTGCTCCTGATACTAATATCATGCAAATATTAGAAATTTTGGATGAGCCCCCTGAAACATAGGACACCGATTCCCGCTTAGAATAAGGGATAGGTTTGAGGCTATGTTTATGACTAACACCAACAACAAGACAGACGTACTCGGACCTGAGCGCCGTCGCCGCTGGAGCGCAGGCCATTGTGGCCGAAAGCTTCATGCCCGGCCAGTCGGTTTCCCTCGTGGCCCGTCGTCATGGGCTCAATCCCAATCAGCTCTTCAAGTGGCGCAAACTTTATCAGGAGGGCAGTCTATCGGCGATTGCCGCGGGTGAAGAAGTCGTGCCGGCCTCCGAGTTGGCGTCAGCCATCAAGCAAATACGCGAACTGCAGCGACTCCTCGGCAAGAAGACGATGGAGAACGAAATCCTCAAAGAAGCCGTGGACATCGCTCGCACAAAAAAGTGGATTGCGCGCTCACCCTTATTGCCGGGGGAAGACCAGTAGCCCCGGTCTGCACTTCGCTCGGGTTGGCGCGCTCGAACGTGATTCGCCGTGCGTCGCGTCCTGTTGATTGGCGCGATGGTCGTTCTTGTCGATCGACCGATGATAGCGAGTTGGTCAAAGAGATCCAGACCGCCATTTCTCCGTTGCCCAGCTACGGCTACCGCCGGACGTGGGGATTGATTCGCCGACAGCGAGAGGCCGGTAACTTGCCACCGGTCAACGTGAAGCGCATTTATCGCATCATGCGTCAGCATGGTCTGCTGCTCCAGCGGCGGCTCAAACAACCGGGTATCCCGCGCAGGCATGAGGGGCGCGTTGCTGTGACTACCCGTAATCGCCGCTGGTGCTCGGACGGCTTCGAGTTTCGCTGTGATAATGGCGAAAAGCTGCGCGTCGTCTTTGCGGAGGACTGCTGCGACCGTGAAATCATCAGTTGGACAGCCTCGACCGGTGGCTACACGGGTGACATGGTTCGAGACGTTATGTTGGAAGCGGTGGAAAAGCGCGGCATTCAGTTGGGTATTTCGCCGGAGGTGGAATGGCTGAGCGACAATGGTTCGAGTTATATTGCCGCCGATACTCGGCGGTTTGCGCGAGAAATCGGCCTCAAGCCGGTAACCACGCCGGTCTGCAGCCCGCAGAGTAACGGCATGGCGGAAAGCATGGTCAAGACGCTGAAGCGAGACTACGTCGGCCATATGCCGAAACCGGACGCCCATACGGCTTACCGGAATCTGGCGATGGCTATTGAGCATTACAACAAGTTTCACCCGCACAGCGCGTTGAAATACCGATCTCCACGAGAGTTTCGACGCCTGGCGGTTTCATCAACTTAAGCGTTGGTCGGTGTCCTGTGATACGGGGGCAAATCCAGGAAGCAGTTGGAAGTGTCGGGAGAAATGCTGCGACCAGTGCCAAACCTGGTGGAATCCCAGCATCGTTACTTGACGCTAACGGCAAGCTTCCGCCTGGTATCGGTGGTGTCGGAACACCAATTCCTATGCCCCCATCTGTTAACCCGAATGCAACAGCAGAGGCATTTGCCAAATCTGCATTCAATGGACAGACGCCCCTTTCTGTGAATCCAATTAAGAACGGTAATTCATGGGTAGCAAAACTGCCAGATGGTACAGTTGTAACCTATAGAGTGGCAGGCGACGCGTCTGGTAAGACTAATTTGGCGACAGCAACAGTTGAAGGTAAACAATCCTGCTGTTCGAGCAGCAAATAATGGTGAAATAGCGAAATTTAAATTCCCGGGAATGTGATATGTATAAATTGGACAAGAATGACTCTGCTCAGCGGCAGTTGATTTTTGCAGCGTTAGATGATTTTTGCCCTAATGGAGCGCTTTCTAATGTATTTGGTGGACAATATGGGGACACTCCAGAAGAATGGGCGCTTGCCGTAATAGATTTTATATATAATTCAATGGGTTTGGGGCTTATAGAACCAATGCCATGTATGCATGGATTCGAAAAGCTTAATGCTGAAGAGGTAAGGTTTATCCTAATTAAAAGTAGAGAAAGTCCTGATCTAGAGAAAAATGAAGACCTTGTCTGGGACATACTTTATTTGCATGGCACGGAAAAGCTGAAGCAGGCGACAGGTAGATTTAAAATGGATAATTGGGATGCATTGTCACTCCCCGCTGATGCAAGTTTCTTTCAATATATAAACTCATCGATGTAGAGTATTTGTAAATGAACTCCATGTATTTTGATGGGGCTTTTCCAAAGGGGTCACCATTGGTGGTATGTAAATGTCATTCTGCATTGTTGCTGTTGGTCATACAAGAGCCGCAGTCGCTTTAAAACAAGGAATACCTAGTCGGACCTGCAAAATGTCTGCAATCCCCATGAACATTGGCTTTCACGAGAATTTCACCGACGCTGAACGCTGAGAAATTAAAATGCTGCCTATAAAAGCCTGAGGGAAATCGAGAGAGAAACCCATGGCGACCGACGATCATTGCGGTCACGCACAAGCGTGGCCTAATTGTCGCATCCCGGATGATCATATAAGCAAACGCTTTGAGAAACTTGCCATCGCCCGGGAAGGTATGGGTAGGCTTCTGCACGCCCTACAACAGCAACAACAATGATCGTCAAACTGCACAAACAAGCCCGCACAACGCCGGTTATCCGCGAGGAAATTCGCAACGCAACCGGCACCTTGGCCGAACTGGCGGCACGCTTCAACGTCAGCATCCCCACCATCATCAAGTGGCGGAATCGTGACTCTGTTGAAGACCGCTCGCACACGGCCCATCGGCTGCAAACCCGGCTGACACCGGCCCAGGAGCACATCGCGGTCGAACTGCGCAAGTTGCTCAAGCTCGGCCTGGATGACCTGCTGGTCGTCGTGCACGAGTTCCTGAATCCCGACGTTTCCCGCTCCGGGCTGGACCGCTGCTTACGTCGCCACGGCGTAGGCAACCTGCGTGATCTAGAGTCCTCGTCCGCGCCGGTCAACCGCCTCAGCAAGCCATTCAAGGCGTACGATCCGGGCTACTTTCACATCGACGTCAAATACTTACCGCAGATGCCGGACGAAACATCCCGCTGCGACTTGTTCGTTGCGATCGACCGCGCCACACGCTGGGTCTTTGTGCAGATTAAGTCGAACAAGACGGCCCATACCGCCAGAGCGTTTCTAACCGCCCTGCAAAAGGCGGTGCCGTGCCATATCCGAACGATCCTGACCGACAACGGCAGTGAGTTCACCGACCGGCTGTTCAACAAGCAAAAGCAACCGAGTGGTGAACACGAATTCGATCTGCTGTGCACTGCGCTCGGGATTGAGCACCGATTGACCAAACCGCGCACCCCGCAAACCAACGGGATGGTAGAACGCTTTAACGGCCGGATCAGCGACGTGCTGGCGACGCACCGCTTCGACTCCGGCAAGGACTTGGCCGAGACGCTGGAGCGCTATGTACTGCTCTACAATCAGCACTTACCGCAATTGGCGCTGCAACATCGAACACCGATTCAGGCCATGAAGGAGTGGCAAAAACAGCGCCCTGAATTATTCAAAAAGCGCGTTAGCAATCGTCCGGGACTGGACACCTAATGGTCGGGGCACGCACCTTTCCTGGTAATCCCTACGACGGGCACATTCTCCGCAAACAGCTGGAACAAGTCAGTATTCTGCTGGAGGGCACGGGCAAGGTGCCCAAAAGGGTTGTCGTCGATCTGGGCTTCCGGGGCGCGGATCACGATAACCCGGGAGTGGCGATCATCCATCGTGGCAAGGACAAGTCGTTGTCTCAGTTGCAGCGCCACCAGGCCGTCGAGCCGGCCATCGGGCATCTTAGGGCGGATCACCGGATGATCGCTGTTGGTTGCAAGGGACGTTGGGCGACGCCCTACATGCCGTGCTATGTGCCGCCGGCTACAATCTGCGCTGGTTGCTCCGGGCGATGGCCCGATTAGGGCGGTGTGTGCTTTATTTGCGTCCGATTCTGGCGGGATACCTGGCGCTCGTGGCACTTACTGGTCCAATCCCTCGCGCTGTGTGCCATGTGGGTGAGTCGCGATAGTCCCGGGAGGGAATTTTGCAGGGCCGACGACCTACCTGAAGGTGCGCAAGGGCGGACGGGTGGTGTCGGTCGCCGCCATAGTGGCTTGTGCGGTGAATCAGGATGGCCGGCGGGAGATTCTGGGGCTGGGCATCGGCGAATCCGAGGCCAAGGAATTCTGGATCGAGTTCCTGCGTGGGCTGCGCCAGCGCGGTCTTTCCGGCGTGAAGTTGGTGATCTCGGACGCCCATGAAGGGCTGAAAGCCGCGATCGCCCAGGTGTTTAGCGCCACCTGGCAGCGCTGCCGCTTGCACTTCATGCGCAACGTCCTGGTGTGCGTGCCGAAGTCGCACCAGGGGCTGGTCAGTACGTTGATCCGGCAGGTGTTCCAGCAGCCCGACGCAAGCCGCGCCCACCAGGCCTGGCGACAAGTGGCCGATGAGCTACGACCGAAGTTCGCCAAGGCCGCGGCGATCATGGATGGCGCCGAATATGACGTGCTGGCGCATTTGGACTTCCCGGAGGCCCACTGGGTCAAGATCCATTCGACCAATACGCTGGAGAGGTTGAACAAGGAAATCAAACGCCGCAGCAACGTGGCCGGAATCTTCCCGAACGAAGCCAGCCTGCGGCGCTTGATTGGCGCGGTGTTGATGGAGCAGAACGAAGAATGGCAGCGACAGAATCGCTATATGCCGCAGCATTCGATGGCGGAGCCTGCCGAGGCGTTAACCGATAGCACACCCCCGCTATTGGGGATATAAACCACAAATCTGACCAGAGTTCAGGCCGAAATAGTTGCACCACCTTGACGGACTCAACCTGAAACAACTGGTTTTTGCTCATTTTTCAACGGCCTGCTAGCAGGCGGGACATCGTATCGATGATTTCCCTCCTCCGCGCGGTTTCCCGCTCATGTTCGGCCTGCGCCGCGGCGACGTCGGCGTTGCAGTGCGGGCATTGCGTTTCGGTCGGATGAATGTACTCGCGGCAGGCCCGGCACAGCGCCAGCCGGGCGGGTGGATGTCCTCGCTCGGGCGCTTTTCTGCCCTTGTGCTTCCAGGCCAGTTCGATCACTTGCCCCGAACGGCTGACGCGGCCGGTTTCCTCTTCCGTATCGATCCGTTCGGTGATCAGGTCGAAGCGTCCCACCGCGAAGGAGGCGGGCGCGGCGTCCTGCAGCTTGACGATGCGTTCGCGCAAGCCCTGCTTGTGCAGTTGCAGCGCCCGGTAGTGGCAGTAGGGATTGTTGCCCGGTTTGCCGAGCAGCGAGTGGGAGGTCCAGGTGCAACCTCCGCGGCACACGTCGTTGTAGTAGCAGTCCCGGCAGTATCCCCACAGATCGTCCACGGACCGCAGCCTGCCAAAATGTATGCCTTCGCTGTGATGCCAGATCGCTTCCAGCGGCAAATCCCGCACATTTCCTCCGGCGAATCCCACTGTCGCCAGCGATGGACAGCCTTTCACCGTGCCGTCCGCCTCCAGCGCAATCACCGTCTGTCCGGCCGCGCAGCCCGTCCAGTGCACCCGGTCGTCGCCGAATCCGCGCCACAGGTGCTCGTAAGGGCCGTAGTAGCCGATATTGTTGCCGACATTCATCAGCAGGCCACGCGCTTCGCCTTCGCGGTAGAGCCGGGCCAATAGCGGCATCAGTTCGAGCAATTGATAAGGCTGCAGCAGCACATCGGGGTTGTCGACGGCATTGCCCATCGCCACGGTCAGCTGGATCTGCCAGTGCGTGGCGCCCAGTCCGATGATGTGCTCCATCAACGCCGGCAGGTCCGCCATGGTCCGCGGACCGATCTGGGTATTGACGCTGACCGCGAGCCCGGCCTCCCTGGCGCGGGCGAGGGTGTCGGAGGCTCGCTCGAACGAACCTTTCACATTGCGCACCGTGTCGTGCAGCGGGGCGAGGCCATCCAGCGAAACGCCGACGCCGTCAAGTCCGGCATCGATCGCCTCCTGCAATTTCGCCCGGGTGAGGTTGCGCCCGCCCGTCTGGATCGCGCAGTACATGCCGTGCTCGTGGATGGCGCGGATCAGCCGGCTCCAGTCCTTGCGCAGATAGGCTTCGCCGCCGATCAGCGTGACCTCGCGCGTTCCGAGCCGCGCCAGGGCATCGATGACCTCGAGGCATTCGGCCGTGCTCAATTCGTTGGCGCGACGGTGCCCGGCCCGCGAACCGCAATGGAGGCATTTGAGGTCACAGGCCAAGGTTATTTCCCAGACCACGTGCACCGGCACAAAGCCGATGAAATCGCTATCGTCGAGATAACGCGCGGGCAGGTCGTCGCGGCGGGTCATGGCAGGATTCCCCGAAGAGGTGTTCCCGCCGGCCTGTCGGCCGGCGGGAAGGTGGCGTCAGCGGCGAGTTTCCAGACGGGAAATCTCGGCATCCAGGTCGCGCAGCGCCACCTGGATCTGCTCGCCCTGGTCGAGCTGCAGCTGAGCCTGGCTCGCCAGCGCCTTCATCCTCGCCAGGTCGCCGCCCGAGCCGGCCTGCTGCAGCGCCGCGGCATACAGCGGCACGGGGTGCGGGTGCGGCGGGGGCAGATAGGTCGCTTCGCTGCCGGCTCCGGCCTTGTCCACGGTCATCGCCGCATGTTCCACGGCGTGCATTTGGCCCTGATAGACAAAACGGTAGCTGGCGAAACCGCTCTGCCAGTCATGATCGAGCACGGCATGCAGGTGGAAGGTGTCGGCAAGCTGGCTGGCCGGACCGGCCGGATTGCCTTCCAGCGCCATCACGATGTGGTACTCGGATCCCGGGTCGAGCCGTGGCTGGCTGTAGCCGCCCCAGACATCGGCATGAAACGCCAGGGGAGGGAAGGTGCTCTGGCTGATGCACGCCTGTCCGCTGATGCGCTTGTGGGGTGTGTCGACCAGTATTTCCAGCGTCAGCACGGGCGACCCGATCGCCGGCGACGCGATGATGTACCGGGTATGGAATAATCCGATGGACATGAGGGAACTCCTTGTCGTGGGTTCGTAGTCGGTTTGCGCGAGGCGGGGTCAACGGTGTTCCAGCTTGCCGATTTCGGTTTTCAGTTTTTCCAGCTGCTTGCGCAATTGGGGCTGACTGTCCAGTTGCTGCCGGGCAAGCGCCGCGAGCGACTTCATCCGGGCCAGGTCTCCGCTGGCGATGGCGCTCTGGATCGGCGCGCCGTACAGCACGATGGCGGACGGAACCGGATTGACCCCGGCGCCCGCTTCCCGGGTCAGGATCGCCGGATCGGACTTCAGTTCCTTGTTGATTCTGGCTGGAGCGTTTTCCACTTCAACCCAGTGGCCGCCATTGAAATAACGGTAGCTGGCGACGCCTTTTTGCCAGTCGTGATCCAGCACCAGATGTAGACTGAAATTGGTTTCGGAGTGCGGGTTCGCGCCGAACGGACGGCCTTGCGCGGTGATGAGGATGCGACTGTCATTGGGTGGCATCACGGTCATGTAGGTGTACTGGCCTTTTACATCCGAGTGAACGTTCACGGGGGGATTGACCGCCTGACCGATGTGGGCGGTGCCTATCACGCTGTGCTGCGGGGTGTTGACGAGCAGATTCAGCATCAGGGTCGGTGCGCCGGATGCGCTGGTGCCGATCCGGTAGCTGACCGGAAACAGACCGATGGCGGATTGTGACATGGTGCCTCCTTGGGTTGGGGTGCCGTGTGGTCAGCGGCTTTCCAGTCGCTGGATTTCCTGTTCCAACGCGTCGACGGCGATACGCAATTCATCGGCGAGCGTCAGGTAGTGCCGGCTTTGCTCCAGCAGCAATTTCATCGCGGGCAGGTCGCCTTCACTGATGGCTTGCTGGATGGCGACGCCGTAGGGCGGCTGGGAAGCGGTGGAAGCGTGGGGCATGGCTATCTCCCGATGAAAGGAACGGACGGGCCGCCGGTGCGCGGCGTACTTAGGCTTAGCCGGATGCGCGGTGTCCCGCCCTGTTCTTTGGTGCAGGTTTCGCGGCGTTCCGCGCGCGTGTTCCCCAAGGGCCGCCACCGGGTTGGATGATCCGGTTCTGGCCGTTCGATCAGTGAAGGACGGGGAGATCACGCGAAAGTGTGACGCATCGCTATATGCCCGACATTTTTCCCTGTTAGGATTGGCGCATTGCTGAAGTTGGCCGTAGTGCGGAAACCGGGAAGTGATGAAACGTTTGCTGAGCCTGATGCTTGTTCTGTTGCCTGTCGTGGCGGGGGCGCTGCCCGTGTCGGTGTGGCGCTATTCGGCCGGAGAGGTGGCGGATGATCCGCGCTACCAGTACTACTGGGATCTGGTCGCCGCCGCCCTGAAAACCAACGAGGCGCGTTACGGCAAGGCCGTGCTGGAGCCGGTTTCCGACAAGATGAACGGCGAGCGGGTGGTCAACGAGATGCGTACCGGCGGCCGCGTGGACATCATGGTGCGCACCACCAGCCGCGTGCTGGAAGAGGTCTTGCAGCCGGTGCGCATACCGCTTGACAAGGGGCTGACCGGCTACCGGCTGATGCTGGTGCGCAAGGGCCGCGAAGCGGAGCTCTCCGGGGTCGACTCGCTGTCCGGCCTGCGCCGCTTCAGTCTTGGCCAGCAGGACAGTTGGGTCGATGTGGCCATCCTGCGCGATGCCGGGTTCACGGTGACCACCGCCAACCACTACGAAGGCCTGTTCGCGATGCTCGACAAGGGGCGCTTCGATCTGTTGCCTCGCGGCGTCAACGAGATCGGCCGGGAATTCCGGCTGTTCGCGCAGCGTTATCCGGCCTTGAGCATCGACCGCCGTCTGCTGCTGTATTACCCCTTGCCCCGCTATGTGTTCCTGCCGCGCACGGAGCGGGGGGCGCGCATGGCGGCCCGTCTGGAGGATGGCCTGCGCCGTTTGATCGCCTCGGGTGAATTCGAGCGGCGCTATCAGGCTTACAAGCAAGGCGTGCTGGCGGACAGTCGTTTGGCCGGGCGCCGTCTGATCCGCATACCCAACCCCTATCTGCCCGCCGCGACGCCCCTGTCCGATGCCTCGCTATGGGATCCCCTGACGGCGGAGTTGTCGGCCCGTCACTGAACGGTCAGGATTTCAGAAGCAACCACAGCCCGCCAAGACATAATCCGGCGCCGGCCAGTTTGATGGCGCTTAACGGCTCGCGGAACAGCAGATAGCCGATGGGCATCAGGATCAGCGTGGTCAGCGCGTTGGAGCCGAGGGCCGCGTAACCGATATTCCAGCCAGCCCGGTAGGCCAGCATGAATCCGACCTCGATGCCGAGAATGCCGATACCCAGCGCCACCACTCCCCAATTCAGATCTCCTAGCCGCGTGCCACCCTCCGGTTGCAGCGCCCACCCGCCCAGGCTGAGCACCATGGCGATGCCGTACGCGATCGTCAGCACGAAAAACGGGTTCAGATGCCCGGGCATCTGTTTCATCGACAGGTGATAGGCGGTGGAGCCGGCGACGGCGAGCAGCAAGGCGGAGTAATACATGGCGAGTCCAAAAAACGAGTCGAGCCCAAATGGTAGCGGGAAGTCCTGGCTATAGGTAGAGTGCCTGTTTTTATTCCGGTTAAAAGAAAAGCTTATGACCATGGATCTGGACACGTCGCTGCTGCGGGCTTTTCTCACGGTGGCGCGCGCCGGCAGCATCAATCGTGCCGCGGCCCGGCTTTCCCTGACCCAGCCCGCGCTCAGTCAGCGCATACGGGGACTGGAAACACAGTTGGGACATCGGGTCTTCTCCCGTTCGCCACGGGGTATCGCGCTGACCGCCGCCGGGGAGGCCCTGTTGCCGGCCGCCGAACGCATGGTGGCGCTGGCCGATCAACTGGTGCCGGGACTCGACGCGGCGGCGGGCAGCATCCGGCAACGGCGCAGTATCGGTTTGCTCGAGGATACCGTCGGCTGGGGACTGGCGACCGTGCTGGCCGAGTTCGCCGCCATTCGTCCGTCCCTGGAGTTGCGGGTGGTGACCGGCGTGTCGCCCCGGCTGGGCGAGGCGTATGCCGCGGGCGAACTGGATTTGCTGATCGCCGATACCGGTGAAATGCCCATGCTCGAAGAGCGGCCCAGAAATGTCTGGCGGTGTCCGTTGGTCTGGGCCGGCGCCCCCGATTGGCCGAACCGCGGCGAGCCGTTGCCGCTGGTGATGTTCAGTGCGCCGTGCCAGTGGCGCGACAGGATGCTGACGGCGCTGGATGGCGCCGGCATCGCCTGGCGCATCGTGTTCGAAAGTTCCAGTCTGCAGGCCGTGCAGGCGGCGCTGCGTGCCGGTCTTGGCGTTGTCGCGCTGCTGCCGGACACCATTCCCGCCGGGGTCGCCCGTGCCCGCGGCATTCCGTTGCCGGCCCTGCCCGGGGTGGAACTCGGCTTGTACGTGAATGCCCGCTTCGCGGAGGACCCGATCCTGCGGGACCTGGCGCGATTGTTTCTTGGCGAACTGTCGGCGGCGGGGGAAGAGGGGATGGACGTTTCATGAACGCGTCGCGGTGTTCTCGGTGGTAGCGCGAGGAATGGTTTTTCTGGGATAGGTCATGCGTTCCGTTTCCCAGCTTCGGCCACCCCGCTTGCGATCGGCGAGCTCGCGCGTCCGTGGCGATACCTCCGTCGGCATGGCGCCGCTCAATCGGTACCGTTCGCCAGAACCTTTTCGATCCGCCGGTCCGGAACCAGCCACAACAGGGCCACGAGGCAATACAGCAGGATCCCCGCCCAGGGCGCCGCGTAGCTGAGGGCGATGCCCGCCGCGTAAAGCGCCAGGCTGGCCAGGCCCTTGACGTCGTGCAGCAGCGCGCGCGCCACCGGCGAGTCGCAGCCTTCGTGAGCGACCATCGCCCGGCCAAGCAGGTAGTAGGCGACGGCCGACATGAACAGTATCGCTCCGTAGCCCATTACCGGCAGGGTCCGGTAATGGTTTTCCCCCATCCAGCCGGTGACGAACGGAATCAGCGACAGCCAGAACAGCAGGTGCAGGTTCGCCCAGAGAATGGCGCCATTCACGCGCCGCGCGGCATGGAAGAGGTGATGGTGATTGTTCCAGTAAATGCCGACATAAACGAAGCTCAGCACGTATGACAGAAAAACCGGAAGCAGTGGACGCAGCGCGTCAGGATCGGCACTGTGTGGCACTTTCAATTCCAGCACCATGATGGTGAGAATGATGGCCATAACGCCATCGCTGAAGGCTTCCAGCCTGTTCTTGTGCATGATGGCCTCGTCGTGGTCCGTCCGGTTGCTTCCCTAAAAAAACGCGACCCGCTGTCTTGGCGAGCGCGCAGGTCTCATCGCAAAAAACCGCCTCAACCGGTGCGAAAACCCGGGTATCGCTACGCCGCGGGGCATAGCGCGGCCTCTCCACCCTCGTCATGACGCAACGCGCAACCCTCCTCGCGGGTGGATAGCCACGGAGTCCGCGGTATGGCGGTTCTGTCGTGTCCGCGTTCAAGTTTACGTGAAGTATCTTGAATCATGTCGTTTTCATGCAAGACAGGGTCGAACGGAACGGTTAATGTCACGGAAGTTCGACAAAAGGCGCGATTCGCCGATTGGCGGCACACTTGACCGTAATGAAAGAGGACTATCCGATGACGATGTGGCTGGCGGCGGTGTTGTGCGGGGTATTCGTGATACTGGGTGCGTGGCATCTGTATTGGGCGGCCGGCGGCCTTTACGGCAAAGCGGCGGCCATTCCTGAAGTCGATGGCCGGCGTGTTTTCGAACCGTCGGCCGGTGGTACCGCCCTGGTCGGCATGGTGCTGATCGCCTGTGCCGGCCTTGTCGCCATCCAGTCCGGCCTGCTGGCCGTGCCGGTTCCCGATGCCGTGCGGGTATGGCCGGGGCGTCTGCTCGCCGCGGGGCTGATGGCCCGCGCGGTCGGAGACTTCCGTCTGGTGGGTTTTTTCAAGCGGATCAAAGGCAGCGTCTTCGCGCGCCAGGATACCCGCTTCTATTCACCGCTATGTTTGTTGCTCGGATTGGGCGTGCTGGCGGTGTGAGCGTTGTCGCGAAATGGCAACGCGGCCAGTTGTCCGGGTTGCCTCTGTTTATGTTGTTGGCTTGACTGATTTATACGCTCGTATAAATTGGTGGTATGAACACTTCCTCGCATCCCTCCAACCCGACCCGTCAGGCGCTGCTCCTGACGGGGCTGGAACATGCCCGGGCGCACGGTTTCCGGACGTTGACAGTGCGCGGCGTCTGCGCCGCCGCCGGTATCAACACGGGCAGTTTCGTGTATCACTTCGGCCAGCGCGAGGCTTTCGTCGCCGAGCTGATCGAAAGCTGGTACCGGCCGCTGCTCGATACCTTGCAGTGGCAACTGGACCGCGACGCCGATCCGCTGACCCGGCTGGCGGGAATGCTGCGCCAGCTGTTCACTTTCGCCAGCCACAATGGGGAGTTCATCGGTCAGATTCTGCTCGATGCCGGCTCCGGCGAAAAAGCCGTGAGGGCCTTTTTACGCGGTCTGGCTCCGCGTCATCCGCAAATGATCCTGCGCTGCATTGAAGACGCGCAGGCCGCCGGGCAAGTGTGCGGGGCGCCCGCCCTGCATCAGCTCATGTTCCTCATGGCTTCGCTCGGCATGCCGCTGGTCGCCCAGCGTCTCTTGTGCGGCAAGGACGTGCTGCCGGATGTGATCGAGGAAGCCCTGACCCGTTTTGCCATCGATACCCAATGCCTCGAAGAGCGCCTGGGGTGGGCGCTACGGGGCCTGCGCCCCGGGGAGTGTCCATCATGAACAAACGCTGGCTGTTGCCCGTGGCGGCGGTTGCCGCTCTTTCCCTCTATTACGGCTGGAGTTGGTACGCCGCAGGCCCGGCGGAGCCCGTACTGTCGGGAAATGTCGATATCCGCGAGGTCAACGTCGCGTTCCGGGTCGGTGGCCGTCTCAAATCCCTGACCGTCGATGAGGGCGCAAGCGTTCGCGCCGGAGAGGTGCTGGGCGAGCTGGATGCGCAACCGCTGGAACATGCCCGCGACGATGCCTCCGCCGCGCTGGCGGCGCTCAAGGCGCGGCAGGCGCTGTATCACGCCGGCTACCGCAAGGAGGATGTCGAACAGGCACGGGCGGCGGTCGACGCCAAGGCGGCGGCGCTCGGCAATGCCAGCGAAGTTCTCGCGCGGCAACAGACGCTGGCCGGAACCGGCGCTTCCGCGCAACGGGTTCTGGACGAGGCCCGCGCCCAGCGCGACCAGGCGGCCGCGCAGCTTGTGGCGGCACGGGCCCAGTACCGGGCGTTGACGAAAGGCTACCGGGCCGAGGAAATCGCCGAGGCGGACGCCAATGTCGGGCGCGCCCGGGCGCATCTTGCCGGACTTGAGCTGCAAGTGGCCGATACCGTGTTGCGCGCGCCGGCTGCCGGGGTGATCCTCACCCGCGCGGTCGAGCCGGGCAGTATGCTTGCCGCGGGCGGTACGGTGTTCACGCTGTCGCTGCGGCGGCCTGTCTGGGTGCGCGCCTATGCCGCCGAACCGGATCTGCCGCGCTTTTCCAGTGGAACCCGGGTCAAGGTCAGTTGCGACGGTTGCCGAGCCCGCTACGACGGCGTGGTCGGCTTTGTCTCTCCGACCGCCGAATTCACTCCCAAAAACGTCGAAACCGCCGATTTGCGCACGGCGCTGGTCTACCGCCTGCGCGTGGTGATCGCCAACCCCGACGACGGTTTGCGGCAGGGGATGCCCGTCACGGTGCGCCTCGCCGGGGGGTGATCATGAACGGCCATGCCATCGTGGCGGATGGATTGCACCACACGTTTGCCGGCGTGCCCGCGCTGCATCGCGTCGATGCGGCGATTCGGCGCGGCACGATCACCGCTCTGGCCGGGCCGGACGGGGCGGGCAAAACCACCCTGATGCGCCTGATCGCCGGGCTGCTTGCGCCCAGCGGCGGGTTGTTGCGGGTGAACGGGCTGGATCCGGTCGCCGATGCCGGCGCATTGCGCCAGCGGCTCGGTTACATGCCGCAGAAGTTCGGTCTCTACGAGGATCTGACCGTCCTTGAAAACCTGGATCTGTATGCCGATCTGCGCGATGTCACCGGCGATGCGCGCGCATCGCGCCTTGCCCGGCTGCTATCGTTCACCGATCTTGCGCGCTTCACCTCTCGCCCGGCCGGCAAGCTCTCGGGGGGAATGAAGCAGAAACTGGGACTCGCCTGCACTCTGATCGGCTCGCCGGACGTGCTCTTGCTGGACGAGCCATGCGTCGGCGTCGATCCGGTCTCGCGCCGGGAGTTGTGGCGGATGGTTTGCCAACTGGCGTCCGACGGCATGACGATTGTCTGGGGCACATCGTATCTGGACGAGGCCGAGCGCTGTTCGGATTTGCTTCTGATGCACGAGGGCCGCGTGATCCACTCGGGCACGCCCGGCGAACTGATAGCGTCGATGACGGGACGCAGCATGCTGTTGCGGAATATCGAGGGGAACCGGCGCGCCGTGTTGCGGCGGGTCGTGTGTTCGGAGCGGGTGATCGACGGTGTGCTGCAGGGCGAGGCCATCCGGCTGGTCCTGGCCGAGCCCGGCCGTGCGCCGGATTCCGCCGGACTGGGCGCCGGCGCCGATGCGCAGCTGGTCGATGCCCGCCCGCGCCTCGAGGACGCTTTCATGGCGCTGGTGGGCGGCGGACCGATGGGAGTCTCGCCGCTCGCCGATCATCTGGACCGGGTGGAATGGCCAAGCGGGGTGGATGACACCGGGGCCATCGAGGCAACGGATCTTACCCGGCGCTTCGGCGATTTCATCGCCGCCGACCGGGTCGGTTTTCGGGTGCGGCGCGGCGAGATTTTCGGGTTGCTCGGTCCCAACGGCGCCGGCAAGTCGACCACCTTCAAAATGATGTGCGGCTTGCTGCGGCCGACCTCGGGCGAGGCCCGGGTGATGGGGTACGACCTGACGCGCAGCCCGGGCAAGGCGCGGCAGCAGCTGGGCTATATGGCGCAGAAATTCGCCTTGTACGGCAATCTGTCCGTGGCGCAGAACCTGAGGTTCTTCTCGGGCATTTACGGGCTGCGTGGCAAGATCCGGGATGAGCGGATCGCCGACATGGTGCGGATTTTCGCGTTGGGTCCGTATCTTGACATGTCGGCGGGCGAGCTGCCGCTCGGGTTCAAGCAGCGCCTTGCGTTGTCGTGCGCGCTGATGCATCGGCCGGCCATCCTGTTTCTGGACGAACCGACCTCCGGTGTCGATCCGGTGACGCGGCGCGAATTCTGGAGTCATATCAACGGGCTGGTCGACAAGGGCGTCACCGTGATGGTGACCACGCACTTCATGGACGAGGCCGAATACTGCGACCGGATCGGCCTGGTCTACCGGGGACGGATGATCGCCGCCGGCACGCCGGATGAGCTCAAGCGGCGGGCGCGCAGCGACACCCTGCCGGACCCGACCATGGAGGACGCATTCATCGCCCTGATCGAGCGCGAAGAACGAACCGGGGAGAGCGCATGAATTTCAGTTTCCGGCGGCTCGCCGCTCTGTGCCGCAAGGAGAGCCGGCAGATCGTCCGCGATCCGAGCAGCATTCTGATCGCCTTCGTGCTGCCGGTGGTGCTGTTGTTCATTTTCGGTTTCGGCATCAACCTGGACGCCAACCGGATCCGGGTCGGCATCGTCTGCGAGGACGGCGGGGCCGAGGCCGCGCGCTTTGTCACCGCTCTTGAGGCGTCACCGTATATCGACAGCCGCCGGGCGATGTCGCGTCAGGCGATGGCGCGTGAACTGAAAGCCGGCCACGTGCGGGGCATGGTGGTGATCGCCGGAGACTTTTCCGCGAAAGTGCGGCGAGGCGGGGGGGACGCCGCCATCCAGGTGCTCACCGACGGCGCCGAACCCAATACCGCGAACTTCCTCGGCAACTATGTGCAGGGCGTCTGGCGGGTGTGGATGACCGCCCGGGCGCGGGATCTTGGCGTGGCTCCGCCCCCGTCGGTGTCCATCGAACCGCGCTTCTGGTTCAACCCGACCACCGTCAGCCGCAATTTTCTGGTGCCCGGATCCATCTCCGTGATCATGACCATCATCGGCGCTTTGCTGACGTCGCTGGTGGTCGCCCGCGAATGGGAGCGCGGCACCATGGAGGCGCTGCTGGCGACACCGGCGACGCGCGCCGAACTGCTGCTCTCCAAAATCCTGCCGTATTACGTGCTGGGGCTGATGGCCATGACATTGTGCGTACTGGTGGCGCTATTTCTTATGCATGTGCCGTTCAGGGGCGGGCTGTGGCTGCTGTTTCTGGTCGCCAGCCTGTTTCTCGGCAGCGGCCTGGGGTTGGGGTTGTTCCTGTCCACCGTGACGCGCAACCAGTTCATGGCCGCGCAAGGCGCGCTGACGGCCGCGTTCCTGCCCGCCACCATGCTGTCCGGTTTCGTGTTCGACATCGCGAGCATGCCGGGGCCCGTCAGGGCCGTCACCTATCTGATTCCGGCGCGCTATTTCGTCAGCGCGCTGCAAACCCTGTTCCAGGCCGGGGATATCTGGCCGGTGCTTCTGCCGAACATCGCCTTTCTTTTCATGTCAGCGTTGTTCTGGCTCGGGTTGACCGCCTGGAAAACCAGCCGCCGGCTGGACGGGAGCTGACATGTGGTACCGACTCTACACCCTGGTGCGCAAGGAGCTGGCCGCGCTGCTGCGCAATCCGCAAAGCCGCGGTCTTCTGATCGTGCCCGTCCTGCTGCAGTTGGCGCTGTTTCCGTTCGCGGCGACGCTCGAAGTCAGGAACAGCCATCTGGCGGTGTTCAATCAGGATGGCGGCGCGGCCTCCATCGAACTCGTCGAGCGGCTTGCCGCGACGCGCGCGTTCCCCTACATCGAGATGGCGCGCAGCGATGCGGAGCTCGCCCGGCTCATCGACCGCCAGGAGGTGCTGCTGGCCATTCGCATTCCCCGGGACTTCTCGCGTCGGCTGGCCGCGGGCAGGGGCGTGTCCTTGCAGGCCATCATCGACGGTCGCCGTTCCAACAGCGCCCAGATCGCCTACGGTTATGCCGGCGAGGTGGTGCGCGATTTCACGCGGGAGCGCTATGCCGGCACGGTGCCGGCCACGCTGGTGACGCGTCACCTCTACAACCCCAATCTCGACTACCGCTGGTTCGTTCTGCCGAGCCTCGTGGCGATCATTACCACGATCGGTTGCCTGATGGTCACCGCCCTGTCACTGGCCCGCGAGAAAGAAGAGGGAACGTTCGAGCAATTGCTGGTCACCCCGCTGACTCCGGCCTTCATCATGGCGGGCAAGGCCGTGCCCGGTGTGCTGGTGGCCCTGGTGCAAGGCGGCATCATCGCGCTCGCGGCGGTATGGGTGTACCGCGTGCCGTTCACCGGGCCGGTCTGGCTGCTCCTGGCCTCGATGATCGCCTACGGTTTGTCGCTGATCGGCTTCGGTCTGCTGATTTCCGCCCTGTCGTCCAACCAGCAGCAGGCGTTTCTCGGTTCCTTCGCCTTCATGTCGCCGGCGGTCATTCTGTCCGGCTACATGGCCCCCGTGGAAAACATGCCCCCCGTGCTGCGCGCGCTGAGCGCCATCGATCCGTTGCGTCATTTCATCGTCATCGTCAAAGGGATTTTTCTCAAGGGATATGGCGCGGGCGACGTCTGGCCCCATGCCTGGCCGCTGCTGGCCATCGCCGCCGTCACGCTCGGTTGCGCGTACCTGTTGTTTCTCAGAAGGAGTGGATCGCTATGACCCGCTTGTCGCGCCTTGTCGTCATCAGTTCCTGCCTGTGGCTCTCGGCCTGCGCGGTCGGCCCCGATTACCGGGCGCCGGTTACCGCGCAGGCGCTGCCCGACCGCTACGCGGCGGCGCCGGATTCGGCCATGCCGGCGCCGGAGCGCTGGTGGACGCTGTTCGGTGACCCGACTCTGAATGCCCTGGTCGAGCGGGCATTGCGAAGCGGCCCCGATATCGCCATGGCCGAAGCCCGGGTGAGGGAGTCCCGCGCCCGGTTCGCGATGGCGGGCGGAGTCCGATGGCCGCAATTGAATACCGGCGCGCGGTTGGGGCGCGACCAGATGTCCCGCAACAGCGAAAGCCTCGCCAACCTGCCCTTGCCCAATCCGCGCACCGGTTTCACCGATTACCGCGCGGGGTTCGATGCCTCCTGGGAGATCGATCTGTTCGGCCGCCTGTCCCGCGGCGTCGAGGCGGCCGGCGCCCGCATGGAGGGCAGCGAGGCGGCGCGCCAGGATGCGGCGCTGCGGGTGGCGGCCGAGGTGGCCCGCAATGCCGCCGATGTGCGCGCCTGGACACTCCGCCGGGAAAACGGCGCGGAAGCGGTCGCCGACAGTCGCGATCTGCTGCGTCTGACGGAACTGCAACGCCGCGCCGGCTGGCTGTCGGATCGCGAGGTCGACGAGGCGAGTGCCGCGCTGGCCGATCAGGAAGCCGCGCTGCCCGTGATGGACGCGGCACGCCATGCTTCGCTGGCGGCGTTGTCCGTGCTGGTGGACGAACCGGTCGAACGTCTTGCCATCCGGTTCGAGGGGACGGCGCCATTTGCCGTGCCGGAGGCGATACCGGCCGGACTGCCGTCCGAACTCTTGCGGCGCCGCGCCGATGTGCGGGCGGCGGAGCGGGCGCTGGCGGCGGCCACCGCCGACATCGGCGCGGCGGTGGCCGAGCAGTATCCGCGCCTGACGCTGGTCGGTTCGGGAGGATGGGATTCGATCTATCCGGGGCGCCTGACCGAATCGGCCAGCCGGTTCTGGAATGCCGGGCCGCAGTTGACGCTGCCGCTGTTTGCCGGTGGACGGCTCAAGGCCCAGGTCGACGCGCGCGAGGCGGAGCGCGATGCCGCGTTCGCCGCCTATCGCAAGGCCGTGCTGTCGGCGCTGGCCGATGTCGAGACCGCGCTGGCGCGCTGCAAAGAGGAGGCCGTGCGGGATGCCGGCCTGAGCCGGGCGCTCGCCGCCCGGGAAGCGCTGGTCGGCCAGACCGAACGGCGGGCCGCCGTCGGCGAGAGCGCCCGGAGCGAAGTGCTGGCCGCCCGCATTCAGCGCCGCGCGGCCGGCGATGCGCTGCTGGCGTCGCGTCAGACGCGCGCGGCGGCGATGATCGCCCTTTTCAAGGCGCTGGGCGGCGGGTTCGGCGACTAGCGCCGGTCAGACGCTGGCGTCGAATGCACCGGAAAACGTCACCGTCCCTCGCGGGCGATCCTCCCCGAACGCCAGTGCCAGGACGTATCCGGACGGGATGCCCGGGGATGCCAGATCCGGGTGCGGCGCGAAACCGAAGCGCGAATAGTAGTCCGGATCGCCGACCAGCACGCAACCGGCGGCGCCTCGCGCCTCCATCAGGGTCAATGCCTGGCGCATCAGCCGGCTGCCGACGCCTTGCCTCTGCCGTCCGGGAAGGACGGAAAGCGGGCCCACGCCATACCAGCCGACGCAGCCGGAGGAAAGGGAGACCACCGAGACGGCGACATGGCCGACCAGATGCGCGTCGTCCTGCGCAACGAGCGACAGCGCGAGCTCGCCGCGCCGGCGCAACGCGTCGACGATGAACTGTTCGGTGTGGCTGGTGTGGGGCGCGGTCAGAAACGCCGTGCGAGTCAATTCGAAGATGTCGGCGCCATCCTGGGGCTGTTCGAGTCGGATAAGAATGGTCATGAGCGTGTTTTCCGGGGAAACACCGGAGCGTCGCGGCAAACCGGAAACCGGTCGTCCGCGCTCCCGGCGGTCCGTTCATTGATTGTCGATTTGCCCGCGCACGGCGCGCAGGCCCATCGTGTTGATCAGATAGGGTTGGCCGTTCTTCGAGCCGATCAGCCGTTTGGCTTTCAGTTTCCGGAAGACGGTCGGAGTGCAGTCGGACAAGATGTACCCTTCGCGGGTATGGCAGTCCACAGTGGCAATATGGCCCGTTTCATCGCGGATGAGCACGATGCGGCCGCCTTTGGCGAGGACGTGAAGTGTCCTTTGCTCCGGCTTGGAGAGATTCATGTCGGGTGTGTTCGCAATCAAGTGACAAACATGCGGCGACCCTGCGCGGGTGCCACCAGCGGTCTGAACATGGCGATAACCTGGCGCCTTGACGGCGTAACCGGGTTACCGGATTGCGGCAATCTCCAACATGCGAGCCTTATGCGAAGTAATGACGGGACAGTCGCCGTGATGACGACCTTCGCGATTGTAGGCCGAGGCGTGACGCCAGAGCAAGAGTCAGCGCTTTCGCCGGCCACTATCCGATGAATCAAACGCCGTGGACACTGGTGCGTAGTCTGGAGGATTTTCTGGGACGGAACACCGGCGGTCATTCGACTCCGAACTGCAGTTCGACCCGGTTGTCCGGAGAGTCGGGAGCGGCCCAGGCATGATAAATTTCGCGGCTCTCTCCGGTGACGCGCAGTCCGGCTCCGGTGATGTCATTCACGAGCGGCTGGTAGCCGTGCTCGAACAGCCCGGCAAGGCTGCCCCGATACTCCGACGCCGCACAGGCGAAACGATTCAGGGTCTTGACTGCGAAGGCGGAGTCCGAGCCCGTCTCCGGTCCGTCGACCGGCAGGCAGAACTCGGCGAGACAGCGATCCGTGCCGTTGGCGGGAAGTTTGTGGTAGACAAAAACCCACGGGCCGGCGATCGACAGCCGCTGTTTTTGCGCTTCGGCGAGCAGGGCGGCGCAGAGTTTTTCCGCATGCGAACCGATTTCCGGGATTGTCAGCTCTTGCGCCGCATACAGCACGGTCAGCGGTTCAACAACTTTCTGATGCATCATGGGTTCTCCTCGCGCCGTATGGGTAACATAAAACCCGTTTATCATGGAACCTGGCACGTATAACGTCAACGATTCCCGGGCGCGACGGGAAAGGGCTCTTCGGACCCCGATCGCCCGTGCTTGGCGATGACGGCGCGTATGCCATGCATGCTGTCTGAATGCGGCGGTCTTTCCCGCGATAGGCGTGGATGCCCCGGACTGTGCCGCTTCGTCATGCGCAGTGTGGCGCAAGCGGCCCGGCTCCGAACCGTCGACCGGCAGAATAATTGATTATGAGCTTTGAATCTCTATGGGAATAATCTAGACCATAGTAGTGATGACGGATGTTCCGGCAAGCCTGTGGCGAGGAGGGTGCATGTTCGGCTTTGGAAAAGCGGCGAAACAGACCCGCGGCAAAGACAGTGGCCAGGATGAGTTGAACCGTCTGCGCCAGATGCTCGACAGGGTCGATAACCTGGTGATGCTGGCGGATACCAGTCGGGACAATGTCATTTTTTATATGAACAAAACGGCGCGCGATGTCCTGCATCAGCACCGGGACGCCCTGAACCGCACGTTCCGCGGCGGCGCCGATGTCGATCAGGCGAACCTGCGCAGTATCCATCAGTTCCACAAGGACCCGGATCGGATCCGCCGCATTCTCGCCAACCTGGCGAACCGCAGCATCGCCGAACACCGCGCGGTGATTCCGGTGGGGGATATCCATTTCGAAACGACAGTCTACCCGATGTGGAGCGAGCATCCTCCGGGCGAGCTGCTGTGCTTCATGGCATGTTTCCGCGATATTACCCATCAGGTCGAAAACGAGCGGGTCGCGGCCGACAACGCGAAGCGTCATCAATGGCTCGAGCACAATGTGGGCTCGGTCAGCGAGAATGTCCAGGCCATGAGCGCCACCATCGAAAACGTGGCGACCCAGTCCGCGGCGGCGTCGGAGTCCGCCGAGCTGATTCTTGGCGAGGCCAGGCAAGGCATGACGCGGGTGAGCGAAACCAACCGCAGCGTCAAGGAAGTGGCCGATATCGTGCGCTCCACGGCGGACAGCCTGTCGCGCCTTGGCGAGCGTTCGCAAACCATCGGGCAGATCGTGGGGGTCATCAAGGACATCGCCGATCAGACCAGCCTGCTGGCGCTGAATGCGGCGATCGAGGCGGCGCGGGCGGGGGAGACCGGCCGGGGTTTCGCCGTGGTGGCCGACGAGGTCAGAAAACTGTCCGAGCGTACCGCCAAGGCCACTCAGGAAATCGGCGACATGATTCGCGACACCCAGCAGGACATCACCCTCAATATCCAGTCCATCGAAGAAGGCCGCCGCCGCGTGCATGGCACCGAGGCGGAGTTCGCCAACGTGGAAACGGCGCTGACCGCGATCGACCAGGGGGTGCATCAAATGCGCGATTATATCGTGCAGATCGCCGGTGCGAGTGAAGAGCAGGCCGCCACGGCGCAGGACATCGCGGACAAACTCTCCGAGATTGTGCATCGCTAGACCCGGCGCCGGACTATAAAAAATGGGTGCGGGTATTGCCGGAGGGAGAAGGCGTGAGGGGTGCGGGGCTGGTGGGGGGATGGGCGCTGATGGCGATGTGTACGGCCGCGCCTCCCGAAGTGGTGGTATCCACTGGCGAGTACGCGCCGTGGACCAGTGAAAAACGCGCCGACCAGGGCTTCGTGAACCGGGTGGTGGCCGAAGCTTTCCGGCGGGAGGGGATGTCGGTGCGGTTTCAGTATTATCCCTGGCGGCGAACGCTGGAGGTGCTGCGCGCCGGCCGGGCCGATGCCAGCTCCTTCTGGTTCGATGACGCCGAGCGCGTCCGCGAGTTTCTTTACAGCGATCCCGTTTCGGAACATCGCGAACTGCTGTTTCACCGCAAGAACCTGTCCGTGCCCAAATGGAGCGCGCTGGAGGACCTGGCCGCCTTCCGTTTCGGCGCGACGCGCGGCTACACCTATACCCGCGCTTTCTGGCAACTGGCCGGCGACGGGATTCTCACGGTCGAAGAGTCGGCCGACGATGAAAGCAATTTCCGCAAACTCCTGGCCGGCCGTATCGATCTGTTTCCGATGGATGAGGTCTCTGGATGGCAAATGCTGGCGTCCCCCCTGTTTCCCGAGGGTACCCGCGAGCAGGTGACGGCCGAGTCGCGTCCCCTGAGTCTGCAGTACGGCCATGTGCTGATGCGCCGCACTCCCGATGGCCGGCGCCTGCTCAAGGCCTTCAATGACGGCCTGGCCAGGATGAAAACCGACGGAACCTACGAGCGATTCAGGGAAGACATCTACCGGGGTGCGAAGGTCGAGCGATAACGCGAGCGCCTGTCGATTCCTTTTGTCTGGCGTGTGTGAGACGAATGGTCTCGAGATGTCTTAATGTTGCTAATGACGAAAAAACGCGCCCCGCCCGGATGTACTCCGGCGCGGGGCGCCAGCGTCATGAGAACAGTGTCCGGATGGTACCGGTTCCCGTATCAAAATGCCGTAAAACCCGCGGCGTCACGCTTCCTCTCTGAGGTGGCTCTCGACATAGGGGCGGCCATAGAAGCTGTCCAGCAGCACCTGCTTGAGCTCGGTGATCAGCGGGAAGCGCGGATTGGCGCCCGTGCACTGATCATCGAAGGCCTCTTCGGCGAGGTTGTCGAGCCGGGCGAGGAACAGGGGTTCGCTCACGCCGGCCTCCTGGATGGACGCCGGGATGTCCAGCGCCGCCTTCAGGCTGTCCACCCAGTCGATCAGTCTCGCCACTTTTTCCCGGTCGGTGCCGCCGCCCAGTTTCAGGTGATCGGCGATCGCGGCGTAGCGGCACAGCGCCTGCGGACGCGAATACTGGCTGAACGCGGCCTGTTTGGTCGGCGTGTCGGTGGCGTTGAAACGGATCACGTTGCTGATCAACAGCGCATTGGCGAGCCCGTGCGGCAGGTGGAACTCGGCGCCAAGCTTGTGGGCCATCGAATGGCAGATGCCGAGGAAGGCGTTGGCGAAGGCGATGCCGGCGATGGTGGCGGCGTTGTGAACCTTCTCCCGGGCAATGGGGTCTTTCGCACCGTTGGCGTAGGCCGACGGCAGGAAGTCCCGCAACAGTTGCAGCGCCTGCAGCGCCTGCCCGTCGCTGTATTCGTTGGCCATCACCGAGACATAGGCTTCCAGCGCATGGGTGACGGCATCGATGCCGCCATGCGCGGTCAGGGTTTTCGGGAGGTTCATCACCAGGTTCGGGTCGACGATCGCCATGTTCGGCGTCAGTTCGTAATCGGCGATCGGGTATTTGACCCCGGTCGTCTCATCGGTGACCACGGCGAACGGCGTGACTTCGGAGCCGGTGCCCGAGGTGGTCGGAATGGCGACCAGCTCGGCTTTCACGCCCAGTTTCGGGAACTGGTAAATACGCTTGCGGATATCCATGAAGCGCAGCGCCAGCTCTTCGAAATAGACATCCGGGTGCTCGTACATCACCCAGATGATCTTGGCGGCATCCATCGGCGAGCCGCCACCCAGCGCGATGATCACGTCGGGCTTGAAGCGGTTGGCCACGTCGGTGCCGCGACGGACCATTTCCAGCGTCGGGTCGGCCTCGATTTCGTAGAACACATCCACTTCCACCTGGTTCTTCTTGAGGATCTCGCTGACCTGATCGACATACCCGGCCTTGAAAAGATGCGGGCCGGTGATGATCAGCGCGCGCTTCTTGCCTTTGAGTTCTTCGAGCGCCACCGGCAGGCAGCCGCGGCGGAAATAGATCGACTTGGGAAGTTTGTGCCACAGCATGTTTTCCGCCCGCTCCGCCACGGTTTTCTTGTTGATCAGGTGTTGGGGACCGACGTTCTCGGAAATCGAGTTGCCGCCCCACGAGCCGCACCCCAGCGTGAGCGAGGGCGACAGCTTGAAATTGTACAGGTCGCCGATCGCGCCTTGCGACGCGGGCGTATTGATCAGGATGCGGGCGGTTTTCATGCGGGCGCCGAAACGGCGAATGCGCGCCTGCTGCTGATCCTGGTCGGTGTACAGCACCGAGGTGTGGCCGATGCCGCCCAGCGCGACAAGACTGTCGGCGATATCCATGGCGTGATCGAAGTCGCGCGCGCGGTACATCGCCAGGGTGGGGGAGAGTTTTTCGTGGGCGAAGGCCTCGGCCTCGCTCACTTCCTCGACTTCGCCGATCAGCACGCGGGTGGTCGGCGGAACCTCGACGCCCGCCATCGCGGCGATGGTCAGCGCGGACTGGCCGACGATATCGGCGTTGAGCGCGCCGTTTTTCAGGATGATGCCGCCGACCGCGTCACGATCGGCGGGGGGAAGGATATGCCCCCCGTGGCTGTGGAACCGCGCCCGGACCTGTTCGTAGACGTCGTCGACGATGATGACCGATTGCTCGGACGCGCAGACCACGCCGTTGTCGAAGGTCTTGGACAGCAAAATGGAGGCGACGGCGCGCTTGATGTCGGCGGTTTCGTCGATCACCACCGGGGTGTTGCCGGCGCCCACGCCGATGGCGGGCTTGCCGGAGGAATAGGCCGCGCGCACCATGCCGGGGCCGCCGGTGGCGAGAATCAGGTTGATGTCGGGGTGTTGCATCAGCTGGGTGGACAGATCCACGGTCGGTTCGTCGATCCAGCCGATGATGTCTTCCGGGGCGCCCGCGGCCACGGCGGCGCGCAGCACCAGGCGCGCGGCCTCACAGGTGGAGCGTTTCGCGCGCGGGTGGGGACTGAAAATGATGCCGTTGCGGGTTTTCAGGGAGATCAGCGCCTTGAAGATCGCCGTCGATGTCGGGTTGGTGGTCGGCACGATGCCGCAGATCAGCCCGATCGGCTCGGCGATGGTGATGATGCCGAACGCCGGATCCTGATCGAGGATGCCACAGGTTTTTTCATCCTTGTACTTGTTGTAGATGTACTCGGAGGCGAAGTGGTTTTTGATCACTTTGTCTTCGACTACCCCCATGCGCGTTTCTTCGGCGGCCAGTTTGGCGAGCGGAATGCGCGCGTCGGCCGCGGCGAGCGCCGCCGCCCGGAAAATCGCATCGACCTTCTCCTGGCTGTATTCGGCAAAGCGTCGTTGCGCCGCCTTGACCCGGCCGATCAGGTCGTTCAGTTGTTGGCTGTCCATCGTTCATTTCCTCAAGTCAATCAATCACTGTGTTGCCGGAGGCGCGGTTGTCCGGCCCCCGGCAGGGGATTCATCGTCCTCTCAGGTAGGCGTCCATCGCGGTTTTCAGGTTCTCGGACTTGGGTCCGAAGATCGCCTGGACGTTGTTGCCCACCACCATGACGCCGGCGGCGCCCAGGGCCTTGAGCCGGGATTGGTCGACCCGCGCCACATCGTTGACGCTGATGCGCAGGCGGGTGATGCAGGCGTCGAGACTGACGAGGTTGCCGGCGCCGCCGAAGGCCTCGACGAGGTCGGCCGCGACATCGCCGGGCGGAACCGGAGGCGTTCCGCTTTCCGGCGCCGGGACGGTGGCGGAACGCGGGGCGGCCGGGCCTTTCAGATAGGAGTCCATCGCGGTTTTCAAGTTCTCGGACTTGGGGCCGAAGATCGCCTGGACGTTGTTGCCCACCACCATGACGCCGGCGGCGCCCAGGGTCTTGAGCCGGGACTGGTCGACCCGCGCCACATCGTTGACGCTGATGCGCAGGCGGGTGATGCAGGCGTCGAGGCTGACGAGATTGCCGGCGCCGCCGAAGGCCTCGACAAGATCGGCCGCGATGCCGCCGGATGGAGCCGAAGGGGTGGCCGGTGCAGATGCGGAGGGCTGAGCCGGGGCGAAAGCCGTTGCGGCGGCTGGCGCCGGGGTGGCCGCGAACATCGCGGCGGCTTCCGTCTCCCGGCCCGGCGTCTTCAGGTCAAGCGCCCGGATGACGACGCGGAACACCGTGTAGTAAACGACCGCGTAGATCGGTCCGAGAACGAAGACCAGCCAGGGGCGCACATCGCGCACATAGAATAGGCCGAAGTCGATGGCGCCTTGCGAGAAGGTGAAGCCCATGTGGGCGCCAAAGATGTTCATCAGGTAGAAGGCGAGGCCGACCAGCGCCGCGTGGATGGCATACAGCACCGGGGCGACGAACATGAAGGAAAACTCGATCGGCTCGGTGATGCCGGTCAGGAAGGACGTCAGGGCCGCCGACACCATCATGGAACCGACCGCCGCGCGGTTTTCCGGTTTGGCCGAGTGCCAGATGGCGATGGCGGCGGCCGGCAGGCCCCACATCTTCGGCAGGAAGCCGCCGGCGAGAATGCCGGCGGTCGGGTCGCCCGCGAAGAAGCGGTTGATGTCGCCATGGATCAGTTTCCCGCCGGCGTCCACGAAGTCGCCCATCTGGAAGAAGAACGGCACGTTCCAGATATGATGCAGACCGAACGGCAGAAGCAGCCGCTCCACCACGCCGTAGAGCGTGACGGCGACCGAAGGGTTACTGACCGCCGCCCAGTGGGAAAACGTATTCATACCCACCTGAACGGGAGCCCAGACGAAGGACAACACGACGCCCAGCACGAGGCAGGCGACGGCCGTGACGATCGGCACGAAGCGCTTGCCCGCGAAGAAGCCCAGGTAGGGGGGCAGGTCGATCCGATAGTAGCGGTTGAACAGCACCGCGGCCACCACCCCCGAGAGGATGCCGCCGAACACGCCGGTGTCCATGGTGGCGATGCCCATGACCTGGGAGGTATGGGCGCCGAGCACGCCCGCCATCACGCCCATCGCGCCCAGGAGCACCACATAGCCGACGATGGCGGCGATCGACGCCACGCCATCGTTTTCCGTGAGGCCGAGGGCGACGCCGACGGCGAAGATGATCGGCAGATTGCCGAAGATGGCGCCCCCTCCTTGCGCCATCAGGTGAGACAGAATGGCCGGCATCCAACCGAAGTTGGCGCTGCCGATGCCGAGCAGCAGGCCCGCGACGGGCAGCACCGCCACGGGCATCATCAGTGATTTGCCGATTTTTTGCAGAACCGAAAACGCATTGACAGACATGATCGTGTCCCTCTCCTTGTTGAGTCGTGGCCCTGACGGGCTGCCTAGTCTTTCACTGCTTTCGTCAAACGTGTCCGTACCTCGGCGGCCGTGCCGAGCGACAACACCTCGGTCGCCAGCGCCTCGCATTCACTTTTCGCGTGGCGGCGAACCAGAGCCTTGATCTGCGGAATCGACGGGACGCTGACCGACAGCTCGTCGACGCCGAGGCCGATCAGCAGCGGCACGGCCAGCGGATCCGATGCGAGCCCGCCGCATACCCCGACCCATTTGCCGTGCCGGTGGGCGGCGTCGACGGTCTGGCGGATCAGGTGCAGCACGGCAGGGTCGAGCGCGTCGGCCTCGTTGCCGAGAGCCGGATGATTGCGGTCCATGGCCAGGGTGTACTGGGTCAGGTCATTGGTGCCGATGGAGAAGAAATCCGCTTCGCGCGCGAACTGTTCGGCGAGGATGGCGGCGGAGGGGACTTCGACCATGATGCCGATCCGCACGGGCGGCATGCCGAGCCGGGCGCGCTCCTCCTCGACCATCGCCTTGCAGCGGCGCAGCTCGCCCAGCGTGGCGATCATCGGAAACATGATACAGAGCCGGGTGACGGGAGCCGCGCGCAGGATGGCGCGCAATTGCGTGCGCAGGATGTCGGGTCTGGCCAGCCCCAGGCGGATTCCTCGCACGCCAAGGAAGGGGTTGTCCTCCGCGGGCATCGGCAGATAGCCGAGCGGTTTGTCGCCGCCGACGTCGAGCGTGCGAATCACCAGCGGCCGGTCGGTGCCGACCGCGCGGGCGATGCCTGCGTAGGCCTCGGCCTGCATTTCCTCGGAAGGCGCGTCGGCGCGCTGCAGGAACAGATACTCCGAGCGCAGCAGACCCACCCCTTCGGCGCCATTGGCGAGGCCCTGTTCCGCGTCGTCGAGGCCTCCGATGTTGGCGACCACTTCGACCCGGTGCCCGTCGGTCGTCACGGCTTCCTGCGCGGCCTCCCGGTGCGCGCTCGCGCGCATGCGTTGCTGCTCGGCGCGGCGCGCGACGGCCCGGCCGAGCGCGTCCTCGTCCGGAGCGGCATGCAGGGTGCCACGTTCGCCGTCCAGGATGACGGGCGTGCCGTTTTCCAGCGCCAGCGCCGCCGGATCGATGCCGACCACGGCGGGAATGTCCAGCGAGCGGGCGAGGATGGCGACATGGCTGGTCGGGCTTCCCCCGATGGTGCACAAGCCCGCGACCCGGGTGCGATCCAGTCCGGCCGTCAGGGATGGCGTCAGCTCCTCGGCGATGAGAATCGAGCCTTCGGGGAGGTCGGGCATCGACAGCTGCGTTCCGGTGAGAATCCGCAGCACGCGAAGTCCGATGTCGCGCAAGTCGTCGGCGCGCGCCGCCTGGGCCGGATTGGGTAGCGCGGCGATCCGGTCGGCGCATAGCGTGAAGGCTTGCTTCCAGGCGAAGGCGGCGCTTTGGCCGGTCCGGATGCCCGCCTGGGCGCGATCCAGCACGTCGGGGTCTTCGAGGAGCGCCTGATGCGCCGCGAAAATTCCCGCGCCGTCGGCGCCTCCCGTGCGCGCGAGCTCGTCAAGCTGAAGACGGGCCGTGGTCAGCGCGGCCGCCAGCGCACTGTGTTCGTGCTCTTCTCCCGATCCGGTTTCGGCGACGCTGACGTCCTGGGCGGAAAGGCGGTAGCTTTGCCCCACCGCGATGCCGGCACACGCCCCGAAGCCACAGAGCAGTCCGGGCTCGCCGCCGGCAAGGGGGCGGGGAGCGATCGGGGTCGCGACCGGCGCGGCTTCGTGCGGGTCTCCCGCGGCGGGCTGGCGCAGCGCGGCGATGGCGGCGTCGGCGTCGGGACCTTCGGCGACAAGGCGCACCGTATCGCCGAACACCACGCTCAGACCCATCAGGGAGACCACGCTCTTGGCGTTGGCGCTGTCGCCCCGGCACTCGAGCCGTATGTCCGACGCGAAGGTTTTGGCGATCGCGGCGATCACCGCGCAGGGGCGCGCGTGCAGGCCGGCCGGCCCGGCGACCCGGATCGGTTCGGATTCGGCCCGTTGCGCGGCGGGGGCGGGGGTGTCCCGCTCCGCGGATGCGGTGTCCGGAACGAGCCGCAGAACCGGGTCGAAGCCGGCGCTGACGAAATTGCCGGGGCTGCCCGCGCCGGCGAGCGTTCCGCCGCCGAGCACGATGACCGGCGTGACGATGCTGCGGGCCCGGCTTTTCAGGAAATCCATGTCGAATTCGATGAGCGGCGTGCCCGCCGCGACACGTTCGCCCTGTCCGACGAGCAGGGCGAATCCCTCGCCCTTGAGCAGAACGGTGTCCAGGCCGATATGCATCAGAATGTCGATGCCCTCGTCGGTGCTCAGGGTCAGCGCGTGATGCGCCGCGTGGATCTGGGTGACGGTGCCGTCGCACGGCGCGACAAGACGGTCGCCGGCGGGAAAGATGGCGATGCCGTCGCCCAGCATTTTTTCGGAAAAAACCGGATCGGGAACCTCGGCAAGAGGAACGAGGGTGCCGGACAGAGGGGCGCAGAGAACCCGCTCCCGGTGATGCGCGGATGTTGACATAACGAAACCTCACGATCTGCCCCGGCCCTGGAACCCCAACGGGGCGAAAGAGAGCCGGTGGCACGCTAAACAGGAATAGCCCTACCTGCACCGTACTATTTATTAGTTGTCGTTTAAACTTATTCTGTCAATCCCCGAAGATTCCTCGTGTCCCCGTTGTGGATCCGTCGCTCGTCGACAACACCGTGTGCTGTCATCCCGCCGGGGAGTCACGGCGCGCCGTGTAGCAATGCAACACGGATGGCGGCGATTACTCTGCATCAAAATGTAACATTGTTACAAGTCGAAAAGCTTTATCTACGTCAAACCGCGGGCGGGTTTTCCCGCTGGCATTATCCAAAATGGCACACTTTTTCCCGGGAACACGATCTGCGGGAGCGTTGCGGCGTCAGGCGGCGGGAGCCGGGATGGCTCGCCGCAAGAAAAATCCCGCAGAATCAGCGCCATGACAATGTTTTTTCTGCTTGCGGGTGAAGTATTCGTCAAGACTGGCCTAAACGCCAGTTGCCGGATGGCGGCAGAGCGAAAGGGGGGAGGCGAACGGCCCGCAACGCCGATTCGATCGCTCGATGAAATCCCGGAGCGCGGCAAGCTGCCGCACAGCGAATGTCGCTTCCCGGTCGTCAGCGCTCTTGATGTAAAGGGTGAATTGGGCGTTGTCGACCAGCCGCGCCCCGGGGCCGCTCGGCGCCGCTTCCCTCACCGGTTTTCGAGGCGGGACTCGACTCATTGGATCTGCTCCCGGATGGGGAATCATGAACGCGGTAATGGTGGGTTGTGCGTCCGTTCGGCTTTTAAATACCGGCTTTCAGTGCGGATTCTGTCCGCGGTCATACTTCGCGGTCTGGGCGGTAAAAACACAATATCTTGATCAAGGGCAAATTTCATTACTACATTTTGCAAAAAAATATCCCCTGTCATGAGCAATTCGCCATACAGTATCACCCCTGGATTCGAGCGGACGCCCCGGTGGCGGATTTCGCCCGATGTCGACAACCCGGGCCGTGCGCGGCCGGTCTAATGGATGAAAGCCTACCTGATGATGCAAGTGATCAAACGTGACGGGGCCGTCGTTTCCTTCGATATCAGCAAGATTGTCGAGGCCTGCGAAAAAGCGGCCGCCGCGGCCGGTTACTGGGCGCCCGGCAAGCTGGCGCTGGAAATCGCCTCCCGGGTGGAGGAGCGTTGCCGGATCGCCGCGGAGCAGGGAACGCTCGACATCCCGATGATCCAGCTGATGGTCGAGAACGCCCTGATGCACGAGTATCCGGAGGTGGCCCGGGTCTACATCCAGTACCGGCATGACCGGGATGTCATCCGCGAGCGAGGTTCGGCGCTGCACGCCAAACTGATGGGGCTTGTTCAGAAAACCGATGAGGAAGCCACCACTGAAAACGCCAACAAGGACGCCAACGTATTCCCGGTGATGCGCGACCTGATGGCCGGCATCGTCTCCAAGCAGTTCGCCAGCACTTTCCTGCCCAAGGATATTCTGGAGGCCCACAACGCGGGTGACCTGCATTTCCACGATCTGGACTATGCGCCGTTCCTGCCGTTCACCAATTGCTGCCTGGTGGATCTGAAAGGCATGCTGGAAAAAGGCTTCCGCCTTGGCAACGCGCAGATCGAGAGTCCGCGTTCGATCGGCGTGGCCTGCGCGGTCACCGCCCAGATCATCGCTCAGGTGGCGAGCCACCAGTATGGCGGCACCACGATTCCGAACATCGACCAGACCCTGGCGCCGTTTGTCCTCAAGACCTACGAGAAAAACCTGGATATCGCGCAACGCTATGCGATTCCCGATGCCGAGCGCTATGCGCGCGAACGCACGGAAAAAGAAACCTATGACGGCATCCAGGCCTGCGAATACGAAATCAACACCCTGTTCAGCTCCAATGGCCAGCAGCCTTTCGTGACTTTCTCCTTCGGCATGGGCACAAGCTGGGCCGAGCGGATTATCCAGCAGTCCATTTTGCGGGTGCGCATCAAGGGCCTGGGCAAGGAAGGCATCACGCCAGTGTTCCCGAAACTGGTGATGTTCCTGGAGGAGGGGATCAATCTGCGTCCGGCCGACCCGAACTACGACATCAAGCAATTGGCGCTGGAGTGCACCTCCAAGCGCATGTATCCGGACATCATTTCCGCCAGGCTCAACCGCGCGATCACCGGGTCGAGCGTGCCGGTTTCGCCGATGGGCTGCCGCAGCTTCCTGCCGGTATGGCGCGACGAGAATGGCCGCGAAGTGCTCGACGGCCGCAACAACCTGGGCGTGGTGAGTCTGAACCTGCCGCGCATCGCCATCGAGGCGCAGGGCGACAAGGCGGTGTTCCTCGACATCCTGTCGCGCAAGCTCGAGTTGTGCTACCGCGCGCTGCAGACCCGCATCCAGCGGCTGGAAGGCATCAAGGCCAACGTCGCCCCGATTCTCTATACCGAAGGCGCGTTCGGCATCCGCCTGAATCCCGACGATGACATCATGGCCCTGTTCCGGGACGGCCGCGCGTCGATTTCGCTCGGGTATATCGGCTTGCACGAAGTCGGCGTGCTGCTGTTCGGCTCGCACCCGGCCGATTCGCAGGAGGCCCGTGATTTCCTGCGCGACATCGTGCGGCGCATGAGCGAGCAAACCAAGCGCTGGCGCGCCGAAACCGGCTTCGGTTTCTCGCTGTACTCGACACCGAGCGAATCGCTGTGCCACCGCTTCTGCAAGCTCGACCAGCAGCGCTTTGGCGATATCCCCGAGGTGACGGATAAGGGTTACTACACCAATTCGTTCCATCTTGACGTGTTCCGCAAGGTCAATCCGTTCGAGAAGATCGATTTCGAAACCGGTTACGCGAATCATGCCAGTGGCGGGCACATCACTTACGTGGAGTTGCCCAACATGAAGCACAATCTCTCGGCCCTGGAAACGATCTGGGATTACGCGGTGGAACATGTTCCGTACTTCGGCAGCAATACGCCGGTCGACTCGTGCGGCCAGTGCGGCTTCATGGGCGAAGCGAAGGCCACCAGCGAGGGCTTTGCCTGCCCGTCGTGCGGTAATACCGACAGCGCTTCGCTGTCCGTCACGCGCCGCGTGTGCGGTTACCTTGGCAGTCCCAACGCCCGGCCGTTCAACGCGGGCAAGCAGAAGGAAGTGATGCGCCGGGTCAAGCATCTCGGCGACCACCATTGATGCGGCGATGAATTACGATCGTTACTACACTTGCGATCTGGTCAATGGCGAAGGCATCCGCGTCACGCTGTTCGTGACCGGATGCCAGCATGCCTGTGAAGGCTGCTACAACCGTTCGACCTGGGACCGCAAGGCCGGTCGGCCGTTCACCGCCGACATCGAGGCGGAAGTGCTCAACGCCTGCGCGCGCCACGACGGACTGAGTCTGAGCGGTGGCGATCCGCTGCACCCGCAGAACCGTGAGGCGATTCTCGGTCTGTGCCGGCGCTTTCGCGCGCGCTATCCGGACAAGACCCTCTGGATGTGGACCGGTTACCTGTTCGAAGAGATCGCCGACCTGGAGATCCTGCGGTACGTGGATGTGCTGGTCGACGGCAAGTACCGCCAGGATCTGCCGACCGTCAAGCCCTGGCGCGGGTCGGACAACCAGCGGGTTTTCCGGTTGGCGTGCCAGGACGGCCGCGTGGAGGTCATGAGCGTTTTTTGAAAGTCGGTCCGCAGCAAGGCGGGGCAGGATGGCGCGCTGCGCCGGATCGCCGGCGACTCGCGCCAAGGATCGACGCCATGCTGCAACTTTCCCGCCGGGATCACGCCGTTATCGCGAACGCGAGACCCCGGATTTCGCCTCGATCTGCTTTTCGGGGGGCGGGGCAAAGGGCCTGGCCTATCTCGGGATTCTGGCGCGGCTGGGGGACGCGAGGCTCGAGCGCGTCCGCCAGGTGTCCGGCGCGCTGACCGCCATTGTCGTCGCCACGGGATTGCCCGTGGAGGGCATTCGCGCCTCTTTACGGCGAGCCTGTACGAAAAACGGGAAAACCTGACGTCGGACGTGCTGCTGTCGGCCGCAACCACCCCCGATCTGCCGTTATGGAAGGCCTGGCTTGCCAGCCGCGCCTTGCCGCTGTTGATGCCGCCAGTCGAGGTCGATACCGGCCTGATTCCCGATGGCGCCGTTTACGGCAAAGGATCGAACCGGACCGTGCGGCTGCGGGATGGCGGCATTCACGACAATCTTCCCTGGCTCTACCTTGATGCGCAGCCTTCGCTGCTGCTGTCCTTCACGGAAAACCGCGGCATCGCGCAACGACGCCTGACTTTGCTGGAAAAGCTGAAGGATCGCCTGTGCGAAGAGCCTGCGTACCGGCGCCGCCAGGCGGACATGGCGCTCGCCGATGCGGCTGGTCTTGTGCACTATATCGACGCGGGGGTGAGCACCGCGCAATTGAAAAAAGCCAAGCGGGATCTTGCGCGGATCGCCGATCGCAGCGCGATGGCGTTCGACCGCTTCCTGCTGACTTGGCGGCCGCCGGCCGAATCCGCCGACAAGGCCGCGCTGTGGCGCGAATTGAACCGCAACAAATACGGCAAACGCCGCTGAATCGCCCTCAGGCGTCCTGGCGGGCGGCCCGGCGCGCGGCGAAATCGCGAACCAGTTCCATCAGGCGGGGTTCGAGCTCCGGACGGTTCAGCTCCGACATCTGCGCGAGCAGCGCTTCGCCCTCGCCGCTCATGTCGAGCGCCAGATAGGCGCCGAGCAGCGCGAGCCCCGTCCGGGGGTCATCGCGTTCCGGCCGGTAATGCGGGCCGACCAGTTCCGCCAGCAGATCCATTCGCTGCGCCTGGCGCAGGTCTTGCGCGAGTAGCGCCAGCGCTTCGCTGTCGACCTCGCCTCTGGCCAGCGCCCGTGTCGCCAGATCCCGTGCCTCGTCGCCATGCCCCTCGGCGAGTCGTGTCCGCGCGAGGTACAACGTGGCGCGCCAGGCGCCGGGCAGCGCCGCGAGCGCTTCGAGCGCCTCCCGGTAGCCGGCGTCGCCCGACTCGCGCTGCTTGCCCTCCAGCCACCAGACGATGGCCTCGTCGCGGTTGGGATCGGCTTGAAGAGCCTGCCACAGCAGCGACGCGGCGCGTTCCGGTTTCCCCCTGGCATCCTGGATTCTGGCCAGCGCCATGAGCAGGCCGGGGGTCTTGCCGAGTTTGTGCATGGCCGCGTGCAGGGTGGCCTCCGCCTTGTCCGGCAGGCCGCTTTTCGTGAGTACGAGGCTGTGCAGCCCGTGACCGCGCTCCCGATCCGGATCGATTTCCACCAGCCGCTGGGAGGCGAGCTTCAGCTCCGAGGAAAACCCTTCGTCCAGCCCGGATTGCACAAGATCGTGCAAGGCCTCCGGATCATCCCAGTGCAATTGCAGGCCGGGCAGCAAGTATTTGTCACGCCATTCGTCGCGTGTGATGCTCACTTCCCTGCCGTAGTCGTCCTGTGTTCTGATCAGCGCCGCTCCCTCGGGATCGGCAATCGTCTCCCGCTGGGCGGGGGAAGGGGAGGTTGTATCGGCACCGAACAGCGAAAGCAGGCGTTTTAGCATGGCAGTGTTGAAAGCGGCATAAGTTGATTAGCGCCATTATGCCAAGATGACTTGCAGATGGGCAGAGGGTTTTGTAAGCGTTTCTTGGGTAATTTCACCAATCGGCCCCTCACGCCCATCCCCGGCGTGTTTCCGGCGCGCTCAGTGACGGGTCGCGCTGTCGACAGCGCGTGCCATCGCCGGATCGACACCGGTGTCCATGTTTTCCTGGGTCGCGATCACCCGTCCGGCGCTGTCGGTCAGAACAAGGCGGGTCGTGTGGTTGATGCCGCCATCCGGCAAAGTGCGGTAGCGCAGGCCGATGGCGGCGGCGAAGGCGCGCGTGTCGCTGTCATTCTTGCCGACCGCCAGATGCCAGTTGGCCGTCATCCCGTGTTCTCTGGCCAGTTCGCGCAGCGAGGTGGGCGTGTCGCGCGCCGGATCGAGGCTGACCAGCACGATGGCGAGGCGTTCGCGCCGGGCGGGCGGCAGGGTCGAGACGAGGTTTTCGATGCCGTGCATCGCCACCGGGCAGGCCAGCTTGCAGTCGCCGTAGAACATGCTGATCAGCGCCGGCGCGCCGCGCAGCCGCATAAGCGTGAACGCGTCGCCGCGCAGGTCGGTCAATGGAACGGGAAGGCGGTAGAGCGAGTCGCCGGGCAAATCGGTTCCGGCCGCGCGGGCGGGGGCGCCGACCAGCGCCGCGGCGAGGGCCAGGGCGGCGGTCAACCGTAAAAACAAGAATGTTTTCATTTCGCTTCCTCCCGTGTTTTCGCGCAGCGGAATCCCAGCGTGCCGAGCGTGTCCGTCGCGGACAGGGCGCTGAGCAGGGCGATGCGCATCAGAATCGCGTAATTGTCGCGGTCGGCGAGCGACAGGGCCGCCGCGCCGCAGGTCTCCAGGGTTTTCTGTTCCCCCTGGCTGCGGCTGTCGGCGGTCACGAAAAGGCCGTTGAAGTCGTCCACCCACTCGTAAATGTTGCCGTGCAGCCCGCGTACGCCCCAGACATTGGCGTCCATGGCGACCGGCGCGGGGGTGTCTTTGGCCGGGCGTTCGTACCAGCGCAGAATGCGCGCGAGCCAGACCGGGTCCTTGCGCGCGTCGATGCGCGTGGCGTCGGCGGCGGCCGCGAACTCCCACTCGTACCAGGTCGGCAGGCGCGCGTTTTCCGCGGCGCAGAACGCGCGCGCCGCGAACCAGCTCACTTCGGTGACCGGCGTGTCGCCGGCGCTGTCCGTCAGGTTGCGCAGGTAACCCGCGCCGGCGAACAGCCGCGGAACCCGTTCCTTGCTCCACGCCGGGTCTTGCCGCAAGAACGTCCGGAACTCCTCGCGGCTTACCGGCGTCGCGCGCATGAGGAACGGGCGCACCTTGATACTGGCGCCATTGACCGGCAAGGCGCTGTCCAGGGCGCCGCCGCCGACCCCCACGTAGTCGGCGGCGTGCCCCGCCGCGCACGCCAGGCTCAGGAGCAGGGCTGCGGCCCGCGCGGCGGCGTTCATTTGTGGCTTCTCAAGGCCTTGACCTGCGCGGCGTCGAGCACGGGCTTGCCGGCGTTGAAGGTCACGTTCACATAGTTGAGCACCTCGGCGATTTCGCTGTCCGACAGATCCTGGGGCGGCATCACGCCGTTGTATTTGACGCCATTCACCATGATCTCCCCGGCCCGGCCGCCGATCAGGATCCGCGCGGCCTCCTGTGGGTTTTTCTGGAGGAAGTCCGAGTTGGCCAGCGGCGGGAACACGCCGGCGATGCCCAGTCCGGTGGCCTGATGGCAGGCGACGCAGTTTTTGTCGAACACCTGTTTGCCGCGGCTGCCGGTCTTGGCCGTATCGCGCGGGAGGGGCGGCTCGGCGTTGCCGGGCGCTTCCTCGCCGGCCGGCAACGCGACCGGGTGCGCCGTCGCGTTGCCGATCGGGGTGATGACACCTTTGCCGTAGATGTCGGGACGGTCAGGACCGTTGACCGCCAGCAGTCCGATCGCTCCCTTGTTGAAAGCGCGCGTCAGCGAATGGTCGACCAGTGTCAGGTTGCCCGGAACCTTGGGCGTGAATTCGACGATCGCCGATCCGCCGGCCGGCACCATGGTGGTCTGGACATGCTGCTGATAGCGGCTGCCGCCTTCGAAATAGACCCTGTCGAAGATCGCGCCGATGATATGGAAACTCGAGGTCAGGTTCGGTCCGCCCACACCGAAGAACATTCTCACCTTGTCGCCCGCTTTCGCGGTCAGGGCATTTTTGCCGGTCAGCGCGCGGTCGGCGCCGTTGAACAGCACGTAGGTGGGTTTTTCGTCGACGGCCTTTTGCATGTCGAATGATTGCAGACCGCCCGCCCGGTAGCCGGTATTAGTGTAGAAATCTCCCTGCATCACATAGTATTCGCGATCCACCGGACTCAGACCCGCTTTGGGTTCGACCAGAATCATGCCGTACATGCCGTTGGCCACGTGCATGCCCACCGGAGTCGTGGCGCAGTGGTAGACGAACAGGCCAGGGTCCAGCGCCTTGAATGTGAAACTCGCCTGATGTCCCGGCGCGAGCAGGGTTTGCGGCGCTCCGCCGCCCGGGCCCGTTACCGCGTGCAGGTCGATGTTGTGGGGAAGTTTATTGCCCGCGAGATTAAGCACATGAAGCTCGACCGTGTCGCCTTCGCGCACCCGGATCATCTTGCCCGGCACCGTGCCGCCGAACGTCCAGAAGGTGTAGGTGGAGCCGGGGGCGATTTCCCGTTCCATTTCCTCGATGGTCAGATCGACCACCACGCGCGCCGGGTAGTTGCGGGTAATTCGCGGCGGCATGGCCGGTGGCGCGACCAGGGTCTGGTGAATCACGGGCAGCGTCGCTTCCGCGCGGGAAGGCTGGACGGCTGCCATACAGGGTTGCACAAGCAGGGCGGCGGGAATGGCCAGGGTGAACAGGGTTTTCATTGTCATGGCTCCAGCGGGTTCGGTCCGGCACGGCTGCGCCGGACCGTCTTTTACGGCGTCAGGCGCGTTTTCCGGATGTGGAGAGGGCGGTTTTTCCGGTACGGGGCGCGATCACCAGCTTCGCGGCGAAGACGGCAAGGCACAGCGCGCCGACGGCGAAGACGATGTCGCCGGGAACGCGCGCCCAGACCAGCGCGTGCATCACCGGAGCGTGAACGATTTCGGGCGAGCGGGCGTACCACAGTCCCTGCGTCACGCTTGCCCAGGCCTGGTAGATGCCGGAGGGGAGGATCGACAGGAATACCATCATGGCCAAGCCGATGTTCAGCAGCCAGAAGGTTGCTTTTAGCAGGCTATCGGACCAGGCGGCGCGCTCGGTCAGGCCGCGCAGGCAGAACAGCATCAGGCCGATGCCAAGCATGCCGTATACCCCGAACAGCGCCGCGTGCCCGTGGGCCGGGGTCATGTTCAGACCCTGCACGTAGTAGAGGGAAATCGGCGGATTGATGGCGAAGCCCAGCAGCCCGGCTCCCACGGTATTCCACACGCCGACGGCGACGAAGAACAGGATCGGCCAGCGCCAGGCGGCGACCCACGGCGCGGCGTCGACGCGCTTGTAGGTTTGCCAGCCTTCCAGCCCGACCAGGGCGAGCGGCACCACTTCGAAGGCGGAAAACACCGCGCCGACCGCGATGACGCCGGTGGAGGCGCCGGTGAAGTACAGGTGATGCAGTGTGCCAAGAATGCCGCCGGCGAGGAACACGATGGTTTCCAGTACGATGGCGCGGTTGGCGCTGGCCATGCGGATCAGGCCGAGTCGCGAGAAAATCAGCGCGATCACCGCTGTGGCGAACACTTCGAAGAAGCCTTCCACCCACAGATGCACCAGCCACCAGCGCCAGTACTCGATCATCGAATAATGAGTGCGTTGCCCCCAGGCGAGCGAGGAGGCGTAAAACAGCCCGATGCAGGCGGCGGACAGGAACACCATCGCGATCAGGCCGCGGCCTTCGCGGGCGGCGCGGATCGCGGGGATCAGCGCGCGCGCCATCAGAAACAGCCAGAACATCAATCCGATGAAGAGCAGGATCTGCCAGACTCGTCCCATGCTGGTGTAGGCCAGCCCCTGGTTGCCGATCCAGAAGGCGAAGTCGGTGCCCTTGTGCTGCAGCGAACCGAGCCAGCCGCAGAGGGTGGATCCGGCGACAATGACGATCAGCGCCCAGAACAGCGCATCCACCCCGAGCTTTTGCCACTTGGGTTCGAAGCCGGCGAGCAGCGGCGCGATGTACAGGCCGGTGGCGAGCCAGGCCGTGGCGATCCACAGTACGCCGAACTGGGTATGGATGGTGCGGCTGACAACGAACGGCAGCACTTCGGCCAGCGGAATGCCGAAGAAGCCTCCTCCTTCGACGGCGTAGTGCGCGGTGATGGCGCCCATGCCGATCTGGACGAGCAGCAGCGCGATGACGATAGAGAAGTACTTGAGCGTGGCGCGCATCGACGGGGTCGGCGTCAGGGAAAACAGCGGATCACGATCCGGTGCCCGCGCGGCCTCGTCATGCTCGGCCCGGGCGCTGTGGAACCAGACCATGGCGGCCACGCCGGCCAGCAGCACGATCACGCTGGCGATGGACCACATGCCGTTGGCCGTGGTCGGTGTGTTCTCGACCATCGGTTCGTGCGGCCAGTTGTTGGTGTAGGAGTGGCCGGTTTCTCCCGGACGGTCGGTGGACGTTGCCCAGGCCGACCAGAAGTAGAAGGCGGCCAACGCGCGGCGGTCGGCGGCGTCAGGAACACTGCCGGCGGTCATCGCGTAGTCTTCCCTGAGGGATTGCAGGGCCGGGTCCGTGCCATACAGCGTCATGTAGTGGCCGGCCACGGCGCCGATCGCGTCGGCGCGCAGGTCTGAAACGACAAGGGTCCGGGTTTCGGCGTTGTAGCCGTTATGACGCATCTCGCCGACCAGCCGGCGAGCGACGACAGCGCGCCGGTCGGCATCCAGACTGTCGAAGCCGTTATTGGCAAGCTGTCTTGACAGGCGCTCGCGCAGGTCGACCGCTTCGCGGTGCAGCCAGTCGGCGCTCCAGTCGGGCGCCACATAACTGCCGTGGCCCCAGACCGTGCCGATCTGCTGCCCGCCGGCCGCGAGCCAGACTTCCTGACCGCGCCGGATCTCTTCGCCGGTGAACAGCGTGGCGCCGGATGCGCTTTCTACGCGGTCCGGTATCGGAGGAGCGGAAAGCCAGATTTCCCGGCCCATGTACAACAATGCGGCGAAGGACAGCGCGCAAACCAGCGCCAGCCATTGCCAGATTCTCTTGGTCGACTTCATTGCGAAACTCCCTGCTGTGGTGGTGTGTTGTGCTTACCGCCCGGACATGGCGTGCACGCTATTAAATGTATTTTTTATACATCTTTTAGGGCGGCAGGAAGGGGCGTTTGTTTTTTGCTTGACTCAAATCAAGCCGGGTGCCATGGAAAAGCCACAGCCCGTGATCTGTGCCCTATTTGCGGTGCCAGCGATGTATCAGGAAAGAGACATCATCCATGGCGGGGACGACCGCGAGGGTGATCAGGGCGAGCGCCAGCGGAAGGGTGGACAGGTAGCCGACATGCTTGAAACCGAGGGCGCCGGCGATACCGCCGAGAAAGAAGCTCAGGGCGAGCAGGAACAGAACGGTGAGGCGCTGCCGGTTGGCCATGACATGCGGCCTCACCGCGGCGTCGGTGGTGTTCCAGTAGACGAGTTTGCCCAGTTCGATGCCGATGTCGGTGACGATGCCGGTGATGTGCGTGGTGCGGATTTCCGCGTGGGACAGCTTGGTGATCACCGCGTTCTGCAGGCCCATGATGAAGCACAGCAGCATGACGGTCGCCGGCACGAACAGCCCCCGGATGCCGGACAACCATGCGCCCATCACCCCGAAGCACAGCAGCAGGAACGCCTCCAGCAGCAGCGGGTAGGCATATTCGCTATGCGTGTGCCGGCGTCGCGAGTAGTTGACCATCACGGCCGAGGTGGCCGCGCCGGCAAGAAACGACAACAGTCCGCCCGCGCCGCCCAGCACAAGCTCGTAGGCGCCCAGCGCGATGTTGTCCGCCATCGACGACACGATGCCGGTCATGTGCGACGTATATTGCTGCACCGCCAGAAACCCTCCGGCATTGGTGGCGCCCGCCACGAAAGCCAGCGCGAAGCCGAGCTGGCGATTGGTTCGGATGGTGCGTTTTCTGCCGGTCAAACGCCTGACGAAATTGATGGGCATGGGCGGACATGCGCTGCGAGCGCGCAGCAAAAGGAAGCATTGTACTGCAGACGGCGGGTGCATTGAATGCCGGGAACGTTTTCTGCATCGAATTCGCCGCTTGTTAAGGACATTGTGCTTGGCCATCGCGCAAGAGGTTGATGCCGTCCCACGGGTTTCCCCCGGATGCCGCCGGTCATGGCCGCCTATCGGGTCGCGCTGACGGGCCGTTTCACTCGCGTGAAGACCGGGAGGGGCGTCCGGGCCCGGTAGAGGGTGGCGCCCATCTGGCCTGTCCCGGGGTATGGCCGGTGGCTTTGCGGAACATGGCGATGAAGGCGCTTTCCCCGGCGTAGCCCAGATCGGTGGCGACTCGGGTGACGGTCTGCCCCATGGCAAGGCGCTTGCTGGCCTCCTGGAGGGTGAGCTGGCGGCGCCAGGCGGCGAATCCCATGCCGGTTTCCTTGTGAAACAGGCGATTGACGGTGCGGCCGCTCGCCCCGCTCATGGCGGCGAATGCCTCCAGTCCGTCCGGATGACCGGGATCGGCGAGCAGCGTTTCCACGATCCGCGCCAGGCGCCGGTCCACCGGCAGCGGCAGGACAAGCGGCGCGATGGGCGCCGCGCGGATTTCGTCGATCAGCACCCGGGCCAGGCGCAGTTGCGCCGGATCGAGCGGGGCATTGGGCCAGGTGGCCGCCCGCAGAACCAGTTCGCGCAACAGGGGGCCGACGGACAGGATATTCGCGTCGCCGGGCAGATCGGCAAACACCGCCGTATCGAAGTACAGGCTGCGATAGGCGAATGGCCGGGCGGCTTCGGCGCTGTGCGCGAGGCCCGCCGGAATCCAGGCGGCGAGCGCGGGTGGCAGGACGTAGCGACGGTTCGCCACGCTGATCTGCAGCACCCCGCTGACGGCATAGAGCAATTGCGCCCGGCGGTGGCTGTGTATCCCCGAGTCGTGCGGCGCGGGGGCGTCGACCGCCAGTCCCAGCAACGGACAGGTGGCGTGGTCGGGGTCGGGAACCTCGTTGGGGAGGTAGTGGGGCATGTTGTCTGATTCGCGATGATTCTTGTCTATTCGTCGATAATAGACAAGCTCCCGGCTGCTTACAATCGTGCGCTTTGTCGTTGAAGGAGAGGTTTATGAAAACCTTGCGCACGCCGGCCGCGATTCTGTGGCTTTCGATGCTGCTCATCGCGTTTCCCCAATTGAGCGAAACCATCTACGCCCCGGTGCTGCCCTTGATCGCCCGGCATTACGCGGTCACCGAAAACGAGGCCCAACTGACCATGAGTCTCTACTTCGCCGCCTTCGCCGCGGGCATCGTCTGCTGGGGGCGGGTGGCGGACCGCGCCGGACGCCGGACGGCGCTGCTGACGGCGCTGGTCTGCTACGGTCTTGGCGCGCTCGGGGCGCTGGCCGCGACGAATTTTGCCGGACTATTGATGGCGCGCATGGTGCTGGCGTTCGGCGCGAGCTCCGGTTCCGTGGTGATGCAAACCATGTTCCGCGACCGCTATCGGGGAGAGGCGCTCGCCGGGGTGTTCTCGACGGTTGGCGCCGTGCTCTCGCTATCGCCGGCGCTCGGTCCGCCGCTTGGATCGGCCCTGGCCGCGCACGCCGGTCAGAACGGGGTGTTCGTCGCGCTGGCGCTGTTATCGCTGGTGCTCCTCGCCGCCGCGTGGCAGTTGCCGGAAACCCGGCCCGCCGACATGCCGCCTCCCGCTCCGCTGTTCAGGGTGGCATGCCGCCTCGCGACGGATCGTCACGTGCTGGCGTCCGCCGCGTTGGTGGCCGGATTCAATCTGCTGGTGTTCGGATTCTATTCGCTGGCGCCTTTCACGCTCGAACAATTGGGGATGCCGCTGTGGGTGTTCGCGCTAAGCGGACCGCTGATCGCCCTGGCGAGCGCGGCCGGCGCCATGCTCAACCGCCGCTGGCTGGCCAGGCACGGTTCCGGGCGTCTGATCGCGGGCGCCTGGTGCGCGGCTCTCGCCGGCGCCGGGCTGCAGTGGCTCGCGTTGAGCGGACAGGGCGGCATGGCGGCCACCGGCCTGCTCGCGGGTCAGGCGGTGCTGGTCATGGCATTCGGCTGCGCCATTCCGAACGTGCTCTCCGGGGCCTTGGTGCGTTACCGCGATATCCTCGGCAGCGCGGGGGCGGTGTTCGGGTTGACGTACTATCTCGGCATTGCGGCCGGCCTCTGGCTGATCAGCTATTTTTATCAACCCGTCCTGCCTTATCAGGGGATCGTGACGATGACGCTTGTCATGGTCATGCTGCCGGCGGTCGTGCTGCGCGGTGAGCGCGACCCGGTCTGAACGCAGAGGCGCCGCTTCACCTGAAAACCGGTAGCCAATGCCATTGCGGAGCGATCCGCTACGAATACCTTGGCGGCGCTGGATCGGGCAAGCGGGCATTCGGGACCGGTGAAGGCGATCCTCAGCGGCCGTGGTACGGTTTTGTGGCCCGCAACGCGTCCAGCTCCTCCATCATGTCGGCCACCAGCGCGGCCAGTTCCGGCACGGCGTCGAAATCCCGCTCCAACTGCCGCATGAGGCGAACCCGGCGCAGCGTGTTCCCGGAAAACCGCCAGATCCCCGCCACGCTTTTCGCGCCGGGCAACAGGCCTTCGTCAATATGCCTTTCGAGCCATTCCGCGTCGACCCTGCACGCGGCGGCCACCTGCTCCAGCGGCAGCCAGCTGTCCTCGAGCAGGCTGCAGATAACGATGTTCGGGTCGCGCATGAGTCATCTCCGCGGATCGAAAGCGAGTTCCCGCGCCATGGTTTCGTAAAATTGCCGCGCTTTTGGCGTGTCGGCCGGTGGCAGCACCACGTGAATGTCGAGCAGCAGGTCGCCCGGGGGGCTGGCCGGAAGGCCTTTGGCCCTGACCCGCAGCTGACGGCCATGCAGGGTGCCTTCCGGAATGCGGATTTTCAGGTGGGAGCCGTCGGGCAGGCGCACGGGGATGACCGCGCCGAGCGCCGCTTCCCACGGCGCGACGGGCAGGCTCAGATAGAGGTCGCGGTCGTCCAGCCGGTATTGCGGATGGGGCGTGAAGCGAACCTCCAGCAGCAGATCGCCGGGCGGCGCGCCGCCTGTGCCGGGCGCGCCCTGTCCGGCAAGACGTATCACCTGGCCCTCGCGAACACCCTTGGGTATCCTGACGTTGAGCGTGCGTTGCGCGATTACAGTGCGCCCACGCTCATCCTCGTGCGGCAGCGGCAGAGAGATCTGGCGGTGCGCCCCGGTGAACGAGTCCCCGATGTCGAGCAGCACGCGGGCATGGAGGTCTTCTCCGCGCGCGCGCATCCCGCCGCCGAACAGTTCCGTGAAGAAATCACTGAAGTCCGCGGCCTCGCGCGGCGAAAAGCCGTGCTCCGAGAAGGCGAAGCGGGCGTCCCAGCCTTTCGGAGTCTTGAACTCCGGGTCGCCGTGAAAGCCGGCGGCCAGACGGTCGTACGCGGCGCGCCTGGCCGGATCCGAGAGCACCGCGTACGCCTCGTTGATGTCCTTGATTCGGGCTTCGGCATCGGCTTCTTTCGATACGTCCGGGTGGTATTTGCGCGCGAGTCTGCGAAAGGCTTTCTTGATCGTGTCCGCCGTTTCATCGCGGGACACCCCCAGAATCTGGTAGTAATCCTTGAATTGCATGCGGTTACCTCAATAAGGGATGGCGTTGCTCTCCTTTTCTTGCCGGAGACCGAGCCGAAATGCCGGCCGTGTGTTCTCCGCGCTCTTGAACTTTGTTGGAACGGGCTTATCTGACATGCATGGGCACACATCGTGCCTGTCAGGTTCGAAAGGAGGAAACCATGTTCCAGCGATCGTTGTTTCCCCGCGATATGTTCTCGGTACTGGAGCGTCTCCAGCGGGAGATGCAGCAGAACTTCGACTTCACACCCAGTATCCGCGGCATCACTCGCGGGGGCTTTCCGGCCCTGAACATCGGCAGCACGCTCAGGTCCGTGGAAATCCATGCCTTCGTTCCCGGCGTCGATCCGGACGCGATCGACGTTCATCTGGAAAAAGGCGTGCTGACCATCGCCGGCGAGCGCAGGGAACCGGTCGCGGCGGCCGGCTCCACAACGCATATCGACGAGCGTTTCACCGGCGCTTTCAGGCGGGTGGTCAGTCTGCCCGACGATATCGACGCAGGCGCCGTGACGGCCAGTTACAAAGATGGTGTGCTGCACATCAGCATAGCGCGCCGCGAAGGCGTCCGGCAACGCCGCATTGTCATCGAGTGAAAGGAGAAAGCCGTGAGCGATACCCCTGTCACCAAGGAGAACACCCCCTCGCGCGGCGACGCCGCGATGGTGCCGCCGGTGGACGTCATCGAGGACGCGTCCGGAATCACCCTGTACGCCGATCTTCCGGGCGTGCCGAAAGACCGCTTGCACTTGAGCGTGGATTCCGGTTCGCTGACCATCGCCGGCGATGTGGTGCTGCCGCTGGCGGAGGGCCTGGAGTCCACCCGCGCGGAGATCGACCAGCCGCGCTACTGGCGGACGTTTTCCCTGTCCCGGGAGCTTGACATCGACAAGGTGACCGCCGAATTCAGCGATGGCGTGCTTACCCTGCGCATTCCCAAAACCGAACAGGCCTTGCCGCGCAAGATCGAGATCAAGGTCGCCTGATTCCGTTGGCTCGACGCGGGGGGTGTGCGGCTCCCCGCGTTTTTCGTTCGACTCCATCCCCGCCTTGTGGCCAGTCCCCTTGTCTGAAGAACGGCGTATAACTTTTGAGTGGGGACGACATTTTCCGGCGGAAACGCTTCGTCGTTCGCAAGGCGGGTTCCTGTTTTTCTTGCCGTCAGGAACGGCCCGGGCACGCGCGGCGCCTCCGCGCGTCAAACGGATTCGCGATCAAGGGAGGAGGGGCGCGGATGCAACGACAGGAAACGGGCAGCGCCGCGGCGAGCCTGGTGGTCGTCCTTGCCGCCGCCCTGGCATTCGGCGCCGGCGTCTGGTTTGTCTGGCGCGACTGGCGCCTGGGCGCCTGGCTCGTCAATCTTCTTGCTTCCTTGCTGCTGTTCGCCGCCCTGGGCATGTGGATCGGGGGACGGCCGGACAGCGTGCTGATCGACAACCGCAACGTCATTTCCCTGTCCCGGCTGCAGATGGCGGCGTGGAGCGCTCTGATATTGTCGGCGCTGCTGACGGCGGCGGGACTCAATATGCGCATCGCCCCGGATGCCGCGCTGAATATCGCGCTGCCGGAGGAGCTGCTGTGGCTGATGGGCATCAGCGCCTCGTCGCTGGCCGGATCCGCGCTGATTCTGAACACCAAGCGATCGGCCGCCGCCGATCCGGATCTGGTGCGGCAGACGCTGGGGCGGACCTCCAGCAGCGATGGCGCGGATCTGACGCGTCAGGGGGTGCTGGTGGCCAATGCCTCGCCCCGCGAGGCACACTGGTCGGATTTGTTCACCGGCGAGGAGGTGGGCAATTTCAGCCAGCTTGACCTGAGCCGCGTGCAGATGTTCTACATCAGCTTTCTGACGGTGGTGGTGTACGGCGTGATGTTGGGAAGCCTGTTCGCTTCCCGCCACGGATTCATCGATCATTTCCCCGCGATCAGCGGACAGCTGGTCGGTCTGATCGCCATCAGCCATGGCGGCTACCTCGCGGTCAAGGCCGTGCCTCACAGCCAGCGGGGAAATCCGGCCGGAGCGGGGACTCCCCCGGATCCCCCTGGCAACTGAGGCTCAGCGCAGGAACCTCGCTTCGATATCCCGCATGGCCGCGTCGCCTTGCAGGGCAAGAATGTCGGCGACCGCCGGCAGATAGGCATCGACTCCGCGGATACCGCCTTCGCGGCGGATTTGCGCGAACACGCGGCGCATTCCGGCCACGGCCGCGCGGATCGCGTGATTGCCGTAAATGACGATCCCGACCTTGCCTAGGGCCGCGATGTCGGCCTCGGTCAACTGGGGGTAGGCGGTGGGGACCAGCACGAGCGGCACGGCGCCGCGCCAGGCGTCGATGAACGACAGGATCTCGTCCGGGGTTTTCTGTTTCGAATGGACGAGAATGGCGTCGGCCCCCGCCTCTTCGTACGCTTGTGCCCTTCGCAACGCCTCGGTTTGTCCCTGTCCTGCGATCAGCGCCTCGGTGCGGGCGATGACGACAAAATCCCGGTCCTGTCTGGCGCAGACCGCCGCGGCGACCTTGCCCTGGAATTCCTCGATGCGCACCAGTTCCTGACGGCCTCCGTCGCGCAGGCTGGTGTCCTTGGGGAAGGTCTTGTCTTCCATGACCACGGCCGAGGCGCCGGCGGCTTCGTACTGGGGCACGATATAGCTCACGTTCACGGCATTGCCGAATCCGGTGTCGATGTCGGCGATCAACGGCAGTCCGGTCGCCGCCGCGATCGCGCGCATCATCGCCAGGTGCGTGTCCATGGACAGGATATTGGCGTCCGGCACCGCATGGCTGGCGGACAGTTCGAAGCCGCTGCCCCAGATGCCGTCGAATCCGGCTTCTTCGGCCAGGCGGGCCGAGAGGGGGTTGTGCGCGGCCATGGCCGTGAAAAGCCGGCCCTCGACAAGGGCGCGGCGCAAGGTTTGGTGTCGGGTCATGAAGAACTCCTGTGCGGGTGGGATAAGGGAGCGATCATTCGAGGGTTTCCGGTTTGATGCGGAAACCCCACCGGGCAATGCCAAGCGGGATGAAAATGGTCAGCAGCAGCGCGAGGCTGTAGGCGCAGGCCACACCCAGGCGGTCACTGTCCACCTGCTGGAAAATCTCGATCGGCATGGTGCTCATGCCGCCAAAGTAGAGCACCAGGGTGGCCGACAGCTCCGATAGCGTGGTCACCCACATCAGTACCGCGGCGGCGGCGACCGACGGCGCGATCACCGGCAGCACGACGCGAAAGAAGCTTCGGACGGGGCCGACCCCCAGACTGCGCGACGCTTCCTCGATGGAGTCGCGAAGGTTGTGCAGGGGACCTGTCGCGGCGCGCACGCTGGCCGGAACGCAACGCAAAAAATACGCCAGTGCCATGATGACCCAGCTTCCCGTCAGCACGAGCCAGCCCTGATTGAAGGCCACGGTCAGGGCGATGCCGAGCACGGTGCCGGCGATGGTCATCGGCAGGGCGACCAGGATGTCCAGCACGAAGGTCAGCGCGGCGCGGCGCTTGACGATCAGGTAGGCGCAGGCGACGGCGAACACGGTGCCCGCCAGCGTGGCGGCCGAGGCCAGTTGCAAGGAGCGGTAGAGCGGCTCCGGCGCGCGCACCAGGACGTGTTCGATATGTTCCAGCGTGAAGCCGCCATAGCGCAGTACGGGACCGACCGATGGCGTGAAGGCGGTGACCACCACCACGGCGGCGGGCAGCAGGGACAGGGCGCCGATCAGCAACAGACCGCCCGAGGCGAGGGCGGCGCGCCAGCCTTCGATGGGCACGGAGGCCGGCGCGCGGCCCGGCTCCATCTGGTACTGGCGGCGTTCCACCGCGAATTTCTGCACCAGCAGCGCCGCGACCCCCATGAACACCAGAAAGGAGGCGAGGGTGGTTTGCATTTGCGCGTTGCCGCCCATCTCGCCGACGAATTCGTGATAGGCCTTGACCGCCAGAACCGGTGTCCTCGCCCCGAGAATGGCCGGTATGCCGAAGCTGCCGATCACGTGCGTGAACACCATCATCGCGCCGGCAAGCACCGAGGGCAGCAGCATCGGCAATGTCACGCCGCGCAATACGGCGCCCATCGGGCGCCCCAGGCTCAACGCCGCTTCTTCCAGGCTGCGGTCCATGGCCTTGAGGCCGACAAGAATGGCGACGAAGGCGTAGACGTAATGGTTCAAGGTCATCACGAACACGAGGCCCCACCAGGAGTGCAGCGGCGGCAACGTCACGCCGGCCGGGGCGAGCCAGCCGTTGACGAACCCCTGTTTGCCGAGCGCCAGCACCCAGGCCGCGGCGACAACGACATCCGGAATGACCAGCGTGATCAGCGGCAGCGCCCCGGCAATGCGGGCGCAGGGAAAGGTGTGGCGCGCGACCACAAGCGCGAGCCCGCCGCCGACCAACAGCGAGGTGACGGTCACGGAAGCGCCGAGCAGCAGGGTGTTGACGAGTGTTTCCCGGTACGCCGGTTCCCCGAAAAACCGCCGGTAACCGTCGAGACCCGCCGCGCCGTCCGGCCCGGACAGCGAGGCGCCGAACATCGTCGCCAGCGGCCAGAGCAGAAAGACGCCCAGAATGGCGAGGGCGGCGAGCGCCACCGCGAGCCAGGCCGGATCGCGCCGCAACGCGCCTAACATGGCAGACCCTCCACGATCGGCGCCGAGGCCGGCAGGCCGAGCACCACCGCGTCGCCCGGGTCGCGCAGGCGGGTATGGCGGTGAACCCGGTCATCCACGCGGATCGGCCCGGCGGCGGTGCGCACGGTATACCGCACCGTGCTGCCGCGGTATTCCACGTGACCGATTATCCCGGCCAGCTCGCCGTCGCGCGGGACGGTGGCGTCGGTCAGGGCGATCTCCGCGCCGCGCACGGCCAGCGCGCAGCCGGGTTGCCAGCGGGCGTCGCAGTCGCTCAGCAAAATGCCCGCCGGGGTCTCGAACCGGCGCGGCCCTTCGCCGTCGGGAGGCAGTTCGCGCAACAGGGGGATCAGATTGGCATGCCCGACGAAATCCGCGGCGAAGGCGGTGCGCGGCCGGGTGTAAATATCCCTGGGCGTGCCGACCTGCACGATACGCCCCTTGTCCATCACCGCGATCTGGTCGGACAGCGCCAGCGCCTCTTCCTGGTCGTGAGTGACGAACACGGTGGTGATGCCCGCCTCGCGCTGCAGGTCGCGGATCATGCCGCGCAATTCGACGCGCAGCTTGACGTCCAGCGCCGAGAGCGGTTCGTCAAGCAGCAGCAGCGCGGGTTCGATGACCAGCGCGCGGGCCATGGCCACACGCTGGCGCTGACCGCCGGAAAGGGCCGCCGGCGGCCGGTCGGCGAATTCGGCAAGGCCGACCCGTTCCAGCATGGCGTTGACCCGCGCCTTGATGTCGGCCTTGGGCATCTTGCGCGCCAACAGTCCATACGCGACGTTGTCGGCCACCGACCGGTCGGGGAACAGCGCGTAATCCTGGAACACGATGCCGACGCCCCGCCGGTGGGCCGGTGTGGCGGTGACATCCCGCTGCCCGAACAGCACCCGCCCGGCGTCCGGCCGCACGAAACCGGCAAGCAGCCGGAGCAAGGTGGTCTTGCCGCAGCCGGACGGGCCGAGCAGGGTGAAGAATTGTCCGCCCGGGAGGGTCAGATCAAGCCGCGAAAACAACGGACGGTCGCCGAAGCCCAGGGTGATGCCATCGAAAGTGACCTGCATGCCTCTCTCCTGATCGCACTCGGACTTAGCGGGCCGACACCAGTTTGCGCCATTGGGCAAGAAAATCGGCCCGGTCGTTTTCCATTCTTTCGTCATTGAGCGGCACGATCTTGATGGCCGACAGCGGGGGCAGCGACGACAGGGTTCCGACCTGGATGTCGGTACGCAACGGGCGGCGGAAGGCTTTCCTGAAAATCTCCGTCTGGATCTTGCGCGAGGCGAGGAAATCGAACAGCTTGCGCGCTTCGGCCGGGTGCTTGGCGCCCTTGATCATCGCCATACCTTCCGGCGACAGGAAAGTGCCCTCGGACGGGTAAACCAGCCTGATCTCGCCAAGACCTCCGGCCACATATTGCTGGGCGGCGTACTCCATGGTCACGGCGACCGGGAACTCGCCGTTGGCCACACCCTGATAGGCGGCCGAGGTGGTGCCGACGATCACGGCGTTGCGCACGACGCCCGCGAAGACATCGGATCCGAGGGTTTGCTTCAGACCGTACAGGGCCACGTAGGAAGCGCTGCTGAACGCCGGGTCGGGAATGACGATCTTGCCTTTCCAGCGCGGAGCGGCAAGGTCCGCCCAGCCTTTTGGCGCCGGGTTGCCCTGCAATTGCTTCTGGTTGACCATCAATACGGTCACGTGGGTATTGGTCGCCAGCCACAGCCCGTTCGGTTCGCGGTAGTGGGCGGGAACGGCGTTTTCCTCGGGGGATTTGTACGGCTGCAGGTGCGTCTGGTAGGCCCCGATGGTGGAGAGGCCGCCCGACCAGAAAATATCGCCCAGCGGATTGGCCGCTTCGGCTTTGATGCGCTGCATCAGCGCGCCGGTGCCGGCCCGCACCACGGAAACCTTGATACCGGGGTTTTCCTTTTCGAACTGCTCGACGACGCTGTTCACCGTTTGGACGTCGTTGGAGGAGTAGAGCACGACATTGGCGGCAAGCGCGGAACGGGTTCCGGTCAGCAGCATGATTGCGGCGCAGGCGGCAGCGAGGCGTTTTGACATTTCTGGCTCCTGAAAAACATGAATTCGAAGGTCGGCGCGATAGTTCGCCCGGCATCGGGTGGCCGGTCATGTCACGAATATTTATTTTGAAAGATTAAATGGATATGACATAGGATTGTCTTTGTCGGTTTTTTGTATTGCTTTGATGAGTTTGACTCATGATGAAAAGTACGGGAGTCCCGATGACCGCGATCCGCGTGTTCGTCGCCGCCGGGCGTCACGGCAGTTTCACACGCGCCGCCGGCGCGCTGGGCATCACCCAAAGCGCGGTCAGCCGGCACATCGCTTCGCTGGAGGCGTTGGCCGGACGCACGCTGTTCGCCCGCCGCGGACCGACAATCGCGCTGACCCCCGCCGGGTCGCAGTTTTACGAGGCCGTCAAGGAAGCGGTGTCGACGATCGAGCTGGCGGCGGGGCAACTGGTGCAAGGGTTGGCGACCCATGACCGCCTGACGGTGCGAACCTCGATGCCGAGTTTCGCCATGAGCGTCGTGGTGCCGGCGCTCGGGGCGTTCATGGCCGATCACTTTGTGAAGGTCGATCTGGTGACCTCGCTGTCGCCGCCAGAGCCGAGGGAAGAGTTCGATGTCTTGATCACACGCGATCTGCCGCTGCCGGGCATGGAGTGCTGGTCATTGAGCCGCGAGACGCTGGTATGCGTCGGTTCGCCGGCCATGGTGTCGGAGCAGGCGGGGCGCGATCCGCATTGTTGGCCGCTGATCGCCGCGCGTTCGCGGCCCGATGCGCTGCCGGTGTGGGCACTGGCCAGGGGGCTGTCGGCGGAGCAGTTGCGGGTAGGCGCGGTGTACGACCACTTCTTCCTGGCGGTGGCGGCCGCCGCCGGAGGCGCGGGCCTGCTGGTCGCGCCTCAGGCGCTGGTGCGCGATGCCCTGCGCACGGGCGCGCTGGCGCTTGCCGACCCCGAGCCTGTGCCGTCGGGGGAAACCTATGTCGCCTACGTCAACGCGCAAAGCCACCACATGCAGGCGGCGCGGGCGTTCTGCCGCTGGCTGAAAGGAAGGTTGCGGGACGGGGAGCGGGGGCAGGTGGCGGGGGACGAGAATGGTTCTGGCGCATTTCGCTGACGAAGGCCCCGCCCTTGACCACGAACCGGTTAGCAAGCCATCTTCGCTGGAGTCTGTCAGGGCGATTGAGCGACTCGGGCAGGAGCGCGGCGGCCTCCCGTAACGCCTCATCCCCGCTCGTACCACATTCGCGTACCGTTCACGATCCTGACAACAAGGAGCATCGCGGGGACTTCGATGAGGACACCGACCACCGTGGCGAGCGCCGCTCCCGACTCGAAGCCGAACAGGCCGATGGCGGCAGCCACGGCCAGCTCGAAAAAATTTGAAGCGCCGATAAGCGCCGACGGACAAGCGACGTTGTGCTTCTCCCCGACCACTTTATTCAGCCAGTAGGCCAGCGCCGAATTGAAGAATACCTGGATGAGGATGGGCACGGCGAGTAGTGCAATGACCAGCGGTTGCTTGATGATGGCTTCGCCTTGGAAGGCAAAGAGCAGGACCAGGGTCGCCAGCAGGGCAGAGATGGACCATGGGCCAATCTTGGCCATCGCCGCATCGAAAGCCGCCGGCCCCCTGGCCAGCAACGCCTTGCGCCAGACCTGGGCCAGGATGACCGGAATGACGATGTAGAGGACGACCGAGGTCAGCAGCGTATCCCAGGGCACGGTGATGGACGAGATGCCCAGCAGGAAGGCGACAATGGGCGCGAAGGCGAAGACCATGATGGTGTCGTTCATGGCCACCTGAGACAGGGTGAAGAGTGGATCGCCGTTTGATAGGCGGCTCCACACGAAAACCATCGCGGTACAGGGGGCGGCGGCCAGCAAGATCAGACCGGCAATGTAGCTGTCCAACTGGTCGGCCGGCAGCATCGGTGCGAACAGGTTGCGTACGAAGAGCCAGCCCAGGAAGGCCATGGAGAAGGGCTTCACCAGCCAATTCACGAACAGCGTGACGCCGATGCCGCGGACGTGCTGCTTCACTTCATGCAGGGCGCCGAAATCGACTTTCACCAACATCGGGATAATCATCACCCAGATGAGGAGGCCGACCGGCAGGTTGACCTGCGCGACTTCCATGTGGCCAATCGCCTGGAAGACGCCCGGCGCCACCTGGCCGGCGACAATGCCGGCGACGATGCAGAGAAAAACCCATATCGTCAGGTAGCGCTCGAAGACGCTCATCGACGCGCCGGCGGCGACCTTGGCCGTGGCTTCAGATTGAAATGCAGACATGGCGGCTCCTTACAGGCCCAGGGCTTCGCGGACGGCCGGCACCAGGCGGGCACGGATGTCGTCGCGGACAGCCAGAAAGCTCTCCAGCGGCTCGCCGTGGGGGTCGTGGAAGCCAACGTGGATGCGTTTCACCGGGCGCGGGAAGATGGGACAGGTTTCTTTGGCGTTGTCGCAGACGCTGACCACCAGGTCGATGGCCTGGTCCATCACCTCCTCGACGGTCTTGGGATAAAGGTCTTCGGTCGGCAGGCCGGCCAGCTTCAGGGCTTCTATGGCGCCATCCGCCACTTTGGCTTGGGGCGAGGTGCCAGCAGAAATGCCTTTGACCTGTCCGGCCAGGTCATGGTTGAGGATGGCTTCGCCCATCTGGGAGCGGCAGGCGTTGCCGGTGCAAAGCACCAGGACGGTTTTCAGGTCATTCATCGGGTTTCCTTTCCCGTATCGGGGCTGGCGTCGTCGCACCGGCAGGTCTTGGGCAGGCAGGGGTGTCCCCGGCAGCAGTCGCGTGTCAGGAAGGCCAGCAGTTCGTCCATGGTTCCGAACTTCACGGCATAGTGGATGAAACGGCCTTGCCGCCGTCCTGCGATGAGTCCGGCCCGGCTCAGATGAGACAAATGGAAAGACAGGGTGGCCGGGGGAAGCGCCAGAGAATCGCTCATGGCGCTAGCATGCAGTCCCTCGGGTCCGGCTTCCACCAGCATCCGGAAGATGGCCAGCCGGGACTCGTGCCCGAGGGCGGCCAGCCGTTCCGCCGCGTCAAAGATTTTCATATTTCCAGTATTATCGAAATGAAGGGCGGCGTCAATTCCGGTGCTGCGCCATGTCGGGATCCAGGTTCAGTTAGCTGTCCGCATAGCGCGCGGCGATATCGGCGAATCCGCCTTCGATGCGCAAGAAGGCATCCACCATGTCCGGATCGAAATGCCGTCCGCTGTTTTCCCGGATGAGATTGACGGCCTCCCGATGAGTCATCGGCGGTTTGTAAACACGGCGCGAAATCAGCGCGTCGTAGACATCGGCGATGGCCATCAATCGCGCCGACACCGGGATGGTATCGCCGGCGAGGCCCTGAGGATAGCCGCTGCCGTCCCATTTTTCCTGGTGACTGTAGGCTATTTCACGTGCAATCCTCAGAAAATCGCTCGGCTCGTCAAGCTTGCGCTCCGCCGCGAGAATGGTGTCGCGTCCGAGCGTGGTGTGGGTCTTCATGATTTCGAATTCTTCCGGGGTCAGCGGACCGGGTTTCAGGAGAATGTGGTCGGGGATGCCGACCTTGCCGATATCGTGGAGCGGTGCCGACTTGTACAGCATTTGTATTGTTTCATCATCGAACACTCCTTTGAATTTGGGATGATCCTGCAGTGCCCGAGCAAGGAGACGCACGTAGTTTTGCGTGCGGCGCAGGTGGTTGCCGGTTTCGTGATCTCGGGTTTCGGCCAGCGAGGCCAGCGCGAGAATGGTCGCGTCCTGGATGGCCTGGACTTCGCGAGTGCGGCGTTCCACCTCAGCCTGCAGGAAAGCGGCCTTGTCCTCGAGAAACTCGGCCGCGGCCTTGAGCCGAAGATGGGTGCGGACACGCGCCTTGAGAATGGGGGGCGAGACGGGTTTGACGATGTAGTCGACCGCTCCGGCGTCGAAACCTTCCTGCTCGTTCTCGTGTTCACCCATCGCCGTCAGGAAAATCACCGGGATCTTTTCGGTATGCGGATCGCTCTTGATGCGCCGGCAGACCTCGAAGCCGCCGATGCCGGGCATCATCACATCAAGCAGAATCAGATCGGGCAGCACTTCTTCCGCCAGGATCTGCAAGGCCCGCTCCCCACTGTTGGCGATGCGTGTCCGGTAGTGGCCTTTCAACAGCCCGTAAAGCAGCGTGAGGTTCTCCGGCGTGTCGTCGACGATCAGGAGAGTCCGGCGTCGCATGTCATCCTGCGGCTCATTCATGGCGTTCCTTCCGGCGTGATGCGGTTGGGGTCGCGCGCCCGCTGCAGCAGATCGAGCGCCCTGACAAAATCGAAGCGGGTAATGGCGTATTCGAAATCCGCGTAATCCTGACCGGGAAAGGCCTGCCGGATCGCTTCGGCGTGTTCGAGAAAATAGCTCAGCGCTTCTCCGTCACTGGCGCTTAGCAACTCATGCAGGCGTTCCAGCCGCTCCGGACCGGGCAGGGCATCGCCGATGGAAGGCGGAAGCGCGTCGAGCGCCGTGGCCAGCTCGGTACAGATGCGCGTCATTTCGCGATCGAGCGCGGGCAGTATCTCGCGATAACCGGCGCGTGCCTTGAGCGCCCGTTCGAGTTCCGCCGCCGCTGTTTGCATGCCGGCCAGCCCGACGCTGCCCGCCACCCCTTTGAGGGTGTGGGCCAGCCGTTCGGCCTGCTCGTGGTCGTCATACTCAAGAGCCTGGGCAATCCGGGCCGGCGCGAGACTTTCTTCGCGAACGAACTGGCGCAGCAACTGCAGGTAAAGTTCCGCGTTACCCGCGACACGTCTCAGCCCCCCCGCCTGGTCGAGTCCCTCGATGCGCGCCACGACCAGCGGATCGCTCGCGGTATTCTGGCCAGGCGCCATGCGCCGGGGCGTATCGGGCGATACCCAGCGCAACAGCGTGGCCAGCATGTTCGCCGGATCGAGCGGTTTGGCGATGTGGTCGTTCATGCCCGCGTCCAGGCAACTCGCCCGTTCTTCGGGCAGTACCCCCGCGGTCATCGCAATGATGGGCAACGCGGTGAAGCGCCGGTCGGCACGTAGCCGGCGCGTGGTTTCAAGGCCGTCCATCACCGGCATCTGCACATCCATCAATACCGCGTCGTAGTGATCCGGCCCCCTCACTTCGAGCAGATTGAACGCCTCCTGTCCGTCTTGCCCGACATCGACCCGCGCGCCGGCGCTGCGCAGCAGTTCGACGGCGATCTGCCGGTTGATCACATTGTCCTCGACAAGCAGCAGTCGCACGCCGTGCAGACCGGGTAAGGCGGGCAGGAGGTTGGCGTTGGCGGAGGGTTCCTTGTCATTGCCGAAAACTTCCGCTATGACGTCGAAGAGCGACGACTGGCTGACCGGTTTGGCCAGGAACGCATCGCTACCGGCCATTTCCGCTTGGGCGCGGATCTCATCGCGGCCAAAGGCCGTGACCAGGATGATCTTGAGTGTCCGGTTGACGGTACGGATTTGCCGGATGGTCTCGATGCCGTCCATCTCCGGCATCATCCAGTCCACAAAAACGGCGTCGTAGGGGTGATCGAGACGCGCCTCCTCGATCTGCTGGCATGCCTCGCGACCCGACGCGCAGGCGCTGGCGGCGATATCGAGCGCCCGCAACTGTTTGGTCAGGATTTCGCGGGCGGAGGCATTGTCGTCCACCACCAGTACGCGCATGCCCCTGACCGTGTCGGGAAGGGCGCGGCGGCGGGGATCGGCGGCGGACGACAGCCCGAACCAGGCGGTGAACACGAACATGCTGCCCCAGCCCGGCTCCGATTCCACCTGGATCGTGCCACCCATGAGTTCGACAAGGCGCCGGGAAATGGCCAGGCCGAGTCCGGTGCCCCCCGCCCGGCGCGTCGCGGACGCGTCGACCTGGCTGAATGCGCCGAATAGCCGGTTTTTTTGCTCTTCTGTCATACCGATGCCGGTATCGTGAACACAAAACCTCAGCTGCACTTTGTCGGACACCTGGGCGACACGGCTGACAATGACGGCGATTTGCCCCTTGTCGGTGAATTTGATCGCGTTACCGACAAGATTGGTGAGGATCTGCCCCAGGCGGAGGCCGTCGCCGACCAGTCCTTGCGGAACATCCTTGCCGGTTTCGAACAGCAGCTCCAAGAGCTTGTCGGACGCATTCTGGCCGACGAGGGCCGAAACATTGTCGAGCACGTCGTCGAGCCAGAAGTGGGTGCTCGTCAGGTCGAGCTTGCCGGCTTCGATTTTGGAGAAGTCCAGAATGTCGTTGATGATGCCAAGCAGCGATGTGCCAGCATTGTGTATTTTGCCCAGATAGTCGCGCTGCCGTGGAGTCAGATCGGTTCTCAATGCAAGAAAGGACATGCCTATGATGGCATTCATCGGGGTGCGGATTTCATGGCTCATGTTGGCCAGGAATTGCGACTTCGCATGGGTCGCCCCCTCGGCCTCCCGCTTGGCCCCGGCCAGCTGCTCGGCCGCTTCCGCGAGCCGGGCATAGAGCCTGGCGTGTTCCAGAAGCAGCATGACCAGTACGAAGCTCGCCGCCATCAGACCGTAGAACCGGCCGGCGTAGAATCCCAGGTCAAAGCGGCCGGCATTGAAAATCGCCGATAAGGACATGTCGCACAACCAGACGACCATCACCACCATCAGCCATAGGTCCAGCAACGATCGATGCCGTCGGCGCGCGATGAAAACCAGCGCCAACAGATTGATCGCGGCGACGCCGGCAACCACGGTGCGCATGAACGGGGTGTAGTGGTTGGATTGCATGATGGCGGGCAGCGACTCATGACCACGGGTCGCGATCAGGGTGAGGCCGGCGCAGACCGCGAATGCCGCCGCGACGCAACCGCCGATGACTACGGGGGTGGGCGGGGTCTTGCCGGCCACCGTCCGGGTGTCGGAAAGCCGTGCGTACACAATGACCAGCAGCGGAAAACCGCCATGCCAGAACATGTACAGCCATGCGGTGGTCTGGGGACCCGCGCCCATCAATCCGCCTTCGGCGAACAAGCCGGGAAAGCTCAGCATGTGAAAAATCGCCATGAAGGCGGTGAAGAGGTACGCCGTGGCAAGCGTCATCAGGGTTTTCGAACGCAGAATGGAGTACTGCCCGAACAACAGTACGGCGGTGACCAGATCATTGACGATCAGGGCCGCCTGATAGGCCGGAATGAATGCCCAGACCTTGCCCAGAGGGAGCTTTGCGAAGGGCAGGACCAGCGCGAATACGGCCAGGGAGGCGAGGACGACGGCCAGCGCGAAGCGGCGCTGGCCCCGGGATGGCGGTAGCGTCGACAAGAAGGCGAGCGCTCTCCCATTCGTTGCGTTTACGTTTTGCATGGACCCCACTCAATTGAACGGAACGGGCGTGCTCTCCGTATGCCATGACTCGTCGGAACATGATTAAAGCATTTTCATTTTATAGCAGAGTATTTTCTTCGGTTATTGCCTGTCAGCCGTGAGAACCGTTCGCCGCCCCTGTCTTGGCCGCGGCCGTGGTCGCGCCGGCGCCGGATTGCTGCTGGCGACCCTGGCGCCCGCCATGATGTTTTTTTGTGCGTGAAGCGGGGGGCATGTCCATTCCGGCATTTCTCCGCGCCTGGCCCGCTCAGACGGCTAACGGACTGTCGGCGCTGTACCGGATCCGGGCCGAATATCCGCTGGCCCTGGTCCGCGCTGTCGTCAATCTGGTCATGTTTCCGTTTTTCAGCGTGGTCGTTCCGGTTTGGGTCAAGCTGTATCTTCACGGCCCCGCGTCCTACATCGGACTGTTCGACGGCGCGTTCGGCGCCGGCATGATCGTCTGCAGTTGGGGCATGGCCGAACGGCTCGGCGCGCGTGTCGGGCGTATCCGGAGCGTTTGCCTCGGTTTTGTCTTGCCTTGCGCGGTGCTGGGGGCCATGGGGGCGGCCACGGCAATCGGCTTGGCGATGGCGGCGTTGCCGGACAGTTACCGGTCGCGCGTGAGCGCGGCGGCGGTGTTCGTCTCGACCCTGTTCAATCCGCTTGGCGTGTGGCTGGCGGGTTTTGTTCTGGAAGCCTGGTCTTTGCCTGCCGTGCTGTCGACGGGGGGCTGGTCATTCTCGCGATGCTGCCCGTTATCGCCACGTCGGGCGACACCCGGCGTGTCCTGGGTCTTTGCGACGAGGCGCTGGACGGTTACTACGGCAGAACCTACCCCGGCGCCTTTCGCTGAACCCGCGCCGGGACAGGGCGGAGGCGGACGGGTAAAATGCCGGTTTTCCCCGACTGGCGCGGCGTTTTTTCCATGCGACTCCTTCATACCTCCGATTGGCACCTTGGCCAGCATTTCATGGGCAAGACCCGTCACGCGGAACATCAGGCTTTTCTTGACTGGCTGATTGACGAAGTGCGCGAGCGGGCGGTCGACGCGGTGATCGTGGCCGGCGACGTGTTCGATACCGGCACGCCGCCCAGCTACGCGCGCGAGTTGTACAACCGTCTGGTGGTGGCGTTGCACGAAACCGGAACGGCGCTGGTCGTGCTCGGAGGGAATCACGATTCGGCGGCCACGCTGGGCGAGAGCCGGCCCTTGCTGTCCTGCCTTGGCGCCACTGTGGTGCCCGGTGTCGAAGAGGATACCGCCCGCCAGGTGCTTGTGCTCGGGCAGCGCGACGGTTCTCCCGGCGCCATTGTCTGCGCCGTGCCGTTCATCCGGGCGCGCGATGTCATGCAAAGCCGGGCGGGGCAGAGCGCGGACGACAAGCAGCTTTCCTTGCAGGATGCCATCCACCGGCATTACCGGACGGTTTACCGTCTGGCGTGCGAGCGGCGCGACGAGCTGGGACTGCCGTTGCCGATTGTCGCCACGGGGCATCTGACGACGGTCGGCGCGAGCGCCGGCGAGTCGGTGAGGGAAATCTATGTCGGCGCGCTCGAAGCATTCCCGACGGCCTCGTTTCCGCCCGCCGATTACCTGGCCCTCGGCCATATCCACCGTCCGCAAAAGGTGGGCGGGTTCGAACACATCCGTTACTGCGGTTCACCGATTCCCCTGGGCTTCGATGAGGCGGGCCAGCAAAAAGAGGTGCTGCTGGTGGATCTCGATGCGTCGGGCCTGACCGGGGTGACGCCGCTGCCGGTGCCGCGTTTTCAGGAGCTGGTTTCGGTGAAAGGGAATCTTGCCACGCTGCGGGAGGTCATCGAGGATGCCGCGAAACAGGGCGATGAGACGGTGCCCGTCTGGCTGGAAGTGGTGGTGGCCGCGGACGATTACCTCGCGGATCTGCCGTCCCGCATCCAGACGATGACCGAAGGCCTGCCGGTGGAGGTGCTGCGCATCCGCCGCGAGCGGGGCAATGCCGCCGCGACGCTGGCATCGGATCCCGGGATGACGCTGGATGAATTGACGCCGTTCGAGGTGTTTGCCCGGCGGCTGCAGGGCGAGACGCTGGAAGATGGTCTGCGGGCGCAGCTTGAAACGCGCTACCGGGAGATCGTGGCTGATCTGCGGGAGACCGCCCCATGAAGATCCTCTCTCTGCGCCTGAAGAACCTCAACTCGCTAAAGGGCGAGTGGAGGATCGATTTCACCCGGCCGCCGTTTCGGGATAACGGCCTTTTCGCGATCACCGGCCCGACCGGCGCCGGCAAGTCGACTTTGCTCGATGCCATCTGCCTTGCTCTCTATCACGAAACTCCGCGTCTGAAGACCATTTCGGCTTCGACCAACGAAATCATGACACGCCACACGGCCGATTGCCTGGCCGAGGTGGAGTTCGAGGTGAAGGGGCGGGCGTACCGCGCGTTCTGGAGTCAGCGCCGCGCGCGCGACCGCGCCGACGGCGCGTTGCAGGCACCCAAAGTGGAGTTGGCCGATGCGGATGGCGCCATTCTTGCCACGCATGTCGGCGACAAGCTCAAGCGCATCGAGGCGATCACCGGCCTGGATTTCGCCCGCTTCACCAAGTCGATGATGCTGGCCCAGGGCGGATTCGCCGCTTTCCTCAACGCCAGCGCCAACGAGCGCGCCGAATTGCTGGAAGAGCTGACCGGCACGGATATTTACGGACAGATCTCGCAGCGGGTGTTCGAGCGGGCGCGCGATGCCAGGGAGGCGCTGGAGCGTTTGAAAGCCCGTGCCGATGGCGTGGAGTTGCTGCCGGAGGAACGCCGGCTGGGCATGCGGCAGGAAGCGGACGGGCTGGCCGGAGTCTTGTCGGCGTTGCAGGCCGAACAGGAGTCCGTACGGGAGTTGCGCCAGTGGCGTCATGATCTGTCGCGGGCGCAGGACGCCGAAGGGAATGCGCGCGAATCGGAGCGTCGCGCTCGGGCGGCGTTGATCGAGGCGGAGCCGGCGCTGCGGAGTCTGGATAACGATGCGCCCGCCCGGGTTGTCCTGCCGGTGTTTCAGGCACTGGAGGACGCGAGGTCCCGCGAGGCGCGGGCGCATGCCGCGAAGGAGGCGGTAAGTGGACAGATCGACGCCTGCCGCCAGCGCTGGATCGCCGTGCACTGGAAAGCCGTGACGGTCGCCGAGGGGCTGGCCGCGCAGGCGCGTCGCCAGGGCGAGGCGCTGCGCAGCGGATTGCGGACCTCGCAGGACTGGCTTGCGCGGCATGGGCATTTTGCCGGGCTTGGCGAGAAGCTTGGCGGGTGGGACGCCGAGCTGACCCGGATCGCCAAAGAACGCGATGCCTTGCGGGAGTGGGGGGCGCAAATCGACGGGTTCGCCGCCGAGCTCGCCGCAACCGCTTCGGAGGCCGACCGCCAGGAACGGGCGGTGCGGGAAGCCCGGAGCGCGAGCGAGGACCTGCGCGGGGTCGTCAAAGGCGCGGAGGAGCGCCTGGCCGGTCTGCTGCGGGGACGTTCTCTGGCGGAATTGCGCGACACCTGGCAAAAGGCGCAGGAGCAGGTGCAGGCATGGCGACGGCTTGACCTGCAGGCGGCCGCCATGCGGCAATGGGCCGGGCAGCGGACGCAGCTGGAAACGGCGTTGACCGGTATCGCCGCGCAGATCGCCCGTCGGCAGGGCGACCTGGACGGTTTGCGCCGCGGCTACCGGCAGGTGAAGGAGCAGGTGGAGGACAAACGCGCCCTGCTGGCGCAGGAGCAGCGCATCCTGAGCCTGGAGGCGCACCGCGCGGGGTTGCGGCCCGGCGAGGCCTGCCCGCTGTGCGGTTCGTGCGAGCATCCTGGCATCGGTGCGTACCGGCAGCTCGATGTTTCCGCCGCCGAGCGCGCCTTGCTGGACAAGGAGACCGAACTGCGGCGCCTCGAAGAGAGCGGCGGAGCGGTCAAGGCGGAGCTCGCGGCGCTGGAGAGCCGGCAGGAGCAGCAGCGTGCCGACTTGCGCGAGCTTGAACGCTCGCTCCTCCAGGGGCGGGCCGAATGGAAGGAACTGGCGCGCCCTGTGCCGGCCGGCGATGAGGATTGGCATCGGGAAAGCCTGGTGAAGGACGGGCTGGCCGCGGCCGAACGGCTGGAGGCGGAGCTTGGCGCCGCGCTGAGGCAGGCGGAAGCCGCGCAGCAGTCGCTGGCAGAGGCCCAGCGCCAGGAAAACGCCGCGCTTGCGCTCGAGCAGCAGGAGGCCGGACGGCTCGACTTGCTAAGATTGCGCCGCGATCACGTGTCCGAGCGTCTTGTCGTGCTGCAAGATCAGAAGGAAATCGCCGCGCGGGCCATTCTGTCGGCGGAGGAGGTTTTGCGCGAGACGATCGTCGAAGCCGGGTTCGCCGCGATAGATGGCCCGATGAACGAGTGGCTGGCCGCCCGGCGCCAGGATCGGCTGCGCTGGCAGGAGGCCTGCGATGCGTGCCGGCGGCAAGAGGCCGAGCTGGCCGGGCATGAGGCGCGCGAAACCCAGGCGGCAAATCTTGCCGCCGATTGGCTCGCTCGCTGGATCAAGCTGGGCGTCGCGGCCCCGGATCCGGTCGACGCGCCTGACCTCGATGTCGCGACACCGGCGCATTGCGCCGGGGAGGTGGAGCGGGTCGCGGCGGAACTGGCCGCCTTGCAGGGCCGGCAAAGTCAGCTTGATGCGGATCTGCTGGCTTTGCGCGGGCAAAGAGAAATGGCCGAGTCCGCCTGGTCGGCCGCCCTGGCGGCGAGTCCGTTCGATGACGAGGCCGGATTCCTGGGGGCATTGCTGCCTTGCGGCGAACGCGACCGCCTGCAAGCCTTGCGCGAGCACACCGAAGGCGAGCTCGTCCGGGCGCAAACCCTGCTCGGCACCGCCACGGCGGCACGCGCCGCGCTCGAGGAGCGGGCGCTGACGCCGCTTGGTCTTGCCGATCTCGATGCCCGTCTTGCCGATCTCGATGCCCGCCGGCACGCCCTGTCCCGTGAAAGGGGCGCCCTGCAGGCGCTGCTGGACGATGACGCGCAGCGCCGCCGGAATCAGCAGGATCTGTTCGCCCGGATCGACGGTCAGGCGGCCGATGCCGAGGTATGGCAACGGCTCAATGGTCTTATCGGGTCGAAAGAAGGCGACAAGTACCGCAAGTTCGCGCAGGGGCTGACGCTGGATCACCTGATGCACCTGGCCAATCGTCACCTCGGGCGCCTGCACGGCCGTTACCTGTTGCGACGCAAGACCGGTGGCGAGCTGGAGCTGGAGATCGTCGATGCCTGGCAGGGTGAGGTGGCGCGCGATACCCGCACGCTGTCGGGCGGCGAGAGTTTTCTGGTGAGCCTCGCGCTGGCTCTGGCGCTTTCCGATCTGGTCAGCCACAAGACCTCGATCGATTCGCTGTTCCTTGACGAAGGCTTCGGCACGCTGGATGGCGAAACGCTGGATATCGCCCTGGATGCGCTCGATGCCCTGAACGCCAGCGGGAAAATGATCGGCATCATCAGCCACGTGGAAAGCCTCAAGGAGCGCATCGCCGCGCAGATCCGGGTGGAAAAATCCAGCGGTCTTGGCATCGCTTCGTTGAGCCTGAAGACTTAGCGATGCCCGGGCGGTTGCGCGACGGCGGGCTGACGTTCAGACCCGGTTCGAGGGCCCGGAGGTGTCCGGCGCGAGGACGTGCTGGCGCCGACGGCTCAGGCGGCTGGTATCGAGGGTCTCGGCGGCGCGGGCCCTGAGCTGGCCGCAACCTCCGTCGATGTCCTGCCCGGCCGAATCGCGGATCTTGGTCAGAATGCCGTTGTCGTGGAGGTGGCGGCGCATGGCCGCGATGTGCGCCGGATCGGGGCGCTGGAAAGTATCGTTTTCCAGGCTGTTATAGGGAATCAGGTTGAGTACGCCGTACTTGCCCTTCATCAGGCGCACCAGCGCGTCCATTTCGTCCCGGGTGTCGTTGATGCCGGCCAGCAGGGTCCACTGGTACTGGATCGGGTAGCCGCCGAGGCGGGCGTAGGCTTCGCCCTGTTCGATCAGGTCGGCCGGATCGATGCGGGGCGCGCGCGGTAACAGCTCGGCGCGCAGGTCGGCGCGCGTGGTGTGCAGCGACAGGGCGAGCGCGGGCCTGATCGCTTGTTTGGGCAACTGCTCGAAGACCCTGGAGTCGCCCACGGTGGAGAGCACCAGATTCTTGTGGCCGATGTTGCCGTCGGTGCCGAGGAGGTGAATGGCCTCGAGCACGTTGTCCAGGTTGTGCGCCGGCTCGCCCATCCCCATGAACACCACTTTCTTGACCGCGCGCAGGCGCCGCGCCAGTACCACCTGGGCGGCGATCTCGGCGCTGCCAAGCTGGCGCAGCAGGCCGGACTTGCCGGTCATGCAGAAGGCGCAGCCGACGGCGCAACCCACCTGGCTGGATACGCACAGGCCGCCGCGTGGCAGCAGCACGCTTTCCACCATTTGCCCGTCCTCCAGTTCCACCAACAGTCGCAGCGAGCCGTCGGCGGCCGGGTGTTGCGAGCGGACGCGCGCGAGCGCGTCGAGTCGGGCGGCGACGGGTGCGAGTCCGTCGCGTACCCGTACCGGAAAATAATCCTCGCCCTTCTGGCGGCGGGTGCCGGCGTCCAGCGCGATGCCCTTGAGCCAGGCGCGGGTGATTCGTCCGACGTGGCAGGGGCGGGCGCCGATATCGGCCAGGGACTGGTGCAATTCGCGGATACGCATGCGAAGGGTCCGTACAGAAATCCATGTGAAGCGGCCCGGGGCTGGCCCGGGCCGGGGAGGGGGCGCTCAGACTTCCCAGTATTCCTTTTCGCGGCCGCGCGAACCGGGGTTCAGGGTTTCGTGCAGTTCGCGCAGTTTTTCCGGTTCGCCGCGCACGCGGAACCGGCTGCCGTCGTCCTCGGTGCGTTCTTCCAGCACTTCGCAGTAGCGGTAGATCTCGCCGCGCAGTTGCTGTTTGGCCCAGGGCAGCAGGATTTCGTCGTCGACCAGCTCCTGACGGAAAAAGGATACGATGGTGTCGCGCAGGGTCGCGACCATTCCGGGGTTCAATGCGCTGGTGATGACGCAGCCCGGGTAGCGCTGTTGCAGTTCCAGAGTCCGGGCGGCCCGGGCTTCCTCGTCGCCCACATGGTCGATCTTGTTGAACACGCGCAGGCGTGGCACCTCGTCGGCGCCGATTTCCCGCAGCACTTCGTCGGTCACCTCCAGCTGGCGTTCGAAGCCGGGGTCGCTGGCATCGATCACATGCAGCAGCAAGGCGGCATCCAGCGCTTCTTCCAGGGTGGACTTGAACGAGGCGACGAGGCCGTGAGGCAGGTTCTTGATGAAGCCCACCGTGTCGCTGACCAGAATGCGCGGCACGGTTTCCGGATGGATGGCGCGCACGGTGGTGTCCAGCGTGGCGAACAGTTTGTTCTCCACCAGTACGTCGCTGCCGGTCAGCGCGCGCATCAGCGTGGATTTGCCGGCGTTGGTGTAGCCGACCAGCGAAACACCGCCGAGCCCTTGACCCTGGCGTTCCAGACGGCGCGCGCGCTGGGTCTTGCGTTCCAGTTCCATCGCGACGATCTCGCGCTGCAGCTCGGCGATGCGGTCGCGTACCTTGCGGCGGTCCAGTTCGGTATGCGATTCGCCGGCGCCGCGGCCGCCGGTGCCGCTGCGCTGACGGCCTTGCGGGCCGGCCAGCTTGGCCGCTTCGCGCAGGCGCGGGGCCATATAGCCCAGACGGGCGATTTCCACCTGCGCCCGGGCGGCGCGCGAGCGGGCGTTGCGATGGAAAATCTCCAGGATGACCATGGTGCGGTCCATCACTTCGCAGCCGACGGCCAGCTCCAGGTTGCGGGCCTGGGACGGGGAGATCTCGTGATCGATCAGCACCGCGTCGATTTCCATGAACGACGGGTCGCGGTCTTTGGGGGGCAGGTGCGACTGAGCTTCTTCGAGACCCCGTTCGACAAAGAGCTTGATCTCGTCCAGCTTGCCCGTGCCAAGATACGCCGTGCGGTCAAAGCCGCCGCGTTTTTGCGTGAAGGTGCGCACGACCCGATAACCCAGGGTTTTGGCCAGTTCGCGCAGTTCGGTGAGGGACGCCTCGAATTCCTCGTCGCTGACCGTCGGCAACTGGACCGAGGCCACGATGGCAAGGAGTGGCTTCTCGTTGACTTCTGTATGCATGGGCAGGGGCTTTGCTTGGAAACGAGCACGGATCTTACGCGAAAACAGCGCGTTGCGCAGGAGTGAGTGCGCAAGAGGGCCTGGTCGACGGTTCGTCGCGCGGTGAAATGCGCTGGCGTGCCGCGCGATGTCGGTCATTGGGTCCCGGTGCGGCATCCGTCACCGCGGAGCCGATGCATTGCACATGCGGTTTGTCATGCGTTTGGACTACACTGTGAGCCACCCTGACATTGCCCATACTTTTTCATGCTGATTTTTCTGAGCGGCCTGTTTCTCTTGCTGGTGCCGGGCATGGTTTTTTTCGCTCTGCATCAAAGCCGTTTCCGGCGTTGGATGCACGGTTATCCGGAAGCGATTCTGGTGGTCGATCAATCCGGCGCCATCCGTTATGCCAATATCCGTGCCGCGCAATTGGCCGGACTTGCGCCGCACGCGCTCTGCGGAACCCCGATCCGCCGCTGGCTGCCGGGGGACAAGGGCAATTACGAGCCGGTCTGGCGCACGCTGTTCGCCGCATCGGGCACCCGGGCCAGCGGCAATCTGGGACTGCATGAGTGGCGCGACGAGCAGGGCGGCGCGGCAACGTTGCAGATGCATGCCACGGCAATGCCGAAAGACAAGGCGGTGATGCTGGTTTTACGGGTGCCCCACGAACAGCATCCGGATCAACCCGGGCTCTATCTTGCCGACAAGCTCCTGAAAACCGCCGAAAGCGACGCCGGCATCGGCTCCTGGGTGCTGCATGTGAAAAGCGGACAACTGGACTGGAGCCACGCGGTGCACCGTCTGTTCGGCACCGATCCGGACACGTTCTCGCCAACCGAGCAGGCGTATTTTCAGTGTGTGCATCCCGATGACCGGGAGCGGGTGCGGGCCGAGCTGGACTACCACACGCGATTTTCCCCGACATTCGATGTCGAGTACCGGATTACCCGTCCCGATGGGCAGGTCCGCGATCTGTTGGAACGCAATCACGTTCACCGCACGGATGCCGGGCAGATCGACCACCTGTGGGGCACCGTCATCGATATGACCGAGCACAAAAGGCTGAAGCATCAGCTGCAGCTCTCCCAACTGGCGGTCGAGCACTGCTCGGAAGGGATCGCCATCGCCGACAGCGAGATGAACTGGCTGTATGTGAATCCCGCTTTGAGCCGGATGTGCGAATCCGGTGGCGCCGATTTGCTGAAGGCCATGCCGTCTTTCCAGTTGTACGACGAAGACCGCACGCTCGGCAAAAACGAGCTGCGCGCGCTGCTTGCCGAGGCATCTGAGTGGCAGGGGGAGTTGAATCTGGTGAGCGCCGGATGTCGGCCGGTGTCCGCTCTGGTGTCCGTCACCCGCCTGCGGCCGGACGCGAGCGGGGAGACCGGCGCCGATTCCGTGTGGGTGCTGACGGATATTTCCGGCATCAAGGAAACCGAGCGCAAGCTGCGTACCATGGCCTATTTCGACGGACTCACCGGGCTTGCCAACCGCGCCCGCTTCAGTGACCAGTTGCGCTGGCATATTCAGGAGGCCGCGGCCCATTCCCGGCAAGTCGCCATCGCGTTCGTGGATCTCAATGGTTTCAAGCAGGTGAACGACCTGCTGGGCCATGAAGTGGGCGACCAGGTGCTGTGCGAAGTGGCGCAACAATTGCGCGGAGCGAGCCGGGCGGGCGATCTGGTGGCGCGCTGGGGTGGGGACGAGTTCGCCATTCTGCTGCCCGACATCACCGGCACCTCCGTATCCTTGCCCTTGCTGGAGCGGCTGCGTCACGCCGTGAGCATAAGCCGGCAACAGAACGGCCGGCGGCTGGACATCACGGCGAGCGTGGGCGTCGCCGTCTACCCCTCCGCCGCGACAAGCCCGGAGCTGCTGATGCAATACGCCGACAAGGCGATGTACGCCGCGAAGAACGATGGCGGTCGGACGCTGTGGCTGCATGACACGGAAGGGTTACGGGCGTTGCGGAACGGGAATGAGCTCACTTCCCACGCGTGAAGGTGGATCGCCGCCGTTCCGCTGCGGCATCAGGGAGAGGTGGCCGGGCGGGGAAGGCTCAGCAAGGCTTCGCTCAACGCTTCGGCCAGATATTGCAGCGACGCGACTCCGCCATAGGTCCAGGTGGAACGCACCGCGGCGAACTGCCGGTTACGCACGAAGGGCATGGCCCGCCACAAGGGGGTGTTGAACAGTTTTTCGGACGCGTCGAATGGCTCGAGGTACAGCACGCTGCCGGGAGGCAGCCGGCCCAGGCTGGCCACTTTTTTCTGGGTGACCCCCCAGGTGGTGGCCGCTTGAGGCCAGAGGGGGGAAATACCGAGCTGCTTGAGCGCGTACTGCGGCATCGAGTTGTCGCCATAAAGATAGAGCACCGCCGGATTGGCGAAGCGGATGACCGCGACGCCGGGCAGTCGGTCGCCGTAGTGGGCGTGCAGTTGCCGGCGCAGTTGCGCGAAGCGCCTGTCCATGGCGGCAAGGCGTACCCGGGCCTGCCTTTCCCGGCCAAACCGTTCGGCCAGCTGCAGGAATTGCTGGCGCGCGACCAGGGCGTTGTCATGGTCCGCGCGGTAGCTGTCCAGCAGCAGGACTGGCGCGATTCTGGACAATCGGGGGTGAAGGTCGGACAGGGTCGGGCTGATGATGATCAGATCCGGCTTCAGCTCGGCCAGCAGTTCCAGATTCGGCTCCAGCCTGCTGCCCGCGTTGAGCACCTTGCCGGGTAGCGCGGGGCGTACCACCCAGCGCTGGTAGTCGCCGGCATCGGCCACCGCGATCGGTGTCACCCCGAGTTCCAGCAATTGTTCGGCGGACTCCCAACTGAGCGCGACCACACGGGTCGGCGCGGCCGACGCCTGGCGGCAGAACAGCAGGCAGACACACAGGCAGAAGCAGCGGGCGAGGTGTCTCACGGTCTTCCTCCCTGCCTGGCGCGCGCGCGCAACAGCAGCAGCATGAAATAGGTGCCGCAGACCACCGAGGCAACAATGCCGACCGGCATCTGCAGGGGATAGATCAGGTTGCGGCCCAGCCAGTCGGCCAGCAGCATCAGCAGGCCGCCCAGCAGCGGCGCCAGCAGCAACTGAGGCACCACCCGGCGGGCGCCTAGCAACGTGGCCATGTGCGGCGCCAGCAGGCTAAGAAAGGTGACCGGTCCCATCACGCTGGTTACCAGCGAGCACAGCAGGGCCGCCAGCAGCAGCAACAGCAGCCGTACGCGGCCCAGCGGCAGGCCGCGTGCCAGGGCCATGCCGTCGCCTATGGCGATCAGCGTCAATGCGCGCTGGAGCAGCAAGGCCAGACCACCAAGCAGCAGAACCCCGAACGCCAGCATCAGGGCCTGGTCGGCCAGGACGCGATAGGTGGAGCCCGCCAGCCAGCCGAGGATGGCGAAACTGTCGACTTCGCCCTTGGCCAGGGCGAACTGCAAGGCCGCGTCCAGCAGCGCCGACAGCGAAATGCCCACCAGCGCGAGCATCGCCGGCGAGTAGCGGTGGCGGCGGCCCAGCCACAACAGAGCCAGCAGCACCAGCATGCAACCGCCGAACGCGACCTGAGGCCCCGCTTCGTTGATGGGGCCGCCCCGGATAAAGGCATACAGCAGCAAGGCCATGGTGGCGCCGGAGGACAGTCCCAGAATGTCCGGACTGGCCAGCGGGTTGCGCAGCAGTCTTTGCAGCAGCACGCCGGCCAGGGCGAGTCCGGCGCCGGAGGCGAGGGCGGCGAGTGTGCGCGGCCAGCGCAGTTCCCAGACCAGCGCGGATGGCCAGGCCCACTGCCAGCCATGCGTGCCGCGCGCCAGTGTCAGGCTGAGCCCGGCCAGCAGCACGCAGCAAACCAGCAGCAGCGGCCAGAACCAGGCGCGCCGCTTGCCCTGCGGCGTTGTGCGGGCCATGCCGAACTGGTCTTCCGCGCTGAGCGGCCGCCGGGCCAGCCACAGCAGGGCCGGGGCGCCGACCAGCGCCGCCGCCGCGCCGCTGGGCACCACGTCGGCCGACCAGTGGCTGAAGGCGAGGGCGATCCCGTCGGTGCTCAACAGCAGCACGGCGCCGAGCAGGGCGCTGTAGAGCAGTTCGTCGCGCGCGCCGCGCGCGCCAAGCAAGCGTGCCAGATTGGGCGTCACAAGTCCGATGAAACCGATCAGCCCGACGGCGGTGATCGCTGTCGAGCTTAGCCACAGCGCGGCCAGGAACAGCAGGAGCATCATCGGCCACAAGGCCAGTCCGCGCGCTTGCGCGCCACTGCCGCCCAGACGCAGCAGCATCAGCGGCCGTGGCGCCAGCCATGCCACCAGCAGCGCGGCGGGCAGCAGCCTTGGCCATAGCCATTGCGGCCAGCGCCAATCGCTTTGCGCGAGGTCTCCGGCTCCCCAGATGAACAGGTGGCGGGTGTACTGGTCGTGAAACATCACCAGCGCCGAAGCGACGGCGCCCAGCAGCAGGTTGATGGCCATCCCGGACAACACGACCGGCAAGCCGTTGATGCCGCGGGCGCCGGCGATCAGCAGCACCAGCAGCACCGCCAGCAGGGCGCCGCCGAGCGCCGCCCATTCCCCATGCCGTGCCGCGAGGGCCGGCCAGTACAGTGTGCTCAGCACCAGCCCCAGCCAGGCCCCGGACGATGCGCCGATGGTCATGGGCGACAGCAGCCGGTTCTGCGTCAGCTGTTGCAGCAGGCTGCCGGAAAGGCCCAGCGCCGCGCCCACCAGCACGGCCATCGCCGCGCGCGGCAGACTGGTGTCCAGGTATTGCCAATCGTCGAAGGACAGGGCGCTTCGGCCGTCAAGCAGCGTCCATTGACTGCTCAATGGCAGCCGGGTGTCGAGCTGCAGGTGGCCGAACAGCAGTATCAGGCCCAACAGGGCGGTCAGGACGTAACGTTGCGGTCGACGGCGGGAAACTATGGGTTTGGTAAGCATCGGCGGGCGGTTCAGGCGACGGTGGCGATCCATTGTTGCCGGTAGGGAATCAAGTCGATGTCGATGTCGTAAAGTTCCGACAGCAGCGACGCGGATTGCAACTGGCGGGGTGCGCCATCGAAAAACAGCCGGCCTTGCTTGAGCGCGATGATGCGGTCGGCGAACCGGCAGGCCAGGTTGACGTCGTGCAGGATCGCCACCACACCGCGTCCGGCCTCCTGCCTGAGCCGCCGCAGCAGCGCGAGCAATTCGTACTGGTGCGACAGGTCCAGGGCTGACGTGGGCTCGTCCAGCAACAGCAACGGCGCCTGCTGCGCCAGCAGCATGGCGATCCATGCCCGCTGGCGCTCGCCGCCGGAGAGCAGATCCAACAGATGGTCGCCATGATGGACGATGTCGGTCTGGCGCATCGCCTGTTCGACCTGTTGCCGGTCTTCCCGGTTCCAGCGTCCCAGCAGGCCGCGCCAGGGGAAACGGCCCAGGCGGATCAGCTCGCGCACGGTCAGTCCCGCCACGTCCGGCAACCGTTGAGGCAAAAAGGCCACTTGCCGGGCGAAGCGGCGCTGCGACAGGTTGTGCAGCGGCTCGCCGCGCAGGGTGATCCGGCCCTGATCGGGGGCGATCTGGCGTGCCAGCAGATTCATCAGCGTGGACTTGCCCGAACCGTTATGGCCAAGGATGACGGTGAGCTGATCCCCGGCCAGGGTCAGCTGTTCCAGTTGCAGGATCAGGCGCTGATCACGGCGCACCCGGATATCAGTCAGAGACAGCATCGGCGAATTCCTGCCGGAGGCGCGTCAGGCGCTGCTCCAGGCTCAGTTTGGGGCAGGTGCTGCACAGTTCGCCGTCGCAACGGCGAAAGTGTTGGCAGCACACTTTGCGGTGCAGGGCCAGCCGCTGCCGTCCGCCGGACAGCGGCACCCGCATCAGGCCGCTGGCGTCGGGCAGCTCCAGCGCGGCGAGCCAGCGTCGCCCCAGCCGTTCCAGCGCTTCGTCGTCCAGGCCGGGATGGCATTGCTGCGTATGCAGTAGCGCCGCCATGACGCAGTCGGCCTTCAGCCGGCCCGCCAGTTTGGCGTGGACTTTCTGCACGGCGTTCAGGTCGGCGAACAGGCGCTCGCAGACGAGCCGGATTTCCGCGCAGGCGGCCTGGATCAATTGCGTTTCGCTGCCGGCATGAGGCTGGTGTTCCGGAAGGGAAAACCCCGAGATGAATCCTTGGGTGGCGCGCTGGCCAAGCGTGGCCAGGCGCGGGGCCAGATGGCCCAGATGTACGCTGAGCACGCTGAGGTAGACCGGCTGCCATACCAGCAGGCTCCAGCAGCGGCTGGACCAGTAGTGCGGTCCGGCCTCGGGGTGCGCCTGCTGCCAATGATCGCGCAGCGCCTGCAACTGGCGGCGGTTGTCGGCGCCGACCACGATGGCGTCCGGATCGGGCGCGCCCACCCGGCCATCCAAGCCGGGCAGGCAGTTCTTTACCCGGTGCAGCAGCAGGGGAAGCGTGTTGTCCATATTCGTCCAGCGATAGCGGTGACGTTGAAAGCGCAAGCCGCGCGGCGTGTGGCGATGTTGATCACGATGATCGTGTCCCCTGTGTCAGTCGGGCTGGCGGAAGGCGGCGATCGGATTGACCAGCGTGCCGGCGAATTTCAGGTTTTTCGCGGGATCGGCCAAGTCGATCATCTGCTGGTTGTTGGCCAGTTGCAGCCGGTTCAGGCACGACAGGGTGAACCGCGGCGCGAAGAGGTCGTGGCGTGCGAATTTCTCCGCCAGATCGGGCCGTCCGGACTGATAGTCGCGCACGCAGTCCGCCACCGCGCGCCAGAAGCCCTGTTCCGGATAGCCAGCCTGCTCTTCCAGGATCGGAGCCATGTAGCGGAAAAAACCGTCGAAGATATCGGTGAACAGCGACAGGATCTTCAACTCCTCCGGCACCGAGACCGACAGGCGCGAGATCTTTTCCGGCAGGGCGGCGTTGGCGTCGAGAATGGCGGTTTCCTCGGCGATATCCTTCATCAGCGCCCGTACCGGCGCATTGTCTTCCAGCACCAGGATCAGGTTTTCCCCATGCGGCATGAACACCATGTCGTGGTGGTAGAAGCAATGCAGCAGCGGGGCCAGATAGGCGCGCAGATAGCGGCGCACCCAGTCGTCGGGCGTCAGGCCGGAGCTGCGGATCAATGCGGCCAGCACGGCGTGTCCGTCGTTGTCCAGATGCAGCAGCGCGGCCATGGTCATCAGTCTTTGCCCCGGACCCAATTGTGGCGCAGGGCTTTCGCGCCACAGCGCCGAGAACATTTTCTTGTAAGGGCTGTCCTGCTCGATGGCGCTCTCGTAGTAGTGGTTGCGAAAACCGATCGACGCGACTTCGCGCAGGATGCTGAAACCGTTGGCCCGCAGATAGGGGTCGGCGTCTATCCGCTGCTTTATCCATTCGTTGATCGCCGGCGTGGCCAGCATGTAGTAGGGCGACAGGCCGCGCATGAAGCCCATGTTGAGAATCGACAGCGAGGTTTTCACATAGCGTTTCTCGGGCCGGCTGATGTTGAACAGGGTGCGGATGGACTGCTGCGCGCGATAGGCGTCCTCGCCGTAGCCGAGGCAAACGATGTGTCTTCGGGCGACATCGGCGCAGAAGGCGATGGACAGCTTGTTGTGCCATTGCCAAGGGTGGGCCGGCATGAGCAGGTAGTCGTCCGGGTCCAGCGCCAGCGCGCGCAGCCGCTGCTCGAAGGCGGCCAGCGTGGCGGCGCCGAGCTCTTCCTGCATCAGCTGCTGATAGGACAGGTCGGAGAGGCTGGAGAACGTGGCCTGGCTTCGGTGCACCGCCAGCCAGACCAGCCGTATCGGCGACCCGGCCTCAGGCGCATAGGCACGGTAGTCGACGGCATCGAAACCGATGCGGCCGTTGTTGGCGATGAAGCTCGGGTGGCCCTCGCTCATCGAGGTTTCCACCGACTGGAAGTCGGCGCGGGTCAGCTCGTCGGCGCTGAGCGCGTGGCGGCCATGCTTGAAGGCGCTGCCGTACAGGGTGCTGCTGATCTCATCCAGGTAGAGCGGCATGGTGGCCTGACCGATGCCCAGCGGCGCGCTGAATTCGATGATGAATTGCAGCGCGTCCAGGGGCGCGTCCTGGCCGTTGATGCGTTTGCTGATCGAGGCGGCGTCGATCTGCCAGTGGTCGAGGCTCATGCGGCGCGCTTCGAAGCCATACTCTATCGCTTGCCCGGGCGCGCCGAGCCGGTACCGGCCTTCGCTCGCGTCGATGGCTTCCGGCCGCAGCAGCCGTTCATGGGCGAATTCGGACAGCGCCTTGCGCAACAGCAGGCGGTTGACCTTGGCCCAGACCTCGGGGTTGAGGTGCTGGCTGGCCTGTTCGGCCGGTTGACTGGCGGGCGGGATCATTACCGTGTTCATGGCGTGCCTTTGTCCTGGGTGGCGAGGAAGTGCCGGCGCTGGCAAAAGGCCAGGTGCGCCTGCTTGTGCGGGAGGGGGATTTCGCGTTCGTAGACGAAGCCCGCCCAGCGGTTGAGCGGATGAATCCTGGCGTTGCGCACGTCGGGCTCCACCACCACGCGTTGCGTGGCGGGGTGCCGGAACAGAAAGGCCAGGATTGTCGATATCACGGCGCGGGTAAAACCCGGCGTGTGCCGGGTGGGCGGCGCGGTCAGGAAATGCATGCCAACGTCGCCGGGTTCCACCGGGTAGTGCTGACCGACGATATCGTGGCCGGGGTCGTAGACTTCCAGCAGAAATGCCGGCTGATCTCCCAGCCACCCGAGGTAGGCTTGCGCATGGCCCGACTCCTGCAGTTTCCGGTAGTTGTCGAGGACATCTTCCAAGGAGGTGCCCTGCATGCCCCAGAAACGGGCATGGTCGCGGTTGACCCAGTCGTGCAGAAGGTTGGCGTCGCCCGGCAGATCCAGACCACGCAGCCGCATGGTGCCGACATCCGGGTAGTGGTGTTCGAATTCAACGGGGTTCATAGGTGGACCATCCCTGATGCCGGGGCGAGCTCCCGCTCCGGTTCCTGAGCCGGGACGGCGAACTGTTGAAAGGCGATTTTTTTCTCCAGCGGGTAATGCTCTTCCCCGGTGATTTCCCGCAGGATGTAGGCGTTGCGATAGCAGGCCATGCCCAGATCCGGCGTTGCCAGGCCATGGCTGTACAGGCCGACGTTCTGCACGAAAATCTCGCCGCCGTTCCTGTCCACGCTGTAGTTGCGCGCGACATCGAGCCGCTGCTTGCTGTCCCGGCTGATACGGTGTTCCAGAGGGTCCATGAACGCGGGCAGCCGGTAGGTGTAGCCGGTGGCCAGCACCAGGGAGGCGGTGCGGTGGCGGTAGTGCTGCCGCTGCTCTTCCTGGAAAAAGGTCAGCTCGAACTCGTTCGTGTCGCGGTTGAAGCCGCAACGGCGCAGTTCCGCGTTGGTCTGCAGGCTGGTGGGCACTTCACCGGTCAGTCGCTTGGTATACAGCAGATCGAAAATCGCGTTGATTAGCTGGCTGTTGATGCCCTTGTACAGACTCTTCTGGTCATGGATCAGTTGGTCGCGCGTGACCGGCGGCAGGCTGTGGAAGTAGTCGATATAGTCCGGGGATGTCATCTCCAGGGTCAGTTTGCTGTACTCCAGCGGATAGAAACGCGGTGCGCGGGTGAACCAGTGCAGGGTGTAGTGATGGCTGTCGATGTCCCGCAGCAGGTCGTAGTAAATCTCGGCGGCGCTTTGTCCGCTTCCGACGATGGTGATGGAGCGCCCGGACTGCAGCTCGGCCTTGTCCTGCAGGTAGCTGGCGCTATGGCTCGCCTGATCGCCCAGCGCCTGGCAGCACTCCGGAATGCAGGGAGTGGTTCCGGTTCCCAGAACCAGCTTGCGGGTGAGATAGCGGTGCCGCCCGCCACCGCGCAGATCGAGGCAGTGCACGTGATAGAGCCTTGAAGCCTCGTCGTACTCCACCCGGTCCACATAGTGTCCCAGTCGCACATTGGACAATTGACGCAGCGCCCACTGGCAGTACTGATTGTATTCGCTCCGCATCAGGAAGAAGTTTTCCTTGATGTAAAAGGAGTAGATGCGGCCGCTGGTCTTGACGTAGTTGAGAAAGCTGTAGCGGCTGGTCGGATCGGCCAGCGTGACAAGATCGGCCAGGAAAGGCGTCTGCAACGTGGCGTTTTCCAGCATCATGCCGGGATGCCAGTCGAAGCTCTCCATTTTGTCCAGGAACAGGGCCTTGACCCTGCGCAGCGGCTCGGTCAGGCAGGCGAGGCCAAGATTGAACGGCCCAAGGCCGATACCGATGAAGTCATGCACGGTGTTGTCCATGTGGTGCTCCTCAGTTGAATGCGGCGGCGCGGTTCGCGCGGCAATGGGCGAAACGGTCAATGTGGACGGCGGACTGCGGCTTGTCTGTGCCGGTCGGTCGGGGGTCCGGCGAAAGTGAGTCCTGGGGCTTCACCATGTCTTCCTCGAGGGGTTAGATGAGACAGGACATTTTTCTTTCCTTTCGGTTGAGTGCGTCGGCTTCAACGTGATTTCCCGGCGATGTTGCCATGAAAATAAATGATAATCAATATCATTTGATGCGAAAAATACCACAGAACAACACCTGTACGAAGGACGGGGACCACGGTTTGACTTTTTTGCTAATGGAAATCATTATCATTTGATCTATCGCAAAACAGAGGTCGCTTTTGATGTCGTCATCCAAGATGCTGTGCCTGGCCAAGCGGTTTGGCCGCGTGATTTGCACCACTGGGCTGGGTTTGGCCGTGCCGCTGGCGCACGCCGCCAAGGTGAGTGAAACCGTGCTGGAGACCGTGACGGTCACCGGTAATCGCGATGCCGGCGCCAACCAGCCGACGCAGGGCTACCAGGTATCCTCCAGTCTTTCCGCAAGCAAAACCGATACTCCGCTCAAGGAGATTCCGCAAGCGATATCGGTCGTGACCCGCGAGCAAATGAACGATCAGAAGCCGCGTACCGTCACGGAGGCGCTGCGCTACACGCCCGGTGTGTTCACCGGCGCGGTCGGCAGCACCACCCGTTACGACTACATCGTGCTGCGCGGTTTCAGCGATCATCCCACCGCCAATGAATTCCTGGACGGCTTGCGGCTGGTGGGCGACCCGGACGGTTACAATACCCTCCAGGTGGATCCGTTCTTTCTCGAGAGGCTGGACGTGATCCGGGGCCCGGCCTCCGTGACGTATGGCCAGGCCTCTCCGGGCGGACTGGTGGCGCTGACCAGTAAGCGGCCGCTGCCCGATGCCTACCACGCGATCGAGGTAACGGCGGGCAATCGCCGGCAACGCTCGGCGGCCATCGATTTGAGCGGACCGCTCGGCGGCGGTGGCGACCTGTCCTATCGGCTGGTGGCCAAGGGCTCCGCCGCGGACGAACAGCAGAATCATGCGAAGAGCGAAAGCTATACCCTGGCGCCGTCGCTGCTGTGGAAGATGAACGGCACCACCAGCGTGCTGCTGCAGGCCTATCTGCAAAACCAGCCCAAAACCGGTTACCACGGCGCCTTGCCGTACGAGGGGACGGTGGTCGATCACAATGGCCAGCGCATTTCCACCCATTTTAACGAAAGCTCTCCCGGCGACGGCATGTCGCGCCGGCAGCAGTTTTATGGTTATCAGCTGGAGCATGCCTTGAGCGGCGACTGGACGCTGCGCCAGAATTTCCGCTACCAGACCTCCACCGCCGACCTGAGGCAGTTCTCGCAAATCGGCTGGTCATCGGCCGCCCCCGGCAAACTGATGCGCTCGTACGCGCAAGCCCACGAAAGGTCCGAGTCCTTCATCGTCGACAATCAGCTGCAGGGGCGGCTGCGGACCGGCGACTTGGCGCACACGCTGCTGCTGGGCGTGGATTACCAGAAGGGCCATAACAACGGCTACAACTCCTACCAGTATCCGAGTACGACCATCGACGTGAACAATCCGGTGTACGACGATAGCCAAACGCCGTTCCGACCCACGCATTTCCGGCGCCATCGCGCCCAGACCGGGGTGTATGTGCAGGACCAGCTGGCCATGGACAAATGGCGTCTTACCCTGGGGCTTCGGCAGGACCATGCCGCGGTGTCGGATACCAACCCGCAAGCCGACATGACCACCCGATGGTCCGGCTCCAGATTGAGCAAGCGGTTGGGCATGGTGTATCTGGCGGACAACGGCGTGTCTCCGTACGCCAGCTATTCGGAGGGATTCGACCCCAGCATGGCCTACGCTACCGACCGCAGCGGCAATATCCTGAAACCGCTTGTCAGCCGTCAGAGCGAGCTGGGGTTGCGCTACCAGCCCCCGGGTAGCAAAACGCTGTTGTCGGCGGCGGTGTACAACCTGGTGCAGGACAACGTCGCGCAGTACAACCCGACCACGTTCTCGTACGACCCGGTGGGCCGGGTGCGCTCGCGCGGCGTGGAACTGGAGGCCAATGGGAAGTTCGGCAAGAACTGGTCGCTGCTCGCCGGGTATACCTATACCGACATGAGGGTGACGCAGGGGGCGATGCAGGGGAAAACGCCGTATCTGGCGCCGCGAGGCAAGGCCTCCTTGTGGGCGGACTACGCCGCGGACAATGGCGTGGGGATCGGCGGCGGTGTGCGCTACATTTCCCGCATGTGGGCCGACAGCGCCAATACGGCCGAAATCCCGGGCGTCACGCTGTTCGACATGTCGATCCGCGTTAATCTGGCGCGGTTCAGCCCGGGGCTCAAGGGTGTCAGCCTGCGCCTGAACGCCAACAACCTGTTCGACAGAACCTACGTGGCCTCGTGCTATAGCCTGTCTGCCTGCTATTACGGCGAAAGACGCAACGTCTCCGCTACCGCCAGCTACAAGTGGTGAACGGAACGCGGGTTGGCGGGCATTCGCCGGCCCGCGCGAAGGTCAAAAAACGGTTGCCTGCGTAACTGTCCGGAATAGGGCGTTCACGACAAAGTCAGAGTGAGCCCCAAGCCGGGCAGGGCGCCCCTGAACAGGATGGTGCGCGAGGTTGGCCGATCGCTTCCGAACGGTGACCTCTGTGCTCGAGGAGGCGCCTGCGCGGATCTTCAGCCGTGCTTTCGGGCGAACGATCATGCAAAATCCGAAGTGACGCGAGCTGGGAACCTCTGCGAAACAAGCGATTCATTACCCCTCTGAAATTCTTTGCAGCCACGCCTGATATGTTGAGGCGACATTCGTTGGCTGAGCCTCCATGTGCGCGTTGAGCTCATCCGACATGCCGAATATTTTCCATACCAGTGGCGCGAGGCGTGCTGTGGGGCTATTCGACTGCCCTGCTTCACGTAGCAGCTGCAGGCTGCGTTCCTTGTACTCGGCAAGGACGTCGGATTTGTAATCAAACGCTTTGCCCAATCCGGACAAATACATTAGCTTTGGTGTTTCTACCGTCGGCCAATGAAGCGCCATATTGAGAGGCCAGTCGAGCATGGAACGCTCGCCCCACAAAACGGACTTGGATATGTGTTTGCTAGCTAAAAGCATCAGAATAAAAGCCTGCCCAAGCTCGGTCAGATATACCGGCATAACTTCGGCATTGGGGTGCTGATAGAAGGTATCCAATGCTTGCGCACGCTTAAGGCCGATACGGGCTAGCAGGCGCTTCTCCAGCACGAGTATCATGGCTCCGAGTTCCGCCTGAATTGCCTTACCACTTTCGCTGGCTTGCTTGGCACGGGTACCACAGTCCCAGAGGCTCAGGGAAATCTGCCACTCAGTGGCATCGCCCTCACCGGAACTACCAATTTTTCCCGTTACGAAGTACTTCATCTCGGGCGGGGCTATATCGAAGAGCGCATTGCCATCGATTTCATCGCCCGATACAACCGGGCCACCGTCTTCAACGATCTGGATGAAGAAGCTGCTGGCGTAGTCGCTCCAGTAGTGCGCAGCCTCAGCCAGATAGAGCGGAATGGCACGCGTGAGACGTCCAAGATCGTCTTCCCGTTGAGATTCGGCGCGTTCGTGTCCGTCCATGATTTTTGAAAAAGCGAAGAAGCCTATTCTTGGGGCATCTTCAGGTTTCTGCGCGAAGAGCCAGTCCGCATTGCGCAGGCCGTAATGCCATATTGGCTGATTCAGGGCAAGGGTGGCAACTTTCAGACTATCCGGATCAAACGGCTTGTCTTGTTCAGCTTCCTTGCGCATTTCCTGGAAGGCTTGAGCGCATTGATCGAGATACTGCTTGAAAGGTGCCAAGCCCAGCGCGTACATGCGAGAAAGTAGAGCTTCGCCCTCATCGACCTTGCCGAGCTGATGATAGGCTTTCAACAGGTTAAGGCCTGTCACCGGGTCATGTTGGTGCTCATTGTAGATCGGGCCGATCAGCTCCAAGATCAGGGGAACTTGGCCATTATTGCCCAAGTCACCGGAGATCATCGTTAGTGTACCGCTGTCGTATAAGCCAGCAGCAAGCACTTCGGTGTACAGAGTACGGGCGGCTTCGATCGCCTTGTGTTCTAAATGATGGCGGGCCAGCCATAGCTTTGCGCGCCAGCTGCCGGGCAGTGCTGCTGCTGTATGCAGAGCCTGCAAATAACCGGCTTCGCCACCGCGCTCCCGTTGGATGGCGGCCCACCAGAGCAGGCCATTATCCATATTTGGATCGGTTTGTACCGCTTGCCAGAGGATTTCGTCGGCGCGGGGCTGATTTCCTCGTTCAGCAAACACCTTGGCCAGATTGGTCAGGAGAGTAGCGGTTGCGCCAGCTTTCGTGATTCCTTTGCGTAACACGTCTTCTGCTTCGTCAAGCAGACCGTTTTTCATTAACACGATGCCACGGACCGAGTGGCTGCGCTCGGGAATGCCGTCAATCTCCAGCAAGCGCTCAGTTGCAGCCAGCAGGTCTGTTGCGAAGCCATCGTTAATACCAGAGATAATCAGGTTGTAAATCTCGGCTGCGTCATTCCACTTCTGTTGCAGGTTCGGCAGGAAAACTTTGTCACGCCACTCGCTGCGCGTGATCTTGAGCTCTCGGCCGTAGGCATCATAGACCGTAATGGGCTCGTTATTTGCCTCCTCAGTTGGGGAAATAGGTCCTCTAACGGTAGAGGGAGAATTTTTGCCGCCCAAAGCGGAGAGGATGCGTTTGAGCATGGATTGTTCGTGGCGATGTGGTGGCTAAAAAGAAGTAAATATTTTTTCATTTAAAATAGCACAATATTTTATCTGAATGTTTGTTATTGTTGGGCACTGTTGCATAAATCCTGAACAGAGGGAGGTTCCCCCTTTTTTCAAGCGGATTTACGTTACAGCCACTGTGCACGGGAAGGTGTACATAATTTTGTGTGAATGGGCATTTGGCCGCACACTACTGTATCGAAGGCGCCGTAATGACCGAACTGAAACGCACTCGTACCAAATGCACCAAAGCCAACCCTGAACTCGTCAAGCTGGGGAGATATTCAAGTTCTAGTGGAATTGAATGAATGGGAGGCTAGTGTAATTGTAGATTTGCCGCCAGAGCTGAATTTGAATGGATTTTACCTGCGACAATTGGCGCTAGAAGATGTGGCTGATTGGTATGCATATTTGCGCATGCCGGAGGTGAACGAATTTACGAGTTGGAATCTTCAATCGGAGAAAGACCTGGAGCCTTTCGTCGATTCCGCTAAGCTTTTCACACCCACGTCGCCTATTCGGTTGGCTATCGTGGATCGTAAAATAGGTCGACTGGTTGGTGTCATTGGTTTTCATACCATCTCTGACGTGAACAGAAGTGCCGAGATCACCTACGATCTCGCTCCTCAGTATTGGGGTCGAGGCATCGGTACCGAGGTGTGTCGTACAGTAACGGCATGGGCGCACCGCACACGTGGTTTTCTGCGCATTCAAGGTACGACACTGGAAACGAATGCACGCTCGGAGAGCGTGCTTCAGAGGTGCGGGTATCAATATGAAGGGTTATTACGTGCTTATCGCATGGTTCGCGGCGTGCCGGGCAATTTCAAAATGTTCTCGCACCTGGCTTCTGACCCCGATTGAGCGTGCCACGGCGATGTGGATAATCGGGAAGGGGCGGAGGCGGATACATGCCAATGTTTCGGTGAGAACTCACTCCAATTTTTGATACTACCGATCACGCTATGAAAAAGGCCCTGTAATAACAGGGCCTTTTCTTTGGCCAAAGCAAGATTTCATGCTTTGGCTATCGGAAATTGCAAACTTTGACTACAAAATTTCAACCTTTCCGATTTCTGACAACACCTCTTAGTCCCAGCTCAGCGCACCGCCGGTCTGGTATTCGGTGACCCGGGTCTCGAAGAAGTTCTTTTCCTTCTTCAGGTCGATCATCTCGCTCATCCACGGGAAGGGGTTGGTCACGCCCGGGAAGAGCGGTTCGAGGCCGATCTGCTGCATGCGGCGGTTGGCGATGAAGCGCAGGTACTCCTTGAACATGCTGGCGTTCAGGCCCAGCACGCCGCGCGGCATGGTGTCCTCGGCGTAGGCGTACTCGAGTTCGACCGCCACCTTGAACAGCTGGGTGATGTCGGCCTTGAAGCTCTCGGTCCACAGTTGCGGGTTTTCCATTTTCACGGTGTTGATCAGGTCGATGCCGAAGTTGCAGTGCATCGACTCGTCGCGCAGGATGTACTGGTACTGTTCGGCGGCGCCGGTCATCTTGTTCTGGCGGCCGAGGGCCAGGATCTGCACGAAGCCGACGTAGAAGAACAGGCCTTCCATGATGCAGGCGAACACGATCAGGGAGCGCAGCAGTTTCTGGTCGTTTTCCAGGGTGCCGGTCTTGAAGCTCGGGTCGGTCAGCACATCGATGAACGGGATCAGGAATTCGTCCTTGTCGCGGATCGACTTGATTTCGTGGTAGGCGTTGAACACTTCGCCTTCATCGAGGCCCAGGCTCTCGACGATGTACTGGTAGGCGTGGGTGTGGATCGCTTCGTCGAAGGCCTGGCGCAGCAGGAACTGGCGGCATTCGGGGGAGGTGATCTGACGGTAGGTGCCGAGCACGATGTTGTTGGCCGCGAGGCTGTCCGCCGTCACGAAAAACCCCAGGTTGCGCTTGACGATGCGCATCTCGTCTTCGCTCAGCTGCCCGGTTTTCCATTGCTCGATGTCGCGCTGCATGTTCACTTCCTGCGGCATCCAGTGGTTCGCGCATTGGGCGAGGTACTTTTCCCAAGCCCACTTGTGCTTGAACGGAACGAGCTGGTTGACGTCGGTGGTGCCATTGATGACGCGCTTGTCGACCACGTTCACCCGGTGGGTGCCGTGGATATCCATCGAGTTGGTGCCGGCGGCCGGCTGTTTTGCCGACGGTTCTTCGAAATTCAGCATCACGGTTTCCTTGATTTGTTCTGTTGGTCCGGCCACGTCGGGCCGCTTCAATCGGTGAGGGTGGTTCAGTTGGGCAGGGCGATGGCCTGCGGCACCGCGCACAGCTCGGTACCGAGCGGATTGCCGCCGGGGGATTGGGCGACGGCGATCGTGCCGGTCGCGTCGTCGGGTTGGCCGGTCAGGCCGCGGGTGGCCACATTGACCACCACGGTGCGGTCGGCGAGGGTGCGCGCCGCACCGTCGTTTCCGATTCCCAGCGAAGTATAAAGCGTTGCGCTCATGATCATGTCCCTTGCAGGGTTGGGCGTATCCCGCCATCCCGAAACCGGCCCGTACGGACCGGTTTGAAGATGGGAGGTTACTGGCAGGACTCGCAATCCGGGTTGTCGATCGAGCAGAACTTCGCGTCGGTCGCCGGCAGCATTTCCTCGGCGCGGGCTTCCGCGTAGCCGCCCGTCACCGGCACCGCGTTGAGTTCGCCGCCGCGGCCGGTCGACTTCTCGGCGTTCGACGCCGCCAGGGTGCGCAGGTAGTAGGTGGTCTTCAGACCGCGCGTCCAGGCGAACTTGTAAAGCTCGTCCAGTTTCTTGCCCGAGGCGCCCGCCATGTAGAGGTTCAGCGACTGGGCCTGGTCGATCCACTTCTGGCGGCGCGCGCCGGCTTCGACGAGCCATTTCGGATCCACTTCGAACGCGGTCGCGTAGATGCTCTTCAGCTCCGCCGGAATGCGGTCGATGCGGCCAAGGCTGCCGTCGAAGTACTTCAGGTCGCCGACCATCACTTCGTCCCACAGGCCGAGTTTCTTCAGGTCGCGCACCAGGTACTCGTTGGTGACGGTGAACTCGCCGGACAGGTTGGACTTCACGAACAGGTTCTGGAACGTCGGCTCGATGGACGCCGACACGCCGATGATGTTGGCGATGGTCGCGGTCGGGGCGATGGCCAGGCAGTTCGAGTTGCGCATGCCGTGCTCGCGGATGCGTTCGCGCAGCGCGTTCCAGTCCAGGCGCTCGGTGCGGTCGATCTCGAGATAACCGCCGCGCTCGGCCGCCAGGAGGTTCAGGCTGTCATGCGGCAGGATGCCGCGATCCCACAGGCTGCCCTTGTAGGACGGGTAGCGGCCGCGCTCGGCGGCGAGCTCCGTCGACGCCCAGTAGGCGTGATAGGCCACGAGCTCCATCGACTCGTCGGCGAACTCGACGGCGGCGTCGGAGCCGTACGGAATGCGCTGGATGTGCAGGCAGTCCTGGAAGCCCATGATGCCCATGCCCACCGGGCGGTGTTTCAGGTTGGCGTTGCGCGCCTTCTTCACCGGATAGAAGTTGATGTCGATCACGTTGTCGAGCATGCGCATCGCGGTGCGCACCGTGCGGCCGATCTTTTCGCCATCGAGCTTGCCGTCCTTCATGTGGTTGGCGAGGTTGACCGAACCCAGGTTGCACACGGCGATCTCGTCGTCATTGGTGTTGAGCGTGATCTCGGTGCAGAGGTTGGAGCTGTGCACCACGCCCATGTGCTGCTGCGGGCTGCGGATGTTGCACGGATCCTTGAACGTCATCCACGGATGGCCGGTCTCGAACAGCATGGTGAGCATCTTGCGCCACAGGGAGAGGGCGGGAATGCGCTTGAAAACCTTCAGCTCGCCGCGCTCGGCCATCGCTTCGTATTCGCGGTAGCGCTTCTCGAACGCCGCGCCGAACAGATCGTGCAGATCCGGGCATTCGGACGGGGAGAGCAGCGTCCAGTCCGCGCCTTCCATCACGCGCTTCATGAACAGGTCCGGAATCCAGTTCGCGGTGTTCATGTCGTGGGTGCGGCGGCGGTCGTCGCCGGTGTTCTTGCGCAGTTCCAGGAATTCCTCGATATCGGCGTGCCAGGTTTCGAGGTAGGCGCACACCGCGCCCTTGCGCTTGCCGCCCTGGTTCACCGCCACGGCGGTGTCGTTGACCACTTTCAGGAACGGTACCACGCCCTGGGACTTGCCGTTGGTGCCCTTGATGTGAGAACCCATCGCGCGCACCGGGGTCCAGTCGTTGCCGAGGCCGCCGGCGAACTTGGAGAGCAGGGCGTTTTCCTTGATGGCTTCGTAGATGCCGTCCAGGTCGTCGCCCACGGTGGTCAGGTAGCAGCTGGAGAGCTGACTGCGGCGCGTGCCGGAGTTGAACAGGGTGGGCGTCGAGGACATGAAGTCGAAGGTCGACAGCACGTTGTAGAACTCGATGGCGCGCGTCTCGCGGTCCACTTCGTTGAGCGACAGGCCCATCGCCACGCGCATGAAGAAGGCCTGGGGCATTTCGATGCGCACGTCGTCGACATGCAGGAAGTAGCGGTCGTACAGGGTTTGCAGACCGAGGTAGCCGAACTTCAGGTCGCGGTCGGCGTTGAGCGCGGCGCCAAGACGCGCGAGGTCGAATTCGCCGAGGCGTTCGTCAAGGAGCTCGGCCTCGATGCCGCGGGCGATGTATTGCGGGAAGTAGGCGGCGTACTGGGCACCCATCTCTTCCTGGCTGACCGCTTCGCCGAGGATTTCCAGGCGGATGTTGTTCAGGAGCAGGCGCGCGGTCACGTAATCGTAGGCCGGATCCTGCTCGATGAGGGCGCGCGCGGCGAGAATGGAGGACTTGTTGACCTCTTCCTCGGGCACGCCGTCATAGATGTTCTTCAGGGTTTCGCCGAGGATGGCGTCCACGTCGGTGGCGGCAAGGCCCGCGCAGGCCGACTCGATGGTTGCGCGCAGCCGGGCCATATCGAGGGGCTGGCGCGCGCCGTTCTTGCGCAGCACGTTGATGGTCACGTTGGCGAGCGCTTCGCCGCGCGCGGCGCGCTCGCGGGTGCGTTCTTCACGGTAGAGCACGTAGGCGCGGGCCACGTCGTGCTCGCCCGAGCGCATCAGCGCGAGTTCGACCTGGTCCTGGATCTCTTCGATATGGATCGCGCCGCCTTCGGGTTTTCTGCGCATCAGCGCGCCGACCACCATCTCGGTCAACTGGGCAACCTTGTCGCGGATGCTGGCCGAGGTGGCGCCCTGGCCGCCCACGACAGCCAGGAACGCCTTGGTCGTGGCGATGGAAATCTTGACCGGCTCGAACGGCACGACGGAGCCGTTGCGGCGGATGGTCTTGTACTGGCTGTAATCGGCGGAAGGTGCGGCGGCGCGTCCGAGTTCGGCGGCGGTTTGCCCTTCGAAGGTGGTCAGTTGCATGTTGCCCTCTGTTGGGTGGTATCGGCCTTCAGCCCGCGTTCATCGTTCGATGTTTTTTCGCAGCAATCCGGGCTTGTGGACAATTCTGTTGAAAACCTGTGCGCGGCCTGTGGGTAAACACAATATATGCGGTATTTCAGTCACGCTGACGCAAATTCTAGTGGTGAAAGAGGGAGGCTTCAAGTCTTGACACAAGGCAAAAATACGGAAAGCCGCATCAAATCGGGATCGGAGGCGGAGAGAAATTTTCGCGGGACTTGGCTGAGCGCGGTCGGGCGGGCGGGAAAGGCAGTATGGACGGGCTGTGTGACGCGGGTGTGACGCATTGGCGAATACGCCACACCCTTGTGTGAATTTTTACCAGGCGGTCAGGATCCGGCGCCATCGAGCCAGATCAGGCTCGCCATGCGTCCGGTCCGCCGGTCGCGCCGGTAGGAGAAGAACCTCGCCCGGTCGATCACCGTGCAGAAGTCGCCGCCGGACACATCGCCGACCCCGAGCTTCGCGAGGCGCAGCCTGGCGAGCCGGTAGATGTCGGCGAGGAACTTGCCGTCGCCGATCGGCGCGAACGCGTCGACGCAGGCGGGATCGGTGGCGATGAATGCTTCGCGCACCTCGCCGCCGACTTCGAACGCATCGGGGCCGATGGCGGGGCCGAGCCAGGCCATCAGCGAGCCGGCCGGCACGCCCATTTCGCGGACCGTCGCGTCGATCGCGCCGTTGGCGAGGCCGCGCCAGCCGGCGTGGCAGGCGCCCACCACGGTGCCTTCGCGATCGCACAACAGCACCGGCAGACAGTCCGCGGTCATCACCACGCAGACCGCGCCGGGCGCCCGGGCGACGCTGGCGTCCGCGTCGGGCATGTCTTGCGCGCGCGCGGCATCGACGACCGTCGTGCCGTGCACCTGGTTGAGCCAGGCGGGTTCGGCGGGCAGATCGCGGCGCAACAGTTCGCGATTGCGGCGGACCGCCTCGGGGTCGTCCCCCACGTGCAGCCCGAAATTCGCGCCGTCGAACGGCGGTTCGCTGACCCCGCCGCGGCGCGTGGTGATCAGCGTGCGCACGTTGGCCGGCGCCGGCCAGTCCGCCGCGAAGCCGTCAATGCCGGACATAGTGCACCTCCACGTCGTAATCGTCGTCGTCCCAGTCGTCCTCGTCGTCGTCCCCGTCCTCGATGGCCTGTTCGAAGCCGGATTCGCCGCGCAGGATGGCCAGCAGATGGCGCATGTCATCGGGCAGGGGCGCTTCCCAGCTCATCGTTTCGCCGGTCGCGGGATGGACGAGGCTCAGGCGGAACGCATGCAGCGCCTGGCGGCCGAGGGCTTTCACGGCGGCCGCGACCTCGTCCTGCATCGCTTGCCGGGGATTGCCGTAGAGGGGGTCGCCCGCCAGTGGGTGACGCGCCTCGCGCATGTGCACGCGGATCTGGTGGGTGCGGCCGGTTTCCAGGCGGCACTCGATATAGGAATGGCTGGCGAAACGTTGCAGCACCCGGATGTGGGTGATGGCGCTCTTGCCGCCGAACTTCACCACCGCCATGCGCAGGCGGTTATGCGGATCGCGGCCGATATTGGCGTCGATCGCGCCGTCGAACGGCACCACGCCGTCGGCCACCGCGCGGTAGATGCGGCTCACGGTGCGGGCCTGAAGCTGCCGCACAAGCTCGGTCTGAGCCGGAACGGTTTTGGCGACCACCATCAGGCCGCTGGTTTCCTTGTCCAGGCGGTGCACGATGCCGGCGCGCGGGACCTGGGCAAGCGCCGGGCAGTGGTGCAGGAGGCCGTTGAGCAGGGTGCCGCTCCAGTTGCCGGCGGCGGGGTGAACCACGAGACCGGCGGGCTTGTCGATGACCAGGATGTGATCGTCCTCGTAGATGATGGGCAGATCCATCGGCTCGGGCGCGAATGACGTTTCTTCCCGGCTTTGTTGTACGGCCACCTCGATTTTGTCGCCGCCGAGCAGTTTGTGTTTCGGGGGAACGGGCTTGCCGTTGACAAGCACCGCGCCGTCCTTGATCCATTGCTGCAAGCGGCTTCGCGAGTAGTCCGGAAGCAGGCGGGCGAGAGCCGCGTCGAGCCGTTCACCGCCCATGGAGAGCGGAACGTCGAAAAGCCGTGTCGAGGTGGATACCTCGTTCTCCGAGATGTCGCTATAATCGTCGGAATCGAAATAAGGATCGGTCATGAAGAGATACGTTGCAGCACTGTTGGTTGTGTCGGGCCTCACCGCTTGCGCCACTACCGAAACCTACGATGAGACGCGCGGCTGGAGCGTGGAAAAACTGTACGCCGAAGCCCATGATGAACTGAATAGCGGTAATTATAACCGGGCTGTCAAGTTATACGAAACGCTGGAAGCGCGCTATCCGTACGGACGCTTCGCCCAGCAGGCCCAGATGGATATCGCCTATGCCCAATACAAGGACAACGAGGCGGCCCTGTCCATTACCGCGTGCGACCGTTTCATCAAGCTGCACCCGACCCATCCGAATCTGGACTATATCTACTATCTGAAGGGTCTCGTCTATTTCAATGACGACTCGGGTCTGCTCGGCAAGTGGGCCGGGCAGGACATGAGCGAACGCGATCCCAAGGCCCAGCGAGAAGCCTTCCTCGCTTTCCGCGAGCTGACCGTGCGCTATCCTGACAGCCGTTACGCGCCGGACGCGCTGGACAAGATGAACAAGCTCGTGGACGCGCTCGGCGGACACGAAATGCATGTGGCCCGCTACTACATGAAGCGCGGCGCCTATGTGGCGGCGGTCAACCGCGCCCAGGGCGTGGTGAAGGATTACGCCAACACGCGCTATGTGGAAGAAGCGCTGGCGCTGTCCGTCGAGGCCTACCGGCGCCTCGGTCTGACCAAACTGTCCGACGACAACCGCCGCGTGCTGGCGGCGACTTTCCCCAAGAGCGCCTACCTGCAGGGCAAATGGGCGGTGGAAGAGCTGCCCTGGTGGAAGTTCTGGAAGTAAGTCCGGGCCGCTCCGCCGACACGACAACAGCCCGCGTTCTTCGCGGGCTGTCCGTTTTTTTGGGGGGGCTCAGACCGCGTCTTCGTTGGTCTCCCCGGTGCGGATGCGCACCACCTGCTCGACCGGCGTCACGAAAATCTTCCCGTCGCCGATCTTGCCGGTGCGGGCGGTGTTGACGATGGCTTCGATGGCGCGGTCGGTCAGCGAGTCGTCCAGCACCACCTCCACCTTGACCTTGGGCAGGAAATCCACCACGTATTCGGCGCCGCGGTAAAGCTCCGTGTGGCCTTTTTGCCTGCCGAATCCTTTGACCTCGGTCACCGTCAATCCGTTGATGCCGATGTCGGACAACGCTTCGCGAACTTCATCGAGTTTGAAGGGCTTGATGATCGCTTCAATTTTCTTCATGTCAAGGTACTCCCGGTATTTTTCAGGAAATTCGCTGAAAATTTGATTTAATCGGACAGGCATGATGCCGTCGGCCTTAAATTCGGTGCCGTTTTGCTGTATTATTACGCGCTTCCTGATACTTGTCGCGGGTGCTGAATGTCTCACATTCTCAAGCTCAGGGGCGGCACCGCCCTGTCCCAGTTCCGTCTGGATAAACTTCTCGCGTCGCTGCGCGAATCGGGATTGCCCGATCTGGCCGTGACGGCGGAATTCTGGCACTTCGCCGAGGTTAAGACGCAGCCTGGCGAGCGCGAGCTGGAGGTGTTGTCGGCGCTGCTCGCCTACGGCGATGCGGCCCCGGACGCGCCCGAAGGCGCTGAGCTCTTTCTTGTGACCCCGCGCCTGGGCACCCTGTCGCCCTGGGCCTCCAAGGCCACCGACATCGCCCGGCACTGCGGTCTTGACGGCTTGTTGCGCATCGAGCGCGGCACGGCCTATCATGTCGCCGCCGCGCGGTCCCTGACCGATGCCGAGCGCGGCACCCTGATCGCCCAATTGCACGACCGCATGACCGAAACGGTCATGGGCTCCCTCGACGATGCCGAACGCCTGTTTTCTCACGTGCCCCCGCAACCGATGCGCCAGGTGGACGTGCTCGCTGGCGGACGCGATGCGCTGGCCGACGCCAATGCCGACCTGGGACTCGCCCTGTCTGACGACGAAATCGACTATCTGGTCGATAGTTTCGTGCGCCTTGGCCGCAACCCGAGCGATGTCGAGTTGATGATGTTCGCTCAGGCCAATTCCGAGCATTGTCGCCACAAGATTTTCAATGCCGAATTCATCATCGATGGCGTGAAACAGGAAAAGTCGCTGTTCCGCATGATCCGCGACACGCACGAGGCCCATCCGGAAGGCACGCTTGTCGCCTACAGCGACAACGCCTCGGTGATCGAGGGCGCGGAGGCGGGCCGTTTCTATCCCGACGCGAACAATGTCTACGCCTATCATCAGGAGCCGACGCATATCCTGATGAAAGTCGAAACCCATAATCATCCGACGGCGATCTCTCCGTTCCCGGGCGCCTCGACCGGTTCCGGCGGCGAGATCCGCGACGAAGGCGCCACCGGTCGCGGGTCGCGGCCCAAGGCCGGGCTGACGGGCTTTACCGTCTCCAATCTCAACATCCCGGGCTTCACCCAGCCCTGGGAGCGCTATGTCGACGGCAAGAGCGCCTACGGCCGGCCCGAGCGCATCGCGTCGGCGCTGGACATCATGATTCAGGGGCCGATCGGCGGCGCCGCCTTCAACAATGAATTCGGCCGGCCGAACCTGACCGGCTATTTCCGCACCTTTGAGCAGCTGTTCGACGGCGAGGTGCGTGGTTATCACAAGCCGATCATGCTGGCCGGCGGCCTGGGCAATATCCAGGGGCGCCAGATCCGCAAGAATGTCATTCCCGAAGGCGCCCTGCTGATCCAGTTGGGCGGCCCGGGTTTCCTGATCGGGTTGGGCGGAGGCGCGGCATCCAGCATGGACACCGGCGCCAACAGCGAAGATCTCGACTTCGACTCGGTGCAACGTGGCAACCCCGAGATCCAGCGGCGTTGTCAGGAAGTGATCGACCGCTGCTGGCAGCGCGGCGAGCGCAATCCAATCGTTTCGATCCATGACGTTGGCGCTGGCGGCCTGTCCAACGCGTTCCCGGAACTGGTGAACGACGCCGGTCGCGGCGCGCGTTTCGACCTGCGCGCGGTGCGCATCGAGGAATCGGGCATGACCCCGATGCAGATCTGGTCCAACGAGTCGCAGGAGCGCTATGTGCTGGCCATCCTGGAACAGGATCTCGACACGTTCCGCGCCATCTGCGAACGCGAGCGCTGCCCGTTCTACGTGGTGGGCGTGGCGACCGACGACGGCCGGCTCGAAGTGCGCGACGATCTGTTCGGCAACCGTCCGGTCGACATGCCGCTTGACGTGCTGCTCGGCAAACCGCCGCGCATGACGCGAGACGTGTCACGCGAGGAGAGCGAGTTCCGCGTCTTCGACGCCTCGCTGTTCCCGCTGCGCGAAACGGCTTACCGTGTATTGCGCCACCCGACCGTGGCGGACAAGTCCTTCCTGATCACCATCGGCGACCGCAGCGTGGGCGGCATGACCGCGCGCGACCAGATGGTCGGCCGCTGGCAAGTGCCCGTGGCGGACGTGGCGGTGACCACGCTCGGCTTTTACAGCCATCGCGGCGAAGCCATGGCGATGGGCGAACGCCCCGGGTCCGCGCTGTTCAACGCCGGCGCGTCGGCGCGCATGGCGGTGGCCGAGGCGCTGACCAATATCGCGGCAAGCCACATCGGACCGATTTCCCGGGTCAAGCTGTCCGCCAACTGGATGGCCGCCGCCGGGCACCCCGGCGAGGATGCGAAACTCTACGAGGCGGTGGAGGCGGTTTCCTCGATCTGCCAGGAGATGGGTCTGAGCGTGCCGGTGGGCAAGGACTCCCTCTCGATGAAAACCGTCTGGGACGACGCGGACGGCAAGAAGAGCGTGACCGCGCCGCTGTCGCTCGTGGTTTCCGCCTTCGCGCCGGTCGAGGACGTGCGCAAGACGGTGACGCCGGTGTTGCGCCCCGATCGCGACACCGACCTGATCCTGATCGACCTGGGCTACGGACGCTGCCGTCTGGGCGGCTCGATTTACGGCCAGGTCTGGAACTGGATGCGCGGCCGCTCGCCCGATGTCGAGGACCCTTCCCAGCTCGTGGCGTTCTTCGAGACCGTGCAGTCGCTGGTCGCCGACGATATTGTCATCGCCTACCACGACCGCTCCGATGGCGGCCTCTTTGTCACCCTGAGCGAAATGATGTTCGCCGGTCGCACCGGCATGACCATCGATCTGCAAGAGTTGGTGATCGAGCGTCAGAACACCCAGCGCTATATCGACGACTTCGTACAGCCCACCCAGGATGCCGCTGTGCATGGCCGCCTGATGCGCGTGCTGTTCAACGAGGAGCCGGGCGCGGTGCTGCAGGTGAAGAAGGCGCATACCTCGGAAGTGATCTCGCGCTTCATGCGCGCAGGGATCGGCCGCGAACTGTTCGTGATCGGCAAGGTCAACACCCGCGACCGCCTGATCGTCAAGCATCGTGGCGAAGAGCTCTTCAACGAAACGCGCACCGACCTGTTCAAGGCCTGGTCGGAAACGTCGCATCACCTGCAGCGTCTGCGCGACAATCCGGTCTGCGCCGACAGCGAGCACATCCTGCGCACCGATAGCAAGGCCCGTGGCCTGTTCGCCGAACTGACCTTCGATGTGCACGCCAATCCGGCCGCGCCGTTCATCGCCAGCGGCAAGCGTCCGCGGATCGCCATCCTGCGCGAGCAGGGGGTCAATGGTCATCTGGAAATGGCCGCCGCCTTCGATCGCGCCGGTTTCGAAGCGGTCGATGTGCACATGAGCGACATCATCGGCGGCCGCCTGTCGCTGGCCGATTTCCGTGGACTCGCCGCCTGCGGCGGCTTCAGCTACGGCGATGTGCTGGGGGCCGGTGGTGGTTGGGCGCAGAGCATTCTGTTCAATCCGCGCGCGCGCGAGGATTTCGAACGTTTCTTCGCCCGTTCCGATACTTTCGCGCTGGGGGTGTGCAACGGTTGCCAGATGATGTCGCGCATCGCGGAAATCATTCCCGGCGCCGAGCACTGGCCGCGTTTCCATCGCAATGCTTCCGAGCAGTTCGAGGCCCGTTTCTCGATGGTGGAAGTGACCGAGTCGCCGTCGATTTTTCTGACGGACATGGTCGGCAGCCGTCTGCCGGTGGTGGTCAGCCACGGGGAAGGGCGTGCGGTATTCGCGCCGGGCGCCCGCGAGTCGGCGCGCGTCGCGCTGCGCTATATCGACTTCGACAGCCGTCCGACGGAAACCTATCCGCTCAATCCCAACGGCTCGCCCCAGGGTATCACCGGCGTGACCACCGGGGACGGGCGCTTCACCATCATGATGCCGCACCCGGAGCGCGTGTTCCGCACCGTGCAGAACAGTTGGCACCCGGAAGACTGGGGTGAGAACGGCGCCTGGTTCCGCATGTTCGCCAGCGCCAGGAAATGGGTTGGTTAAGCCCGATGCACAAAAATCCCCCGAGCCGCACCCGGGGGATTTTTCTTGATATGAAGTCTTTGAAAGGAAAGAGATGTCAGTGACCGTTCTCGATGGCAAGGCGCTTTCGCGCCAGATCGAAGCCGAACTCGCCGTGCGGGTCGCCGCCGTCAAGCAGCGCTCGAATGGCGTGTCCCCGATTCTGGCGACCATCCTGGTCGGCGACGATCCGGCCTCCGCCACCTACGTCAAGATGAAAGGCGACGCTTGCCGCCGTGTCGGCATGGAGTCGCTCAAGGTCGTGCTGCCCGCCTCGACCACGACGGAAGCGCTGCTTGCCGAAATCGACCGGCTGAACGCCAATCCGGACGTGCATGGCATCCTGCTCCAGCATCCGGTGCCGGCGCAAATCGACGAGCGCCGCTGTTTTGACCGCATCGCCCTGGAAAAGGATGTGGACGGCGTCACCGTGCTCGGTTTCGGCCGCATGGCGATGGGCGAGAGGGCGTATGGCTCGGCGACGCCGGCCGGCATCATGCGTCTGCTCAAACATTACGGTATCGAACTGGCCGGCCGTCACGCCGTGGTGGTCGGTCGCAGTCCCATCCTCGGCAAGCCGGTGGCGATGATGCTGCTCAACGCCAACGCCACCGTCACGATTTGCCATTCCCGCACCCAGGATCTCGAATCCTATGTGCGGACGGCCGATATCGTGGTCGGCGCGGTGGGCAAGCCGCAGTTCATCAAGGGCGCATGGATCAAGGACGGCGCGGTGGTGGTCGATGCGGGTTATCATCCGGGCGGCGTGGGCGACATCGAGTTGTCGGCCGTCGCCGAGCGCTGCTCGGCCTACACGCCGGTGCCCGGCGGTGTCGGCCCGATGACCATCGCGACGCTCATCGAGCAGACGGTGGAAGCCGCCGAGCGCAGCTTGTAAGCCGAAAGACGTTTCCTCGGGCGGCCGTCAGTGCCGCTCCCGGGCACCGCCGACCGGCCGTGCCCGGCATCGCCTCATTCCTCGCGCCAGGGCGACTGTCTCCGATCGCATGAGTGCCTCTGGTGTCCGGGCCGCGGTGTCCTGCGGCCAGTTCGTCAAAAACCTCGACGCCGGGCGGTCCGTCAGGAAGGGCGCGCCATCTTTCCAAATACCGGCGCATTTGCGGATCCTCGTCGATGATTTCGTTGAAGCGCGAAGGGTTGGCGCCGTTCCGCAGCCGGCGCACGTGTCTATCGCCCGGCGCCTCGTAAAAGGGAATGGCATCGGAAAGAAACGCCAGTGGCGTTTCGAATTGGCCGTCGGCGAGAGGGGACGCAAGTGCAGACTGCGTTTGGACATGGCGGGTCCTGTGGCGAAGACGGCCTGATTCTAGCATCATCCCGCGTTCGCCGATCTAGTGCGGCCGGGGTGTCTTCGCGGCGATGGCGATCGTTCCGGCCTCGCCTTGTTCGATCTGACGCAAATAAATCTTGGCGGCTTCGCTTGCCGGCAGACCGTCCGCCGGATCCATGCCCAGCGCCTCGAGCGTTTCGCTCAGCCAGCCTGGCGAAACGGCATTGATTCTGACGTGATTTCCAATCTCCAGCGCCGCGGCCCGCACAAAGGCTTCCAGCGCCGCATTGACCGACGCGATGATGGTGCTGCCGGTCATTGGCTGGTGCGCCAGCGTGCCGGTGGTCAGGGTGATGGCGCCGCCCGGGCGGATGCTGGCTGCGCCGAAGCGAACCAGATTGATCTGTCCCATCAGCTTGTTGGCCAGGGCATGTGCCCAGTCCTCGTCACGCACGCTGTCCCAAGGGGCGAAACGGGCTTTGCCCGCCGTGCAGATGATGGCGTCGACCTTGCCCGCGCGGGCAAGAAGCGAGCGTAGCGAATCGGTGGACGTGATGTCCACCCTGAGAGGCGCCTGGCTGTAGGCGGCTTGCAATACCCTGACGCGGGTTTGCGCGGCTTGCACGACATGAGAGCCGATCAGGCCTGTCGCTCCGACGACAAGTACGGTTTTCATGGGATCTCCTGACTGGACTCGTGAACATTTCGGGCGTCGCTCCATTTCGTGTTAGTCGATTTCAGGCGCGGGGGGACTGGCGAATCGGGCAGGTTGGAGATGGGGGGTGATGAAATGATGACGCTCCACCCGCGAAAAGGAACTTTTTGCGGGTGGAGGCGGTCAGGTAAGACATGAGTGATCGTGATGTCTCCCACCCGGTGTTGTATTTCTGTCTATGCAAGGTAGGTTCCTATGAAAGATACCTTGCACTACAAGGTATCTTTCATTATGCTGACGGCAGATGAAATGCAAGCACGCTCGAAATCAGATTCGTGTTATGCAAGGTACAGTGCAATACTCACCAGCAAGAGGAACGCATCATGAAGACGATTGATCTGCTGGCCGTCGCCGCCGGCACCGTGATTTCCGCCGGTTTCTTTGCCGTACTGACCGTGTCGGTTGGTCACGCCTTGCAGCCGAATGCCCGGCTGCTGGCCGATGCGGTCAGCTGCGGCCAGGCGCCGAACGCCCCCGGCAAGGCGCTGATCTGTGGCAACGCGGGACAGCCCGTGGAGGTTGGAAGCGTCGAACTGATTGCCGCGCACGCGGGCAGCGTGGCCGAGCGCAACAGCTGAGCATGAAAGGATATAGGGGATCGGGCGCCGTGCTGGAAGCGTGGCTTGGCGCCGGGTTCTTTATGCAGTGCGTTGGGAAGGGAGGGCGGCCACGTGCTCCCGATCAACGGGTTTTTCTGAAGTTCCTGTAGTCTATTCTCTCTATTTGCTGCACGCCGGGATGATCCACCCCGGCGTTTTTTTTGCCTCTCAACCACGCTTGCGGCGACGCGGCGGCGAGTTCCACGCTCATCGGCGCGCAGGTTTCCGGTTCGGAATGGGGTGAGCCAGCACAACGTACCGTGGATGCTGCCGCTGGCCGTTATCAAGACCAGGTCAATAGCGGCCAGCGGCAGGGCGGGGCGAGACGAAACGTTGTGAAAACGCGGCGGACTCCGCCACGTCCTGTCGCTTATCCGTTGCCCGCTGTGTCGAGGTTGCGAGGCCCGAACGCCCCCGGCAGCAGTGTGTCCAGAGTGGTGTCGACGCGCTGCTCGGTACGGCAGATGGTGCGCACCCGCATGGTTGGACCGAATTCGTTGAGCACTTGCCGACAGGCGCCGCAGGGCGGGGTGGGTTCGTCGGTCGGGGTGTAGACGCACACCGCGAGGATGTCGGAGGTATCGCCGCTGGCGCGCGAGGTGAATACGGCGGTCCGTTCGGCGCAGTTGGTCAGGCCGAAGGAGGCGTTCTCCACATTGCATCCGGTGAACACCCGGCCGTCGGCGGTGAGAATCGCCGCGCCGACGGCAAAGCGGCTGTATGGCACATAGGCGCGGGCGGCGGCGGCACGCGCCTCGCGCTCGAGATGCGCCCAGTCGATAACACGTTCGCTCATGATATCTCCATGCGAGGTGGGGGCAGCGATATTCCTCCCGGGCGTGCCGCCTGTCAAGGGTTCACGGTTGCCGAAGATGCGCGAGCGCAAACTCGACGAGTGTTTCCTCTATTTCGCTGATCAGATTCGATTCGATGCGCCAGTGGTGCCAGTACATCGGCATGTCCATCCAGAGCCCCGGGCACAGATCGACAAGCCGGCCCGTGTCCAGATCGTCGGCCAGCATCAGTTCTGGCTGCAGGCTGTAGGCCAGTCCCTCCCGGGTGTAGTCGAGAAAGCCTTCCGGAGTGGGCAGGGCGAAGGCCGGGAAGTGCCCGGTGAATCCCAGCGTGCCGGACAGGAACTGATGATGCATGTCATCCTTTTTACGGTCATAGAGGATGGCCGGAGCGGCCGACAGCGCCTCGGGCGTCATGCCGCTGGAAAAAAACCTGTCGCGGAACGCCGGCGTGGCCAGGCACAGATAGCGGACGTGGCCGAGCAGCCGGCATTCGCTGCCCTGAACGGCCTGGGCGCGGGTGCTGACGCAGCCCGCGACATGACCGTTGCGCATCAGTTCGTGGGTGTAGTCCTGATCGTCCATCAAAAGGTCGAGCACCACTGGGTGGCGCTTCAGGAACGGTTTGACGGCCTGCAGGAACCAGCCTGCGAGGCTGTCGGCGTTGACGCCGATGGCGAGCATGGTGAAAGCCGAGTCGGTGCGGGTGACCTGCAGGGTGTCGAGCAGATCCTTTTCCATCAAGGACAGCTGGTGGAAATGCCGCAAAAGCCGTCGCCCCGCGACGGTGGTGTCGATCGGCGAGGTGCGCGTGACCACGGGCTGGCCAAGCCGCTCTTCCAGCAGCTTGATGCGCTGGGAGACCGCCGACTGGGTGAGAAACAGGCGCTGCGCCGCCTTTTCAAAGCCGCCGCATTCGACGACGGCCTGCAATGCCTCGAGCAATTTGGGATCCAGCATGGTCTAATAGATTACGTTATTTATGTTTAATCCGGATGGAAAAGGTAATACTAATCTGCTAGGCTTCGAAGAATGTGTCCGCACAAGGCGGGCCGCGTCATGAGCGCTACATAACAACGATTTCCCCGGGTTGCAGAACAAGCCAGGCCGACTGGCAACAACAATCACTACACACTACGGGCCAAGCAGGCATGTTAATGGGAAACACGAGTCTTGTCGGCAAACTCTGCCGGTTCATTGGTCTTGGGGAAGACCACCTGAACCTGATCGCCGAGTTCAGTGCGGGCTTGCTTGCACGCCGGGATGTCCTGGCCAAGCAATTTTACTGGTATTTGCTGACGAATGAAGAAACATCCAAATTGATCGTCTCGCTCGGCGAAGCTGGCCTGGCGCGCCTGATGACCAGTCAGACCGAATATATCGAAGCCATGTTGACATGTCCGGTCGACGCGGCCCATGCCGAAAAAGTGGTGGCGCTGGGGCGAATGCACCATCGCCTCGGCGTCAGCCCCGTCTGGTTGTGCGGGGCGTACGAACGCTATCTCGGGCATCTGCTTGCCCAGTCCCAGGTTCTGGCCGCCAATGACGAACAGCGGCTGAAACTGGACGAGGCGCTGCGCAAGCGCGTTCTTCTCGATATCCTGCTGCAGTTGCACGGCCATACCGAGGCGGCCGATGCCAAAACCCGTGAGCACCACCATTCGATGTTCGCGACGGCGCGGCTGTACGCGACGCTCAGCAAGGTCAGCCTCGCGCTGATCCACGCGACCGGGCGCGATGAACTGTTCCGATCCATTTGCCGGATCTGTGTCGAGGAGGGCGGCTTCAGTCATGCCTGGATAGGCAGGCTCGACGGCGGCACGCTGAGCCAGGAAGCTGTTTGCAGCCACCGCGACCATGCTTTGCCGGCAAACCTCGTGCTGCAGATCGATACCGACGATGCCAACGGGCCGTCGGCTCGCGCCGTGCGCACCCAGCGACCGCAGGTTATCAACGACATCGCCAATGACGCGTCCATGGGAAAATGGACCTCCGTGCTGATGGAGGCCGGGGTGCGCAGCCTGCTCGTTTCGCCACTCATCCTGTGCGGCGAAACGGTGGGGACGCTGGTGCTCTATTCGGTGAACAGCTGGTTTTTCGATCAGGACACGGTGGGCCTCGTGCAGACCATGACCAGCGAGATCGGCTATGCGCTGGAACGTCAGGATGCGCTGGAGCGCAGCCGGCGCGCCGAGTCGGAGCTGGCCTACCTGATCCAGCACGACAAATTGACGGGCTTGCCCAACCGCCAGCGCATGACCGAGAAACTCGCGCAATTGATCGCCGGCGCGCGGCCTTCCGGACGCGTCGCCAGCATAGCGGTGGCGATCGACGGATTTCACGATATCAATGCCCGTCTGGGGCATGAGTGCGGCGATATCATCCTGCGCGAGGTGGCGCTGAGGCTCAGCCAGATCGTGCTGCCCTCGGGCAGTGTGGGCCGGGTAGGAGCGGCGCGTTTTGTGATTATTTCCGACCGTTTCGACATGCTCGACGGGCTGGTCGGCGCGGTGATGGCGTCCTTCGAGGACGCGGTCGACTGGCAAACGGAAAAGGTCTACGCCGTGCCGAGCGTCGGCATCGTCGTCGAAGCCGCCGATACGGCCGACCCCGGCGTTATGATGCGCCGGGCGGATCTGGCGCTGACGCGTGCGCGGGAGGCGGGCGGTGGCCAGGTGCGCTACTACGACGCGGCGATGGACGAGGAAATCCATCGGCTGCACCGGATTCGCGCCGAATTCGCCGAGGCCTTGCGCGGCGACGGCCTGGAACTGTTCTACCAGCCCAAAATCAATCTCAAGAACCACCGGGTGTGTGGTGTCGAGGCGCTGGTGCGCTGGCGCCGCGACGGCGGATACCTCGCTCCGGGGGCGTTTTTTCCGGCGATCGACCATACCGATCTGATGAGGGAGCTAGACTGGTGGGTGATGGAGGAGGCCTTGCGTCACTCCACCGGTTGGCTCGGCCAGGGGCGGAGCATTCCCATCAGCGTCAACCTGTCGGCGATGACCCTGCAGCACAGCGATTTTTTATCGCGCGTGCAGGCGCTGATCATGCGTTACCCGATTCCCGACGGTCATCTCGAGCTGGAGGTGCTGGAAACCATTTCGCAGAAGGAAGCCGAAGCCATCGTGCACAAACTGGCGGCCTGCCGCGAAATCGGAGTATCGATCGCACTCGACGATTTCGGCACCGGCGCGTCGTCGCTGGTGCATCTGCAGCAGTTGCCGTTCGACACCATCAAGATCGACCAGCGTTTTGTGCGCATGCTGCTCGAAGCGCCGGGCAATGAAGCGATCATCCGCAGTATGATTTCCTTCGCCCACTATACCGGTCGCCAACTGGTGGTCGAAGGCGTGGAGAGCCAGCCGATCTGGGATCGTCTGCTCGAGCTTGGATGCTCGTCGGGGCAGGGTTACGCGATTTCGCCGCCAGTGAACTCCGGCAAGCTGATGGAATGGATCGGCGAGCTTGAACTCGCGTCGCCGGATCCGGATTTTGTTGTGGAAGCGTCGGGGTTTACCCCGCTTGGTGATCAGTTCTGCTGATGAGCGATTAAAAGGATGCATTTGGCAAACCTCGCTCACTCCCTTAGTCTTGGATCGGAATAACCAGGGAGTGACGATGTTTGATGCAAGTGTGATGTTTTCAGCGTTTGGTCTGGCATTCGCCCAGATCGTCGGTATCGGTCCTCAGAATGCCTATGTGCTGCGTCAGGGTATCGCGCGCAGCCATGTCGGCTTGATCGTGCTGGTCTGCATTGTCTGCGACATAGTTCTGATGAGTTGCGGAGTATTCGGCATGGGGGGCGTCATCGCCGGCGTGCCGGGGCTGGTCCGGGTTCTGGCCTGGGGCGGGGCGGGCTTCATCTTCTGGCTGGGGTTCAAGGCGTTTCGCGCGGCGTTCGCCCGGCAGCATGGCGCGTTGTCGCTCGACGGCAATGTCGAGCGCGAGCGCCGGGCCGTGTGCCGGACCCTGCTGATGGTAACGTTGCTCAATCCCTACGCGCTGCTCGATACCATCGTACTGATCGGCGGTGTTTCCTCTGCCTACGGCAAGCACAACCAGGTGTCCTTCCTGATCGGCAGCACGCTGGCGTCCGCCTGCTGGTTTGTCGCGCTTGGCGCCTTCGCCGCGAAGCTCGCGCCCTGGTTCGCCAGACCCGCCAGCTGGCGGGTCCTCGATGGCGCCATCGGTGTGGTGATGTTCTTCACCGGCGGCATGCTGCTGGTCAATTTCGGCCTGTGATCACGGCTCTCCGGCGGTGACGAGATCTTCCCGGGTCAGCAGGAAGACGAAACCGTCCCCTCCGGAGGTTTCCAGCCAGACGAAAGGCAGTTCGGGGAAGGCCGCTTCCAGCGCCTCGCGGTTGTGGCCGATCTCCACCAGCAGCACGCCACGTTCGTTGAGGAATTCCGGCGCGCGGCGCAGGATTTCCCGTGTCGCGTCCAGTCCGTCCCGTCCCGAGCCCAGTGCGAGCTCCGGTTCGTGCAGGTATTCGGCGGGCAGTTCGTCCACCGATTCCTCGTCCACATAGGGCGGATTGGAAACGATCAGGTCGTAGGTTTCTTCGATACCCTGGAACAGGTCGGTGTGCAGCAGCTGGATCCGCTCTTCCAGACCGTAGTTTTCGACATTGATCGCGGCGACTTCCAGCGCGTCCAGCGAAATATCGACGGCGTCGATCTCGGCGTCCGGGTAATGGTGGGCCATCTGGATGGCGAGGCAGCCCGAGCCGGTGCACAGGTCGAGCGCGCGATGGACCAGTTCCGGGTGCTCGATCCAGGGTTCGAGCGGCGCGCCAAGGAGCTCGTAAATGAAGGAGCGCGGCACGAGCACGCGTTCGTCGACATAAAAGCTGAACTCTCCCTGCCAGGCCTCGTGGGTGAGGTAGGCGACCGGGATGCGCTGTTCGGCGCGCTTTTCGATCATCTCCACCACATCGCGGATTTCGTCGGGCAGCAGTGTCGCGTCCAGGAACGGCTCCAGTGTGTCCAGCGGGAGATTCAGGGTGGCGAGAATCAGGTAGGCGGCTTCGTCGTAGGCGTTGGTCGTGCCGTGACCGTAAACCAGCTCGCAGGCCGTGAAGCGCGACACGGCGAAACGCAGCAGGTCGCGAACCGTGGAAAACGTGACGGCGGCTTGTGCGTACATGGGGGTCCTTTCAAAACAACGGGACACGGCAAGGCCGTGTCCCCGGGTAAAACGGGTTGGCAAGACTCAGAAGGGGAGCTTGGCGGAGGTGACCGAGGACAGTACGCGGCGGAAGTCGGCCTTGATCCGCTCCAGCGCGGTTTCGTTGTCGGCTTCGAAGCGCAGCACAATGACCGGCGTGGTGTTGGAGGCGCGGGCAAGACCGAAACCGTCCGGGTATTCGACGCGCAGGCCGTCGATGGTGACGACTTCGTCGGCGCCCTCGAAACGGGCCTCTTTTTGCAGCGTCTCGATCAGGCGGTGGTTTTCCCCTTCGGCGGTGGCGAGGTTCAGTTCCGGCGTGCTGACCGCGTTGGGCAGCGCGTTGAGCAGCGCGCTCGGGTCATCGACCCGCGACAGCACCTCGAGCAGGCGCGCGCCGGCATAAATGCCGTCGTCGAAGCCGTACCAGCGTTCCTTGAAGAACACGTGGCCGCTCATCTCGCCGGCCAGCAGCGCGCCGGTTTCCTTGATGCTCGCTTTCATGAAGCTGTGGCCGGTGCGGCCCATCACCGGGACGCCGCCGTTTTCGGTGATCCACGGCTTGAGCAGGCGGGTCGATTTCACGTCGTAAATGATTTTCGCGCCGGGATTGCGTTCGAGCACGTCGGCGGCGAACAGCATCAGTTGCCGGTCCGGCCAGATGATGTTGCCTTCCTTGGTGACCACGCCCAGCCGGTCGCCGTCGCCGTCGAACGCGAGGCCGATCTCGGCGTCGGTCTTGGCCAGCGCTTCAATGACATCCTGAAGGTTTTCCGGGCGGGCCGGGTCCGGGTGATGGTTCGGGAAGGTTCCATCCACGTCGCAGAACAGTTCTCGCACGCGGCAGCCGAGGCGGCGGAACAGGGTGGGGGCGAACGCGCCGGGAACGCCGTTGCCGCAATCGACCACGATGTTCATCGGGCGGGCCAGCTTGATGTCCCCGGTGATGCGGTCAAGATAGGCATCCGCGATGTCGTGGGTCGACAATTGGCCTTCGCCTTCCGCGAGATCCTTTTCCACGATGCGGCGATAAAGGTCCTGAATGTCCGGGCCGGCGAGCGTATCGCCGCCGAGCAGCATCTTGAAACCGTTGTAGTCGGGAGGATTGTGGCTGCCGGTCACCATCACGCCCGACAGGTGGCCCAGTTCGTAAGCGGCGTAGTACAGCATCGGCGTGGCCACGCGGCCCACGTCGATCACATTGATGCCCGAGGCCATGAGGCCCGCGCTCAGCGCGTCTGACAGCTCGGGGCCGGACAAGCGGCCGTCGCGGCCGACCACGACAGTGCTGATCTTGCGCGAGCGCGCCTCGGTGCCGATGGCCTGGCCGATAAGGCGGGCGGTGTCGACGGTCAGGGTTTTGCCGACAATGCCACGGATATCGTAGGCCTTGAAAATCTCTTTGGACGGTTTGCTCATGGTGAGGTCGTACTTTAGATAGGGGGGACGCGGCAGGAGTGGCCGTCGGTCCCGTGGTTGGTCACGACGTGAACGATTGGGTCAATTGTACCAGTTCATCCAGCTTTTTGCGGGCCTTCCCGTCATGAATGGCTGCCCGGGCCCGGTCGACACCGTCTTCCAGTGAATCGGCGATGCCCGCCGTGTAAATGGCGGCGGCGGCATTGAGGGCGACAATGTCGGCGGCCGGCCCGGGTTTGCCGTCAAGAACCGACAGCAGGATGTCGCGGGATGCTTCGGCGGTGTCGGCCCGGATGTCCCGCGTCTCCGCTTCGGCCATGCCGAATTGCGACGGTTTGAGGGTGTATTCCCGGATCCAGCCGTCCTTGAGTTCGGCCACCATGGTCGGCCCGGACAGGGTGATCTCGTCAAGCCCGTCCATGCCATGCACCACCAGGACGTGCCGGCTGCCCAGTTCCTTGAGAACGCGCGACTGGATCCCCACCAGGTCCGGATGGAACACGCCCATCACCTGCGCGCCGGCGTCGGCCGGATTGGTCAGGGGGCCGAGGATGTTGAACACGGTGCGCACCCCCAGTTCCTTGCGGATCGGTGCGACATGGCGCATCGCGCTGTGATGGTTGGGGGCGAACATGAAACCGATGCCCAGCGTGTCGATGCAGTGGCCGACAGCCGACGCGTCGATGTTCAGGTTGACGCCGAGTTTTTCCAGTACGTCCGCGCTGCCGGAGCTTGACGACACGGACCGGCCGCCATGCTTGGCGACACGGGCGCCGGCGGCGGCGGCCACGAACGCCGCGGTCGTGGAAATGTTGAACGTATGGGATTTGTCGCCGCCGGTGCCGCAGGTGTCGACCAGGTGCCGGCGGTCGGCGACCGGGACGGGGGTGGCGAATTCGCGCATCACCGTGGCGGCGGCGGCGATTTCCAGTACGCTTTCGGTTTTGACCCTGAGTCCGATCAGAATGGCCGAGGTCAGGGCGGGCGACACTTCGCCGCGCATGATCTGGCGCATCAGGTCCAGCATTTCGTCGTAAAAGAGTTCGTTCTTGTCGATCAACCGGTTGAGGGCTGCCTGTGGCGTGATCATGCGTGTTCCTCAAGGAAATTTTTCAGCATGGCATGGCCATGCTCGGTCAGAATGGATTCGGGATGGAATTGCACGCCTTCGATGGGCAGCGTCTTGTGCCGCACCCCCATGATTTCGCCATCGTCGGTCCAGGCCGTGATGGCGAGGCAATCGGGCAAGGTCTCGTGTTCGATGACCAGCGAGTGGTAGCGTGTGCAGGATATCGGGGAGGGCAGGTCGCGGAAAACTCCCTCGCCGGTGTGGCGCACGTCGGAAACCTTGCCGTGCATCAGCGTGCGGGCACGCACGATCTTGCCGCCGAACGCCTGGCCGATGCTCTGGTGGCCCAGGCAGACGCCAAGGATGGGCAGGCGGCCGGCAAAAGCCTTTATGGCCGCCACCGACACGCCGGCTTCATCGGGCGTGCAAGGGCCGGGTGATATCACCAGATAGCGGGGCCACAATGCTTCGATCTCTTCCACGGTGATTTCGTCATTGCGAAATACACGTACTTCCTGCCCGAGTTCACCGAAGTACTGGACAAGGTTATACGTAAAGGAGTCGTAGTTGTCGATCATCAGAAGCATTTTGTCAACCTGTTGATTTGTAATGCAATTTCAGTGTTTTTTGGCGTGTATCGACCGCTTTCACTTTCGCCGGGTTGCCGGGCGGTCCGCGAGTCCATGCCTCACTATACTGGAATGATTTGCGCTTGACAGCCGATATGCATAAACGCAACGGCATGCGGGACGTTGCCGCCCGGGACTCTGTTCAACGGTGGCAAGCATGACATGGCGAACCTTCTGCCGCTGTGGCCATGGATCTCATGACCTCGGCGAGCGGGTGCGAAGGTGGCTTGAGATGCAATGAGGGATCGAATGAGCTGAATCCATCGTAAAGGGCCCCGATGACGGCTCATGACTCATACCGGTGAGTTTCGTACCCGAATCGCGCCAAAATCATGGCCGCATAGTGGGTGCGGCCGTGCCGTGAACCTTCATGAATGTGACGTTGTTTGCACTGCATGATGAGCAGGACGACGCGCTCCAGCATCGACGGACTACCATAATGACGGTGTTCAGGCATGTGCATAATGCCACTGGAGTCAGTGTCTCCATTTGCATATCATCGGTTCGGCCATCGTTTCTTCAACCGGACGACGCGATCGGTTCCCTGTCGGTGGCATAACCACTTTCCCTCTATCAAATGGTGCGAGCGAGATGATGACTTTCTTGGTTAAAAAACAAATCGGTGAGTTTTTTTGTTCCGCGCGTTGAAATGGAAGAATGGCTTTCCGGGCTATCTGCGCCACGTGTTCCTGTCCTGCCTTTTTGTCTGCAGCGGCGTGGCCGCGGCGGCCGTCTCCGGTGATGTAAAGAATACAGCGGATTGGGAGGGGCGCAAAAGCGATGGGGTGGTTCATCCGTCGTCGGCGTCGCGTCCTGTTTCCTATCCCTTCAAGGAGGATTTTCGTGGGGAGCTGAGCGCCTGGAAAATTGTCCTGGACGATCAGTATGACCACCCGGCGGGGCAGAATCCTCGTGCTCGTGTCGTCGATGCTCCAGGGGGGGCTGGCCAGAAAGCCATGCGCTTTGAGCTGACCGGACGCCCCGGGGAGTTCCGCTCTGAAATTTCGTTGCCGGCGGAAGAGGATTTTCAGGATCGTTGGTACCGCGCGAGTGTTTTCGTGGAAAAGGTGCCGACAAATCCGTCCGGTCAGATTGTCATGCAGTGGCATGCCCAAATGGGAAAGTCGCGGGTCGATCGCGATTTCCCTAATCTGGCTTTATGGGTAAGCGGCAATCGCTGGACCCTGAAACTGGCCTATGGAACTCCGGACAATATTCAGCGCGGCACGGTGGATCTGGGGGAGGCCCAGCCTGGCCAGTGGACCGAATGGCAGTTCCACGTCCGCTGGTCGCCGACTGCCGACGGATCTGTTAGCGTGTGGCGCAACGGAGTTCACCTCCATGAGCAGGCGACACCCACCTGTTACAGCGGATTGATCGAACGTACCCCTTACTTTAAAACCGGGATTTATCGCCCTTTGCGTAAGCGCGGTGACAATAGCGAGCCGCCAACGGTTGTTTATGTAAAAGACATCGAGATTCATTAGACCGACGCTCCCGTCCGGGGCGAGCGCGGCGCGCGGAACCGGAATGCCCGGGCCGTGCGCCCGTTGTCGCGAGAAACCGGGGCAGGATCAATCAGGGGGGGCTTTCCCTAACCGCCCCGTTGCACGGCAATGGCCGCATCGGTTGCTCGTTGATGCAGGCTGCTAGCGGGAGGCCGCCACTCCGCCACCCACGATCCCGGATGCACCCAGCAGATAGCCGAAATCGTACCATCCACCCGTGTTGTAAATCGCGTAAATGGCGGTGCCGCCATCAAACAAAGAAATGACGAACGAGAATGGCAATATGGCTCCGTGCCATAGTCCATGCAGGAATCCGACGGGTTCCCGGCTCGCGGCCTCGGTAAACGACACATGATCGGCGCAACCTGCCAATACGAGCAAAACCGGCACCAGCAACAGGACATTACGCATGATTGTTTCTCCTTCGATGAGTTTGCCGAATGAGGTTTGAAAGGGAGGGTCCGTTCCGTCAAGCCGGGCTGCCTGGCATGGCCGAAGTTTTTCGGACTGCCATGAACGTTCTTCTGCCAACATAGGGTAGCGCGGTTCGAGGTTATCGGCACGTCGTGCCGCCGGCTTTCTCGTGTGTCGGCGCCCGCCTCATTTCCCCTTCGTTGTTTGGACCGTCAGCGGCCGGGGATGTTGCACCGGATGTCCCAAGGCGGGTATATCCGGCGTGATCCGCACGAAATCACGCCCCGGTCCGGGAGGACGGGGGCGTGAAGGCGAGACTCGCAGGATCAGAGTGGGGAGGAGTAGCGTCGGTCCATGTTCGCGGTCGCCGCCGGGAAAGCCGGCTTGCGTTCCATGGTGATCCGGTCGGCCAGGTTGTGCAGTCCTTGCGAGAGAGCCTTGGTGAATTTCTCATCGGCGCGTCGGACGGTCCGCATCACAGCGGCCTTGCCCTTGCGAATCTTGCCCGGATAGCTGGCGAAGTGTTTCTTTACCTTCTGCATGTCCAGTTCGGAGAGTTGGCGATAGGTGCGTTTCGCCGCGCCAACGGCTTTGCCGCCAATCGTTACAACGCCGGAGACTCCCGCGACCGCGCCGTAGGCTATGCCAAGGCCCGCTGTGGCGACACCCAGACCGGCGACTTTTGCTCCGGTTTCCATGCCGTGGGCGATTCCCTTACCGGCATGAGCGATGCCCGCACCCGCTTTTTTCATGCCGTTGAATGCAGCGGAGCCGGCGGTTTTTGCCCCATGGTAAACGGTACCGGGCACTCCCCTGGCACTGTTGAGCGCGGCCTTCAGCTTGGCGCCGAGCTGGCCGGGAGTTTTCTGGGTGACGGTGATGTCGCCGTTCTGTTGGCGGGTGATGGTCACGGAGAGATTGCTGGCGCTCCTCAACTGGGAGGCGATGAGATTGGCGAGAGTATCTGTCTGGTTCTGAACATCTGACGCTGCCAGCGTGATGGTGCTGCGTGTGATGGAGGAAAGGCTCATGATCTGTGTGTCCTGTAGTGGCGTTCGTTGACGCAACCTTAATACGGTGTGGTGCATGGCCGCTTTCAAAAAACGGGTGTTCAACCGTTTTGCGTCCTGCGTCGCCTGGGGCGCGACGAATGACGGGGGCGACGCGGCGCAGGGCGTGTGCGGAGTCAGCGGTTTTTTCCCGCTATCAGCACGGCAATGAGCATCAGCAAGGAGGCCACCGCAAACGTGACGTGCATGCCCGTTGCCACGGATGCCCGTGGCGCCTCCAGTACGCCGGCCGGTCCGGATGCTATCGCGAACACTCTCCCCAGCACCGACGCGCCCGTGACAAGCCCCAGGTTTCTCGACAGGTTGATCAGGCCGGATATCGCGCCTCTGCCATCCGGCGGGGCGTCCGCCATGATCCGGGCCGTGTTGGCCGCCTGGAACAGCGCGTATCCCGACGTGGCAATCACCACGGGGACAATATAGCCGCCTATCCCGAGTCCGGATGGCAGCGCAGCAAGGGCGATGACGCCCCCGAGCAACCCGGAGAGCCCGCCGATCGTCATGCCGCGCGCGCCGAAGCGATCCACCGCATGGCCCGCCGGCGCACCGCACAGCGCCGCGACCACCGGCCCGACCGACATGACCATGCCTATCGAAGCCGTGCCGAGGTTCAGCGCGCGGGACAGATAGAATGGTCCCACCACGAGCGTCGCCATCATGACGGCGGACACCAGGAACGTGGTCGCGAGGCCGGCGCGAAGCGCCGGGTCCCGTAACAGGATGGGCGGGATCAAGGGCGCTCCGGCCCGTCGCTCGATGCGGAAAAAGAGGCCGGCGACGGCGATCGAGGCAAAGAGCAGAAGGGCCTGGATCGCGCCGAATTCCCCGCGTCCCGTTGTCAATGCCAGTGCGCAGGTTGTCAGCGAAACGGTGAGCGTCAGCGTTCCGGCGGAGTCGAAACGTGCCGGAACGACCGGGGGCGCGGGAGTGTCGGGTGGCAGATTGCGATACGTGAGCCATAGCGCCGCGATGCCTATCGGCACATTGACGAGGAACATGGCCCGCCAGCCGAACGTGGCGATCAGCATGCCTCCCAGGGATGGGCCGAGCGCGGTGCCGACCGCCGACATCGATCCCATCCATCCTGTCGCGCGGCCAAGGCGTTCACGCGGAGCGATGCCTGCGGCAAAGGCCATGGCGAGGGGCAGTATGAATGCGGCGGCCAGTCCTTGCAGGGTCCGCGCGGCGAGCACCAGCGGAAAAAACGGAATGCAACCGAGCGAGGAGGCCGCGCAGAAAAGCGCGAGACCGGCGCACAGCATGCGCCGCCGGCCAATCTGGTCGCCCAGGCGCCCGGCCGCGACGAGCAGCGCCGTACTGGACAGCAGATAGGCCAGAACGATCCATTGCGCCTGCTGGAAAGCAATGCCGAATACGCGGGTCAGTTCGGGAAGCGCGACATTGGCGATGCTGTTGCCCAACGACGACAGCAATACGCTCAGCGACAATCCGGCCAGTGCCTGGCGGAAGGAAGGGGCATTGTCTGTGGGTGTTCGGAAAAGAGGGGATCTGGCGGATTTCAAGGTTGGCTCCCTGAACGGTGATGTCTGGAGCTTAGTCGGCATGAGGTTATGGCGTAAGGCGCATGGGTTGCAATATATTCGTGCATGTGACGTCATGTCAGGCTGTGTTATGGTTGGCGCATGACGACACCCGATCTCAACCTTCTCGTCGCGCTCGCGGCCTTGCTCGAGGAAGGCAGCGTCGCACGCGCGGCCCGGCGGCTCAAGTTGAGTCCTTCGGCGATGAGCCGGACATTGGCGCGACTGCGCCAGACGACGGGGGACCCCCTGCTGGTCAGGGCCGGTCGCGGACTTGTGCCCACTCCGCGAGCCGTGGCGCTGCGCGAGCGGGTCGTTCGGCTGGCGAGTGATGCCGAGGCGGTGCTAAGCCCGGTGCGCGATGTCGATCTTGGCAATCTGTCGCGCACTTTCACGCTGCGCACCGGTGATGGCTTCGTTGAAAACTTCGGCCCCCGGTTGATCGCGCGAGTCGGCGAGGAAGCCCCGGGGGTGCGTTTGCGTTTCGCGCTCAAGGCGGACAAGGACAGCGCGCCTTTGCGTCAGGGCGAGGTCGATCTGGATACCGGCGTGATCGGCGTGGGCGCGAGTCCGGAGTTGCGGGTCCGGGCATTGTTCAAGGACCGCTTTGTCGCCGTCGTGCGCGAGGATCATCCGCTGTGCGAGGAAGGCATGTCTCTCGAACAATTCGTTGGTGGCCGGCATGTCCTGGTGTCGCGGCGAGGTCTCGAGCGAGGGCCGGTCGACGAAGCGCTCAAGGCGCTCGGAATGACGCGGGAGGTTGTCACGATCGTGGGCGGGTTCGCCGCGGCGCTGTCGCTGGCGCGTGCCTCGGATCTGATCGCGACAGTGCCCTGTCGGCATACCTTCGCCCTGCGCGCCGGGATGCGCACTTTCGCGTTGCCGGTGCGGCTGCCGGAGATCTCGATCTGCATGTTCTGGCACCCGCGGTTTGACGCCGATCCCGCGCACAGGTGGTTCCGGCAGTGCGTGAAGGAGGTCTGCGATAACCCGCTGGCGGTGTCAGAGGAAACCCTGGTATAACCGACCGGCATCAGTCGGGGCTGTCCGCAGTGAAGTGCAGAGCCTGGCGGACCGCGCCGATGACCGGGGCCCAGTCGCCGGGACGGGGCTGACGCCAGACACGCATGCTGTCGTACCACACCGAACGGTCCCCCCGGGCCATGAAGAAGGGGGCGCTTTCCGCCCGCATCAGCACCCAGACCGGAATGCCCAGCGCGCCGGCCAGGTGCACGACCGACGTGTCGACGCTGATGACGAGATCCAGCCCCGCCATGATGGCCGCCGTATCGGCGAAATCGCCGATTTCCGGTGCCACGACCCGCCCGTGCATCGCGGCGGGAAGCTCTCCCAGTTGCAAGGACACGAATTCGGTATCCGGCATGTCAAGCAGTGGCAGGAAGGTGTCCAGCGGTATGGATTTATTCTGGCGGCCGTGATCGGCGATGCCCACCCCCCATACACCGGTTTCCCAGACGATGCCGATGCGTTTCCGGCCGGCCGGCGGCGCCCCCAGTCGCTCGCGCCAGTCCGCGACCAGCGCCGGGTCGGCGTCAAGATAGGGGGCGGGGTTTACGTCGCACGAGTCGATACCGAGAATGCCCGGCAGGGACAGCAAGGGGAGCTGCGCATCGTGCGGCGGAGGGGGGGCTTCCACGTCGACAAGTTCGATGTCCAGCTGACGCAACAGGCGGTGGCAGGAAACGGGGCAGGCGAGGATGATCTGCGCGTCCGGATGGGTACGCCTCAGTTGCGGTAGAAACCGGATCATTTGCAAGGTATCGCCGAGACCCTGCTCCGACCAGATGAGCAGTGTCTTGTCTCGAAGCGGTTCGCCTTTCCAGGGCTTGTCCCGATAGCGGCGCGTCAGGATGGCTTCCCAGCGTGATTCGTAATAAGGCCAAGCCTCCTTGTATTGCCCTTTCATCAGCAATGCCACCGACAGGTTGAAGCGGGCGCAGGCATCCTCCGGGGCCAGACTCAAGGCCGCCCGGTAAGCCATTATGGCTTCATCGAGCTGCAAGTCGCAGGTGAGGGCGTTGGCCAGGTTGTTCAGGCGCGCGGCGGACGGCCCCGCCAGTTCGATCGCCTTGAGATGGCAGTCGATCGCCTCCCGGTAGCGCAAGGCGTAGTGTGTGACCATTCCCAGATTGCTCCAGGCGTCGACATGCGCCGGTTCGCTCTCCAGCACCTCCCGCAGCAAGGCCTCGGCGAGCGGAAATTCTCCCAATTCCTTGAGCAGCGCCGCCAGATTGACTTTGACTCCCAGCGCGGCGGGATTGAGATTCAGCGCGTACAGATAATCGTCGAGAGCCTGGTCGTGCCGCCGCAGTTTCATGCGGGCATTGGCGCGGTTGCCCGCGGCCTGCCAGTCCTCCGGGTCGGTTTCCAGACACTGGCCGAACGCCTCTTCGGCGCCCTGGTAGTCGCCTTCGGCGAAAAGGAGATTGCCTCGTTCGAATGCTGTTTCCATGTTCAAGTCTTTGCCGGATGGGCCGGGGCGGGAATGCCTGTGCCACAAGCCGACAGTGTAACCCGTGCATGCGCTCGGGGAGAATTTTCCGACTATTTCCGCTCGGAGGAGCGAGGTGGGGTTGACGCATTTTCTTATTCAATTAGGATAATTCATTGCTATCAATAAATATAAAAGATCTGCCCGACATGGATCCCACAGGCGACAGGGATCTCGCGCTTTATGGGTATGTATGGAAAGAGGACAGAGGAGACAACTGATGGAGAAAATCTGGCTGCGATCCTATCCGACCGGCGTGCCGGCGGAGATCGATCCCGCTCGTTACCCTTCGCTCGTGCATCTCATGGAGGAGTCGTTCGAACGCAATCTTGGGCGGCAGGCCTATGTGTGCCTGGATACCTTCCTCAACTACGGAGAGCTTGATCATTACTCCAGGAGCCTTGCCGCCTGGTTGCAAGGACGGGGGCTGGCCAGAGGCGCCCGTGTGGCGGTGATGATGCCCAACATCCTGCCGTATCCTGTCGCCGTGGCCGGAATCCTTCGGGCGGGCTATACGGTCGTCAATGTCAATCCGCTGTACACGCCCAGGGAACTGCGCCATCAACTGGCCGACTCCGGGGCCGAAGCGATCATTGTCCTGGAGAATTTTGCCGCCACATTGCAGCAGGTTCTGGATGAGACAGAGGTCAAGCATGTGTTGGTCGCGACACTGGGCGACATGCACGGACGCATCAAAGGTGCGGTGCTGAAGTTCGCGGCGCGACAGGTGAAGCGCATGGTTCCGCCGTTTTCCCTGCCCGGCGCGGTCCTGTTCGAGAAGGCACTGAAAGATGGGGAAAGTATGCCGTTCGAAAGGATTGTGCCGGACGCCGAAGACATCGCCTTCCTGCAATACACGGGGGGGACGACGGGGGTTTCCAAGGGCGCCATCCTGACGCACCGCAATCTTGTCGCCAATGCGCTGCAAAATGACGCCTGGGCCGCTCCCGCCCTGATGAAGGACGGGGAAAACGAGCAGCTGGTCACGGTTTGCGCCCTGCCGCTGTATCATGTGATGGCCCTGACGGGATGCCTGCTGATGGGCATTCACTGGGGCGCGATGACGATTCTGGTGCCCAATCCCAGGGATATTCCGGGCTTGATCAAGGTGCTGGGCAAACATCGCTTTCACTTCTTCCCGGCGGTCAACACCCTGTTCAATGCGCTGTTGAACCACCCGGCGTTCGCACGGCTGGATTTCAGCAGCCTGCGCGTCTCGCTGGGTGGCGGCATGGCGATGCAAAAGGCCGTGAGCGAGCGGTGGCATCATGTGACGGGGTGTCCGGTGCTGGAAGGTTACGGTTTGTCGGAGACCTCGCCGGTCGCTTCGCTCAATCCCCATGATCTGACCGCGTTCAGCGGCACGATAGGTCTTCCCCTGCCATCCACCGAGATCGCCATTCTCGATGATGCCGGTCAGCCCCTGCCGGTCGGCGCAAGCGGCGAGGTGGGGATACGCGGCCCTCAGGTCATGCGCGGCTATTGGAACATGCCCGAGGAAACCGCCAAAGTCATGACCCGGGACGGGTATTTCCGGTCTGGGGATATAGGTGTCATGGATGAAAACGGTTTTGTGACGCTTGTCGACCGTAAAAAAGACATGATCCTGGTCTCGGGCTTCAATGTGTATCCCAACGAAATCGAGGGGGTCGTCGCCGCACATCCTGGCGTACTGGAGTGCGCGTGTGTCGGCGTGCCGGACGAGCACGCCGGCGAGGCGGTGAAACTTTTTGTGGTGCCGCGTGATACCTCGTTGACGGTCGAGGAGGTGATGCGCTACTGCAAGGAACAGTTCACCGGCTACAAGAAACCCAAATACATCGAGTTCCGCGAAGATTTGCCAAAGAGCAATGTCGGCAAGATCCTGCGGCGTCAACTGCGCGACGGGCCTTCGCCGGCCTGACTTGTCGGGTGTTCCCAAGCATCCGGAGTGACCGTCGCTCCGGATGCCCATGGCGGGGTTTGTTTGCCTCAAACCTTGAGGCCATGTCTTTCTCTTTTTCTCTCTTCCTCCTTCTACGGCTGTTTTATGTCTAATGGATGAAATTTTTGTTTCATCTTCGTGTGAAGCCAACTTCTATACATACCGACTACGACGACCTGGGGCGGGTGCCGCGCATCAGCCACCAGCGCGGTAAGAAAGCGGCCTGCGGATTCGACTACCGCTACAACGCGCAAGGCTATCTGGAGCGCATCGAACGGCAGGGGGCGGTGCTGTGGCAGGTTCAGGCCAATAAGGACAGGGGAGGAGCTCGTCTTCGACGCAGATGGCCATCAGATCCATTTTGTCCCAGGCAACGGATTGCGTCACTTCGCCTTCAACGTACAACCGAACTCCCTGCTCGTTGTAGCTAACCGAAATGAGCGAAGATGGTGAATGACAGGTGGGCGCTTGTCGTAAATGCGTCACGGCGCGTGGGTTGAGAGAAGAGACGCTGAAAAAATCGGAGCATTGGGCCAGGCCTGACGTTGGAGGTGACGGGCGGAAGTCATGCCGATGGGATTGATTGGGCCGGGTGGAGTTGTGGCCCGCGGAGGCCTTCTGGGTCGTGATGGGGCTGACGCCGTTCTCGGAGATGAAGGGGGCGTTCAAAGCCGCTAAAATGGCGCAGGGGCTGGAGAAGGCGGCGGGGAAGGACGCCGCGCAGGGGCTGGCCGAAGGTGCGGCAAAGGAGGCGACTCAGCTCAGCAAGGAAGCGCAGAAAGGCGTCAAATCGCTGGAAAAGCAAATCGCCTCCCACGAGAAGAAATTGGAAGAGTTTCGCAATAACCCAACAGTGCGGCCCGGTATGGAAAACCTACCGAAAGACGTAATAGAGAAACAACAGCAACGCCGCATTCAGCACTTGGAAACAGAAATTCAAACATTCAAGAACAATCTCCAGAAAATTTTGGATGGAGAGCTATGATGTATCGATCAAATATCTCTGTTTTTAGTCCTACCGAGCCATGCTCGACCGCTGGCTTGAAGAAACCCTTCGCAGTCCTCTTGGATACTCGAGACCCGCTATGGGCTGACAGTACGTTTCTTAATCAAAAGGTTGCTGAGCTATTGGACATGGGTTGCCGGTACTACGTCTGCTTTGGGCCGCAGTCTGAGTTTGTTCATGATCAAATCGATGACGTGATCCTGAATCGGGCGTGTGAAGAAAGTGTACTTACCACTTTCCATGACGACGAAGCGATTACCGACGTCGTGAATTTTTTTAGGGTTGTGGCCATGAGCGGTATGGTTGGTGGGTTATTGCTTGCCGACGATCAGAAAAGCTGGTTAGGAAAACTTTAATGATTTGCGGCAAAGGGCGCAAGCGAGGCCAGTAGTCTGGCTAACGCAGCCAGACGTCATGGCATTCTCGCTTGATGATCAGGGCACCTAGACCGCCCCTGAGTGCACGCCAGCTGAAAAAATTACGTGGTCCTGGCTCTGACCGAGCTTGACGCGCAACGCCATCAAGAACGACCTGTTCGCCGACGACCACCTCCGGCAGAAGATCAACCGCCTGGGCGACCCGCTTGCAGAGATCAAGAAGCATATTCACTTTGGCGCCTTGGCGGCCGAGGTTGATTGAGTTGCGCCCCGGCGTGTCAGCCAGCGGGGCGGTGGGCCACCGTTTCCAACCGAAACGATGGTGCGGATTCTGGTTTAGAAGCGGCTGTACAACCTGTCCGACGAGCAAATAGAGTATCAATTGCTCGACTGGGGCTGAGCTATCAGCGCTTCTGTGGGCTGGGCCAGGCGATCAACATTCCTGACCGCACTACGATCTGGACCTTCGAGAATCGGATTGGCGAAAGCGGGGCCCGTGCACTGTTCGATGGCGTGTCGGCGCAATTACTCAAGCACGGATATATCGCGCGGGGTGGCCAAATCATCGACGCGACGCCGGTGCCAGCGCCGAAACAGCACAACAGCAATCAGGCCGGAATCCTGCGACGTGGGGTGCAATGACAGGGTCAATGAAAACGTGGAACGAACAGGGTATGGTACATCTACGGGATATCCTTCGTGGCTCCGGCCAGTTTACAACGCAGACCTACGAAAATGGCCTCATGTTCCTGGAGAAACGACTTCCAGATGGACGAGGGGTTCGACTCAACATGGATGGCTCATTCAAGGGATTTTTGGACTGATTATGGACGGATTGATTGAATTGATCTTCGAGCAAGTTCCCGATGAAGCCGTTGGCAGGCTGATGAACGACTTGCTGCAAGGTGTCGACATCCTCGAACTCTCTCACAGCGAGCTGGGCCGTCTTGACCCTAAGAAGGCCAACTTTGATTTGATGACTCTGCTTGAACAAGAGGCTGAACCCTTATCCCTTTTTGTGCGGACTACTACTGTTACTGTGGAGGACGTGACGATTCGTAGCCCAATGGTGCGCATTCTTCGCTGCGGGGGGGTAAACGAAATTACTGTCATATTTGACCGGGGTGACGTTGATGAGGCTGTTCGGCTAAATGTGGGCGAAACGTTGGCGGCCGGTGCTAAAGCAGTTGCCAGTAGGGCGAATGTTTCCGAGTACTACTGTGGGTTCGAGCCCGCGTCAGACGATAAGACAAGATTGTTCGCCAAGGACAAGATTGGCCCTCTCATGACAATCTGATTCTTTGGGCAAAGGCTGCATCGTGCCGAATATGATGATGGAAGTGCCCTGACCGCTGTTCAATGACTTCAAGATGAGAGGTCTTGTCTTAGGTTGAAATCATTTTCGTCATGGCCCAGTTTTGCGGGTATTGTCCTGATTCAAGCGGTGAGCCGGCGTGGAGAAATCCGTGCCGGCTTTTTTAATTGTGCGAAGGCTTCCTGTTTTTTATTGGGCTTTCATGCTTAATGCATGGTTTTTTGAGTTTTACGTATTAAAAAGTGGTGTTTTGTTCTTTGCATGGCTTGCGCAACTGGAACCACATAATTTCATTCATGGGTTATATGCGGTTATGTAAATATTTGTTCGTGGTTTGAAGTGTGTTAAATGAATTAATGTAACTATCAATAGTTTGATTGTATAAACTGAGCGCCTGATTGTGCCTGTGCTGTTTGTTTTTGGTTGAATACAATAACCCTAATGGGTTGTCATTTTGATTTGAATGTAATATTATGACGTTTGACTTTCATTTATGGGCACAGGTAAAGTACCGATTGACAAGTGTTTTTTCTCTTACTCCGGTGCTTGTGGTTCGATGGAATGACGCACGGCGAGTTTGTTCGAAAAATCAGGTTTTATGGATTTCGGTTTTACCAGCGCCATGGCCTCTGTGCAGTCATGCTGCAGCTTGTCCTCGCCATAGTGATCGGGGTATTGGCTGCCTTGGTTGTTCAAGCAAACTTTGCCTTGAGTCGTATCAACAACAACCGTATTGATGATCCTCGCTCAGGGCTGCGATTTGACGCCGCACTTGCCGCCCCGAGGCTTCCTGTTCATTCGCTTCATTCATTTTCCGATTTTCACGATTTCCTTCAGGCCGGTGAATGCTCTATAGCCTTGACTGCAAAGCCATTTTTAACAGCATGTCTGGAGTGGCTAAATAATGAAGGTCAAATGCATTCGGTTACTCGATTCGGCAGGACGCGAGGTTGAGCATTCCGTTTGGCTAGCACTAGGACAGACCTATAATGTATTGTCAATATTTATTGATCATGACGGTAAGCGTAGCTATGCAATCGTGAGTCACGAGCGTGAAGGCGAATGGCCGAGCATGGTAAGTCACCAAGCGGAGTGTTTTGAAATTGTGAGTACAGTTGTGCCTTCAAACTGGCGTACTTGGATTCATAATTCTTCCGCGATTGGAATTTCGCCGGTTGCTTGGCAAGACCCGAGCTTTAACGAGGGTTTTTTTGAGCATGACCCTGCGATATATCCGATCTTTGTGCGCGAAAGGGAAATCATGCTAAGGGAAGACCCTTGATGTTTTTGCGAGCAACGCGGTTTTAATTTAAAGCCGGTGTCGAGAAATCCGCACCGGCTTTTTGCTGTCTGTCGTAATGGAATGAACGCCCCCTCCTAATCGGCATCAATGTGCCAGAGTGGTAGTGTCACTAACCGCTCAAACAGAAGGAGCGTCCACCATGAAGATTACGACAATCGGCCTCGATCTGGCAAAGAATGTGTTCCAAATCCACGGGGTAAACGGACACGGAAAAGTGGTTCTCCAGAAACAGCTTAGCCGTGATCGAATGGCTGTCTTTTTCGCCAAGTTACCTCCCTGCCTCATCGGTCTGGAGGCTTGCGGTGGGGCTCATTACTGGGCACGGAAGCTTGAAGGCTTTGGGCATACGGTCAAGCTGATGGCCCCCCAGTTCGTCAAACCCTACGTCAAGACCAACAAGAATGATGCAGCGGATGGCCGCAGGGCAAGGTAATCGATTGCCATTCGGCTAGGTTATCGGTGGACAGCAATCCACGATCAGCCACGGCGATGATGCGCCGGATCGGGAATCGGGGGCGTCCATTCCATTACGACACGACACGCCATGAGCAAGCGCCGCAAGCACAAACTCACCCTGCATCTACCCGACGAATTCCTGGACCTGTGCGAGGAAGACGGCATAGCCCCGGAAACCGTACTGCGCGGCTTTATTGCCGACCTGGCCGGCATCATGAGTTGGGTGGCCAACCCGCGTGCTGACGGCTGCAGCAGCAACGGCTCGGACGACCGCAGTATGGCGAGCGAGTATTACGAGCGTGTCGGCTATCCGTGGTGGAACCGCTGACACCGGATCGGCCGCAGTGAAGACAGGGAGGCATGGGCCTCCCTTTTTAGTGGCCGCTTGCGCCGGAAATCCGCATCAGGCCCGGCGTGCATTTACCGGAAAAAAGCGCATTAGGGGGTGTCTGCTTGTACAATGGCGGAAGAGCCTGGGCATGGGGCTGGGAAGCGGTATCGGTGCTGGGGGTTGAGGGCTTGGTGTACGGCAGGACGTGGTGGGGTGCTCTGTTGCGGCAAAGGGTGCAGAAGAAGCGACTGGCTTCCTTGGCCGCGCCGGCAATGAGTTGAAGAACGCGCCTTATCAGAAGTTGCGGAACGAAGCGACGCAAATCAACGGTCGCGACTTTTCCGGCCACGCCCTTGATCAGATGCAGAACCGTGGCGTGATGCCATCTGTTGTCGAAAATGCCCTCAGCACTGGGACGCAATTCCCGACGCGAGCGGGAACGACTGGTTTTTACGATGCCGTGGACAATGTACGGGTCATCGTGAATTCTGAAACCGGTCGAGTTGTGACAGTGATTAGAGGAGCACCATGATGAGCAGCGCAATAGAGCAAGCACGGGCATTGCACCAGAAAATAAAAAGTGTGCTGATGCGGGATTGGGACCCGATTGGGGTTCAAGCGATACCTGAAGCGGAAGATGAATATGATAGTTATGTCCCCACGCTCTACTCGATGCTAATCTCGCGCAAGCCAGTTAGCGAAGTGTTCGAGTATCTTGCGTGGCTTGAAACGGAGCACATGGGGCTCACTGTTGATCGTCAACGCACTTTGAGCATCGCTGAAAAGCTGATCGATTTAGCCTAGTTTCGCGTAGGCCAGAAAGAAAGCCGTTCCCTCGGTGCCGGGGCGAGCGACTTTTTTACGCGCGTGGCCGGCATGCGGTGCTGACCTTTCCCCTGTTGGTATACCACCGCTTAGTTAGCAATCCTGCTTGGTTGGGGTAAGTGTTTCTCCCGGAATTCGACCGGGGTCAGGTAATTTAATGCACTGTGCGGACGGGCATGATTGTAGTCTTGCCGCCATGCTTCAATCGTCTGTCTTGCATCCTGCAAATTGTGGAAAACGGACTGGTTCAAACATTCTTCCCGGAAGCGTCCATTGAAGCTCTCGATAAAGGCATTCTCAACGGGCTTGCCTGGCCGGATGAATTGCAGCGTAACACCGTGACGATACGCCCATTCATCTAATGCCCGGCTGGTAAATTCTGGTCCATTATCCACCTGAATCCGGCTCGGACAACGACCGGCGCAGCGTAATTGCTCCAAGACGCGGGCGACACGCCGTCCAGGTAACGAGTGGTCCACCTCGATCCATACTGACTCACGGTTCCAGGTATCCACCACCGTCAACGCTCGGATACGGCGGCCGTTCCACAGTGTGTCCGAAACGAAATCCATCGCCCAGCGCTGGTCTGGGCCCTCTGGCATCGGCAGCACCACTCGAAGGTGGCTTGGCCGCTTCTTCCGCCGTCGCAAGCGTAGCGACAAGCCTTCTTCTTGGTAGATTCGCTCAACCCGCTTATGGTTGATGGCCCAGCCCTCTCGGCGCAACAAGGCATGCAACCGTGGCGAGCCGAAGCGTCGGCGTTGTTCGGCCAGTTCACGCAACCTAGCCCGCAACGTCGCATTACGGTCCTCTGCTGGCTTGCGACGAAAGGTCTTACGCGTCACCAACAACAAGCGGCAGGCCCGACGTTCGGAGATGCCGTGCCTGACGATGAGTTGCCGGGCGACATCACAGCGCAGGTCGGGCCGCGTTAGTTTTTTGAGACCACCTCTTTCAGCATCTGGATATCCAGCGCTTGTTCGGCCACCAGCCGTTTCAACCGGTTGTTCTCGTCTTCCAGCTGCTTCAGACGCCGGGCCTCGGAGACCTCCATACCGCCGAACTTGGCACGCCATTTATAGAACGTGGCATCCGAGATGCCATGCTTGCGGCACAACTCTGTCGCAGATAGACCGGCCTCGGCTTCTTTCAGGATGGCAATGATCTGCTCTTCGGTGAAACGGGACTTGCGCATGTTGGCTCCTTTTGGCCTTCATGCTAACTAATGACTGGGATACCTGTTAGGGGAAAGGTCATAGGGGAGGTCGAGACGATTTACGCTGAATTCGATTATCCAAGTGAAATTGAAAACTTCGTTCGATATATGCCAGTGACGGATGGTTATGAACCGAGTTTGCATAGCAAAGCGGAAAACGAGAAACGCTTATTTGAGAATTGGAAAAAATACTTGGATGCGGTCCGGTACGAAGTAGGGGCCGATTGACAGCAAAAACCGCGTCAGGGGGCTCGCTCGGTACAATAGCGGGCAAATCGGAGGTAACACCCTGTGAAGCGGTATCCATGCTGGGGCTGAGGGCTTGGTGTACGGCGCGACGCCGCGGGGTGCTCTGTTGCGGCAAAGGGGGTAGCGGCTGGTGAAAACCTTGTTTATCGCTCTGTTAATGCGGCGGGAGAGGTGAACTATGTTGGTATCACAAATAACCTTGAGCGCCGTGCTGCTGAACACCTGAGTTCAAAAGCCATTTCCATTGATGCGATCCCCGGATTGAGCAATCTGTCTCGTGCCGATGCTAGAGCGGTCGAGCAGGTTTTGATCGAGAACCACGGCTTGTCCAAGAACGGCGGAATGCTGATGAACAGGATTAACAGCATTTCCACATCGAACCCTGCATACGCTGGAGCGTTGCAACGAGGGGCTGAACTCTTGAGGCAGGCCGGCTATCCAGGTTTCTAAAATGGCGAAATTGAAGATCGGCGATATTGTCGAAATCAAGACTGGGAAGGGCTTGACCTATGCGCAGTACACCCACAAGCATAAGCAATATGGGGCGTTATTGCGTGTGTTTGGGAATTTCTACTGCGCTCGCCCTGGCGATTTTGCCGAGCTTGTGAAAAACAGGCCGGCATTTATATGCTTCTTTCCGCTAAGTGCGGCGGTGGATCAAGGCATTGTTTCGATTGTCGATAACGTTGCGGTGCAATCGGAGGCGCAGGCGTTTCCGACATTCCGAGCGGGTGTCATTGACCCGTCCACTCGCAAGGTGGGTGTGTGGTGGCTGTGGGACGGTGAAAAGGAATGGCGGGCCGGTGAATTAACTGCCGAGCAGCGTAAATTCCCGATTCGCGGGGTATGGAACGATACCTTGCTGATCGAACGAATTGAATCTGGATGGACGCCGGAAACAGACCCGACGTAAGAATCGGCGCTACAAAATCTTTTGCACTCCGGCGCGCGATCCATCGGCCGGATAGCGGAGTTGCATAAGAAGCCGTTCCCTCGGACGCCGGGGCGAGCGGCTTTTTTACGCGCGTGTTCGACATGCGGTGCAAGCCGCCGAGTCGCCTTGCACCGCACGCGCGAGCGTATCTCGTCGGTGCGCCGTCAAGGCCAAGCCCTGCGGGCGCTGCGCGGCCTGGACGGATCGGGTGGCGGATGCAATGAACGCTTCCTGGATGGTCATGGCGCCGACGGCGCGGCATCGAATTTGTCGATGTCGGTGTTAGCGACAATGTAAAACTGACCCACCTAGACAAACCAAAACTGACCCACCTGGGGTAACGTGGTGGCTTTGCGCCGCCGATTATGTTGACCCAGGAGCAAGTAGTGGAAATCCAGATTTTGATCCGCCAAGGGAAGAGCATTCGGGAGATCACCCGAATGCTCGGCGTGTCGCGCAATACCGTTCGACGCCATCTGCGGGAAGCCAACAGCCACCGTTATAAAGAACGCCCGCCACGTCCGAGCAAGCTCGATCCATTTATCGGCTATCTGCGGCGCCGTATCCGCGAGGCGCATCCGCCATGGTTGCCGACCACGGTGTTGATGCGGGAGATTGAGCCGCTGGGGTACTCCGGCAGTCTGTCGTTGCTGAAGCAGTTTTACCTGCCCTTGAGACCGACGCGGTCACAAGACGCCGACCCGGTGGTGCGCTTCGAGACCGAGCCAGGCCAGCAGATGCAAGCCGATTTCGTGGTGTTCCGGCGCGGCGCCTCGCCATTGTCCGCATTCGTGGCCACATTGGGTTACAGCCGCTTGTCCTTTGTCCGCTTTGTCGACAGCGAAGACTTCGAATCGGTGCAGGAGTGCCTGTTGGCTGCCTGCCACTACTTTCACGGCGTTCCCCGTCAGGCCCTCTTCGACAACATGAAGACAGTGGTTCTGGAGCGCGATGCCTATGGGCCCGGGCAACATCGTTTCCATCCTGGGCTGCTGTCGCTGGCGAAGACGCAGGGCTTTGTGCCCAAATTGTGCCGCCCCTATCGGGCCAAAACGAAAGGCAAGGCGGAGCGCTTCAACCGCTACTTGCGGGAAAGTTTCTACAACCCTCTGGCGAGCCGGCTCAAAGGTGCCGGCCTGCGCGTGGATGTGGCCACCGCCAACCGCGAGGTGGAGCGATGGCTGGCGGAAGTGGCCAATGTCCGCCTGCATGCCACGCTAAAAGAGCGGCCGCTTGACCGTTGGCGACACGAGCTCGATGCCTTACAGGCGTTGCCGCCCCGGAACACGACCCCGCCGGCCGCGGCCCTGGCTCGCGGCATGCCGTTTGAGTCGCTCCAGCACCCGCTATCGGTGTATACCGCCTTGCTGGGAGAGGCCGCATGAACTTGCAACAAGAACGCATCGGCCATCTGTGCCGCCAATTGAAGCTGGAATCCATGGCCACCCTGTATCCGGCGGTGGCGCAGGACGCCGCGCGGGATGCGCTGCCCTACAGTGATTTCCTGGAAAGACTGCTGGAACGCGAGACCCGACTGCGCCAGGAACGTACACGTGAAGTCATGTTGCGGATGGCGGGGTTCCCCGCCATCAAAACCTTGGAGGAATTTGACTTTGGTTTCGCCTGTGGTGTCCAGAAATCGCAGATACAGGAATTGGCGGGACTGGCGTTTCTGGAGCGAGCCGAGAACATCGTCTTGATCGGTCCGAGTGGCATTGGCAAAACCCATTTGGCCACGGCGATGGGTATCCGCACAACGCAAGCGGGGTTGAAGGTGAAGTTCATTTCGGCGGCCGATCTGATGCTCCAACTGGGGGCGGCCCAACGACAGGGACGGCTGAAAGAGTACTTCAATCGTACCGTGATGGGGCCAAGCCTGTTGATCGTGGATGAAATCGGCTATCTCCCCTTTGGCCGGGAAGAGGCCAATCTGTTCTTCCAGGTGGTGGCCAAGCGCTATGAAAAAGGCTCGATGATCCTGTCGTCGAACCTGCCGTTCGGCCAATGGGCGACGACCTTTGCGGACGATGCCACGCTGACCGCGGCCATGCTTGATCGGTTGCTGCATCACGCGCACATCGTCAGCATGAGCGGAGAAAGCTATCGACTGAAAGACAAACGTAAAGCCGGGGCGGTCAAGAAACCGACCACCCCATGAGACCCGGGTGGGTCAGATTTGAAATGTCGATGTGAGGGAATGGGGGGTCAGATTTCGGTTGTCGTTGACATATTTTCCGATCGGTCAGTCCTGGTGGCGCAACTGGGCTCGGTTGACGCCATTCTTCGACTACCCGCCGGAGATCAGGAAAGTGATCTACTACACCACCAATGCCATCGAGTCGGTGAATATGAGTCTGCGAAAGCTGACCAAGAATCGGGGCTCGTTCCCGAGTGATGAGGCGTTGCTGAAACTGTTCTATCTGGCGCTGAGGAACATCAGTCAGAAGTGGACCATGCCGATTCGGGATTGGAAGGCAGCGCTGACTCGCTTTACCATTCAGTTCGAGGAACGCATTCCAAAGGCGTAACCCAAACCCCGTTTACACAAAAATTCGGACAGGCTCATCCTTCAGTTTTCATCCCGGTGAAATGACCACGCTCTCGCCTTGCCTGCTCCGCTGCCCGCGAAAGGGAAAACGGGTAGACTCGGTTCAGTGAAACCGACAGGGAGTGGATGTGATCGTATTGGAAACCCCGCGTCTGACCTTGAGTGAACTCGGTCCGGAGGATGCGGCCTTTATCTTTGCCCTGATGAACGACAAGACATTTGTGGACAACATAGGCGATAGAGGCTTGCGCACCGGGGAGGATGCCCGTGTCTTTATCGAGACGCGCATCATGCCCTGCTATACGCGGCACCGGCATGGCCTGTGGCGGGTGTCGCTGAAGGATGGAGGCGGCGCCATCGGTATTTGCGGACTGCTTTACCGGGATGCGCTCGATGTCACGGATGTTGGCTACGCCTTGCTGCCGGCCTTCACGGGGCAGGGATTGGGATTCGAGGCCGCGCGGGCGTGCGTGGAATATGGACGGTTGGCGCTTGGCAAGACGCGTATCGTCGGGTTGGCCGATCCGGGCAATGCCGCGTCGGTGCGTATCCTGGAGAAGCTCGGCATGCGTTATCGCCGTCATGTCGCACTGACGGAAAACACTCGGACCGGCCTTTACGAATAGCCGGCGGTCACGGCAGCAGCGCCTCGGCGAGGGTCCGACTCAGGTGCTTGCGAAAAATGCCAGCCAGTGTGCCGTTCCCGCGCAACTCATCGAGTTTGTCTTGCCAGCGGCGCGTTTCCTTCGTATCGAATGCCGATTTGGCCAGCAGTAGCCCGCCCTGCAACTCAGGATCGGCGGGAAAGGCATCGTAGACGATCAGGCGGTGTTCCAGCGGGGTGTGGCGGAAGCGTTCATCGAACACGAACGGGTGACAGAACATGCCCTGAATCGCTCCGCGCGCGAGCAGCTGGAAAAGTTCGTCGTTGTCCGCCACCTCGATCACCCGGCCAAGCTGCGTCATCTTGTCGAGAAACGCCATTTGCGCCGGGCCGTAAACGAATGACCGCACTTTCCCCCAGATGATCTCCTCCCGTTTCAGGATGGTTTCGGCGCCGGGGCGGCCGAAGCGGGCGTCAAGCAGGGTCATGTTCTTGCTTTTTTCATACACCAGGAAATAGCCGAGCCGTTCGCGCTCGGGCGAGCGGGCCGCCGAAGTGACAAGATTGAGTTCGCCCTGCTCGAGCATCTTCATCACCCGTGCCCGGGGATAAGCCTGGGCGCGGGCAATCGGACAGCCGAGCTGGTTGGCCAGTGTTTCAACCAGATCGACATCAATGCCCCTGCCATCGCTGTAGGCGGCCCCGAATGCCAGATAGCCCACTTTCAGACCTCCCTGGGGGCAGGCCGCCCGCGTCGCGGCCACGGTGAGCGACAGGGCGATGAAGAGGGCGAGGGAGACGGGACGCTTCATTGGACAACCACGGGGGAGTCGGGCTTCTCTCCAGAGTAGCAGTTGGCCGGCAGGATGCCAGCGATGCACGCAAAAATGCAAAACGCCCCGGAAGGGGCGTCACGACCGACACTTCGCCGGGAGGCGGGAGGCTTATCGGGCGCGCTTGCGCCGGGCGAGCAGCAATCCGGTCAGGCCCAGCCCCATCAGCGCATAGGTTTCAGGCTCCGGAACGGCCGGCGTCAGGGACGACGTGAAAGTGTATACGCCTCCGGCCAGACCGGCGCCCTTGCCGCTGATCTTGTAAAAGTAGCTTCCGGCGTCCAGGTTGCTGAAAACATGGGAAATATTCGCCGTGGTGCCGTCAAAAGAGAAGGTCTTGACCAGCTGGGAATGGGCCTCATCGCTGCCCTTGTAGAGGGCGAAGCTGCCGTTGGTGATTTTCAGGATGTCGATATTGCCGAACTTGTTCTCGACCGACACGGCCGAACCGCCGAGGGACGACGTCTTGCCCAGGGTGAAGCGGTAGAGATCGCTGAAGTCGCCGGCGGAAACGCTCAGGGAGCCTACCTGGGTTTTTCCATGGGTGCCCCAGTCATACACCGCGGCCTGGCTTGCCGTGGCGGAGACCGCAAAAATGGCGGCGGTCACAAGTTGTGCGAGTCGCATCTGATGGTAATCCTTTATATTTTTCGATATAAAACATTGGTTTCGGTCGCTCACTTTATTGAAAGACTAACAACTCGTCAATTTCAATGCTTGAAAATCGTCGGTTTGCTGCACCCGTCCCGACATTCGCGCAACAATACATAAGCATTTGATTGAGACGATGAAAAATTTGACGAAATCGATATGGGTTGATCTTGAAATTTCATCGGAGACGCTTGAGCGGCGGAGCCGGGATGAAGTCGTTCTCGCCGGGAACCCGGGGGATGCGACCCGCTTCCCAATCTTCGCGTGCGGCTTCAATGCGCGCCTTGCGGCGTGATACGAAGTTCCACCACATGTGGCGCGGACCGTCCAGTGGTTCTCCGCCCAGCAGCATGACGCGGCTGGCCGCTGTTGCCGACAGTGTGGCATCGGTATCGTTGAGTACCGCAAGGTGGCCGGCTGGTATGGTTTCGTTGTCGATACGCACTGAGCCCTCCGCCACGTAAACGGCCCGTTCGGCGAGTCCCGCCGGCCAGGTAAAGCTCGCGCCGTCTTCCAGGGTGAGTGCGGCATACAGCATGTCCCAGGGTGAGGGTACCGGGGACGCCAGTTCCCGGAACGTACCGATGAGCACGGCGATGCTTGCGCCCTCGGCGCTGGCGACGGGGATATCGCTTGTGGGATAGTGCCGGAACACCGGTTCCGATTCTTCGAGCCCCGTGGGCAGCGCGATCCACATCTGTATTCCGTGAAGCGCATCCGCCGTCTGCCGGATGTCCGCCGGAATCCGTTCCGAGTGACTGATGCCACGGCCTGCCGACATCCAGTTCACGGCGCCCGGCTCGATCCTTTGTTCCGTGCCGAGACTGTCACGATGCATCAGCGCGCCGCTGAACAGATAGGTGACGGTGGCCAGTCCGATATGCGGATGTTGGCGGACATCCCCTTCGGCGGTGCCCGCGGCAAAACGGGCGGGTCCCATGTGATCCAGAAACACGAAGGGGCCGATCGAGCGCGCTTCGCCGGCGGGCAACAGGCGCTTGACAGCGAAGCCCACATCGCGCGTGACGCCAGCGATACGTTTGGCAAGAGCGGGACTCATGCGGAGACTCCTTTCAGACAAGTGTGTTGTTCCGGTAGTCGCGAATGGCTTCGTCGATTTCTTCCGGGGTGTTCATCACGAAGGGACCGTATTGCACGATCGGTTCCCCGATCGGGTCGGCCGCCAGCAGCAGAAAACCGCAGTCGGTCTGCGCGGCGACCCGGACCTCCCCGCCTGCGCCAAGAATGCCGGCGCTATGCGCGGCAAGCGGCCTGGCATCGTTTTCCGGGCCGACCATCAAGCTGCCCTCATAAGGGTAGACGAAGGCTTGCTGGCCGGCGTCGAGCGGATGGGCAAAATGTTGTCCGGCCGGAAGCCTGACATCGAAAAACAGCGGCGCCCGGCTAAGCCCCGCGATCGGCCCCGTGATGCTGCGGTGTTCCATCCTGTAGACTCCGGCGATGACGCGAACGATCCCGGCCCCGGGGAGCGGCAACTCGGGAATGCTTTCCGGCGCGAGATCCCGGTAATGCGCGGGTTTCATCTTTTCCCTGGCCGGCAAATTGATCCACAGCTGGAACCCGCGCATCCGTCCGGATTCCTGGCGGGGCATCTCCGAGTGGATGATACCCCGTCCAGCGGTCATCCACTGTGCGCCGCCACTTCTGAGCTCCCCGCGGTTGCCCAGATGGTCCTCATGCAGCATTTGCCCTTCCAGCATGTAGGTGACTGTTTCGAAACCGCGATGGGGGTGGGCGGGGAAGCCGGCAAGATAGTCATCGGGATTGTCCGAGTAGAAGCAATCGAGCATCAGAAACGGATCCAGACGGGCTTGGCCCGTTTGCCCAAGGCTGCGCAGCAGTTTCACACCGGCTCCGTCGGAGACCGGGATGGCGGTGATGGTGGTGTCAAGTTTGCGTGTGGTCATGGCATGCTCCGTAATCAGGATAATGCCTGTATTAAATAATCGAATCAGTCGGAGGAAAAGCGCAAAAAACAACGCCAACCCATCAAACGAATTGATGAGTCGGCGTTGTGGCAGGGCGGAAACATCACTTCGCCGGCGATGCCTTGGCAAAATCCCCCGCGTAGATGTTCACCAGACTGGCCGGCACGAGGTATTTGCGGATCGCCGCGTTCACCTCGTTTCGCGTTGCCGCGCTGATTTGCGCTTCCCTTTGTTCGCTGAACGCCATGGTGCGCTTCAGGTAAAGTTGCGAGACCAGCAGCGACGCGAGCGCGCCGTCCTGCGCCCGCGCCAGCGCCCGTGATTTCAGTATGCTGCTCTTGGCGGCGGCCAGCTCTTCATCGGTGACGCCGTCGCGCACGAAACGTTCCAGTTCTTCCTTCACGGCGGCCTCCAGGCGCGCGCGGTTTTGCGGTGCGTAAATCGCATAAAACTCGATGCCACCATTGTCATCCAGCGAGGCCGCGGACACGCTCGCGCCCGCGCCGTAGCTGATGCCTTCCTTCTGGCGCAGGCGGTCGATCAGCCTGTTCTTGAGCGAACCTCCTCCGAGGATTTCCGTGGCCAGCAGCAAGGCGGGGAAATCCGCCGCCGAATCCCTGAGCGGGAAGGCCAGGCTGGCCAGCCAGACCGCGTTGGCCTTGTCCGGCGTGGCCAGGGTCAGGGTGTCGGGCTTTTCGGGAACGAAGGGCTGGACAATGCGGGTGAAGGAAGCCGGGGCTTTCCAGGTGCCGAACAGGCTGCGCAACTGCTTCTCGACGGCGGTCGCGTCAAAATCGCCAACCAGCGAGAGCTGCGCATTCTGCGTGCCGTAAAAGCGCTGATGGAAGGCCTTCAGATCGCCGGTCTTGACGGACTTGAGCTCCGCCGCGCTCTCATCGAAGGTCGGTGCGTAGCGTACATCGCCTCTGGGGTAGGGGTTGCCGTGCCTTGCCATGGCCTGGGAAGCGAGCGACTGCGGTTCGGTGCGCGCCGCGTCGATGCCGGTGAGGCTTTCGGTGACCAGCGAGGAGAGCTCGGCGGCCGGGAAAGTCGGGCGGCGCAGGATGTCATTGATCAGCGTCAGCAGTTCCGGCAGATGTTCGCGCCGGGTTTCGAAATGTACGTTGACCGCGCTCGCGCCGCCGCCGACGGACAGGCTGGCCTTGAGCGCCTGCAGGCGGTCATCGATCTGGCTGCGCGTCATGGACTCCGTGCCGCGCAGCAGCATGGCCGCCGTCACGCCGGCGATCTGCGATCGGCCGAACAGGCTTTTTTCGTCTCCCATGTGCAGCACCAGATCTCCGCGAACCGTCTTGCCCCGAGTGGATTTGGGGAGCAGGGCCAGTTGCATGCCGTTGGCCAGAGTAAGGCGCCGCGTGCGCGCTTCGATATTGGCGGACGAGGCATCGAAGGCTTCGCCGCTCGCTTCGGGCGCGCGCCCCTTGTAGTTTTCCAGGGACTTGGTGACGTCCGGCGTATCGGGAATGTCCGCGCGGTCGGGTTTGGCGGTGGGCTGGAACTCGCCGAGCGTTCGGTTCGATTCCTTGAGATACTGCCGCGCCACGCGGTTCACATCGGCGAGCGTGGCCTTCTCGATCACGTCGCGTTGCCAGAAGAACAGGCGCCAGTCTCCCTTGGCGATGCTCTCGGACAACGCGATGCCAAACCGGGTCGGATCCGTCATGATTTTGTCGTAGCTGTTGAGGATCGCCAGTTTGGCACGCCCGAGCTCCCCTTCGGTGATCGGCCTCTTGCCGATCTGCTCCAGCGTGGCGAGCAGCGCCGCGCGCGCAGCGGGCAGGGACTGCTGCTTGTTCAGCACCGCCAGAAAATACACCGAACCCGGATCTTTCAGGTTCAGCAGATTGGCGCCGGCCGCCGCGGCCTTCTTGCCTTCCACCAGTGCCTTGTACAGGCGGCCGTTCGGTTCGTCGCCGAGAATTTGCGCAAGAAGACCGAGGTAGCCGGCGTCGGCGTGGGCGCCCGGCGCGATGTGGTACATGGCGGCCACGATCGGGGTGTCGCCGACCCGCTCGAGAATGACCTGGCGGGGGCCGTCCTGCACCGGTTCCCGGGTATAGCTCGGCTCGATGAGGCGGAGCAGGGGCTGGATGGCGCCGAAATACCGGACAATGGCGCTCAGGGTTTTCTGTTCGTCGAATTTGCCGGTGACGGTCAGCACGGCGTTATCCGGCTGGTAGTACTTGTGATAGAAGCCCTGCAAGCGTCTGATGTCGACATTTTCCACGTCGGAGCGCGCGCCGATGGGACTCTTGCCGTAGTTGTGCCATTGGTAGGCGCTGGATGCCATCTTCTGGGTGAGGATGGTCATCGGGTTGTTTTCGTTCGCCTCCATCTCGTTGCGCACCACCGAAAACTCGGTGTCCAGATCCTTGCGGGCGATGAAACTGTTGACCATGCGGTCCGCTTCCATGCGCAACGCCCAGTCGAGGTTCGCGTCGTCGGCGGCGAATGTTTCATAGTAATTGGTGCGATCGAACGAGGTGGCGCCGTTGAAGCTCATGCCGCGCCGGGACAGTTCCTCTACGAGGGTCTTGCCGGGCATCGCCGGCGTGCCCTTGAAGAGCAGGTGCTCGAGCAGGTGGGCCATGCCGGTTTCACCGTAGTTTTCCATGCGGCTGCCAACAAGATAGGTGATGTTCACCGTGGTGGCGGGTTTGGAAGCATCGGGAGCCAGCAGTACCTTCAAGCCGTTAGGCAGGCGGTATTCGGTGATCCCCTCGATGCTGACGATGCGTGTCGCACCGGCCGGAATGGTCGCGGTGGAGGGCACGCTGTCGGCGGCCTGCGCGGCCGGAAGCGCGCCCAGGGCGAAAACAAGGGCAAGGCAGAGTGGAGTAAAGCGCATGCGGAAGCTCCGGGGTCGGCGCCGGGTCTGGCCGACGATGATTGATGACGTTTGCATTATTTCAAAATTATTGTCATGAAGTCCAATTCGGCTGATGACGCTGACACAGACAGCGCTTGATCGCGAATGGTTCCTGATGGCAAGGGCGATGTATTTCAAGCGAAATGCAAAACTGCGCTGTACGGCAATAATCAAACCTTTATAATGCGCAAAACGCATAATTGTATAGTCAAGCGCGTACCGTTCGAATAAATACGATAACAAACCCCCTCCAGGAAAGACATGACAAAGTGAAGCATTCCCTGACATTGACCCAGCGTCTTTTCGGCACGCTGAGCCTGTGCATTGCCGCTCTGGTCGTCGTCGGAACCATCGGCATTCTGACGTTGGCCAAATCGCAGGAGCGATTCGATTACAACAGCAATGTCACTTATCCGAGCATCCGGACCATGTCGCAATTGATCGGCAGCATTGATCAGCTGCGCATCGCGGTCTACCGGCACTGGTCGGCCGACGATGACAGAAAGCATGAGGTCGAGGCGCGCATCGCCGAACTGGACAAGATCGTCGATGAAGGCTTCGCCCGCTATCAGGCCGGCTCCGGTTACGATGAGCAGGATGTCCGCATGCTCGGCAAGGCCCGTGTGGACGAGTACGCCGCCCTGGACAAGACGCTGTATGCGGCGGATCTGGCCGCGCTCAAGGCGTGGCGCGATGCCCGCGAAGGTTTTCTTGTGGCATCGCGGGCCAATGACCGGCCGTCGCTGCGTGTTGCCGCGCCGGCGTTCGAGGCGGCCGGCGAAAAGCTGCGAACCGCTCTGGCATCCCACATGGAGATGAATTTCCGCCTGGCCAACGCCGTCTCCGAAGCCAATCAGGCGAATTACCTCGGTTCGCGCAATGTGCTCTGCGGCCTGGTCGCCGTGTCGGCCCTTCTCGCGGCTCTGTTCGGCTGGCGCATGACGGGCAGCATCCGGCAGGGCCTGTTCGCGCTCAAAGACAGTATTCACAGAGTAGAGCATGACCTTGACCTGACGGTTCGGGCCCGGGTCGGGCGCCATGACGAGATCGGGCAGACCGCGCGCGACTTCAATCTGTTGCTTGAGCGCATGCAGGCCAATCTGCGCACCATACTGATGGGCGCTCGCGAGGTGGCCCGTGTGGCCGGCCATGTTTCGGAAGCCTCCGGCCGGGTATCGGCCAGCGCGGGAAACCAGAACGAGGCTTCGTCGGCCATGGCGGCGGCGATCGAAGAAATGTCGGTGAGCATTTCGCATGTGGCAGACCGGGCCGCCGAGACGCGCGATGCGGCCAATCTTGCCGGCGTGAAGGCGGAGGCGGGGCTGTCTTCCATCGCCGAAACCATCGACGATATTCATGGCATCGCCAAGGTCGTGGAGCAGGCCGCCGCCAGCATTCGCGAGATGGAGGGTTACAGCGAGCGGGTGGTCAGCGTCGTCCAGATCATCAAGGACATCGCCGACCAGACCAACCTTTTGGCGCTCAACGCCGCGATCGAGGCGGCGCGCGCCGGTGAGCAGGGACGGGGGTTCGCCGTGGTGGCCGATGAGGTGCGCAAGCTGGCGGAGCGCACGTCGCAGTCGACGGTGGAGATTACCGGAACGATCGCCAAGATGCGCGAGCACGCGAGGCTGGCGACCGGGCAGATGCAGAATGTGGAGGAGCTGGTCGAGACCGGCGAGCGCCGCGCCGACCACGCCGATCGGGCGATCCGGGAGATCGGCGCGGCGACGCGCGCGGCGGCGGGGCAGGTCAATGAAATCAGCGAGGCGATCAGCGAGCAGGGCGCGGCAAGTCAGGTGATCGCCTCCCGCGTCGAGCAAGTGGCGGGCATGGCCGAAGAGGCGAACGGCGTGTCGCGCCATACCACGGAATTATCCGGCCGGCTGGACGACCTGGCCCGCGAGCAGATCCGTATCCTGGAAAACTATACGCTCTGACGCGCGCTCAGGGAGCGCGTCGCAGCACCGGACCGCCAAGCAGTCCGGCGACGGACTTGACGGCGTCGCCGATCTGCCGGGCGAGGCGCATCGAGGCGACTTCCAGCGGCTGGAAAAGCCGCGCGGCGGCCAGGCTGGTCACTGTACCCGTGGCGAAGGTCAGAAGGCCGGCCGGCAATTGGCCGACTCCACTGCGCAGCAGCCACAGGTGCAGTGCCGATACGGCGCTGCACAATACCAGAAAATGCACGAGGTACAAGGAAAACGACATGGCGCCGAGCTGTTGGGACAGCGGAGTCGCGAAAGGCCGTTGCAGGGCCGGGTTGAACGAGATCGCGGCGAGTATGCCGGTCGCCAGTACGGACAGATGCAGCGGCGTCGCGTAGCGCGCACGGAACATCGCGGCGGCAAGGCTCAGAATCAGCATGGCGATGCAGACCGCCCGTGCCCCGCGAAGGGCCGCCAGACGCCGGCCCGCCGGCGACGCGATCAGGTCGGCGAGCATCATGCCCATGAGAAATGCCACCAGCGGACTTTCCGTTTTCACGAGCCAGGCGAAGGCGGCAAGATAGAGGGGATAGCGCAGGCGGCTTTGGCCCGCCACGGCGAGGAACGCGAAAATCGCCATCGATCCCACCAGTTCGTGCTGCATGGTCCACAATACCGGAATGAGGGTGGTTTCCCTGTCGTACCGGAAAAACACGTCAAGCAGCGAGAACCGCAACCAGTCCTTGGCGTCTGGGGTGAAGGCATAAAACTGGCCGAGCCATCGGTAACCGCCTTCTTTGGCCAGCGGCAGGTTCCACATGGCGTCCCATTGCACCAGCATCACCGCGATCAGCGAGGCCGCGAGCACCGGCAGACACAACCGGGGGTAGCGGCGCAGGGCGGCGGTGATCAGTCGTTCGCGCGAAGGGGCGCGGAAGTGATGAATCGACATCACAAGCCCTGACAGGACGAAGAACAGGTAGACGGCGAGCGCGCCGTCACTGAATACCGGATAAATCGTGAGATCGAGGTCGGCAAGCAAAAAGCACGGCCCCAGATGGCTGAAGAGGACCATGAGCGATGCCCAGCCTCTTACGCCGTCCAGATGGGAGAAACGCATTGTTGGAAATTTCGAACGGGTCTGATGAGTCCAGCGGCTAATTGTAACACGTTCGAAATAATCAGTCTGCATGGGTTCGTGGTGTTGTGTGAAAATGTTCTCAAACGAACTTTTTTGTGTTGTTTTTGTTGTTTTTCGATCTTCTTTGCGCCTCGGGTAAAAGCCCTGCGTGCGGTGTGGTAACTGACGGTTTTTAAAAGGTCTCGACGCGATTTTGCTTGCGCCGATCTTGATCTCGATCAAGTTTGCAAATGAACATTCGGCGCTAATCTAGGTCTATAAACGAGTAGTGGTTGTCGAAATCCGAACATATTCAGGAGTCAATCATGGATGCCATCAATACAGCGGCTGTCGCGGCCGATCCCTGGCGCGGCTTCACGGGCGGCGAGTGGATGCAGCGCATCGACGTCCGCGGGTTCATCCAGTCGAACTACCGACCCTACGAAGGCGACGCGGCCTTCCTGGCCGGAGCCACCGAGCGCACCCGCGCGGTGTGGGCGAAGCTGGAGGAGCTGTTCCGCGAAGAACGCGCTCGTGGCGTCCTGGCCGTGTCGGCCGATCGCGCGAGTTCGATCACCGCCCATGACCCGGGCTATATCGACGCTTCGCGCGAGCTGATCGTCGGCCTGCAGACCGACGCGCCGCTCAAGCGCGCCATCATGCCCAACGGCGGCCTGCGCATGGTCGAGAGCGGCCTCGCGGCTTACGGCTTCGAGCTGGAGCCGGCGGTGCGCGAGATCTGGAGCCGCTACCGCAAGAGCCACAATCAGGGGGTGTTCGACGTCTATTCGCCGGACATTCTCGCGGCGCGCAAGTCCGGAGTGATCACCGGGCTGCCCGATGCCTACGGGCGCGGGCGCATCATCGGCGACTACCGCCGCGTGGCGCTGTACGGCACCGACTTCCTGCGCGAGGAGCGCCAGAAGGCGTTCCACGAGCTGGACAACGTGCCGTTCAGCGAGGCGGTGCTGCGCCAGCGCGAGGAATTGAGCGAGCAGTGGCGCGCGCTCGACGAATTGCGCGAGATGGCGTCGCGCTACGGGTACGATATCCGCCGGCCGGCGGCCAGCGCGCGCGAAGCGGTGCAGTGGACCTATTTCGCCTACCTCGCGGCGGTGAAGGAGCAGAACGGCGCGGCGATGTCGTTCGGCCGGGTGTCGACCTTCCTGGACATCTATATCGAGCGCGACCTGGCGGCGGGAGCGCTCACCGAGGAGGGGGCGCAGGAGCTGATCGACGACCTGGTGATCAAGCTGCGCATCGTGCGCTTCCTGCGCACGCCGGACTACGACCAGCTGTTCTCGGGCGACCCGACCTGGGTGACCGAATCGATCGGCGGGATGGGCGAGGACGGCCGTCCGCTGGTGAGCAAGTCGAGCTTCCGCTTCCTCAATACCCTGTACAACCTGGGGCCGGCGCCGGAGCCGAACCTGACGGTGCTGTGGTCGACGGCGCTGCCGCGCGGCTTCAAGGACTTCTGCGCCCGGGTGTCGATCGACACCAGCGCGATCCAGTACGAGAACGACGACCTGATGCGGCCGCACTGGGGCGACGACTACGGCATCGCCTGCTGCGTGTCGGCGATGCGCATCGGCAAGCAGATGCAGTTCTTCGGGGCGCGGGCGAACCTGGCCAAGGCGCTGCTGTACGCGATCAACGGCGGGGTGGACGAGAAGAGCGGCGTGACGGTGGCCGAAGGCTTCACGCCGATCACCGCGGACGTGCTGGATTACGACGAGGTGCTGGCGAAGTTCGACACGATGATGGACTGGCTGGCGGCGACCTACGTGAAGGCGCTCAACGCGATCCACTACATGCACGACAAGTACGCCTACGAGCGCATCGAGATGGCGCTGCACGACCGCGACATCCTGCGCACCATGGCGTGCGGCATCGCCGGGTTGTCGGTGGCGGCGGACTCGCTGTCGGCGATCCGCCATGCGCGGGTGGAAGTGATCCGCAACGAGGCGGGGCTGGCGGTGGACTACCGGGTGATCGGCGAGTACCCGGCCTACGGCAACAACGACGACCGGGCGGACCGCATCGCGGTGTGGCTGACCGAGACCTTCATGGCGAAGGTGCGGGCGCAGCCGGTGTTCTACCGTGACGCGCTGCCGACGCAGTCGGTGCTGACGATCACCTCGAACGTGGTGTACGGCAAGAAGACCGGCAACACGCCGTGCGGCCGGCGGGCGGGCGAGCCGTTCGCGCCGGGGGCGAACCCGATGAACGGCCGGGACGTGAAGGGCTTCGTGGCGGCCGGGGCGTCGGTGGCGAAGCTGCCGTACGAGGCGGCGCTGGACGGGATCAGCTGGACGGCGTCGGCGACGCCGGACGCGCTGGGGCACACGGCCGAAGAGCGGATCGCGAACCTGGGCAACTGCCTGGACGGTTTCGCGGCGGCGGGCGGGTTCCACGTGAATGTGAACGTGTTCCGCAAGGAGACACTCCTGGAGGCGATGGCGCATCCGGAGCGCTATCCGCAGCTGACGATCCGGGTGTCGGGTTACGCGGTGAATTTCGTGAAGCTGACGCGCGAGCAGCAGCTGGACGTTCTCAACCGCACTTTCCACGGAACGCTGTAATAGCTGCTAAGATCGAAACCGGGGCCGTTGCCCCGGTTTTTTTTCGAGGTCAAGCCATGTCGCACGCAGAAACAGTCCACTCGCCGTCCACCGGCTTCTTGCATTCGGTGGAGAGCGGCGCGGCCGTGGACGGTCCGGGTGTGCGCTTTGTCTACTTCATGTCAGGTTGTCAGTTCCGCTGCCTGTACTGCCACAACCCGGACACCTGGAAGCTGCATGACGGCCGGGAAGTGAGCCTGGACGCGGCGCTGGCCGAGGTCGCGCCCTACGCGCGTTTCCTGAAGTTCGCCGGCGGGGTGACGGTGTCGGGCGGCGAGCCCTTGATGCAGGCGGACTTCGTCGGCGCGCTGCTCGGTGAGATCAAGGCGCGCTTCGGCCTGCACACGGCGCTGGACACCCAGGGCTTCCTGCACGAAGAGGTGGACGACGCCTGGTTCGAGGCGGTGGATCTGGTGCTGCTGGACATCAAACATAGCGATCCGGCGGTTTACCGGCGTCTGACCGGCCAGGATCTGGCGCCGACGCTGGCGTTCGCGCGGCGTCTGGCGCGGCTGGGGAAACCGATGTGGATCCGCTATGTGCTGGTGCCGGGACTGACCGACGCGGACGCGGACATCGCGGCGCTGGCGGATTTCGTGGCGGGCCTGGGGCCGGTGGTGGAACGGGTGGAAGTGCTGCCGTTCCACCAGTTGGGCAAGGACAAATGGGCGAAGTTGGGCAAGGTCTACGAGCTGGGTGATACGCCGGTGCCGACGCCCGAGGCCGTGGCGCGCGCCCGGGCGCTGTTCGCCGACCGCGGTCTGGCCGTCGCCTGAGTGCCGCTGTCATGTGGCCCTGTTTCCCCGATCCCGCGCTTGCGCATCTGGTGCCTTCCCTGCGCCGGGGCGTGGTCGAATTCCCCGTTTTTCATGTGCGTGGCGGCACCTCCACCGGGCTTGTTCTGTGGGCCCGGCACATGCCGGATGATCCGGACCTGCGCGATGAACTGCTGCGGCACCTGATGGGTGTGCCGCTGGATGGCGCGTTGCCCGGCAACCGGCAATGCCACGGGCTTGGCCGGATCGCGCCGACCGGCAACAAAGTGTTCATCGCCGATAGGGAAGCGGATGGTCTGGTCGGCACGCTCGCGCAACTGGCCGCCGATACCAGCGCCATCGACTGGAGTGTCAATTGCGGGAACCTGTCCGCGGCCCTGCCGCTGTTCGCTCTGGATAGTGGTTTGCTGGTTCCGCCTGCCGGCGCGGACCGGATAAGTGTGACGATCCGGAACACCAATACGGAAAGCCGGCTGCGCGCCGCGCTGCGCCTGGATCGGGACGGCGGAGTGCCCGCCGATACGGTGATACCCGGGGTGGACGGCGGCTTTTCCGGTGTTGATTTGTTTCTTGATGCGCCGGTTGGCGCCAAGACCGGCAGGTTATTGCCGACCGGGGTGCCCCGGGAGCGGATCGGGGATATGTGGGTCACCTGCATGGATGTCGCCGTGCCGATGGTGATCGCCGAGGCGGCGGCGTTCGGCAAGACCGGGTATGAGACTCCCGCCGAACTCGATGCCGATGGGGCGCTGCGGGTCCGGATGCGCGAGGTGCGGGTGGCGGCGGGGCTGCGTATGGGATTGCGTCACCCGTCCGGCGCGGCGATGAGCGCGGATGATCTGGCCCGGAGCGAAACCCTGCCAAAACTGTGCTTGATCGCTCCGGCCCGCGAGGGCGGGCACCTGTCGGCCCGCTATTTCACCCCGCAACACGCTCATGCCTCGCTCGCGGTATCGGGCGGATGCTGTCTGGCCGCCGCCTGCCTTGTTCCGGGGACGGTGGCGCACGCGATGTGCGCACTGCCCGCCGATGACGGGGCGTCGCGCGAAATTCTGTTGGAAAACCCTGTCGGCGTGCTCGCTACGCGGATAGACGCGCAGACGTCAGTGGATGGTGTCGAGATAAGCGGCGCGGCCTATACGCGCAGCGCGCAAATTCTGTTGCGTGGTCTGTTTCCGCTTTATCGTGCCTCCGGACCGCTACGCGCTTGCCTGGCCGGTCGGCGGTAATCCTCGGTCCGCTGCCATGCACAATGTGTCGCGGCCGGCCCGCTTGGCCTCGTACATGGCCGAATCGGCGCGCGACAGGGGAGCTTCCGGCGTCAATTCGCCATGCTGGCTCAACGCGATGCCGAAGCTGGCCGTGATTTGCAGGGTCGGTGAGTTGTCTTCCTGTATCCGGATCGCGCGAATGGCGTCGAGCAGACGGTTGGCCATGGCCATGGCGCCCGCCGGGTCGGCATCGGGGATCAGGATCACGAACTCGTCGCCCCCCAGTCTGGCGGGGGTGTCGGTGTCGCGAATGATGGCGAGACAGGCATTGGCCACGGCAACCAGCGCCAGGTCACCAATGCGATGGCCGTAAAGGTCGTTGATTTCCTTGAAGTTGTCGATATCAAGAAGGATGAAGCCGCAGGGAGTCAGGTTGCGGTCGGCGCGGGCCAGTTCGCGCAAGGCCGTCTCGAAAAAGTGCCGGCGGTTGGCAAGCCGTGTCAGCGGGTCGGTGCAGGCCTGCTGGAACAGCAGTTCGGCCCGCTCTTCGGCAAGCCAGACGTTGCGCAGCAATAGCACGATGAGTATGCCGATCAGGGCGAGTCCGAAGGCGAACTGGGCCGCCTTGTCGTTCCACTCCCGCATGAGCGTGGCTTCGTCGAGGCCGACCAGCACGGCGATCGGTTGCGCGCCCAGATGCTGGAGGGAAACCAGCGCGGGCCGGTCGTCGAGCTCCGCCGGGAAGCGCCTGGCCGCGCCGGTCAGCGAGAGCGCGGCCACCTGGCGTTGCAGGGGGTAGTCCAGTTGATGGCCAGGCCCCTTGGGGGCTCCCGGGGTGGCCGGCCCGTGTCTGGCCAGAATGCGTCCGCGGTTGTCGACAATGGCGACCGTGTCATGCGGGCCGATATGCACGCGATCCAGCCAGCGCTGGAAAAACGACAGATCGAGCCCCGCGCCGGCGATGCCGACGAGGCGTCCGCGCGAATCGGTCAGCGGCCGCAGGTGCACCACTTCGTACTTGTTCAGGTTGCTCCACAGCAGGTTGGTGGTGAAGTGGTCCAGCGCCGGATTGGCGCGCAGCGCCTTGCAGTAGTCGCGGTCGCTGGCATCCCAGCCGATCGGACTGTACGCGGCGAAAGCGAGACGGCATTGCCCGTCGAAAACACCGATTTCATCACTGTGCGGCAGGCTTTTGTGTTTGTCGATCAGCAGGCGGGTGATGTCGGCCCTGCGCTCGGCGTCGGGGGCGAAAGGGGGCAGGTCGCCGGGGTGGATCACATCGGTGACATTGCGGACCACATAATCGACCTCGCGGAACGAGCCGGCCAGCCATTCCGATACCAGAAAACTCATGGCCTCCGCTGATGCGAAGCCGCGCTCGCGGATTTCGTTGCGCGACCGGTAAAGGTCGATGCCGGCGGCCGTGAAAGCAGCCACGAACAGCAGAATACACAAGACGATGCCTTGGGTTTTGCGTCTCAAACGATCTCCCCTTGATGACGGTGGCCGCGGTATCGCACAAATGGTCGGTTATCGCCCCCTTGCTCTTATTCTATGCATTTATTCGGGTTTCGAAATGTCCGGTTGATTTTCGTGCGTCAAACGGCCGTACTGTCCCGGAGGTATGCCGAATGCCTTGCGAAAGGCCGAAATGAAAGCGCTAGCGGTGCTGTAGCCCAATGCATGGGCGACATCCTGAACGGTTTCGCCGCGCGCGAGTCTTGTGCAGGCGAGGTCTAGCCGGGCCGCGTGGCGCCAGCGTTCGAAGGTCATGCCCGTTTCTGCCGGAAAGCGCCGGCTGAGCGAGCGTTCCGACACGCCGGCGAATAGCGCCCACTGCGCCAGCGTCCGGGTGTCGCCCGGGGTGGCGATCAGCGCATCGGCAAGTCGCCGGAGCCTCGCCTCCGCGGGGTAGGGCAGTCTGCACTGAACCTTGCGCGCGGCGACGATCTCGTCGAGCAATACGCCAACCAGCCGGTTGCGGGCATCGCCTTGCGGCTCGTCCGATGCGAGCCGTTCCAGGAGCGCGGGCAGCAGGGACGAGGCTTCCAGCCGGCAGGCCGTGTCCGGCAATGCCGGCGCGAATGGCGTGTCCAGGCGGCATGCCCAGCCATCGACGCGGCCATGGCCGCTTGTCCAGTGAGGCATGCCGGCGGGTATCCAGCCGGTCTGCCCGGCCGTGAATGTGCTGCGTCCGCTCGCTTCGTGAACGATCAGCGCGCCGTCCCGCAGCCAGAAAAGCTGACCTTCGGCATGGGCGTGAAGCGGGGTGGGGTCTCCGAGCGGGTGGCGGATACGCTCGCAAAACAGTCCGGCAGGCATGATTGGCGTATTTTCGTTATATTTTGGCATTTTGAAGATAACACGCCATTCGTGCCTGGCGCTAGACTGGGCGCTCGATTTTTGAACGAGGAATGAGGGATTATGAGTGAAGCAAACAACGATGATCTGCCGGAGTTTCTGGCGCATGCCGGCCAAGCGGAACTGTGCCGTCGCCTGGAGGCGATGTATCACGATGTTTTTGCCCGGGAAGAGGCGTGCCGGGATTATTTCGCGGAGGACTACCGGCAGTGCACCGACGGCGTCTGGAGTGACCGCGACATGTTTGTCGAGCACCTGAAGCACGTGCGCGAACGCGCCGGGGAGATTGCCTTCACGGTGCGCGAGGCGGTATGCGCGGGCGGCATGCTCGCGGATCGCCATGAGGTGCGCGTGAGAACCCGCGAGGGTTCGCAGGCGCACTTCGAAGTGATGGTGATGGCGTGTCTGGAGAAGGGGCGGATCGCCCGGCTGATCGAGCAGACCCGGTTATGCGGCGGGGATGAGCGATTGTCCGGGTTGGGGAGCGAGCTCAAAAACCCAGATCGATAATCGAGCCTGCTCCGATATTCTTCTGGCCAGGCAAATGATGCCTGGCATGGCCTGTGCAATGGCAGGCATGCAAGTGGGGCGGGGCGAGGTGCGAAAAATAGTCGGCCACATCCCGAACCGTCCTCGGACCGGCGCTGCGCAGATGAAGCCCGCCCATCACGGCATGCACGCGCTTCTCGCCCGTCACCTCGCGGGCGTGGTCGATGATGTTGCGAACCCCGGAGTGGCCACAGCCGATCAGCACGGTCAGGCCGAGCGGCCCGCGATGCACCAAGGCGCTGTCGTCGCGCACCGGGTCGCGGGTATCGGTTGCGCCGCGGATCAGTCTGCCGATCGGCCGAGCTTCCGGATGGCGAAGGGGAATTTCGCCAAGAAACAGCCATTCGTCGTCAATCCATAAAGGCGCGCGGCTTTCTTGCAGAGGGAAGGCCCGCATTACCGCGTCCCTGTCCATGGGCGCGCCCAGCTCGCGCAGGTTCAGTCGCCATGGGCCGAGCCTGGCGCCCGCATAACGCCGCAAGAACGCGTCGGGATGGGCGATGACGGACGGTCGCTGCGAAAGGGGGCGGTGGGCGAACCACTCCGCCAGCGCGGGCAGGCCGCCGCTGTGGTCATAATGCCCGTGGGACAGGACAATGGCGGAAACCCGCTCCAGATCGACCCCCAGTGTGTGAGCGTGTTCCACGCACGCGCCGGATGGACCGGTGTCGAACAGCAGCGCGCGGCCGCCATGCTCGGCGTAAACCGAAAAACCTTTGGCCCGGGTAAGGTCATCCCGGGCTGATGCATTGTCGATGAGGCAGGTAAGCCGCACTGACGTCTCCACCCATGATTAAAGGGTTCCACTATATCAGCGCCCGCCTCGCCGGGGGAGTCGGCGCATACGGGCAGGTTCGCCGGCGTGCTCCGGTTTGTCTGGGGTTGACCGCCAGCGTGGCGAGGAAAGTCGGCAGGTACCGATCGATCAGGAAGCGGGGCGACGGCGGATCGTCTTCGTAAAACCCGGCGATGAGCAGGCCCGCGTCGATTTGCCCCGCGATTTGGTCGGTGAGCGAGTGTCCGAACGCCAGTGCGTCTCCTTTCTCGCGCTTTTGCGCCAGCGCGGTAGCGTCAAGATCGGCGAGGTCCGAGTAGGGTAGCCGGTAGCGCGGCCGGATCAGCCCGTTCGCGGCATCCTCAGGATTGCGATCCGCCACGAACACCACCGGGTTGTAAAAACTCGACAGCAGTCGGCCGCCGGGTCGCAGTACTCGTGCGCATTCTTTCCAGACGGGGCGGATATCCGGTACGTAGAGGTTGGAAATCGGATGGAAGACAATGTCGAAGCTTGCGTCGGCAAAGCGCGACAGATCGCGCATGTCGCCTTCTTCGAGGGTCAGTGCGAGTCCGTCGCGCAGTGCGACCTCGCGATCCTTGTTCAGCTGCCCGGGCGAAACGTCGAATACCGTGACGCGGCCCCCGACCGCCGACAGGACCGGCGCCTGCTGTCCGCCTGCCGAGGCGAGGCACAGCACTTCTTTGCCGGTTACGTCGCCGAGCCAGTGTCCGGGAAGGTTGGAGGGTGTCAGCCGCACTTGCCAGCGGCCTTGGCGGGCGGCGGCGATGGTGTCGGAATCAACGGGGCGCGACCAGTCGCCTCCGTTGTGCGCCTGGCGATCCCAGGCCTGCCGGTTGTGGTCGATGATGTCGGAGTCGTATTGCTGCATGGCCGTTTCATTGAGAAACGATGCCGGACCGGGGGTGGCCAAGGTGATGTCTGCGGGTGTCGCGCACCGGGCGGAATGAAAACCTTTTGTCATGAACGAAGCCATGCCTTCGGACCGGGCATCTTGAGAGATTCGGGTTCGAGGGGGAGGGAAAGGATTCCCGGCTTCAGTTGTTCATTTCGGAAAGGCTCCGGGCTGATAGACTAATGACAGCACTATGTTAAAGCAATGATGTTCACTCGGAAAGGACAGTCATGCCCTCATCCTTGCGGGTCGGTCTGGTCGGTTACGGCTATGCCGCTTCCACGTTTCATGCGCCGCTGATCGCCAGCGTGCCGGGGTTGCGTCTTGCCGCGGTGTCCAGTCGTGACCCTGGAAGGGTCGCGGCGGCACTGCCGGGCGTGGAAACATGCGACTCGCCTGACAAGCTGTTTGCCCGCGAGGATATCGATCTGGTCGTGATCCCGACCCCGAACGACAGTCATTTTCCGTTGGCGCTGGCCGCGCTCGCCTCGGGCAAGCATGTTGTGGTGGACAAGCCGTTCACCCTCAACGCCGCCGAGGCCCGCGAGCTGATTGCCCGTGCGCAGGAGAGCCGGCGGTTTTTGTCGGTGTTTCACAATCGCCGGTGGGATGGGGATTTTTTGACAGTGCGGCAGTTGTTGGCGTCGCAGGCGCTGGGGCGGCTCGTTCATTTCGAATCGCATTTTGACCGCTACCGGCCCGAAGTACGGGCGCGCTGGCGCGAAATCGATTTACCCGGCAGCGGGCTGTGGTATGACCTCGGGCCGCACTTGCTCGACCAGGCGCTGATGCTGTTCGGTCCGCCGGAAGCCCTGTCGCTCGATCTGGATACGCAGCGTGACGGCGCGAGTTGCGTCGACTGGTTTCACGCCGTGCTGCGTTACGATCGGCTGCGTGTCATTCTTCATGGCGGCACGCTGGCGGCCGAGCCGGGTCCGCGCTTCACGCTGCACGGCACGCGCGGCAGTTTCGTCAAGCGCGGTCCGGATCGCCAGGAAGAGAGGCTCAAAGCGGGCGTGGAGCCCGGTGGCGAAGGTTGGGGGTTGGACCCCGATCCGGGCTGGCTCGTGACGGTGTGCGACGGTGTCGAAACGCGGCGGGCATGCGATGGCGTGCCGGGGGATTACCGTTGCTATTATGCTGGCGTGCGCGACGCGATTGTGACGGGTGCCGCCAATCCCGTGCCGCCCGGCGACGCGCTCGAAGTGATGCGCTGGCTGGATCTCGGGCTTGCCTCGGCAAGTGAGGGCCGGGCGCTCGGGCTTTGACTGCTTTTTTGTTCAGTATGCGGGGTGGCGTTTTCCCATGGGCCTCTTCATGCCATCGGCCGGGATGGTTTTGAATTTTGCTTGACAGTTGTTTTGAAGTCGGGTAGATTGCTTGGCTAACGTCAGTTCAAGTTGTAGATCTGTAGTTCCACGTTTCCTCTCCAAGCGGTATTTTTCCAGCTTCGCGCGGTACTCCCTGATCTCGGTTCGCGACACCGAACCCACTTTCGCCGAATATTCCGTGTTTCCGGCTATGCGCATTCTCTTGGGAATGTCGCCCGCAAACCGGCGGCCGCACGCTCCCGCGGCCTCTTCTTCGCCCGGCTCTGACAATGCTTTTGATGCTGAACGTCCGCCGGCGCGCGCCTTGCTGCGCGCTGCCGCCGGTTATCGGCTTTCGAAATATGAAAATGAAAATGATTATTGAAAAGGATAACAATAATGATGATGAAGATCAGCCAGTTGAAGCCTGGTTACCAAATCTGTGAACAGAAGGACAATGGCGACATCGAACGCTTCGAAGTCGTCCGCGTCGAGCCGGCAGGCCGCCGCTTCGAGGTGACATTCCGTTCGTTGCTCGGTCTGGCGAGCGCCGTTTACCCGGCCGACGCCTACCTGAACGCGGCCGCCTGACCGGTGCCGGCGGCCGCCGGCCAGTCTTCGCGTTTTTCTGCAAGAAACGATGAGCCCCGCGGGGCTCATCGCCGTTTTAGGCTCCTTCTCACAGTATTGCGCGATATGCGTTTATGGCTGCGGTAGCGTGGCCATTGAACGGAAATCAGCAAGGCGGGATGCGCCTTGCGCAGTCGGTCGATGACCTTTCTGCACGATGCGCAGGGCGGGTATTCGATCGCCAGTGCAAGCGTGCCCGCCGCTCTTCCGGCAAACTCATCCGCGATGATGACCGCCAGGTGATTGACGATCAGGTATTCCGCGTCGGAGGTCCGCAAGTAGCACTTGCCCTGGCGATTCGCGGCGAAGGTCGCCGGATAGCGGATCCAAGGCGGCTGGGCGGCGCCGGTGCCGTTCAACTGCCACAGGCCGTCAACGAATCGGCGCGAAGCGCCGTTAACAGGCCGGCTGTGGGATTTGACAAAGGCGAACCCGCGGCGTTCGGCCGATTCGATCCGGTAGATCGCCGAGGCGAAGCATCCCGGGGTGTGGAGCTGGCGCCGGGATGCCGTCAGCGCCCAGCGCGCGCGATAAAGCCGGTTCAGTTCGGTGGCGAAGGCCAGTCCTCCTGCGGCGAGAAAGTGACGGGTATGGTGGGAGCGTGTTGGCATTGGTGGCGTTGTGCTTGGGTTTTTACGGATTTCGGCGTCATTATACGGACACGCCGGAGGTTTGCCGATGTCATTGATCTCAATGTGTCGGCAGCCGGACAACGGCAAGATCGGGTAGGATGGCGGATACGGTATTTTCTGTTTTCTGAAGGGAACGATTGTGGAACTGAGCACTGCGCGCATTTTTGTCCGGGATATCGCCGAGGCCCGTTCTTTTTATGCCGACATTCTGGGGTTGCCGCTCAAGGCCGACCGCTGCGAGGAAGGGTTTTGCGTGTTCACCGCCGGTGCGGCCATTCTGGTCGTGCAGGAAGTGTCCAACGACGCGCCCGAGGATGAGCTGGAACTGGTCGGCCGTTTTACCGGCCTGTCCTTTACCGTGACCGATGTGCCGGCCCGGCATGCCGAGCTGACCGCGCGCGGCGCGGTATTCACTGTTTTGCCCGAGGCGCAGCCGTGGGGCGGGGTGTTGGCCACTTTGTGCGACCCGTCGGGCAACGAGCTGCAGATCGTGCAGTACCCCGAGGCGTGACGAGGGGCGGTGATTTCGCCGTTTGTTGACGCAGGTCAGCGAATCGCACGGTTTCGCGCTGGTGCCCGCGCCTTCCCGCGGCGTAGCATTACGGCTGTTTCAGCCGTTCCGTGCCCCGGGAGCACACAGATCCGACAAATGCGAATCGATGTGAAAAAACAAGTGGGCGTTGTGGTTCTCGCCAGCGCCGCGAGCTACGGCGTCGCCAGTACGGTGACATGGTATCTGCCGGCGATTTCCGGACCGGTGCTGACCGGAATTCTGGCTTCCGTGACCCTGCTGTGCTGGCGTTACCGGCACGTTTGAGCACCGGGCTCAGTGAGCCGCGGTTTTCGAGAGCAGGTTGATCACCAGCACCCCCGCGATGATCAGGCCAAGGCCGGCAATCGCCGGCAGATCGAGTTTCTGCCCGAAGACGAAGTAGCCGATCAGCGAAACCAGCACGATGCCGATGCCGCTCCACATGGCGTAGGCCAGACCGACGGGGATGTGCTTGAGTGTGAGCGACAGACAGAAAAAAGCGCCGGCATAGCAACATAGCGTTAGCAGGCTCGGCCACAAGCGGGTGAACTGCTGGGATGCCTGCATGGAGGACGTGCCGATCACTTCAAGAACGATCGCCAGCAGGAGCACACCGTAGGTTGTCAAGGGTTGCATCGGGATAACCGGAGTAACATGGGGGCGTGCGACACGCTACCTTCCATTGGGCGGGGCGTCAAGCCTCCCTTGTTTGGCGTTTTCCTGTTTGAAATGGCGTTTGGCGATCGCATCGATCTCGCCGTTCTGTCGCATGCGGGAAAGAATGGCGTCCAGCTGACGCACGAAATCATCCTTGAACGGGAAGCGCCGGCCATCGGCCGCATACCCCACGTGACCCGTGTTTCGCGAAATCTCCGGGCCGGGAAGCAGTGTCAGTAGCTTGCCCGAAACGTCGTAGACCGGGTTGGCGCGCAATTCAAAACCGACCGCCTGCGGATCGCCCAGATAACAGTCTGCGCGGTTGGCCGCAATCATCCTGAGTGCCTGGGAGGTGCTGGCCACTTCGGCCAGCTGGATCCGACCTTGGGCGCTGAAGGATGCCAGCCCTTCTCCGCCGATCGCGAAACTCGCATTGCGAAGGATGCGCAGTCCGCCAAAGTCGTCGGGGAAGCGCGTGCGTTTGGCATGCATCACCGCTTCGCGGCATAGGGGTTCCACCCGCTCTTCCAGTATCGCGACGGAATAGGGTTCCACATACGGTCGTTCCTTGCGATGCTGGTAGGGAGGGTAAAAAGCGAAATACTCGCCGCGCTTCACTGAGGCGAGAATGCGCGGCCACGGCTCGGCGCGGATCGTGACCGAGTAGCCTTTCATCCTGGAAAACGCCTGTTTCAGTATATCTGTATAAACCCCGCGCGGCATGCCTCCTTCCTGATAAGCGTAGGGCGGATATCCGGCATCGGCGTACACCACGACTTCGGTCACGCCGCCGGCCGCCAGGGCGGGCGGCGTCAAGGCCATCAGGCCGCACCACCCCAGCGTTTTTCCGAACTTCATGCCGTGTCTCCCCCTTGGCATTTACCGCGTTCAGATGCGGAAGCGCGAAATCAGCGAATCCTGCTCGTCCACTTTGTGCGCGACATCTCCGGAGAGACGTCGCTGGCTCTGCGCCGAGGCGGAAACCCGCTGACCGATCTGCAGCAGCTCTCCGGCGTTCTGGCTGATATCCCTCGTCGCGCTGCTTTGTTGGTAAACCGTCCGGGCGATCTGCGAGTTTTTCTCGTTGATGTCGGCGATCGCATCCTTGATCCTGGCCAGGACTTCGCTGGTTTGTTCCGAGTCGTTGACCGAGGTGTTCGCCATGTCCCGGCTTTCCTGCATCTTGTTTTTGGCCTGCGACACACCCTTTTGCAACTGATCGATCATGCTGCGGATTTCCTGGGTCGCCTGCTGCGTCTGGGATGCCAGCTTGCGAACCTCGTCGGCCACGACGGCGAATCCGCGTCCCGCTTCTCCGGCCCGTGCCGCTTCGATCGCGGCATTCAGGGCAAGCAGGTTGGTCTGGTCGGCGACCACGGTGATGACCGAAACAATGGATTCGATGTTCTGACTGAATGTCGCCAGTTCGTTCATCGACTGGGAGGTTTCCTCCATGACTTCGGCCATGCGGCGCGTCGTCACGCCCGATTGAACGACCTGCTGCATCCTGTCGCTCATCTCCTCATGGGCTTGTTCCGCGACCTTGGCGACTGTCTGGGCATTGTGTTCCATCTCTCCTGCCGTGTCGGCCATCTGACGCATGGCATCGACCAGGCGGTTCAATTCCGTTTCGAGATGCTCCACTTCCTTGCAGCTGAGTTCCGATTTGCCCGCGCTGTCCCGCGAACTGTCCGTGACATGCTGCGCGATGGATTTGATGTCGCCGACCAACTGTTGCAGGTAACTCAGGAAACCGTTCAGTTCGCGCGCCACGGCGGCGAACTCGTCATTGCCGGATGCGTCCACCCGTCGGGTCAGATCGGCGTCGCCGCTATTGAGTTCGGCCAGCGAACGTTGCAGTTGTTCCAGCGGTTTGCGCAAAATGCGCTGCATCATCGAGCTGAGCAGAACGAGACTCACCGCGACACCGATCAGCGCGCCGATCAGCGAACGCCAGCCGAGCGCATGGACGGGGGCCAGGACTTTGTCCGATTCGAGCACGATACCGACCATCCAGCGCGTGCCATCCAGATGGGTCAATGGCGTGAAGGACACCATCAGTTTTTGCCCGTTGGCCTCGATTTCCTGCAGGTCCGGGGTGAATGCCGGAGCCTGTCCGCCGAACAGTTCGGCGACCGGTTTACCATTGAGCTTCGGATTGGGGTGGCTGATGATCTTGCCTTCGGCGGACAGCAGGAAGGCGTAGCCCTCGCCGTCGAAGTTGACGGTATTCAGGGTTTTGGCGATGGTCTGCAAACTCAGGTCCCCGCCGAAGGCGCCGCGCTGTGCTCCCTTTTCCGTCAGTTTCGCCACGGCGGAAATCAGGATCTCGCCGGTCGCCGCGTCGGCGTAGGGTTCGGTCAGCACCGCCCGGCTGCTGCCGGTGGCGATAGGATACCAGGGGCGTTTGCGGGCATCCCAGTCTGACGGTGGTTTCCAGGTGGGGTCATTGGTCAGCGGTTTGCCATCGGTGTCCAGGCCGCCGAAAATCAGCAGGAATTCTTTTTTCAGGAGAGGGCGGTGAAAGACTTCCTGAATGCGGTCAGGACTGAATCCCGAGTCGATAGCCTCCGAGACCAGATCGATCTGGCGCAATTTGCCATTGAGCCAGTTTTCGATTTGCGCAACGAGGATTTGGCTGGTCTGGGCGATTTCCTGGCGCTTCCCTTCCAGCAGGCTGGATGAGACAGCAGCGTACTGTAGCCAGGACAGAATGCCGATGGTGGAGGCCAAGACCACGGCAGACAGCAGACCGCTCTTGTGTGAGATTTTCATAGGCGACTCTCCATGTGGATGTTTTCAACATAGTCTGTCTTGCCGAAATTTGAGGGGATTTTCTCACGTGTCTTTCGATCTAACTATTCTGTAGTAATGTTTCCTGATAACTGCTCTTGAGTTCAGTAAAAACGGTGCTGTGGTTCAGAATCTGGGTAAGATCTGACGGAAGATGGCGAGGTGTTTCCAGATCGTGTGCCGGGTTCGCCTGGAGGTTACGGGCAAGCGCCGGTCCAGTAGGATGCGCCAGGTAAAATTGAGAAACATCCGGCTGTGGCCGTGACCGTGGCCGTTTACGGCAAGTTCACGTTTTTTTCGGCTGTCTACCGGCGTATTGAAGGACAGATCCCGGGCCAGCGAGTGGTAGGATTTTCGACGGTTGATATCTTCTCTCTCAATGCACAGGATCGACTTTGGCAAGTAGCGCTGCAAGGTTCCACGCGCTTTATGGTATTTGATAAAGCGAAAATCCTCGGCGCCGTAATGGCCGGCGAACTCTTCATCATAGCCGTGGCATTCGAAAAACCGTCCTCGTGAGACGAGGAACATGTTTGAGTGACCGCTGTACACTGATCCATCCGGTTTTTTGCGATAAATCTTGTATATCCGCTTCCCGCACGGCGGACGGGCGATCAGACGGCGCATCGCGTCGACGGGAAGCTCATGATCCAGGTCAGTGAGCAGCATGGTGTCGGATTTCGCGTATACCGCACCCAGGTTGCGTGCTCCCGCCTGATTCCAACGAATATCCTGATCGATTTTCAGCCAAGTCAGGTTAAGAGCGAGGTCGGGGATGTCGTACTCAATGGGAGACCCGTCGTCGACCACAACGAAATGGACACGGCTGATCACTTCTGAGGGGTAGGCCGCGTAGCGCGCCAGCAGATTTGTGACAGAGCTGATGTCTTGCTGGTTGCAATAAAAGTGTGTGACATAAGCAAGACATATGTCGCTGTCATCTTGTTTGCGAAGTCCGGACACATCCGTGCGGGAGGGGTGCAATAATGCTTCGTAGGCATGATGCAGCATGCGCAGGTCGGCCCGATCTCCCAATTGCGGCTGATCGAGCACCATCGGATTTTTCAATCCGAGAAACCCCGGGGCGCCAGATGGCGCGCGCGCGTTTTGGTCGATGAACAGATTGATGTCGGTTAGCTTGTTGTAAACAATATGGCGAAGTATTCCGCCGGGAATGCCTTTGCCGTCAAGGTGAGTGGCCAGCAAATAATGACCATTGCGGTTGCGCAGAAATCGCTTGGCGGCGAACTGATGATCTTCGCGGCTCAGGCTTTGCACAATGAGAGACCTGTTGGCGGCAAGCAGGCGGTCGATTTCTGAAGGGCGCAGGCATTCGACTCCAGGAGGGAAGGATCGCTCCGAGTCGGTCAGGAGAATGAAGCGGTATTTCGCCATGACTGGACTTCCTGTCAGGCGTTGAGCGAATTCCAGGGCGAAATCGTCGGCATGCGCTGCCACCAGGATAACTGCTCTGCCGGATGAAATGGACGACTCGGGGGAAAGTGTCATGAGAAAGCGACCTTGTGGTCGATCCCGTTGGTTGTTCTGAGATAACCTGCGATCTTAGCATAAGAACGCGACTAGCGATGCTGTCGAGTAATCCTTGATCCCGTATCACTGCGCATATTCAGTTGGGGGCAGGCTTGACTGCTTTCTGTGAGCCACGTCCGGCTGATCGGATCAGTTCACCCAAATTCCCAATTCCATTGGACATCGCATCGGGTCCCGCGGCCCCGAAATTGAGCCGCAGGCAATGCCGGTATTGTGTGCGGCTCGCGGAAAACACCGGCCCGGGCGCCAGTCCTATCCCGTGGGCCGCCGCCGTCCTGTGCAGTTCCAGCGTGTCGAAGCCTTCGTCGAGCTCCACCCAGAGAAAATACCCGCCATCCGGCCGGGACAGGCGCGCCCCGGCCGGGAAATGCGCCGCCAGCGCCTCGTTCGCGACGGCCAACCGTCCCTCCAGGGTGTGGCGCAGCTTGCGCAAGTGCTTGTCGTACCCGCCGCTTCCCAGGTAATCGGCCAGCGCGACCTGCGCGGGTATGCTCGCGCACAGCGTGGTCATCAGCTTGAGTCGTTCGATGGCCTGTCCGTAGCGCCCCGGCGCCACCCATCCCACGCGATAACCCGGCGCCAGTGTCTTGGAGAACGAGCTGCAGTGCATGACGAGGCCCAGGCGATCGAAGGCCTTGGCCGGCAGCGGGCAGTGCCGACCGAAATACAGTTCGCCGTATACATCGTCTTCGATCAGAGGCACGTTGTGGCGCGCGAGCAGCTCCACCAGCTCCTGTTTGCTTTCTTGCGCCATGCTGGCACCCATCGGATTCTGGAAGGTCGTCATGAACCAGCAGGCTTTGACCGGATGGCGGTCCAGGGCGTTGGCCAGTGCGGCAAGGTCCAGACCACGCTTGGGGTGCACCGGAATTTCGAGCGCTTTCATGCCGAGTCGCTCGAGCGCCTGCAAGGCGGCATAGAAGCCGGGTGATTCGATGGCGATCAGATCACCCGGCCTTGCCACCGCGCTCAGGCAAAGGTTGAGCGCCTCCAGGGCGCCACTGGTGACGATCAGTTCCTCCGGCGCGACGTGCATGCCCATCCCCAGGTAGCGCCGCGCGATCTGTTCCCGCAACTGGCTGTTGCCCGCCGGCAGACTGGCCACGATCTCCCGCGGGTCGATGAAGCGCGTCGAGGCGGCCATGGAGCGGGCCAGACGCGAAAGCGGAAACAGGTCGGGCGATGCGAACGCGGAGCCCAGCGGCAGCATGGCCGGATCCTGCGCCGCGCCAAGCACGTCGAACACCAGTTCGCTGATATCGACATGGGATGACAGTTGGGTGCGGGCGCATGCGGCCGGTTCGGCGCGAATCGCTTGCGGCCCGCCAGTCACGAAATAGCCCGATCGTTCCCTGGCTCTGACAAGCCCGCGCTCTTCGAGCCGGTAATACGCATTGAACGCGGTCGCCGGGCTGATGCCATGGCGCGCGGTCAGTTCGCGAATGGAAGGGAGGCGGCTGCCTGGCGGCCATTGCCCCGAGCGGATCTCGCCGGCCAGCGATTCGGCAATCTCTTCGTAGCGTTTCATTCGGCCTCCTCTCCCATCTGATACGCAAAAATATCATTTTTCTGATTCTGTTACCCATTATTTCGTTCGCCGATACTGTGCCGGAAGCGGACAGGCACCGCACTGTGGCGCCCGGCGCGCATCGCCGAACCGGCCGGCCGGACCCCGGTTCGCGCGATGGAGTAAGCTCGTCAGCGCTTAAGCCGATAACAGTGGCGTGTTGCCCTCTTAACCGTCCGGAAACAACAGGAACCCCACATGACTCTGACCGCCCTGGACCTGGCGCGCATCCAGTTCGCCTTCACCGTTTCGTTTCATATTGTGTTTCCCGCCCTGAGCATCGGGTTGGCGAGCTTCATCGCCGTCCTGGAAGGGCTGTGGCTGAAAACCGGCCGCCAGGTCTATCTGGATCTGTGCCGGTTCTGGTCGAAGGTGTTCGCGGTGGGGTTCGCCATGGGGGTCGTCTCCGGGCTGGTGATGAGTTATCAGTTCGGGACGAACTGGAGCGCGTTCTCCAATTTCGCCGGTTCGATCACTGGGCCGTTGCTGACTTACGAAGTGCTCACGGCGTTTTTCCTGGAGGCCGGTTTTCTTGGGATCATGCTGTTCGGCTGGAACCGGGTCGGACGCCGGGCGCATTTTGCCGCCACGGTGATGGTGGCCGTCGGCACGCTGGTCTCGACGTTCTGGATTCTGGCCTCCAATAGCTGGATGCAGACACCCGCCGGTTTTACCATCGCCGACGGCCGGGTCGTGCCGGTTGACTGGTGGGCTGTGATATTCAATCCATCCTTCCCCTATCGGCTGGCGCACATGACCCTGTCCGCCTTCATCGCCACTTCGCTGCTGGTGGCGGGCTGCGCGGCGTGGCACTTGTTGCGCGGAACGCGCGCCGAAGGCGTGCGCATTTCCCTGTCCATGGCGCTGGGCATCCTGCTGGTTCTGGCTCCGCTGCAAGTGTTCGTGGGCGACCTGCACGGGCTCAATACGCTTCGCCATCAGCCGGCCAAACTCGCGGCCATGGAAGGCCTGTGGGAGTCGGGGCCGGACGGCGTTCCTTTCACGGTGTTCGGCATTCCCGACATGGAAGCGGAAACCACCCGCTACGCATTGGAAATACCCCGGCTCGGAAGCGTGATCCTGACGCACAGCTGGAACGGTCAAGTCCGTGGACTCAAGGCCTTTCCGAAAGCGGATCGTCCCGATGCGCTGATCGTGTTCTGGAGTTTCCGGGTGATGGTCGGCCTCGGGCTGCTGATGCTCGCGATGGCCGGCGCCTCCTGGGTGTTGCGCCGGCGCGGCGCGCTTTTCGAAACCCGCTGGTTCCTCCGCTTCGCCGTGCTGATGAGTCCGGCCGGCTTCATCGCCATGCTCGCCGGATGGTTCACCACCGAAGTCGGGCGTCAGCCCTGGGTGGTCTATGGCGTGATGCGTACCGCCGATGCCGTGTCGCCGGTGACACGCCAGGCCGTGGGGGTGTCCCTGATGATCTTTGTGGTTGTGTACTTCCTTGTTTTCGGAACAGGAATGTATTACTTGCTGCGGTTGTTGAGAAAAGGTCCCGGCACCCATGAGCCGACGCCCTCAGGCCAGAAAGAGCCGTTCGGGCCGTGGGTGACCTGGTCGGGTCGGCGACCGCTCTCGGGCGCGGGTGGCGGTGTGGAAGACGATTCGGAAGGAGGCGAAGGCCATGTTTGATTTACCGTCGGTTTGGGCGGGCATCATCGCTCTGGGAGTATTTATCTACGTGATGCTGGACGGATTCGATCTGGGAATCGGGATACTGTTTCCGTTTTTCCCGGAGGAACGCGACCGCAATGTGATGATGAACACCGTGGCTCCGGTATGGGATGCCAACGAAACCTGGCTGGTGCTTGGCGGGGCCGGTCTCTTCGCGGCCTTCCCCGTTGTCTACTCGGCCGTGCTTTCCGCGCTGTATCTGCCGTTGATCCTGATGTTGTGCGGATTGATTTTCCGGGGAGTGGCGTTCGAAATCCGCGGCAAGGCGCGGCGAACGCGCCATGTGTGGGATCTGGCCTTTATCCTGGGCTCATCCGGCGCGGCGTTCTTTCAGGGGGTGGCCCTGGGCGCCTACATCCAGGGCATCCGGGTCGAGGGAAGGGAGTTCGCCGGAGGTGTTTTCGATTGGCTCACACCGTTCAGCCTGTTCACCGGCGCCGGTGTCGTGATCACCTATGCCGCGCTCGGCTGCGGTTGGCTGATCATCAAGACCGACGGCGATCTGCAGCGCCGGCTGTTCCGGATCATGCCGTTTCTGACCTGGGCGTGGCTGGCGGCGATTGGGATGGTCAGTATCTGGACTCCGCTGCTGGACACGGCGATAGGCGAGCGCTGGTTCCGTCTGCCGAATCTGTTCTTCCTGATGCCGGTTCCCCTGGCTGTGCTGGCCTGCGTCGCGGCAATCCTGCGCGCGTGCCGCAATAAGAACGAACGACAGCCCTATGGCTTCGCCCTGTTGCTTGCCGCGCTCGGGTACGCGGGTTTCGTGATCAGCATCTGGCCCATGCTGATACCGCCTTCGGTGTCGTTATGGCAGGCGGCGGCGCCCGAGTCGAGTCTCGCCTTCACCCTGGTCGGCGCGGTGATCATCATCCCGGTCATCCTGGTGTATTCGGCGCTGGGGTATTGGGTTTTTCGCGGGAAGGTGCGCGCGTCGGACGAGGGGTACCACTAGATGAGACCGCAAAACGCGAGACGCGAATCGTCACGCCTCGAGAAAATCGTGTGGTTCGCCGGACTCTGGTGCGGCGGCACGGCGGCGCTCGCCGTGCTTGCCGTTGCACTGAGAACGGCGATGAAAATCCTGGGCATGGCGCTTTGACTGTTCTTTGGGCGGGCGACTTGATTTGGCATAAAGGGAGGGGAGTGGCTATCCATAAGTAACATGGCCCGTGACGAGGGCGGTCTCGAGGAGGCGACCATGAGTCATGGCGAAAAATCAGTATCCCGTTCCCGACGGGGCGGCATCACCGCGGTGGGAACAGTGACCCTGGACGAACAGGGCCGGGTTCTGTCATTCGATGCCGTGTCCGAGCGCATTTTCGGTTTTTCGGCGGACGAGGTGCAGGGAAACAATGTTTCCCGCCTCATGCCCGAGCCTTACCACTCGGAGCATGACCGGTATCTGGCGCGTTATTTGAGCGAAGGAAATCCCAGAATCATCGGCAAGGGCCGGGAGGTCGTCGGCCTGCGCAAGGATGGCACGGTATTCCCGATGTGGCTGGCTGTCAGCGAGGTGAAGCTTGGCCAACTTCGAGTATTTGTCGGATCGGTCGTCGATCTGTCCGGCCAGCGGCATGTCGAGGAAGATCTCGCCTCCAGCCAGGAGATGACCCGGGCCATCCTCGATACGGCGGCCAATCCCATCATCACCATCGATGCGTCGGGACTCGTCAGCACCTTCAACCCCGCGGCCGAGCGACTGTTCGGCTACGCCAGGGACGACGTGCTGGGCCGCAACGTGAGCTTGCTGATGCCCGAACCTTACCGGTCGGAGCACGACGGGTATCTGGCGCGTTTTCTTGGTGGCGGAGAGCCGCGCATCATCGGCAAGGGCAGGGAGGTGCAGGGCCGGCGCAAGGACGGCTCGACGTTTCCGATGCACCTGTCCGTGGGCGCGATGCAAGTCGGCGGCAAGCCGCTGTTCGTCGGCATCATTGCCGACATCAGCAAGCTCAAGGAGGCGGAGGGCAAGCTCGCCGTCAGCCTCGAAATGACACGCGCCATTCTCGATACGGCCGCCAATCCCATCATCACCATCGACGCGCGCGGGATCATCGGAACGATCAACCCCGCGGCGCAAAGGCTCTTTGGCTATGCGGCGGACGACATGGCCGGCCGGAATGTCAGGATGCTGATGCCCGAACCCTATCGCTCGGAGCATGACGGTTACCTTGAGCGCTTTTTGCGGGAAGGGAATCCGCGCGTGATCGGCAAGGGACGGGAGGTGGAGGGGTTACGCAAGGACGGCTCGACATTTCCGATGCATTTGTCCGTCGGCGCGATGCAGGTCGGCGGCGAGCCGATGTTCGTCGGCATCATCGCCGATATCTCCGAGCGCAAGGCCGCCGAGGCGGAACTGACCCGGCACAGGGATCACCTGAAGGAACTGGTGGCGATCGCCACCACCGAGGTGAAGGCCATCGTGCAGACCGCGGTCAGCGGTATCGTCACCATCGACGAACACGGGCTGATCCATACTTTCAACCCCGCCGCGGAAGCCCTTTTCGGCTGGTCGCTGGCGGAAGTGAGCGGCAAGAATGTTTCCCTTCTCATGCCGGCGGAGGAGTCGGGCCTGCACCAGCGCCACCTGGAGGCATTCCTCGCCACCGGCCGCAGCACGGTCATCGGACGCGGACGGGAAGTGCTGGCCCGGCGCAAGGACGGCACACAGTTTCCCGCGTATCTGTCGGTGGGGCACGCGCAGATCTCCGCCAATCGCCATCTTTTCGTCGGGTTCATTTCCGATATCTCTTCCCAGAAACGCGCCGAAGCGGTATTGCAGCGAGCCAAGGAAGACGCCGAGGCCGGCGTTCGGGTCAAGGCGGCATTCATCGCCAACATGAGTCACGAAATCCGCACACCGATGAATGCCATCATCGGTTTCGCCGAACTTGTCCTGCAGGAGCGGCATTTGTCCGCCGAAGTGACGCGCTATGTGCAAACCATTCTCGGTTCGGCCAAGTCATTGCTTGGCATCATCAATGATGTCCTGGACATCTCCAAGCTCGAGAGCGGCAAATTCACCCTCGAGCGGGTCGGCTTCCATCTGCCCAACACGCTGGTGGCGGCGCTGGGGACGATCGAGCATCGCGCCGCCGAAAAAGGGTTGACGATGTCTGTCGATTACCCGGCTTCGCTTCCGGTGCATTTTGTCGGAGACCCGACACGCTTGCGCCAGGTGATCCTCAACCTGGTCAGCAATGCGATCAAGTTCACCGAAAAGGGTGGCGTGCGGCTTGCCGTGGCAGCGGCGAACCGGCCTGACATGCTGCACTTCTCCGTCAGCGACAGCGGTATCGGAATGACGCCGGAACAGGTCGAAAAAGTCTTCGAAGCGTTTTCCCAGGCCGACATCAGCACGACCCGCCGGTTCGGCGGCACCGGGCTTGGAACGACCATCACCCGGCAGATCGTCGAATTGATGGAGGGCGAGGTCTGGGTGGAAAGCGAGCCGGAACAGGGGTCGGTTTTCCATTTCACGGCTAGGATGCCGACCTGGAGCCAGGGCGAGGAATGCTTGCCCGACGAGGGTTTTGTCACCTGCGACGAATTTCAGTCACCGCGCACTTTCAGAGTGTTGCTGGCCGAGGATATCGAGGCCAATGCCATCCTGGTGACCTTGCGGCTGAAACGTCAGGGGCACGAGGTGACGTGGGTGAAAAACGGTCTGGAAGCCCTGGAAAAAATTCGTCACGAGTCTTTCGATATCATTTTGATGGACGTCATGATGCCGGAAATGGACGGCCTGGAGGCGACGCGCGCTATCCGTGCCCTCGAGTCGGCCGCTGGTGCGCGCACGCCGATTCTGGCGCTGACCGCGAGCGTGATGCGCGAAGACAATCGCCGCTGCTTCGCCGCGGGCATGGACGGAATCGAAGCCAAACCGATCGATTTCAACCATTTGCTGGCCACTATGGAGCAGCATGTGCCGGAAGGCCGGGGCAGTTTGCATCTTGCCCGCGATATGGAGGGAGCCACGGGAGTTCAGGTGGACTTTGCCCCGGTATCGCGCTGCGCCGATGTTCCGCGGGCGTTGCTGTCCTGGGGCGACGCGCAGGCCTATGCCAAAGCGTTGATCCAGTTCGCCGAGCGCAATGCCGATGACGCCGGTGAAATGGCGCGCCGGCTTGGCGAGGAGAACGGCAAGGAGCGCGCGCGAGTGGTCGCCCATGCGCTCAAGGGTGTGGCGGCGAACCTTGCGCTGGATCGGGTGGCGAGCCTGGCCGCGCATGTGGATGCGCAGCTCAAATCGGGCGACATGCAGCAAATCGGGGCCGTGCTTCATGATCTGGCGAATGAGCTGACCCAGGTCGCGCGCGGCATCGCCCGGCTGGTGCTGCCGGATGGCGGATCCGCGTGGGCGGGCGACGCCGATCCATCGACGGTCGCGCGGCTTCTGGCGGCGATCCGGGCGGGGCTGGATTCGCTCGACCCCGATGTGGTGGAACCCGTGATCGACGAATTGGCCCGATGCGTGGGTGATGCCGCTCTGGCCCCGCTACGAACCCGGATTGCCGCCTTCGATTTTGACGGGGCACGGGACGAGGTGGAAAAACTCTCCGGTGGCTCGGGGGAAGTGAAGGAGTGAGGCCATGCTGAAAAAAATCCTGGCGGTGGATGACGAACCCAACAACCTGCAGCTTTTGCGGCAAATCCTCAAAGGCAGCTATCAGCTCGTTTTCGCGACAAACGCCAGAAAGGGGCTGGAAGCGGCGCGGCAGCACCGGCCGGATCTGATTCTGCTCGACATTTCGATGCCGGACATGGACGGTTATCAGTTGTGCCGCGAATTGAAGGCCTTGCCAGAGACGCAGGCCATTCCGGTGATTTTTGTCACCGCCATGGAGTCGGTGGACGACGAGGCGCTGGGGTTCGATGTCGGCGCGGTCGACTACATCCAGAAGCCGGTATCCGCGCCGATCGTGCTGCGCCGCATCCAGACGCACCTGATGCTGGTGAAGGCGCGCGAGGTCGAGAACCGCCAGCGCGAAGCGATTTTCATGCTGGGCGAGGCCGGACACTACAACGACACGGACACCGGCGCGCATATCTGGCGTATGGCCGCCTACGCGAGGGCCTTGGCGCTTGCCGCCGGCTGGTCGGCCGAGCGCGCCGACATGCTGGAGCTGGCCGCGCCGATGCACGATACCGGCAAGATCGGTATACCCGACGACATCCTGAAGTTCCCGGGCAGGCTCTCGCCCGAACAATGGGATGTGATGAAGCGGCACACGGATATCGGCTATGAAATCCTCAGAAAAAGCGATACGCCGCTGTTCGTGATGGCGGCCGAAGTGGCGCTCCGTCATCACGAACGATGGGATGGCAGCGGTTACCCCGATGCCCTGGCCGGGGACGCCATTCCCGAGAGCGCCCGGATCGTGGCGATCGCCGACGTGTTCGATGCGCTGACAACGCGAAGGCCCTACAAGGAACCGTGGTCCATGGAGGCTGCCGTGGCGGAAATCGCCGGTTCGGCGGGATCGCATTTCGCGCCGGACTACGTCGGGACATTTGTCTCCATTTTGCCCGAAATCCGCCGGATCCGGGATACCTGGCAGGGGTGAATCCGCGGCGGCCGCCTCACCAGAACGCAGAGGTATGTCTCAACCGCCGGCGAGCGCGCGCCAATTGTGGTTTCCTGCGGCTTTCCATGGCGTCGAGGCGGGCGATCACCGTCCGCGCGGCCGGTGCGAGCGATGGAGTGTCTTCGGCGAGCCGGAGCAGCAGGGCGCGCCCCACGGCGGCGTCATTCATCCGGCCCAGAACGGCAAGCAGATCGTTCAGTGGCGCGAGATAACGCCGAACGGACCGGCGATCGAACCGGAACGCGAGAAATTCCGCCGCATAGCGCAGCTTCTTCGCCCGTTTGCGCAATATGTGCCGTTTTTTCTCCTTGCCGGCGACAGGGGGGGGCTTTTCGAGCGCGCGCCTGCGCCGCTCAAGCGCACGGCGGGCGAATCCGTTCCATGCGGTCTTGCCGGTTCCGTCTTGCGCCAGCCAGAGCGTCAGACGAAGCAAAAACAGGCCGTAACGGGACGACGTCAGCGCTGCCGCCAGCTCTCCACGGCTCGCTTCGCGCTTTGCCGCGATAGCGGCAGCCAGCGCCGTGATGTCGTCATGATTGGTTCCCGCGCCAGCCAGTGTTTCATCCAGAAACACGTCCAGATCGCGCACGGCGCCAAGCCGGCCGGCCAGCCAGCGCGCTTCGGTGTCGATGATCGTCCAGGCATCGTCCGTTTGCGCACGCAAGAACAGGGCGCGCGCGCTGCGCAGCCGGCGCAACGCCACGCGAGCCTGGTGGATGCACTCCGGGTCGGAGCGGTCAAGAATGCCCGGAACATTGGCGCGCAAATGGCGCGGGCACTCGCGGACGACGAGACGGAAGGCTCCGGAACGGGTTTCTCCCGATTCGGGCTCCAAGCGGCATGCCCGTGACGGCGCGGGCGCTTGCGCGGGCTCGTATAGCATGCGGCCGCGCGCGCCGGGGTCGGAAGCGACCGGCTCCACGGGCAAGCGGGCGGCCACCTCCAGCGCCAGCGCGTACAGGGCCTCGGCGGGCCCCTGCTGCTCGAGCGCAAAGGTCGCATCGTTGATGGCGAACATCCGGCCGTTACCGCGCAGCGAGCCCTGATCGAGTTGTACGCGGATCCGCCGGCCGGACGATCCGCCCACGATCCAGACGGTCCGGATCAACGTCTCGGAAAACCGGGGGACGATGGCGTGGTTCCCGACCGCTTTTGCCAGGGTCTTGCCGATTGCCGTTCCGGCGAATCCATGCAGGCCCGGTGCCGGCCCGTTCAGGGGCATCTCAACGGTTCGTGGTGTTCGGCTACTCCGTCCCCGCCGCGTCAGACATTGCCGCCATCGCCCGTCCTGCCGGATCAGACACAGGCTCAGGCCGTGCCGCGCCAGCGAGACATCCTCGGTGTCGTAGTGGATGCGGCGCAGACGCTCCCGTACCGGGCCGTTGTGTTCGCCCGCGTGCCGGGCGATGAAACGGCGGAAAACGGCATTCCGGCCGGGCGGCAAGCGCAGTGTCAATTCGGTTTCTGTCGCCATGGGCAGGGCGCTCCTCATGAGGCGTCGCGGAATCGGGGGTTCGATCATGCTTCACGTATTCCGATATCATGTCATGGACAAGAAAGCGTGTGTATGACGTTAGACAGGAAAGAAGAGCGCCGACCGCTTTTTCCGGATAAGGTCCGCCCGCACGAAACGGACGGTAATCGCCATACAAGGTTCAGTGTTCGAAAAGACCGTGCAGGCAGGCGTGCTGAAGCAGCATGATGGTCTTGCCATCTCGGATCTCTCCGCTGTCGATCATCGCCATCGCCCGCTCTATGGGTAATTCCAGCACCTCGATATCCTCGCCTTCGCTGGCGTCTCCGCCGCCGTCGCGGACCCGGTTTGCGCTTTGATAATGACCGACGAAAAAGTACAGCTTTTCGGTGACGGAGCCGGGGCTCATGTAGGCCTCGAACACTTTGCGCACGTCCGTTACCCGGAATCCCGTTTCTTCCTCGGTTTCCCGGCGAATGCAGGTCAGCGGATCGTCAAGATCGAGCAGGCCCGCGCAGCTTTCGATCAGCATGCCGTCCGGGGAGCCGTTGACGAACGCCGGAAAACGGAACTGGCGGGTCAGGATAACCGTGCGCGCCTCCCTGTTGTAAAGCAGGATGGTCGCACCGTTGCCGCGATCATAGGTTTCGCGGCTCTGACGCTGCCAGCTGCCGTCGCGGCGACGGTAGTCGAAGGTGGTTTTTTTCAGGATGAACCAGTCGTCGGAAAGAACTTCCACCGCGACGATGCGGATGGGATCGTTCATGAGCGTGCGCCTTCCTGTGGGTGAATGAAGGTGATGCTTTATGCATAATATCGTGCAGTATCGTGCACTAACAAGTAATATCGTGCATAACTTGATGCCAATGGGGAGACTTCGATGCTGACCCGTCAACGCCGACAATGGATTCTGAGCCGGCTTCGCGAGGAAGGACTGGTGGTGGCCGCCACGCTCAGCCGTGAGCTGGGCGTCTCCGAGGACACGATCCGGCGCGATTTGCGCGATCTGGCCGCCAGGGGATGCCTGCTGCGGGTGCACGGCGGCGCTCTGCCGGCGTCGCCGGCCACGGCGAACCTGGCCGGCCGGGCGAAGGTGGAGCCGGAAGGCAAGCGCGCCATCGCGAAAACCGCGGCGGCCATGGTGCGGCCGGGGCAGATCGTGCTATTGGACGGCGGAACCACCTGCCGGGAGCTGGCCCGCCAGCTCCCGCGCGATCTGGTGGCCACCGTGGTCACCCACAGTCCGACCGTCGCGGTGGAACTGACGGATCACGAGGGTATCGATGTGGTGCTGATCGGTGGTCGTCTGTTCAAGCATTCGATGGTCACGGTCGGCGCGGCGGCGGTGGAAATGGCCGGCAGAATCCACGCCGATCTGTACTTCATGGGGGTGACCGGCATCAGCGCCGGCGCGGGACTCACCACGGGGGATCAGGAGGAGAGCGGCATCAAGCGCGCGCTGATGGGCCGTGCCGCCGAAACCTGGGTGCTGGCGTCCTCGGAAAAGCTCGATGCGGCGTCGCCCTGGGTGATCGCGCCATGCGCCGAGGTCAGCGGGGTGATCGTGGAGCACGACGCGGCGTCGGCGTGCCTTGCCGCCATCGATGCGCTGGGCGTGACCGTGCTGCGCGCCGACTCGCGCTGACGCGCCTTGCCCCGTGACACGGCGTTTCTCTCGGGAAAATCCGGCGAGCGACGGAGAGCTGGGCGGGCATGGGCCGCGAACGCAACGTCAGTGCGCGCGGATGTCGTCCAGAGACAGTTCGAAGCGCTGTTCGCCACGCGTCCCATGCGCGCTGTCAGGCCTCATTCCAAGCTTGTGGGCGACCCGCCGCGAGGCGGTATTGCGCGTGTCGATGTCGGCGATCAGGCTGCGCACCGTGCCGATCCGGCGGGCGTGGGCAATGACGGCGAGGGCGGCTTCGGTCGCGTAGCCCATTCCCCACGCGGCGCGCGCGAAACGCCAGCCAAGTTCGGCGCTGTGCGGGGATGAGGTGGGCAGCAGCATGATCCAGCCAAGAACGCATGACAGCCCTGTTCGGGGAATGACCGTCCAGTAGCCGAAGTCGGGTCCTGGCCAACGGGCGATCCGCTCGCGCACGAATGCTTCGTGCGCCACGGGATCCGTCCAGGGACCCTCGATGTAGCGCGTGACCTCCGGGTCGCGATCCATCGCCAGACATTCCGGAAGGTCGGCCAGGGCGCGCTGCCGCAGCGCTAGGCGCCCGGTCTCAAGTGTGGGCAGCATTGGCGCGTCCGGCGCGCGGGTCGGGGTCGGTGCTCAGTCGCGCGTAGCCGGCCAGGGAAAGGAAGGCGCCATTTTTCATTTCGCACTCCCGACGAATACCTTCCAGAGTGAAGCCGGCGGCGGCCAGCTGCTTTTGCGACGCGGTATTGTCCAGTTCCACTTCCGCCTCGATCCGGTGCAATCCCAATTCGCGAAACGCATACTCCACAAAACCGGCCAGCGCTTCGCGCATGTAGCCTTCCCCCCAGAATTGGGGAAGCAGCCAGTATCCCAATTCCGCGCACCGGTGTTCGCGGGACAGCGAGCTCAGTCCGATGGCGCCGATCGGCTGGCCGTCATCCTTGCGTTCGATGGCCAGCCAGCGGCCGGTACCATCCCGCCGGATGGATTGGAACCAGTCCATCTGGAGTTGGCAGGCGTCGATACTGTCATAGGAAATGCCGTAATGCTTGATGACGTCAGGATGGGACAAGCCCGCATAGACGAAGGGCAGGTCATGTCCGGTGAAGTCGCGCAGTCGCAGGCGCGGGAGGGGGATGTCGGGTGTATTCATTGCGGTAATCGTCGGGTCATGGGGCACGGCAATCAAGTCGTCACGGGACAGGGAGCACTCGCATTGGCGTTGGATCTTCCGCCTGTACCAGAGGGTAGCGTCAAATCTTCCAGAATGGGAATGTTTTTTGGTAGTATTTATTCTATTGGTATCTTTGATAAGACGTTCAACAGAAACTATCCAGTCAGTTTGATTATTGTCTTACAGACACGAGAGCGACGGCGAGTTCACGCAGTCTGCGCCCGGCCGTCACATGCCAGAACAAGAGGATATCATGCATGGATCGCGACAATGCGGCATCGAATACGAAGCGGGATTCGGGCAGCTCGTAGCGGCGAACGAGGAGATCGCCCGGCGGCTGCACGATGAGTTGGCCCAACGTCTGGTTTTTGCCTTGATCCATCTTGACGATGCCCGCGCCGGCGCGAACGACCCGGCTCCCTTGGCGCATTGCCGCGGACTGGTTCGGGAGGCGTTGGGGGCCACGCGGGAACTGATCGGTCAGTTACAGGGAGAAAACCCCGGCGGGCGAATGCCGAATGCCGACGATTTCGCGGAGCGCTGCGAGTCCGTCGCCCGCGAGGTCGGGACCATGGCCGGCAAGATCATTGGCACCGATTGCCCTGCTGTCCGGATAAGCCTTCCCGAACCTGTTGCCCGCCTTCTGCTGGATGCCGCGCGCGAGTTGCTGGTCAACGCCTGCAAGCATGCGCCGGAGGCGCGTATTGCCCTGCGGCTGCGCGAGCGGCGCGGAGGCATCGAACTGACCGTGCGGGACGACGGTCCGGGCTTCGATCCGCAACGCATTCTGGCGCCGCGTGCCGGCGGGAGCGGGCTGTGCCGCCTGCCCGCGCGGTTGCGGGCCGAAGGCATCGGCTTGACCTTGCGCACGGAGAAGGGCGCGGGCGCGGGCGTGTGCGCCGAACTGGTCTGGCCATCGATGCCCGGGAGCCGGTCATGAGCATTCGCGTCATTCTCGGCGACGACCATGCCATCCTGCGCGAAGGTCTCATCGCGCTGCTGGAGCGGGAGCACGATATTCAGGTGCTGGCCCAGGCGAAAAACGGCATGGAACTCCTGCAACTGGCTCGAACCCTCCAGCCCGATGTGGTGATCACCGATCTGGCCATGCCCATCATGAACGGCCTTGAAGTGATCCGACGCCTGAGCGCCGAGGCGCTGCCTTGCAAACTGCTGTGCCTGTCGGTGACCGACCGGCCCCAGTCGGTGCTCGATGCGCTGGATGCCGGGGCCGCCGGCTACGTGCTCAAGGACAACTCGTACGAAGAGCTCGCCCGCGGCATACGCAGGGTCATGGCCAACCAGATCTACCTGAGCGGAGAGCTCATCGGCTCCGTGGTGCAGGCCCGCCGTGCCCCGCAGAGTGTCGAAGAGCGGATCAGGCTGCCCAAACTCACGGCGCGCGAGCGCCAGGTGGCGCAGCTCTTCGCGGAGGGGCACAGCACCCAGGCGATCGCCAGCCGCCTGTTTCTCAGCACCAAAACGATCGGCACCCACCGGGAAAACATCTTCCGGAAACTCGACATCAAAACCATCGCCGAACTCACCCGCTACGCCATGCGGGAGGGGTTGAGTCCGGTGGATTGGTAAGAACTTTGTTTATGGGATGGATCTCCCTTCACAGGCAGTGAGGGGGTAGCAATCTCGTGGTGGCACCTCGATGCCGGCTCAGGAAGGGGGGAGCATCACCATAAACTGGAGAATGATCGGCCTGGATCTAGGCTCTGTTTGCTAAGGCCCTCAAATATCGTCGTATCATGACAATGTGAATGCTTGCCAAATAATGTAGCGCCAGTTTTTCGTAGCGTGTCGCTACGGCGCGCGCTTCTTTGAGCCAGCCAAGACAGCGTTCGATCACGTTGCGCCGCCTATACTGTTCCCGTTCGAACTTGGGCGGTCGGCCCCGACGGTGGGCTCTCTGGTCTTTACGCTCGGGAATGACGGCCGGTATTCCCCGCTTACGCCGCCATTGACGAATCCATCGATGGCTGTACCCCTTGTCACCCGCCACCCTTTGCGGTCGTTGCCGTACCGTTCCGCTCCGACGGCCAATCCGGATGGCCTCAAGCAAGAGTTCAAAATACCGGGACTCATGAGACTGGCCGGGGCTGAGCCTCACCTTCAGCGGCAAGCCGGCACCATCGGTGACGATAGGGAGCTTGGTTCCCCATCCCCCTCTACGGCGTCCCAAAGCGTGATCAGCCGACTCATTCGCCGGTGCGTTTTTTTCGCCCCAGCCGCGACTGTATGCGCGCGGACG